>CAWBOB010000011.1:0-49928 GCA_963790335.1 uncultured Actinomycetes bacterium | reverse complement strand
AGAGCAACGCATCGGAGTCCACCGCTCGGTCGAGCGCGGTGAGCGAGTGCGCAGCAACGGTGTGGAAGCCCGCCACCAACGCGACCCCCTCGGGCACGAGCGAAGCGGCGAGCTCGGCCGCCGATCCCTGCCAAGGGCGGATCGCCTCCCACGCCTTGCCGCCGACCGCGACCATGAGCGGACTGGTGGCGTCGAGCACGACCTGGCCTCGGCTGCAGCGCCGGCGCGATGGAACCGTAGATCTCGATCATGCCGGCGAACGGCACCGTCACGACCACGACCTCGGCGCCGGGCACCGCCTCCGCGTTTTCGGCGCGGTCGACCGGCGCACCGGGCCGAGCGTCTCCTTCGCTTTCGTGACGGCCTCGTCGCCCTCTGCGCCGAGCGTGAGCCGATCGTGACGTGGTGCCCGGCGCCGGCGAGGCGCAAGGCCAGCCCGACCCCTCGGCGCCCGTGCCCCCGACGATCGCGACGTCCATGCCTCGAAGCCTAAGAGACGACGCGAGCCTCCCGCTGCTACGGTCCGCCGCGTCGAGACTGTCACTTGGCTCGTGGAGCTCGGGGTCGGGATCGCCTGCCTCGTCATCGGGGCGGGGACCTGCGCGGTGCACGCCTGGCGTCGTCGGGTTCTGCTCGGCATCGCCGGACTCGCCGCTGCCGGCCCCGCTACCGTCCGACTGGGGCCCGGCAAGACCCGTAGGCTGGCGGAGCGCTCCTCCGGGGAGACTAAGGATTCCGCTCATGCCCAAGCTGCCACGGCACGGTCGCGAGGTTCCTCGGTCTGCGGCCGGGCGAGGGCCGCCCGTGGGCTTCGCGGTCACCGTGTCGTTCTTCGCATCCGCCGGCCTGATGATCGGCGGGAGCGGCGTCGAGGCACTGTTCTTCGCTCGCTACGGGTTTCGAAGCCTCCTGTGATGTACCTCGCGCTCGGCGTGACGATGTTCCTGTTGACGCTCGGGTTCGGTGCGCTGCTCGGCCGGGTCGGACGAGGGCGCGCGTGCCTGCTGATCCCGATCGTGCTCGCGGCGGTCGCGGCTGCGGGTCGGATCGCGCTGGCAGCCGATGTCGCCTGGATCACGCAGGCGTTGTGGCTGCTGCAGGGAGCGGGCAGTCCCTCGTCGGTCTCTCCGTGTGGGGCTCGCCGGCCTCGTCACCGACACGCGACAGGCCAACGGTTCTTCCCGTTGATCGGAGCGGGCGGCGTGCTCGGATACGTGCTCGGCGGTCTGGTGACGAAGCCGCTGGCGTCCTGGATCGGCGCCCCCAACCTGCTGCTCGTCTGGATCGCCACGCTGGCCGTGGTCGTGGTCCTCGGTGCCGGCTGCTCGCGGTGGAGGGTCGGGGCGGGGCCGCCGTGCCGCGCCCGCGACCACGGTCCGGTCGAACAGCTCCTGGCCGGGCTGCACTACGTGCGGCGCTCGACGCTGATGCGCTGGCTGGCGTTCGGCTCGATCCTGTTCTCCCTGTTGTTCTTCTCCCTCTACCTCCCGTTCTCCGAGCTGCTACCGCTCGGTACCCCGACCCCGACGAGCTGGCGGGGTTCTTCGGCCTCTTCTTCGGTCTCTCGACCGGGGTCGCGTTCCTGCTGTCGCTGTTCGTCACGAACCGCCTGCTCGCTCGCTTCGGAGTGCCGACGGTGCTGCTCGTGCTTCCCATCCTGTACGTCGCCGCGTTCGGTGTGCTCTCGATCGAGTCCACGTTCGCGATCCTCGCTGTGTTCAGGTTCACCCAGGTGGCCTGGATGTCGGGCGGCGCCGTCAGCTCCTGGGAGGCCGTCATCAACACGGTGCCGTCGGATCGGCGGGATCAGACACGTGCGTTCCTTACGGAGGCCCCACCCAGGTCGGCACGGTGCTCGCCGGCGTGGTCGCCCTCGTCGGCACATCGCTCGATCCCACGACCCTGTCCACGATCGGACTCGTGTCGGCCGTCCTCGCGACCGTCGCGATGATCGGCGTTCGGCGTGCCTACCCCATCGAGCTCGTGCGGGCCCTGCGAGAGGGGCGACCGAAGGTGTTCGATGCCGACCCCGCCGGGTCGGAACCGTTCGCGTTGCATCGATCGGATCGAGCGGCGATGACCGCCGCGGTGGAAGGTCTGGCCGCGGCCGATCCCCGCGTGCGACGGGTTGCCGCGCACGTGCTGGGTGAGATGGACCCGGACTCGGCGTCCGAGCCGCTCCTCGCCCACCTCCACGACGACGACGCAGAGGTCCGCGCGGCGGTCGTCGAGTCACTCGCTCGAGCCCCGACGGGCATCTCCCGGGCAGCCATCATCGAGCGCTCCCGTGATCGCGAGGCGAGCGTTCGCCGCGCGGTCGTCGAAGCACTCGCGGGGTCCCCTGAGGACGCGGAGTCCGCCACCGCGCTCGCTGACGCGCTGCACGACGCAGATCCGATCGTTCGAGCGAGGGCCGCGGCAGCCCTCGTGGAAGGAGCGCACGCCGCCACCGCGTTCGCGACGCTGGCCGACCTGGTCGCGCATCCCGACCCGCTCGCCCGCACCGCAGCGCTCGACGCGATGCGCGGTCTCGGGAGCGACGGCCTGTTCGCGAGCGCCACGGCCGCGCTCTCCGACCCGGCTCCGATGGTGCGCGCCGGGGCGGCACGAACGATCGCCTCCTCCGATGCCGCTCGGGCTGTGGCGCTCCTCACCCCGGCGCTCGCGGACGAGCACCGGATGGTTCGCACAGCCGTCGCTGAGGCGTTCGGGATGATCGGCCCGGCGGGGACGCCGGCGGTCGTCGAGTCGCTCGACGCTCCGACGCGTCGGGAAGGGGCGACGGCCGCGTTGCAGTACGTCGCGCTCGACGGGCACGCGGAGCGGGTACGGCGGTTCGCATCGGAGATGGTGGCCGTCGCCGTCGAGAGCCATCGTCTCGCGGTGTCGGTCGACCTCGGTGCCGGCGATCGGTCCGTGTTGCTGCGGGACTCGCTGGTGTCCAGGTCGCAACGGGAGGCGACGCTCGCCCTTCGTGCGGCAGCGGCCCTGGAAGGTACCGCGGCGATGTCTGCGGCGATCGAGAACCTCGCCGTCGCCGACCCGGAGCAGCGAGCGAACGCGATCGAGGTGATCGAGAGTGTCGGAGCACGCGACCTCGTCGCGCCACTCCTCGGCATCTGGGAGGGCACGGTCACACCGATGGACGCAGCGACACTGCGGGAACGGCTGACGAACGACCCCGACGACTGGATCCGAGCCTGCGTGGAACTCCTCGACGCAGCGCGACCCGACCCCGAAGGAGGGATGATGGCGCGCACCCTGACGACGTTGTCACCGATGGAACGCGTGTTGTTCCTGCGGAAGGTAGCCCTGTTCGCCGAGCTGCCTCCGCAGGACCTTCAGCCGATCGCGATGATCGCCGAGGAGCATGCCTTCGCCGACGGGGACACGATCGCCGAGCAGGGCGAGCCCGGAGACGCCATGCACATCATCGTGAGCGGCGACGTTTCGGTGGTCACGCACGACGGGGCCGCTGAGCCGGCAGGCGGACGCGTCGTGGCGGTCAGGTCCAGCGGGGATGTCGTGGGCGAGATGGCGGTGATCACGAACGAGCCGCGCATCGCCGGGCTCCTCGCGCGCGGCGACGTCCGCGTCCTATCGATCGCCCGCCCGCAGTTCGAGTCGATCCTGCGGGAACGCCCTGAGACCGCGCTCGGCGTCATCCGAACGTTGTGTCAGCGACTGGCCGAATCGTCGCCCGCAACGGCCGACGAGACCGTCACCGGGACGACATCGGCCTGAGACGTGAGGAGAGGCGTCTGCGAGTGGATCGACGGAAGCGTGTCGTCGAGTCGGCCGTTCGTCCCCGCTTCGAGAGGAGGCGAACCTCGCCATCACGGTGAGCCAGGATGCCACTCGATGCTCGCGACCGGGACGGGTCGCGCGATGCCTTTCAGGGTGACCGTCCGCTCGTTCCCGACGGGATAGGGGATCGACCGACCCTGCAACGAACCGAGGGTCACCACGATCTCGCCGCCTTCGGCCAGGGCGCCCACCCTCGCGGCCTGATGCACACCGAGGCCCGCGTAGTCGTCGGCGATGGCCGTCGCTTCAGCTGCGTGCATCCCGATCCGTACCTGTGGGGCGAACCCATGGCGCCGCCGATGCTCCGCGAGCAGCCGCTGGATCGCGACCGCGCTCTCGGCGGCGGCGTCGATGTCGGAGAAGCTCGCGAAGAAGCCGTCTCCCGTCGAGTGAACGACCTCCCCCTCGTGGGACTCGATCATCGCCCTCAAGGCCTCGTCGTGCCAGCGCACGACGTCCTCCCATGCTTCGTCGCCGATCGTTTCCAGCAGGTTGGTCGATCCGACGATGTCGGTGAACATGAATGCCCGCGTCACCCGGATGCCGATGGCCGGAGCGCCCGCATCGATCAACGAGATGCAGCGCTTCGCCTCGAGGCCCGCACCCAGCTGCTCGAACGTGGCACGCGCGGCCTGGAGTTCGAGCAGAGCCGATGCTTCGTCGCCGTGTGCCCGATGAGCCATGGCCAGGGATCGGCGTGCCTGCGCGGTTTCGAAGGGGAGGTCTGCTTCGGTCCACAGCCGGACGGCCCGACGGAGTTCGGCGATCGCTGCAGCCGCGTCGCTCTCGTACGTGAGCACCGCCCCGAGCGCCTGGTGGGAGCTCGCCTGCCACAGAGGCGCCGCGTACGCGGAGGCGATCTCGCTCAGCTCTTCGGCCGCCTCGCGAGCCTCCGACGCGTCGTGGGCAGCCAACGCGATCTCGACCTGAGCCGGAAGCAGACGGCCTCTGACCAGCGCGATGGGCTGGTCCGCGAGGGCGGCTCGGATCGAAGACCGGGCCGCCACGGAACGACCCCGTGCCAGCTGCAGCAGCGCGAGCCCCGGCTGGGCATCGTTCCCGCGCTGATGCGCCTGCGTGAACGCTTCCTCGGCGCCGTCCAGATCACCGATCCGGAGACGGATCTCACCGATCTCGTAGAAGCCTGCGCCCGCGATGGGGAGCTCTCCGAACGAGATCAGCTCTCGTACCGCGTGACGAGCCTCGTCCTCCGCTTCGGCGAAGGCCCCCCGCAGACGCATGATCTCCGCCCGACGAACCCTGCAGTGCCCGGGGAACCCGTTGATGGATTGCCGGTCGCACCATCGCTTCGTCGCCTCCGTCCATTCTCCCGCCCGCCGGTAGTCGGCGAGGTCGCGGCACGCCACGATCATGAAGCAGTACACGATGCCCGTCGCGAACGGCGAGAGCTCGCCTCCCACGGCCGCCGCGGTGGCCTCGTCGATCAGCGACATGCCCGCTTCCACCTGCGCCTGCAGGATGTGAGCCATGCCCTGGCACATGAGCCCGAACGCCTGCAGATCCCGGTCGCCGAACCGCGAGCCGATGTCCAGCGCCGCCGTCGCGTGCCCCATCATCGCGTCGACGCTCCCGCTGCTCTTGGCCATCGCGAGCTCGAGGTATCCCTGCTCCACGCATCCCGGTTCCCCTTCGAGCAGCCTGGTCGCCCGCCGGAACCAACCTGCTGCCTGCGCCGACTGCAACCGTTCGCTCCACTGATCGGCGAGCTTGAGCGCAACGTAGGCAGCGCGAGGCGGGTTCCCGGCGTTCGCATGCGCCTCGTAGGCTCGCTCCCACGCGTCGATGCATGCGTCGGGCCTGGCGGTCCACCATGCCGCCTCGGCGAGCTGCTCCAGATCTTCTCCCGCCAGCGTTCGGGCCTCGGCGGCCTGCGCGAAGCCTTCGTACGCGTCGGCCCAGGCGTGGTCCGCCAGGGCCTGTCGAGCCCGTTCGAGCGTGGTGACGTCCGTCACGGCCGATCCTCCGGGAACCGCATGTTCCCACGTCATCGGCGTGTCCGGTACCCGACGGCGGAACGGAGCGAGCTACGTCGTGGGACGGTACTCGCCGAAGGTCTGGCGGAGCGTTTCGCTCACCTCTCCGAGGGTCGCGCTGGCGCGGAGCGCTTCCTTCATCGGCGGCAGCAGGTTGTCGGTGCCGGCCGCGGCCGCACCCACGGCGGCGAGCGCAGCGTCGACCGCCTGCTGATCGCGATCTGCGCGCAACGCCCGCACCCGCTCGATCTGCTTCGCGGTCTCGGCCTCGGAGATGCGCTGCAGCTCGATCGGTTGCTCGTCTTCCTCGACGAAGCGGTTCACACCCACGACGACGCGCTCGCCCGACTCGATGCCCTGCTGCACCCGGAACGCCGCTTCGTGGATCTCGTCCTGATAGAAGCCCGCCTCGATGGCGCGGACGGCCCCGCCCATCGCGTCGACCTCGTCGTTCAGCTCGGTCGCGAGCCGCTCCAGCTCGTTCGTGAGCGACTCCACGTAGAACGAGCCGCCCACGGGGTCGGCCGTCTCGGTGATACCCGTCTCGAAGCCGATGATCTGCTGCGTGCGCAGCGCGATCGTCGCGCTGTGCTCGGTGGGCAGCGCGAGCGCCTCGTCGTACGAATTCGTATGGAGCGACTGGGTACCGCCGAGCACGGCGGCGAGCGCTTCGAGCGCCGTGCGCACGATGTTGACCTCGGGCTGCTGCGCCGTGAGCGTGGCGCCGCCGGTCTGGGTGTGGAACCGAAGCATCCAGCTCCTCGGATCCTCGGCGCCGAACCGCTCGCGCATGATGCGCGCCCACATGCGCCGTGCCGCACGGAACTTCGCGATCTCCTCGAAGAAGTTCATGTGACACGCGAAGAAGAACGAGAGTCTGGGCGCGAACTCGTCGATCGCGAGCCCAGCGTCGAGCGCCGCCTGCACGTAGGCGATGCCGTCGGCGAGCGTGAACGCGATCTCCTGGGCCGCGGTCGACCCGGCCTCACGCATGTGGTATCCGCTGATCGAGATCGTGTTCCACCGAGGCACGTGCTCACCGCAGTACGCGAACAGGTCGGTGATCAGGCGCATCGAGGGTTCCGGTGGATAGATGTAGGTGCCCCGTGCCGCGTACTCCTTGAGGATGTCGTTCTGCACGGTGCCGCTGATCTCGCTCGCAGCGACGCCCTGTTGCTCTGCGACCAGCTCGTAGAGCAGCAGCAGGATCGGCGCCGTGGCGTTGATCGTCATCGATGTGGAGACCCGGTCGAGCGGGATGCCGTCGAGCAGGCGGGCCATGTCGTCGACCGAATCGATCGCCACGCCGGTCTTGCCGACCTCGCCCTCTGCCCGCGGGTGATCGGAGTCGAGTCCCATCTGGGTCGGAAGATCGAAGGCCACGCTGATGCCCGTCTGTCCCTGATCGAGCAGGTATCGGAACCGCGCGTTGGTCTCGGCGGCGGTCGCCATGCCGGCGTACTGGCGCATCGTCCACAACCGGCTGCGGAACATCGTGCGGTAGACGCCGCGCGTGAACGGATAGGCCCCCGGCTCGCCGAGATCACGCTCGGGATCGTGACCTGCGGCCGCCAGGTCGTCGACGGTGTAGAGCGGTTTCAGCTCGATCCCGGAATCGGTGCGTCGGCCTTCCTGCGAGTCAGTCATCGTCCTCCTGTGCGATCGGCTCGGCCGAGGGGCCGGTTCCACGGTAATCCGAACGGATCGTTGCCGACTCAGTCGTGCGCCGGGATCTCCACCGGGTAGATGCGATGCGACCCCGCGATACCCTTCAGCTCCACCGATCGGGCCTCACCGAATCGAACGTCGCTCGTCTGGCCGACCAGGTCGTGCACGAGCGAGGAGACGACGATCTCGCCCCCCGCCGCAGCCGAGGCGATCCGGGCCGCATAGGCAACCGCGTGTCCGAAGAAGTCGTCGGCTTCCCGAACGGCCTCCCCGACGTGGATGCCGATGCGCACCCGCACCAGTGAGCCCGGATCGTGGAAGCGCTCGGCGATGCCCCGCTCGATCGCGATCGCACATCGGATCGCCGATCGGGACGAGGGGAACGCGAGCATGAAACCGTCTCCCTGATTCTTGACGATCGATCCCCCGAACTGGGCCGTCGCGTCCTGCAAGACGCCGTTGTGGGCGCGGAGCACGTCCACCCAACGCTCGTCGCCGAGGAATCCGTTCAACCTGGTCGAGTCCTCGATGTCCGTGAATGCGATCGTCACGGTGCCGTCGGCGGCCGAGGTGGCAGACAGGTCGGGCCGCGAGTTCGTGACCGACTCGGCGATGTCATCAACCGAGGTCGTCAGCGTGAAGCCCTGCTCTTCGTTCAGAGCGGGGATCGACCCATGGGCATGCACGATCCTCCACTCACCGTGCTCGAGGTGCAGGACGAGGGTCAATCGGAAACCCTGCGGCCCATTCGGTGTCGCCCACTCTGCCTGAAGACCCGCCCAGCCAACGCTTCCTTCCGTCATGGCGTGCACGTCGCCGACCAGGGTCCAGGGGAAGCCACCGCCCAGCTCGTGCATCTGCTGCAGCCAGATGCGGGTCGACGCCTCCCCGTCCTGCCACCACTCCGCCGGATCCGAGCCGAACCGTTCGAACCCGGGCTCCCGGGAGAAGCGCCGGCTCGCGGCTTCCTGGTCTCCTTGGTGCACAGCGGCGAAGAAGCGCCGAACGACCTGACGCAGCTCCTCTGACGGCTCCATCGCCGGAAGTCTCTCGGTTCCCCGGCGAGCGCGCAACGGCCGTGCCGGCTCCCACATGCTGCCCGGCGAACCTCGCAGCCTCGAGTACGGTTCGCTCATGGACATCGTCGATCCCCGCATCGAGACCTACACGGCGTCGCTCCATGCCCGTCACGACGAACCGGTGCTGCTCGAGATGGAAGCCGAGGCGGCCGAGCTCGGCTTCCCCATCGTCGGGAGGAACGTGGGCGTCACGCTGTGGGTGCAGGCCGCCTCGATCGGAGCCCGGCGTGTGTTCGAGCTCGGATCGGGATTCGGGTACTCGGCGTACTGGTTCGCGAAGGCCACCGGCGCCGAGGGCGAGATCCACCTCACCGACGGCGACGCCGCCAACGAACGGAAGGCGGCGGACTACCTGGGGCGCGCCGGGGTGTGGGAGCGGATGCGGTACCACGTCGGCGACGCGCTCACGTCGTTCGCATCGGTCGATGGTGCGTTCGACGTCGTGTACGACGACATCGACAAGCACGGGTATCCCGACGCGTGGCGTGCCGCGCGGGATCGTGTGCGGGTCGGCGGACTCTACGTCTGCGACAACACGCTCTGGTACGGCCGGGTGCCCCCCGACGGCGAGCCGCCCGACGACGTCACCGAGGCGATCCGCGAGCACAACGCCATGGTGGCCGCGGACGAGCGCTACGTGACCACGATCCTGCCGATCCGCGACGGCGTGCTCGTCGCGCTCCGCGTGACGTGATCGCGGGCGCATCGGCTCGTGCGGGGGGCGGCCTGCCACGACGGGGTAGACTGCGCGCCGTCCGCTGGACGCTTCGGCACGGTCGTTCGCCGAAGCGCGAGCTAGCCTGAGGGTGATAGCCGTGGCGACCAGACTCAGCAGGAAGCAGAAGAGCGACTTCGGGACCGCGTACAGGGGTCACGAGGGCCAATGGTCGTGGATGTTCCACCGCATCACCGGCGTGGCCGTCATCCTGTATCTCTTCGCCCACATCGTCGATACCGCGCTGGTCGGCTGGGGTCCCGAGGCGTACAACCGGGTCACCGATGCGTACAAGAATCCGGCGGTGCACGTGCTCGAGCTCGGACTGGTCCTCGCGGTGCTCTTCCATTCGATCAACGGCATCAAGATCACGCTGATCGACTTCTTCCCGAGCCTCGCAGGCCACATCAAGGCTGTGGGGCGCTCGTCGGCGCTCGTGTTCGCGGCCTCGGCCCTGGTCGTCACCGCCATCATGGGCAAGCAGATCATCGACCTGTTGTGAGCGGAGCGGGCTGATGGCGACGACGATCGAACGACCCACGCCCCCTGGGGACGCGCCTTCACAACCGCAGCGCGGGTACGTCTCCGGCCGAGAGCGTCCGGTGGGTGGCTTCGAGCTCTGGATGTGGCTCTTCATGCGGATCAGCGGCATCGTGCTGCTCGTGCTCGCCGTGGGGCACACGCTGATCATGCACCTGCCCGCCGACGGCGTTGAGCGCGTCGACTACAACTTCGTGGCCGACCGCTGGTCGAGTCCCCTGTGGCGCACATGGGACTGGATGATGCTCACCCTCGCGCTGATCCACGGCATCAACGGACTGCGCAACGTGACGCTCGACTACGTGCGCTCCCCCGCCGTCCGCTTCTCGATGAACATGGTCTTCTACGTGCTCGGCTTCACGCTGTTCGTGCTCGGCACGATCATCGTCGTGACGTTCACGCCGGTCACATCGGGCGCGTAGCGATGGCCACGACCCACACCTACGACGCGCTCGTGATCGGCGGCGGTGGCGCCGGCATGCGCGCCGCGATCGAGCTCAGCGATCAGGTCAAGACGGCGGTGATCTCCAAGCTCTACCCCACCCGGTCGCACACGGGGGCGGCGCAGGGCGGGGTGTGCGCGGCCCTCGGCAACACCGAGGAAGACCACCCCGAGTGGCACGCCTTCGACACGATCAAGGGCGGCGACTACCTCGTCGATCAGCCCGCTGCCATGCTCATGACCGAGGAAGCGATCGACGCGATCTACCAGCTCGAGCGGTGGGGCTTGCCGTTCAACCGCACCCCTGAGGGGCGCATCGACCAGCGCCGGTTCGGCGGACACACGGCCGAGCACGGCGAGCGGCCGGTGCGCCGCGCGTGCTACGCGGCCGACCGCACCGGCCACATGATCCTGCAGACGCTCTACCAGCAGTGCGTGAAGCGCGACGTGCGCTTCTTCAACGAGTACTACTGCCTCGACCTGCTGCGCGATGCCGACGGGGCCGCCGCCGGCATCGTCGCGTACGAGCTCGCGACCGGAGAGCTCCACGTCTTCCGGGCGAAGTCGGTGGTGTTCGCCACGGGCGGCTACGGGCGCATGTTCAGCGTGACGTCGAACGCGCACGCGCTCACCGGTGACGGCCCAGCGGTGGTGTGGCGCCGCGGCGTGCCGCTCGAGGACATGGAGATGTTCCAGTTCCACCCGACCGGGCTCGCGAAGCTCGGGGTGCTGCTCAGCGAAGCAGCACGCGGTGAAGGCGGCATCGTGCGCAACAAGGACGGCGAGCGTTTCATGGAGCGCTACGCCCCCACGATCAAGGACCTCGCGCCGCGAGACATGGTGAGCCGCGCGATCTATCAGGAGATCAAGGAAGGCCGCGGCGGCGGCCCCAACGGCGACTGGGCCTTCCTCGACATCACGCACCTCGACCCCAAGGTGATCGAGGAGAAGCTGCCCGACATCACCGAGTTCGCGCGGGTCTACCTGAAGGTCGAGCCCACGAAGGAACCGGTCCCGATCCAACCCACGGCCCACTACGCCATGGGTGGCATCCCGACCGACGTCGACGGCCGCGTCGTCACGGGTCCCGAGGAGACGCCGATCCCGGGACTGTATGCAGCCGGTGAATGCGCGTGCGTGAGCGTGCACGGCGCGAACCGGCTCGGCACGAACTCGCTGCTCGACCTGGTCGTGTTCGGACGTCGCGCCGGCGCCGACGCCGCCCGCCACGCGAAGCACGCCGCGCACCCCGACCTGCCCGAGCGGCCGACGGCTGCGACCTCGGCGTCGCTCGAGGCGATCCTGCAGCGCGGCGACGGAACCAACGCAGCCGAGATCCGCGCCGAGCTGCAGACGAGCATGTTCGACCTCGCCTTCGTGGTCCGGAGCGAAGAGAGCCTGTCGAAGATGGAAGCGATCATCGGCGGCCTGCAGGAACGGTTCGCCCGCGTGGCGATCACCGACAAGGGGGCGATGTACAACACCGACCTGATGGAGACCGTGGAGGTCGGCTACCTGCTCGACTGTGCGCAGGCGCTCGTCGTGAGCGCGCGCGCTCGCACGGAGAGCCGCGGTGGCCACTATCGCGACGATCATCCGCTGCGTGACGACGCGAACTGGCTGAAGCACACGCTCGCCTACCGCAACGACGACGGGTCGATCCGGCTCGACTTCAAACCCGTGAAGATGGGGCCCTACGTGCCCATGGAGCGGAAGTACTGATGGTGACGCCGGCCGAGGCGCTGCAGGGGTCCGACGGGCGTCGGGCCGGCGCCGGCCCCGCGGGAGCGGTGGAGATCACGCTGCGCATCCGCCGGTTCAACCCCGAGGTCTCGGCCGACTCCTGGTGGGACGAGTTCACCGTGCAGGCCGATCCGCTCGAGCGGCTCGTCGAGGTCCTGCACCAGATCAAGTGGTACCACGACGGCACGTTGAGCTTCCGGCGGTCGTGCGCCCACGGCATCTGCGGATCCGACGCGATGCTCATCAACGGCCGGAACGCGCTCGCATGCAAGCTGCTCGTGGACGACGTCGCACCCAGGGTCACGATCGAGCCGATCCGAGGACTGCCCGTGCTGAAGGACCTGATCGTCGACATGGACCCGTTCCTCGACGGCTACAAGGCGGTGCTGCCCTTCCTCATCAACGACTCGGGTGAACCCGATCGCGAGCGATTGCAATCGTCCGACGAACGAGCCCGGTTCGACGACACGACCAAATGCATCCTGTGCGCGGCGTGCACCACGTCGTGTCCCATCTTCTGGGGCGACGATGGCTACATCGGCCCGGCCGCGATCGTGAACGCACACCGGTTCATCTTCGACTCTCGCGACGAAGGCGGTCGCGAACGATTGAAGATCCTGAGCGAGAAGACCGGAGTCTTCCGGTGCCGCACGACGTTCAACTGCACGGAAGCTTGTCCCCGCGGCATCCAGGTCACCAAGGCGATCCAGGAAGTGAAGCGCTCGATCCTGTTCGATCGCTTCTAGCATCCCCGTGGCTTGCTGAACGTGATCAGGGAGGTTCCACGGCGCTTTCCCAGGTGAACCGTCGTCCGTGATCCCTCCCTCCCTGAACGGGTTGGCGTTACGCTTCAACCGTGGACCCGACGACGAGGTACGTGCGGGCAGGTGGGCGGCATATCGCCTACCAGGTTGTCGGCGACGGCCCCTTCGACCTCGTGTTCCTTCCGGACTGGGTCAACCACATCGAGGTGCAGTGGGAGGAGCCACGGCAAGAACGCTTCCTCAATACCCTGGCGTCGTTCAGCCGATTGGTCCTGTTCAACCCGAGAGGAGTGGGCGCATCTGATCCTGTCCCAGAGACACCGACCGCCGAAGACTGGATGGACGATCTCGAGGCCGTGATGAACGCCGTAGGGACGAAGCAGGCCGCCATCTTCGGTGTCGGCGTCGGCGGAGTTATCGGCACTCTATTCGCGGCGACATACCCAGAGCGCATCCGCTCATTGGTCCTCTTCAACAGTACGGCTCGGGGTATCGCCGGGCCGGACTATCCCTTCGGTATGACCGCTGACAAGCTCACCGAACTCCGTGACATGGTCGAGGAGCATTGGGGGGAGGGGACCACCGTGTCTTTCCTCGCACCCGAAGACGCGCACGACGAACGACTATGGTCGTTCATGGGGAGGTTCCAGCGTCTCGCGGCGAGCCCCGGGCTCGCCGCAACCGTCCTAGAGATGCTGTTCCGCATCGATGTCCGACACGCCCTGTCCGCGATCCAATGTCCAACCCTCGTCGTCCACCGAGAAGCTGACCGGATCTTCCCGGTCCAGCATGGCCGCTACCTCGCAGAGCACATCCGAGGGGCGGTGTATAAGGAGATCCCAGGAGAAGGACACATCTACTGGGCGAGCGGAGCCGCCCCCGCGCTCCTCGCCGAGGTCGAGGAGTTCCTCACCGGTTCCAGGAGCTCAGGTCCTCCGGACCGAGTCCTCGCCACAGTGCTCTTTACCGATATCGTCGACTCAACGGCCACAGCTGCGGATCTCGGAGATCGTCAATGGACGGACAAGATCCGAGAACACGACGCGATCGTGCGACGAGAGCTCGGGCGGCATCGAGGCCGGGAGATCCACACGACCGGAGATGGCTTCCTCGCGACGTTCGATGGCCCGGCTCGCGCCATCCGCTGTGCCGTCGCGATCCGCGACGCGATGGGTGAAGCCGAACTCCAGATCCGCGCGGGCCTACATTCGGGGGAGATCGAGTTGCGTGGCTCTGACGTCGCCGGTCTCGCCGTGCATATCGGTGCTCGTGTGTCGGCCAAGGCCGCACCCGACGAGATCCTTGTATCCCGAACGGTGGTGGACCTTGTCGCAGGATCTGGCTTCGAGTTCGACGAGCGCGGCACGCATGACCTCAAGGGTGTGCCCGGCGAGTGGCAGCTCTTCTCGTTCGCTGGAGAAGCGGTTTGAGGGGACCCGGCTTCCGCGAGCGTGAGTCGGATGGCTTCAGAAGGGAAGAGAGCTTCGGGTGACGCCCCGGATGCAAGCAAAGATTCCGCTGCATCCAAAGGACATCGAGTTGGGTCGTCTAGCCTCCGGGAGACAAGCAGCAGGCACTCGATCCTGCTCGATGCTTCCGAGGTCAGGCGGACACGACCCGCTCATGTCTTGAGTGTTTGACGCTCACGGCCCACGGTCGCGATACTCGGGTCGCCTGACGCGACAGCCCGCACTCACGAGAGGCCCCCCGATGACTCCACTCGCAGCGCTGCCCCGTGCTCGCCCCTCCCAGTCCTTCCGAGGCCGGCAACGAACGTCGCCCGTCCTCCTGGTGACGGTCGCAGCGATGCTCGTCGTGTCGGTCATCGCCGCGCTCCCCGCGTTGGCGTCACCGACGGAGATGCCCACCCTCACCTACGGGGTCAACGGCAAGGTGCGCGCGACGGCGCAGTCCGGCACGACTATCTGGGTTGCGGGGCAGTTCTCGCAGGTGGTCGGGAACTCGAGTGCGAAGCCGCTCTACCCGGGCACCCCAGGAACCGAGACGAACATCGCGGCGTTCGAGCTCGACGGGACGCCGATCGATGTGCCCCTGGAGCTCAGAGGCACCGGTTCCATCGTATACGACCTCCACGTCAACGGGTCCACCGTGTACGCGGCGGGAAGGTTCGGCTCGCAGGGCGCCGTGAACCTGATCGCCTTCGATGGCGCGACCGGTCAGACGATCCAGACCTACTCCACGCCTCCGTTGTTCTCGGTGCATCGCGCGGGCGGGGTCGTGTATGCGGGCGGCAAGAAGCTCTGGCGCGTGACGTCGGCGACCCAGGAATCGGTCGTCGCGTCCCCTGGTACCAACGCGGTGGGCGTCCGCACCAGGGTGCCGCAGGTCGTCGACATCGCCACGGCACCGCAGGGTGGTTTGTTCCTGGCGTGCAAGTGCGATTGGATGAATGATCCCGCGATCCCGTCGAAGGCGTTCGTGCACCTGCTTGCCGACGGCACGTACGACCAGTCGTGGGTGCCCGGACGCTCGCCCGCTGAGCCCAACGGCCTTCTCGAGGGCTGGGGCACGTCCGAGGAGAGCCAGGCGTTCGGTTGGGAGCTCGTGACGACGCGCATGAGAACCTATCTGGCCGCAGGAGGATCAGACTTCGTCATGGCCGTCGACACCGCGACGGGAGATCGCGACTGGGTGACTGACACCAGCGGGTCGGCGCAGACCGTGGGCTGGTTCGATCAGGAGGACGCCGCCGACCAGCTCATCATCGGAGGTCACTGGACGCGCATCGACGACGGCGGCGGCGACCACTGCCAGCCCCGCCTCGCCGCGCTCGACCCATTCACCGGGGAGTCGCTCGACGACTGGACGCCGGCATTGAATCCCCATTACGCAGGGGCATGGACCGTGATGCAAGCGACCGACTCAGCGCTGTGGGTCGGCGGCGAGTTCGTGAGGGTCGCGAACGACTGGCAGCGTCAAGCTGACGGCTCCTGCGTGCTCAATCCCGATGGGAGCCCCACCACCGCCGGCACGAACCGGTATCAACACCGCATCGCCAGCTTCCCGGCTTCGTAAACCGCCCACGTCGCGACCACTCCATGCCGTTCCTCGACGGCTACAAGGCGGTGCTGCCCTTCCTCATCAACGACTCGGGCGAGCCCGATCGCGAGCGATTGCAATCGTCCGACGAACGAGCCCGGTTCGACGACACGACCAAATGCATCCTGTGCGCGGCGTGCACCACGTCGTGTCCCATCTTCTGGGGCGACGAGGGCTACATCGGCCCGGCCGCGATCGTGAACGCACACCGGTTCATCTTCGACTCCCGCGACGAAGGCGGTCGCGAACGGTTGAAGATCCTGAGCGAGAAGACCGGAGTCTTCCGGTGCCGCACGACGTTCAACTGCACGGAAGCCTGTCCCCGCGGCATCCAGGTCACGAAGGCGATCCAGGAAGTCAAACGCTCGATCCTGTTCGACCGCTTCTGAGCTTTCCGGCTCGGCACCGCTCAATGGCAGGACGCGCTGCCGGTGTCGGTGAACCCGTTGTTCCCCTCGACGATGAAATCCCACGCGTAGCTGCCGCTGTTCAGCGTCAGTTCGAGCACCCCGAACGTCCCCGCCGTGGCGGCCGCGCTGTTCGGCCTGCGGAACGTCGAGAGCCCGTTCCGGCTCTTGCCGCCGACACCGACGACCCACTGCACGATGCCGTTCGCGTCGTCGCGCGCCCCCGAAGGTGTTTGCGGCCAGAAGCGCTCATAGAAGTGCTTGTCGCCGCTCAAGACCATCTCCACCCCGCCGGCATAGAGGTCGTCGACCAGCGGCTTCACGCTGTTGTCCACCGTGCCGCTGGGCTGCTTGGACGTGAACAGTGGCGCGTGCAGCAGGGCAACCTCGCACTGTGCGGACGATGCGGCGAGGTCGGCCTCGAGCCAGTTGTTCTGCGCCCCGTTCTCGCCACAGCCACCTGGGATCCGAACGCACTCGGAGTTCAGCGCAACGACGTGCCACCCGCCGATGTCGAAGCTGTAGTAGCCCTTCGTCGGGTCCTCGGCCGTGGCCCCCTCCTGCGCGACCAGCCGGCTGTTGAAGTACGAGAAGTACCCGTCGGCCCCTGCTGCGCCGCAGCCTGTGCCCGACGTGTCGTAGTCCTCATCGGACAGGATCGGGCTCGTGATGCCCTTGTACACGCCCCACGTCGGGTCATAGGACGTGTTGAAGGCCGAGAGCCCGCCGCAGTCGTACTGGGTATCGCCGATCGCGAGCACGTGATCTGCCCCGGCGAGGAGCTGAGCTGTGAACTTCTGACGGCACTTCGACGAGGTGCCGTTGCCACCGTTGTAGTTGCTGTCGGCCGGATCGCACGCGATGTCGCCCGCCGCCATGACCACGGTGCCGCCGCCGGTCGGGGCGGCCGGAGTCGTTACCGAGATCGGCGGAGATGACTGCGGGGAGCTCCCCTCCGAGTTGAAGGCGTCGACCGAGTACTGGTAGTTCGTCTCTGGGTCCACCGTGGTATCGGAGAAGGTGCTGCTCGCCGTGGTCCCGATGACGGTACCCCCTCGGTACACGGTGTAGCCGGTGGCGCCGCTCGATGCGTTCCAAGCCAGATCGACGTGATCGTGGAACACCCCGGTGGCGCGGAAGTTCGTGGGCGTCGCGGGCGGCATCGGCGGCGGGCCGCCGCCGATGAAGGTGGTCGCCACCTCGACATCGTCATAGACCACATCCATCGCGGGGTTCCCGGCAGCTTGGGCTCCGATGACCACGCCGTCGATGGGCGTGGTGCCGAAGTTCCACGCTCCGGCGAGCCCCGGCGCCATCACACCGTTGACCCACAGGTCGACCGAGCCGTTGGTCCCGTCGATCCGAAGATGGAGCTGGAGGTCGACGAACGTACCTTGGGCGAGGGTGACCCCCGTGCTGCGGGTCGTTGCCAGGACGTTGTTCTTCACCTGCAGTTGGTGGGAGTTCGTGAGGTTCAACGAGACGAGACTGCCGCCGCCGGCCGAAGAGGACATCCGCAGGATCTGGTTCGTGCCCGCGTGGCTCGCCACGCGGGTGAACGCACGCAGGTAGACGTCGGTCTGCGCCGGGATCGTCTTGGAGGCGAACGCCGGGCCGCTCGAAGCGCTCGCCCTGCCCGCCCACGATCCGGTGCGTACTATCGCCTGTTGCGCCGTGAACGCCGTGGTACTCGTCCAGTTGCTCAGGTTGCCGGACTCGAAGCCCTCGGTGAACAGGGTGACGGCGGAAGCAACCTGCATCGGCGCGATGACCGCGACCGTCATGACGAGTGCGACGATCAGCGGCTTCCCCGCCGGGGGGAAACGATGCACCATCGGTCCTCCTCATCCGCTCGCTCACGAGCCGAGAGCATCATGTGTCGGTGCCGAACGGCCCAGACGTCAGCCGAACCGTAACCCGACGATGGTCGCGGAGGCATTGGGCGAACGGCCTAGGTCGTTGGCGACGACACCTCGAAGCACAGCGTCGGTTTCGGAGACAGGATCATGGCTCCCTCGGGCAGATGCCCAGGTCAGCTATCGTGCAGCGCCATGGCGCATCACGTGACGCTCATCCCCGGCGACGGCATCGGACCCGAGGTGGCCGCGGCCACCCGACTCGTGCTCGACGCCGCCGACGTGGGCATCGAGTGGATCGAGCGTGAGGCCGGCAGCGTCGCGCTCGAACGCCACGGCGAGCTCATGCCCGAGGAGACCCTCGACGCGATCCGCTCGAGCCGGGTCGGGCTCAAGGGTCCGATCACGACCCCGGTCGGGGGCGGCTTCCGCAGCGTGAACGTGGCGCTGCGCCAAGGGCTCGACCTGTTCGCGGCGGTCCGGCCGGCGAGGGCACTGCCCGGCGTGCCGATCCGTCACCGCAGCGTCGACCTCGTGGTGGTGCGCGAGAACACCGAGGACCTCTACGCGGGCATCGAGTTCGAGCGCGGCTCCCCCGAAGCGCTGGCGCTCCGCGAGGAGCTGCGGGCGCTCGGTGGGTACGAGCTGCGCGAGGACGCCGGCATCACCGTGAAACCGATCAGCGTCAAGGGAACCCGGCGCATCGTGCGGTTCGCGTTCGAGTACGCGCGAGCCCACGACCGCCGCAAGGTCACCGTCGGCCACAAGGCCAACGTGATGCGCTACTCCGACGGGCTGTTCCTGCAGACCGCCGAGCAGGAATCGCACGACTTCCCCGACGTGGAATGGCAGGAGATCCAGATCGACCACCTCACGAGCCGGCTCGCGAAGCAACCCGACGAGTTCGACGTGCTGCTGCTGCCGAACCTCTACGGCGACATCATCAGCGATCTGTGCGCCGGACTCGTCGGCGGCCTCGGGTTCATCCCCGGCGCCAACATCGGCTGGGAGTACGCGGTGTTCGAGCCCGTGCACGGCAGTGCGCCCGACATCGCGGGCCGGGGAGTCGCGAACCCGATCGCGATGATCCTGTCGGGAGCCATGATGCTTCGCCACATGGGCGAGATCGCGGCGGCGGAGAACGTGGAGTGGGCGGTCGACCAGGTGCTCGAGCGCGGCGAGCGTCCGCACCCCCGACCTCGGCGGAAGCTCGACGACGATGCAGGTGGCCGAGGAGGTCGCGACCCAGGTCACGGCCTGGGAGCACGGCCCGAGCTGATCCGACGGCCCGCGTCCGATCAGCCGTGCGGGTGGTGATGCGTGCCGTCGGGTCCTCGACCGAGGTCCCCGTCGCCGGTGCGTCAACAGCCGGGCTGGCCGTGGTTGCCGCAGCACCCGCCGTTCACGAGGCCCTTCGCGCGGTTCCTGAACGTGAGTCCCACCTTCTCGACGAACCCGTACTCGGGGTTCCGCCAGTTCGTGAAGAACGCGCGAACGTGCTGGCGCAGCTGCTCCCGGAAGGTGGCCATGGCGTCGATGGTAGCGGCGCGCGTGCCTCGGCTGCTTGGAAGGCGGCCCGCCGGATGCGACGATGCGCCGATGAGCGAACTGCTCGACCAGGCAGCGACGACGCACGATGCGGCGCGACAGGACGCCTCGAGGCGCCTCGCCGGCTTCGGCCTCACCGCCCTCGGGGGCCTGCTCGACCGGCGTGGGAGCCATGCTGCCGTGGATCCGATCGTCGGTCACAGGGCTGCCCGACGAGCTCTCACCCACGTACTACGGCGTCGACCTTCCCGACGGGCTGGTCGTGCTCGCCGGTGCTGCGGTCGTGCTCGGCGGGCTCGCGATCACACGCCTCGCCGCGTCGCCGCGCGCGAGACGCATCGGCGCCTGCGCCATCATCGCCGCCGCGTTCATCACGTTCGCGGTCGCCGGGATCGCGGCGGCGACCGCCGACGAGCCGGTTCGAGCCACCGCGGTCGACGAGATGCTCGCCGAGCTGGATCCGTCGGGCACCGCGACCGCGGCGCAGCGCTCAGCAGATCGAGGGAGCTGGCCGAGACGCGGCTCGCCGCCGGCGTGGCCGTCACGATGGCCGGGGCCCTGCTCGGACTGGCCGGCGGCCTCCTCGTGCTCTCGTGGGGGGCTGGCGAGGCCGGCGGATCGGATGCCGACGTTCGCACGCCGGCGACGCCGTCCGACCGACGAGCGCTAGAGCTTCGCGAGGTCCTCGCACTTGGCGCGGATGCCGTCGGCGGCCTGCGCGCAGCGCGGCCAGCTCGTCGTCGTTCAGATCGAGCTCCACGATCTCCTCGATGCCGCCGCGACCCAGCCTCGCGGGCACCCCCACGTAGACGTCGTCGATGCCGTACTGGCCGGTGGTCCACGCGCAGACGGGCAGCACGGCGTGCGAGTCGCGCACGATCGCCTCGACCATCGCCACGACCGACGCGCTCGGCGCGTAGTAGGCCGACCCGCTCTTCAGCAGCGCCACGATCTCGGCGCCTCCGTCGCGGGTGCGCTGGAAGAGCTGCTCGAGCGTCGCCTCGTCGACGAGCTCTGGCAGCGGCGTGCCGGCGACCGTCGCGTGCCGCGGCAGCGCGATCATCGCGTCGCCGTGCGAGCCGAGCGTCATCGCGTCGACGTCCGAGGGCCGCGCCCCGGTGACCTCGCTGATGAAGTAGCGAAGTCGCGCCGAGTCGAGCACGCCCGCCATACCGAAGACGCGTTCCTTCGGGAACCCGGACGCCTCTGCGGCGAGGTAGGTCATCTCGTCGAGTGGGTTCGACACCACGATGACGATCGCATCGGGAGACGTCGGGCACGACGCTCGAGATCGACCGAGCTCATGATGGCGGCGTTCTTGCCGAGCAGGTCCATGCGGCTCATGCCGGGCTGGCGCGGGAAGCCGGCCGTGACGACGACGATGTCGCTCGCCGCGGTGTCGGCGTAATCGTTGGTGCCGACGATCGTCGGGTCGTAGCCCTCGACCGGAGCGGCTTCCTTCAGGTCCAGGGCAAGGCCCTGCGGCTTGCCTTCGATGATGTCGATGAGCACGACGTCGCCGAGGCCCTTCTCGAGCGCACGCATCGCGGTCGTCTGCCCGACGAACCCGCTGCCCACCACGGTGATCTTCATGACGGTCTCCTTGGGTCGAGTTGCTTCTCACGCAAGGCTATCGAACCGCCCAGTACCCCTGCCCGAGCCGGGGCGGGACGGCGTTCGATGGGGCAACTGGCTCGCGGCAGGTTCGTCACTGCCCGCGCGGTCGCTCAGAACGGCCCGTACTTCGGGGGTGTCGGGGAGCACAGCGCTCGTGTTCGGTCCATGAGCTCCGCTTTGAGCTCGGCGTGCTCCGGATGCGCGGCCAGGTTCTCCAGCTCGAACGGGTCGGCAACGAGGTCGTACAGCTCCTCCTGGCCATCGGCGTAGCGGACGTACTTCCACGCAGACGTTCGAACGCCACAGTAGGCGGGGATCGGGACGCCTTCGACCGAGGTACGGGCGTGCTCGAGCAGCACGTGGGCACGCGTCGTCGTCGCCGATCCGTCGAGCGATCCCACGAGACTCTCGCCGTCGAGCTCCGATGGAGAAACTCCCGCCGCCTCGGCAGCGGTCGCAGCGACGTCGACGTTCATGGCAAGCCGGTGGGTCGCCGACGGGATGCCACCGGTCAGTGCGTCGTACCGCATGACGAGGGGCACCCGGATCGACTCCTCGTACGGAACCTCCTTGCCCCTCCACCGATGTTCGCCGAAGGCGATGCCATTGTCGGACGTGAACACGATCATCGTGTCGAGCAGCCGATCCGTCTCGGCGAGCCGGTCCAAGATCGTCGCGACCGCCTCGTCGACCGCCAGGAGGGAGCGGTGGTGACGACGTCGCACGGTCTCGGCGCTCTTGATCTGCTTCGACGTGAGCAGTGGAAGCGACCGGATATGGGAGGGCTTGTCGGACACGTCGGCCTCGTTGATGTTCGGCGACGACAGAGGGACGAGCGACGTGAACGCCGACGCGTGCCTCGGTGCCGGAGTCGACGGCTTGTGCGGAGCCCGCGGAGCGAAGTAGAGAAGTAGTGGCGCGTTCGCTGGCGTCGCCGTGATGAGATCCGCCGCATATCCACCGAGTACGTCCGTCGAGTAGTCGGCGGGATCCGAACCGTACGGAACCGCGGTGCCGTCGACGCTGAGCGTGTAGTCGAAGTATCCGCCGCTATCCCCACCGCCCGAAGCGGATGCAAGCGAGAAGGCGACCCAGTGATCCCATCCCGGCGGGACGTAGCCGATGTCCGCCGGATCGTATCCGTTCAGATACTTCCCGACGAAGGCCGTCGTGTATCCGACGTCGTCGAGCCACGTTGCGAAGGTCGACGCGTCCCATCCGCCGGCCGTGAACGTCTCGAACCCGCCCTGCGGTGGCCTGTTCTTGTAGACACCGGTCGAGTGCGAGTACCGCCCAGTCAGGATCGATGCGCGGCTCGGACAGCACAGCGGGGTCGGTGCGAACGCCTGCTCGAACGTGACTCCCTTTCCGATCAGCTCCGACCCGATGGTGGGGAACCGAAGGGCGTCCCACCGCTGATCGTCCGTGACGACCACGACGACGTTCGCTTGGGCCGTGAACTCCTGGCCAGAAGCAACCTGGCCCTGCGCGGTGTCAAGGATGATCGGACCGGTCGTTGCGCCACTCGGGACGGTGGCGTGTAACACCGAGTTCGATTCGACCGTGAACGCCGCATCGGCCGCGCCGAAGCGGATACCGGTCACGCCGTCGAGCCCCGACCCCTCGATCCGAACGAGCGTCCCTCGGTAGCCGACCGACGGGGCGAAGGCCGTGATCGATGTGGTGTCGGCACGAGCCTGCTGCACGAGCGCGAGCGACACCACGAACAGCATCACCACCATCCTGCGACGCGAACTCGCCGACGGTGTCATGGGCGACGAACCCCTGACCGTCCCACGCGTCGACGGTACACCAGGCGGTCAGGTCGAAGTTGCGGCCGGATCGCGACCCTGCTCCAGGCGTCGGCACCTCTTGCGCTGACGGCGACGACGGCACTCCGTCACAGCGCCGGCGATCACGGCGTCGGCGAACTGGAACGTGCCCGCGGGCGGGCGATCGTCGTCGGAGTCGCGGAGGTCACGCGGCAGGTGCTGTCCATCGGCGAGCACGATCGCGACGGCGGCCTCGAGCCGGTCGCCTGCAGTCTGGCTCGCCGAGATGGCGGAGCATCATCGCGCCGCTCAGCATCACGCCCGACCGGGTTCGCCGTGTTCGTGCCGGCGAGGTCGGGCGCGGTGCCGTGGGTAGCTTCGAACACCGCGAGCTCGAGCCCGCCGGTGCCCCCGAAGTGTCCCCCCGGAGCCACGCCGGTCCCCCCGATCAGACCTGCGCAGAGCTCGGCCGCCACGTCACCGTAGAGGTTGGGCATGACGAGCACATCGAACCGCTCGGGCGCCTGGATCAGCTGCATGCAGAGCGCGTCGATGATGCGATCCTCGAAGACGGTGTCGGGGAACTCACCGGCGACGCGCCGCGCGACCTCGAGGAACAGCCCGTCGCTGCACTTCATGATGTTGGCCTTGTGGCTCGCGGTGACCTTCGCGCGGCCGCGCCGGTGCGCTTCCTCGAAGGCGAAGCGCACGACGCGCTCGCTGCCACGCTCACTGATCGACTTGATCGAGACGCCCGAGTCCTCGCGGATGCGCTTGCCGGTGGCGTCCTCGACGAACCCGATCAGCTCCTTCACGGCCACCGAGCCCATCTCGAACTCGAGCCCCGTATACATGCCTTCGGTGTTCTCGCGAACCACCACGACGTCGACCTCGTCGTAGAGGCTCGGCACGCCCGGATACAGCCGGCACGGCCGCACGTTGGCGTAGAGGTCGAGCGACCGTCGGAGCTCGAGGTTCGAGCTCCGCAACCCGCTCGTGACCGGCGTCTCGATCGGACCCTTCAGCGCCACGCGGTTCGAGCGGATCGAGGCGATCGTCTCGGTGGGCAGCGCCTGACCCGTCCGCGAGAACGCGCCGGCGCCCATAGGCATGCGCTCCCAATCGATGCCGACCCCGGTGGCCTCGATCGCGCGGCGAGCGGCCTCGATCACCTCGGGACCGACGCCGTCGCCGGGGATCAGCGTCACTCGATGCGTCACACGTGAGCGTCCTTCTCGATCGTCGGTCCGACGGGCGGCTGTGCTACCGGTTTTGGTCCGTCACCGGGCCGCCGACTATCCTGTCAGAAGCCCGCCGGCTCGACGCGGGCCCGAGGCGTGCGTTTCGGTGCGCCCCTGACCAAGGATGTGGCCAGCGTGACCGAGAAGGGGCTTCGGGAAGTCGTCGCCGCCGACACGACCGTCTCGGACATCGACGGCGAGGCCGGCCGCTTGTGGTACGCCGGGTACGAGATCGCCGACCTCGCTGAACACGCTACGTTCGAGGAGATCGTCTTCCTGCTGCACCACACGCGGCTGCCGACCCAGGATGAGCTCGACGAGCTCGACGAGCTGCTCATCGAGAACCGCGATCTGAGCCCCTTCCTCACGCAGCTCATGTCGACGCTCGCCCAGCAGACCTCGCCGATGTCGATGCTGCGCACCTCGATCTCGGCGGCATCGGCCTACGACCCCGACGGGTGGGACGAGTCGCCCGACGCCCAGTACCGCAAGGCCATGCGCTTGATCGCGAAGACGCCGACGCTGATCGCCTACTACGAGCGCATGCGCACGGGTCGCGAGCTCGTGCCACCGCACCCGAAGCTGCCGCACGCCGCGAACTTCCTGTACATGCTCTCGGGTGACGAGCCCGATCACGACGACGCCGACGCGCTCGACACGACCTTCACGCTCTACGCCGACCACACGATGAACGCGTCGACGTTCACCGCTCGCATCATCGCGTCGACGCTCTCCGACATGTTCAGCGCCATCACGGGCGCGATCGGGGCGCTGAAGGGTCCGCTGCACGGAGGCGCCAACGAGGAAGCCATGAAGATGGCCCAGGAGATCGCGGCGGGCGAAGACGTCGAGACCTACGTCCGCGACCGGCTCGGCCGGCACGAGAAGGTCATGGGGTTCGGCCACGCCGTCTACCGAACGATGGATCCGCGTGCGACGGTGCTCCGCCAGCTCGCGCGCGAGGTGGGAGCCCGCCACGGCGACGAGCGGTGGGCCGACATCTTCGAGGCGCTCCAGGCGACGGTCTTCGACCAGAAGCAGCTCTGGCCCAACGTGGACCTGTACGCAGCCGGCGTGTACCACTCGCTCGGCATCCCCACCGACCTCATGACGCCGATCTTCGCGTTGGCGCGCATGGCCGGCTGGACCGCGCACGTGCGCGAGCAGTACGCCGACAACAAGGTCATCAGGCCCGGCTCGACCTACGTCGGGCCGCGCGATCAGGTCTGGGTGCCGATCGAGGACCGCTCCTAGCGAACCCTCGCGCTCACCACGTCGTTCTGGCCCTGGGCCTGGGTCCAGACCGACGGGAACCGGGTGTCGACCCAGACCGGGTACGCGGTGGTCGCGGTCGCCGCGAGCCCGATGTAGTCGCCCAGGAACTTGCCACGCTCGGTGTCGACCGCGAAGCGCATGTCGAACGGCGTCGGTGTGAGGTTGACGTTCGTGCCGAAGGTGCGCCCACCGTTCGCCGACGTCGCGAATCGCACGCTCCACAGGTTCGGGTCGTCCGCGGGCTCACCGTCGCGTGAGTCGTACCACACCACGTGGACCGTGCCGGATCGCGCGGCGACGGCCGGCGTGAACTGGGTTCCGCCTTCGGGGTCGTCGTTCACCAGGATCGGTGCGCTCCACGACACACCACCGTTGCGCGAACGGGTCGCGAGCACGTCTCCCCCGTCGGTTCGGGCGTCCTGCCACACGACGTGGATCGTGCCGTTCGACTGATCGACCGCTGCGGAGGAGAGATCCTCGGCCGTGCGCAGCCCGGGCACACCCGCCGTCACGATGTTGGCCACCACCCGCGCCTTGCCCCACGTCGCGCCGCCGTCGGTCGAGGTGGTGATGCGCAAAATGCCCTTGAAGAGTTCGGTGTAGACCACGTGCACGGTGCCGTTCGACGTCACCATGGGGATCGCTCCCTGTGCGTACCTGGTTCGAGCCGCACGCACGGGCTCGCTCCAGCTCACCCCTCGATCGTCGGAGTACGCGATCAACAATGGCGAGCCGCTGTACGAACCCGACTGCCCCGAGATGAAGTTCGTCCATGCCACGTAGATGCGGCCCTCGTTCGGACTGTTCGCGCCCGTGTCGATGGCCATCCAGTTCTTGTCGTACGACTGACGGAACGTGTCGGACCCGTCGACAGTGAATGGCCCCTTCCACGTGAGGCCACCGTCGTCGGACCGATGCAGCACGACCGCCGTCTCATCGCCGGTGGTGCGGTTGAACGCGAAGGAGTTGATGTAGGCGGTGCCGTCGGCGGCGAACCCCGCGACGGGATCGGTCGCCCGCTCCCAGACCCCTCCGGTCTTCACCGTCAGGCGAGGCAGGAGCTGGTTCGTCCACGTCCTTCCACCATCCCACGAGACGTACGCCCCGATCGCCTGTGCTCCGCCGTCGAAGAGCCTTCCCTCATGCGCGGTCGCGACGAGGTGGAGAGGATCGGTGGGGTCGACGGCGACGTGCGGCTCGGCCTGATGCTCGCCCGCCGGGAAGTCCAATCTCGTGTCGGCATCTCGCGACACCCGAACGGGCGCGGACGCCTGGGTGAACGCGGCCGAGGCCGGGGCGACGGTGACCAGGACGATGCACATGCTGAGCACTGCGACGCGGAGCTTCATGGTTCCTCCCGGGGGGACGTGGAAGACACACCCTAGCCGCGATGAGCGTTCCGGCGCAACCGTCGCCGGGAGGTCGGACGCGCGGTCCGTCAGGCGACCTCGGCGCAGGAGGGCGCGTCGGCCGCCGCCTCCTTGAGTTCGGGACTCGACAGCCCGTCGAGCGAGCCGCTGATGCCCACGGCCGCTTCCTGCAGCTTCGCGCCGGCTGCGATGAACCCTTCCTCGAGCGCTGCCAGGTCGTCGGTCGCCAGCGCGGCGATGTCTGAGCGTGCTTCGTCGAACAGGGTCACGACCTGCTCGATCGCCGAGGTCAGCGCCGATCGCACGTCCTCACCGTTGTCGACGTCGGGAGTGCCGAGCGCGTCCACCTCGTCGACGAGTCGCTGCGAGCGATCGGAGAGCGCCGCAAGGAACGACTCCAGTGCCGTCTTCAGCGCCGCGGGATCCGGCTCGCCCGTCGAGATGGAGTCCTGCAGGGCCGTGTTCTCGGCCTCGAGGTCGGCCTGGTACGACACGACCGCGGCACACAGGCCCTCGACGTAGTCGGCGGGCGCCGTCGCTTCGGTGGGAGCCTCGGCCGGGGTGCCTTGCTCGGGAGGCGCCGGGTCGCCACTGCTGCACGCGGCAAGCAGGGAGAGCGACATGAGCACGAGGCCAACGAGCGAACGGCGCATGAGCGAGTTTCCCATCGGAAGGTTTCTGGAGCCTAGCAGCCGCCTGCAGGGATGCCGCGAGCGAGACGGTCCAACCTGGATACGGGTCTGCTCACGAGTCCCCGACCCGGCGCAGCACCATGACTGGGATCGTGCGTTCGGTGGCTTCCTCGTACTCGGCGAACGCCGTGTTCCGCTCGGTGATCATCGTCCAGAGTCGCTCGCGCTCACGTGGTGAAGCCTCCTCTGCGGTGACGTCGAAGGTCTCGGTCCCGACCTCCACCGTTGCGGAGGGCTCCGCGAGCAGGTTGTGGTACCAATCCGGATTCGTCGGCGCGCCGCCCTTCGACGCGACGATCACGAACCGGTCCTCGTCGTCGAAGTAGGCCAGCGGATTCGTTCGGATCGTGCCGCTCCGGGCTCCGATGTGCGTGAGCAGCAGCAACGGCTGGCCCCGGAAGGCGCGCACCTCGCCGCCGTTCGCACGGAACTCCTCGATGATCTTGCGGTTCCAGTCCTCAGGTCCTGCCATGCCGACAGGAACCGACGGTTGACCCGATCCATTCCGCCTCTCGGTGGCTGCTTGGGTCAGAACCAGTCGTCAAAGGCACTCCGCTCGAGGAACAGAAGCGCGTCAGTCGCGGGAACGAGCGAACCACGCCAGCTCCTCGCCCGCTACGCCTCGCGGGAGCGCGGCGCTCCGGCAGGCGATCGAACGCTCGCCGGCATCGTGCGCCGCACCGCCGACCGGCTGGGTTCGTGCCCAGCCGATCCGAGCACCGCGACGATCGAACGGATACGTCGAAGGCAAGCCGGCCGACCGACAGCCGAGATCGGTCACGACATCGACGCTCCGATGCGGCGGCACGCGGGTCGCCACGAGTTGTGGACGCCGATCCGGAAGAAGGTCGAGCACGCCGTAGGGAAGACCCTCGAAGCGCCGGTCGACGTTGGCCCTGACGACGGCGAGGGTGCGGCAGAGGTAGAGGACCGGGAACGAGCCCGGCGGGTTCCACCGCCCCCCTCGCTCGGCTGCGAACGAGGCGTCGAGGGGGCGGCGCCACGCCGGATCGGCCACGCGGAGGTATCGCCCGCTCCGCTGGACGTGGCGGAAGGAGGGGCCAGTCACGCCGAGGCGGCCCAGTCGAACGACCGAGCGACGACGGCCAGCAGCTCCCCGTGGCGATCGGCGGCGATCATCTCGAGCATCGACGCCCCATCCCAGCGGTCGGACGGCGCACGCACGACGGCCGCGATGCGCTCGGCACGAAGGTTCCGCTCGAGGAGCTCGGCAACCCGTAGCATCGTGGCGAGCTTGGGCAAGCGAGCCGCCGGTACTCCGTCGTCGAGCCACTGCGCCACCGCCTGACGCCGGACCCCGAACAGCGTCGCCATCTCGGTGACGGTCATCTGCCACCCAGCGAGCAGGCTCTCGAGTCCCGTGCCGGCACCCGAGATCTCCGACAGGACGTAGCGAGAGAACCGCTGGTAGTCGACCGTCGCGGGAAGCGACGTGATCCTCGCTCGCGGCGAGGGCGCGGGCAGGTCCATGCCGGGGATGATGCCGGACGCTGCCGACATCAACGCGTGTCGAGGGCCGGCGGGATCGAAGGGTGCCGTAAGCGCAACGTGATCGAGGATCGCGGCGGCGCCGGCAGGGGCCTCCGGATGTTCCGCGATGATGGCGGCGACGAGGTCCCGCCACGCGCGCGCATACCCGCGAGCGGCGCGCTCGTCTCCACGAAGTGCGTCGGGGAACCAGCGAACGAGGGCATCGTCGGCCCGCGACGGGGAACCCGTGACCATCCGTGGAGGGTAGCGCAAGTGGAACGCAAGCGCAAGTGAAACGCAAGCAAGGCTCAGCCAGCGGTGACCGGATCGATGTCTGGGATGCGGCGCTCTCGGTCGAAGCCGAGCGGGGTCTCGGGATGCGGTCCGTCGATCTCGCGGGCGAGGCGATGGCCGTCGAAGATCGCCTCGGAGATCATGCGGGGAGCGACGCAGTCCCCGATGCGATAGACGGCATCGATGCCTGCAGCCTCGAGGGCGCTCTTGTCGCTCGTCAGCTCCCGGTAGAGCGCATCGTCGGAGATCTGCTGGGTCACGAGCACCAAGCCGTCCACATCGAGCGAGAACGCTTCCTCGAACTCGTCTTCGCCCGAGATCCGTCCCGGCTCCACGTGATCGATCGTCACTCCCCGGTGCATCGTGATGCCGAGCTCGTGCAGGTGCATGCGGAGCATCGGACCCTCGAGCGTGAGATCGGACAGCGGCGAGACCACCTCGAGCGAGGTGACCAGGTGCGTCTCGTACCCCTCCTGGGCGAGGAGCTCGGCGATGCCGGCGCCGCACCAGTAGCCCTCGGCGTCGTAGACGGCGACGCGCCCCCCGGGAGGGCGCTTGCCATCGGCGGCGACCTGCTCCGGCGTCAGCACGTGGGGCAGGGCCGCGTCGGCGCCCTCGATCGGCTCGTGCGTGGCCGCCTGGAGACCGGAGCCTGACCACCGCGACCCCGTCGCCACGATCACGATGCGCGCGCCGTAGTCGAGGACGAGCTCGGCGGTGAGACGCTTCCGGCGTACCACGTCGACGTTCCTCAGCTTGCCGAGCTGGACGACCCGGTAGTCGACGATCCGTCCCCAGTCGCCCAGCGTCGGCAGTCGCCGCACCCATCGCATCCGGCCTCCGAGCTCGGACTCGGCCTCGACGAGGTGCACCGCCTCGAAGCCGCGTTTGCCGAGCGTGACCGCGCATTCCATGCCGGCCGGTCCGGCGCCGACCACGAGCACGGGCATGTCGGCGTTCGCGGCACGATCGAATCGCTCCGGGTGCCAGCCTCGCCGATGCTCCTCCCCCGCCGTCGCGTTCTGGAGACAGCCGAGGTGCCCGAACCCGTCGACCTTCATGATGCAGACGTTCGAGCCGGTGCACTCGCGGATCTCGTCGGTGCGCGCCTCGGCGATCTTGTTCGGCAGGAACGGATCCGCGATCGAGGGGCGCGCAGCGCCGATCAGATCCCATCGCCCCGAGCGCACGATCGAGGCCATGAGGTCGGGACTCGTGACGCGGCCGACGCCGACGATCGGCTTCGTCGTGGCCTGCCGGATGCGACCGGTCCACTCGAGCTGGTACCCCTCTTGGAAGTACCGAGAGGTGCCGGAATCCTTGCTCCACAGGGCGATCGACCCCACGTTGACATCCCAGAGGTCGACGAGTTGGTCGGCCAGCTCGACGAACGCCAACGCCTCGTCGATCTCGATCCCGGCGGGCCCGAGGGCATCGACCGCGATACGGGTGACGACCGCGCAGTCGTCACCGACGGCCTCCCGAACGCCCTCGAGGGTCTCGAGCCAGAAGCGCGCGCGGTTCTCGAGGGATCCCGCCGTACGCATCGGCTCGCTTGTTGTAGAAGGGCGAGAGGAACTGCATCGGAAGGTACGAGTGCGCGCCGTACACGTAGACGATGTCGAAGCCGCAGTCGCGGGCACGGCGAGCCGCGCTCACCCATTCGTCGCGTACCGCCGCGATGTCGCGCAGGTCCATCGCCTTCGCCACGACGTGCGGCTCGAGATCGGACGCGAGCTGACTCGGCCCGAGCGCGAACCATCGCGTCACGTTGTTGGCCGCATGGGAGCCGGCGTGATGGAGCTCGAGGCCGGCGAGGGCGCCGTGCTCGTGCGCGGTGTCGGTCATCAGACGCAGCGCCCGCATGTCGTCCTCGTCCCAGAAGCGTGCGGCGATCAGCGGCGCCTCATCGGATGCCGGAGAGAAGGGCGCGTACTCGGTGCAGACGGCCGCCCAGCCGCCTTCGGCCTTCACGCCGCGATGGGCCGCCTGGGTCCACGGCTTCTCGGTGCCGAAGCCCGAGCAATGTGGCACCTGGTAGAAGCGGTTGCGCAACGTCTTCGGCCCGATGCGAACCGGCTCGAACAAGATCTCGTGGTTCGGGTCCATCCGACGTCCTCCCTGCCGCGTTGCGCGGAGGGTAGCGTCTCGGGCGGCCGGCTCGTCGCCTGCTGTGGCCCGAGCGGACGAGTCAGCCTGCGGAACAGTGCGACGGCACGTCGGCCGGAGGCTGCTCCTTCTTCAGCTCCTGGATCTCATCGATGAACGTCTTCGTCTGCGGATCGGCCTCGAGCGTCCGATAGACCGGTAGCGCGGCTCGCTGCAGCGCCGCCACGTCGGCGTCCGTGGCGATCGCGACCTTGCCGCCTGCCTCGCAGAAGGCACCGAAATCCTCGCTCCTCGCGCTCGATGCGAACGAGTACGCCTCGTCGGCCGCCGCCGCAAGGACCTCTCGCTGTGTGTCAGAGAGCGACGACATCAGTTCCTGCCCCGCGAACAACGTGTTGACGCGAGGGAACAGCACCACGTTGCCGGTGATCACGGATCGCGGCGCCACGTCCTGCGCGATGATCGGGGCCAGGCCCAATGAGATCTCCGTGCCGTCGATCTCGCCCCTCGCGATGGCCCCGTCCAACGCATCGCCGTTCAGCCCGTACACGGGCCGCCCGCCGAGCGCTCGGATCAGGGCCTCGGTGGCTTCCGACGGAACGAGCCGGATCGCCGGCGCCGTCGAAGTCCTGGATCGAGACCATCGGCGCTCGCGTAGCCGAGGGGGTACCGCAGTCCGTCGGGATACATGCCGAGTCCCACCACGCCGGCGCCTTCCAGACCGGCGATCATCTCGTCGGCCATCGGGCTCGCGAGCACCTCGGTTCAGGAGCTCCCGATCCGTGATGAGGAACGGCGCCTGCAGCGCCTGGAAGCTCGTCACGCCCACGGTATCCCACGCGCGTGAGGCGATCCAGCCGAGTTCGAGCTCACCATCCTGGACGAGTCCAACGACACCTTGCTCGAAGCTGTCGGGAGTACCCGAGGAGCCGGCCGCCTCCCAGATGATCTCGATCCGCATGTTCCCGTCGGACAGTCGCTGCACCGCGTCGGCGAATCGCTCCACGACCGGAGTATCTGGTCGGCCCTGGGGGTCGCCGGTGCCCAGCCTGATAACGACCGGATCGCTCGTCGGCGACCCGTTGGGGCTCTGCTCATCCTTGCCCGATGTACACGCCATCGCGATCAGCGTGCTCATCGCGACGAGGATCACTCCAGCCTTGATGACGCGCATGTGGCGCCCCCTTTCCCATCAGCTCGCGAACGCGCCGACTGCCGCCCCTCCTGGTCGGTCGAGCCCGCTCGCTTCGAAGCCTGACGGTAGGGAGGACGCATGCTGAGGGAATCCCCCGTACGGGTACGTTTACTCGCGTTAGCGCTCGAGAGATGTGGTCACGGTCAGCGGATGGTGGCGTGCCGCGAGCTCCACCCTCGACCGGACGCCGAGCTTCCCGAAGATCCGCTTGAGGTTCGCCTTGACCGTGTTGGGGCTCATGAAGAGCGCGTCTGCTACTTCGCGGTTCGTGAGTCCCCCGGCGACCAACCTAGCGACCTCTGCCTCGGTCGCGGTGAGCCCCTCAGGTGAGGGCGGACGACCCCCGATCCGCGCAATCTGTGCTCGAGCCGCTTCCGCCCACAACTGAGAACCCAGCTCCTCGAACACGGCTCCGGCTCGCTCGAGCAGCTCGCGCGCCGTACGCTTCCGCTTCATGCGGCGTTGCACCTCGCCAGCGACGAGGAGCGTGCGCGCGGTCTCGAGAGGATGCTCGGTGCGAGCGTGGTGGGTCAACGCGTCGTCCAGCAGGTCGACGGCGTCCTCGAGCTCCCCACGGGCGCCGGCGATCAGACCCCGACATCGACCTGCCGTTGCCGACGCGAGCGGCCGGTCGAGCACTCGGCCCTGATCCTCGAGCAGGTCCGTCAGGCGCTCTGCGTCGTCGAGCTCGCCCAGGCGAACCAATGCCTCCACCTCGTCGGGCACGATCGGGAACACGCCCGGATCGCACAGCCCCATCTCGCGACAGGTCGAGCTCACCGGTGCGAGCCACCTGTACGCCGCGGCCGCGTCGGCGCGCGACAGCTCGAGGAACCCCAACGCAGAACGAGCGACCAGCTCGTACCAACGATCCCCGTTCTGTTCGCACTCGCGACAGCGCCTCGAGGCCCCGCTCGGCGAGCGTCCTGGACGTGCCCCGACGCGGCCGCAACGGCCGCGTGGACCGCCAGGATCTCGCCGGACACGCTCTCCCTTCCGGTGTCGAGAGCGATCTCGAGGGCGTCGCTCGCGTGGCGAGCCGCCCGATCCAGACGGCCGGCCCGGCACTCCACCTCGGCAAGGTGCATGCGGATCTCCCACGTCGCTGCGTCCCTGCCCTGATCGATCGCACCCGCGAGGGCAGCCCTCCAGCACGTCCCGTGAGGTCCCGAGATCACCGGCCCACATCAGCAGCCTGCCCTGGGTGATCGCGGCCCACGTGGTCTCGCCGGCGACTGCGGCGTCCTCGAGGGCGACGCCCCGCTCGATCAGCTCCTCGAACGGGCGACCGAGCACCGCCTCGGCCGTGGAGAGGATCGACAGCGCCAACCGCTGCGGCAGCGGATCATCGATCGGCTCCGCCAGCGTCAAGGATCGGCGAGCCAGGTCCGCCGCGACCGCAGGACGGCACGCCTCGAACTCGGCCCACGCCATCTCGGAGAGGATCCGCGCGCGCAGGTCGTCGTCATCGCCGACCTCCTCGAGGGCCTGGGTCGTGAGCTCAGAGACGCGGTGGACGTCGTTCCAGCTCATGATCGCGAGCACGCGGAGCGCAGCGGCACGAGCCGGGCCCCGCTCGAGGCGCGGCAGCGAGATCCTCGACCATCACGCGCGCGCCCTCAGCGTCACCGGCGTCGAACAGGTTCGAGGCGGCCATGAGCTCCCGAGTGAGGATCTGATCCGATGATGGTGGCGTGAGGGAGGCCGCCAGCTCGAACAGCTCCGCCGCTGCGAGCGGCGCCCCTCGCTGCCGGGCGTGCCGTGCGGCCTCGTCGAGGGCCGCCGCGACCTCCTCGCTCGGCCCTGCGGCCGACAAGGCGAGGTGTCGCGCGTGCTCCTCTGGGTCGGATGCAACCTCCGCGAGGCGGGCGTGGGCGTGTCGGCGTTCCTCGGCAGATGCGGACAGGTACACGGTCGACGCGAGGAGTGGATGCGTGAACTCCAGCCTTGCTCCGTGCGCTGCAGCGATCCCCTCGGCGACCGCCGCCCGGATGCCGGCGGCCGACCCACCGGCAGCCTCGACGGAGTCGCGCGAGCGCGACGCGGAGGCAGACAGAAGGAGGCACGCATCTCGCGTTTCGAGCGACAAGGCCGCCACTCGTCGGGAGAGGATCTCCCCCAGGTCGCGCGGGACCGGGAGGGGGTCCCCGGGCCGCAGTGAGGGGATCTCGTTGCCCAGCGCCCGTCCGACCTCGATCGCGAAGAACGGGTTCCCTTCGGTCTGGTCGTGGATCTTCTTGACGAGTGGTGGCGGGATCTCGCGACCCAGGCGATGGCGGAGCAGGGCGCCGAGAGAGGTCTCGTCGAGGGAGCCAAGCGCGATCCGTTCCAACCCCGGCGCGAGATGCACGAGATCGAGTGGCTCGGCCGACCCCGCCCCCGACCGCCTCGCCGCGACGACGGTGATCGGCTCGGTCTCGAGTCGACGAAACGCGAACGCCAGCGCGCGAGCCGAGGGCGCGTCGGCCCATTGCACGTCGTCCACCCCGATCGTCACCGGCCCGGTCTCCGCGAGCGCTCGCAGGACGCCGAGCACCGCGAGGGCGACCGCACGACCATCGGGATGCGACTGCCCCGTGTCGGCGAGGAGCAGCGCGGCCTCCAGCCCGCGGCGCTGTCCCACGGAGAGTCGTGCGAGCACCCCGTCGTCGAGCGCCGGCATCAAGAGGTCGCCGAGGATCGTGAACGACAGACGCGCCTCCGCCTCGGACGGACGAGAGGTGAGGACCCGACCCGTACCGCCGGCGATGCGGATGGCCTCGCGCCAGACCGTGGACTTCCCGATGCCGGCGTCCCCTTCGATGAGGAGCGCACGCGCTCCGGTGGCTTCGCCGTCGAAGAAGGTCGCGAGGATACCCAGCTCGTCGGTGCGCCCGAAGATCGGGTCTGAGGCCACGATGCCTCCTCTCCGCCGAACGAGATGCGAGACCGCGATCGATGGTCAGGTCGTACGGCGTGGCGTGTCGACCGGTCCGTTGCGATTCTTCGTGCTCGGGCCCGGTATCGCAAGGCCGCCGAGGAAGGAACCCCTAGGTTCGGCGCACGACCTCACCGTCGACGATCGTGTGCGTCACATGCACGTCGAGCACGTTCGTCGGGTCGGCGGCGGCTTCCGCGAACAGGTCACCGCTCAGCACGACGAGGTCGGCCTGCTTCCCGACGGTGATCGAGCCACGGCGGTCCTCGGCGAACGCGACGTGGGCGCCCCCGATCGTGTAGGCATGGATCGCCGTCTCGAGGTCGACCGTCTCCTCGGGCACCCAGGCATCGGACCCGTCGAGATCGGCTCGCGTCATCGCCGTGTAGATGCCGACCATCGGGTCCATCTCGGCGACGTTCCAGTCGCTCGAGAAGGCGAGGGTCGCGCCACTGTCGCGCAGCGACCGGAACGCCCACGCGTGCCGCCATCGCCGCTCACCGACGTTGGCGCGCCAGTCGGCCACGATCTCGGGGGCGCAATGACGAGGCTGCATGATGGGCGTGATGCCGAGGGCCGCGAACCGCGGCACGTCGTCGGCGTGCAGGCACTCGGTGTGCACCATGCCGTGCCTGCGCGCCGACATCGCCGTTGGCGCGGCGGGCCGCCTCGAACCCGTCGAGGGCGACCCGGAGTCCGCGGTCGCCCGTGCCGTGCACGTGGCACGACCATCCGCGGCGCTCGAGCTCGATCACCAGTTCGGCGAACTCCGCCGGCTGCCAGAAGGTGTCGCCGCGCTCCCCCGGCCGGTTCGCGTACGGCTCGAGCATGGCCGCCGTCCACGGCTCGACCACGTCGTCGATGTACAGCTTGATCGGACCGACCCGCAGCCGGTCGTCGTCGTAGCGGCGCCGCACGGTGTCGAACTCGTCGCGTTCGTCATCGGTGGTGCCGACCGGGTGGAACATCGCGGCCACGAGCCGTGATCGCAGCCGGCCTTCGTCCCGCGCACGCTCGAAGATCCACATGTCGTCGGGTGAGTTCTGCGGCTCGACGATGGTCGTGATGCCGTAGCCCACGGCCATGTCGAGGCTCTCCAGCGTGCGCTCGTACTGCAGCCCTCGCGCGTATCCGGGCACCACGGCTTCCAAGGCGGCCTGGCCCGCGCGGCTGATGCCCATCACCGCGAAGTCGCCCACGACGCCCGTGGGCTCCCCCGCATCGTCGGTCCGAACGTGTCCCCACGCGAGCGGCGCGGATCCTCGGGCGATGCCGAAGACGTCCATCGCCTCACGGTTCAGCCACGCATTGTGCACGTCGTAGGTGAACAGGAACGCCGGACGACCGCCCGTGAGTCCCTCGAGATCGCGCCAGGTGGGCATGCGTCCGTCGGGCATCGCCGAGTAGTTGAATCCGACCCCCTCGATCCAGTCGTGCTCGGGATGCGCTTCGGCGTGGGCGCTGATGCGTGCCTTCACCTCATCGAGCGTCGCCGCCCCGGCGAGGTCGACCTCGAGCGGGTTCGAACCGAGCCGCACGTGGTTGTGGGCGTCGATGAATCCGGGAAGCACGGTCGCACCGGCGGCATCGATCACCTCGGTGTCGGAGCCCACGAGGGCGGCTGCGTGCTCGTCGCCTCCGAGCCACGTGATGCGGCCGCCATCGACCGCGACCGCCTGGGCCCATGGTGTGCCGCGATCCACCGTGTAGACGCGCGCGTTGCGGATGACGAGCGACGCGGGCGCGGCCGCCACCACGACCTACAGCGCCCCCGTCGGACGAGGGAAGAGTCCGGCGCGCTCCACCACGGCCCGCACGGCGTCGTCGTGCCCCATGCCCATCAGGTGCACACCGCCGATGCCCTCGATCGCGCGGATGCCTCGCACCACGTCGACCGTGAGATCGAGCCCCACCGCTGCAGCGTCGTCTCCCGCAGCGTCGAGCGCCTCGAGGATCGGCGACGGCACACGTACCCCCGGAAGCTGCTCGTGCATGAACCGTGCTCCCTTGGCGCTGCGCAGCGGCACGACGCCCACGAGCACCGAGGAGCGCTCGAACACGCCGCGACCCCGCGCCTCGTCGGCCCACGCGGCGAGGGCGTCGACGTCGTATGCGATCTGGGTGAAGACGAGATCCGCACCCGCGTCCAGCTTGCGCTCGAGGTGGGCAGGATCGTACGGGTCGGCCATGGGCATCTCTGCAACCGCGATCGCATACCGGGGCGCGTCGGAGACCTCGGTCCCGCTGGGAGCCCTGCCCTCCTCGCGCAGCCGCCGGATGCCCGCCACCACCTCGAGCACCGAGAAGTCGTTCACGGTGACCGCGTCGGGGTCGTCGCCGATCCGCATGGGATCGCCGGACAGACACAGCACGTTGCGAGCGCCCAGCGCCCACGCTCCCAACAGGTCCGACGTGATCGCCAGCCGGTTGCGGTCCCGGCACGTGAGCTGCAGCGTCGGCTCGAGGCCGGCCCTCGAGACGAACGCCGAGCCGGCCACGGCAGACATGTGCGCGCTCGCGACCGGGTTGTCGGTCACGTTCACCGCGTCGACCGACCCGACGAGCGCCCGTGCGTGGCGGGTGACCGACGCGCCGTCGGCGCCTCGGGGAGGGACGATCTCTCCGGTGACCGCGAACGCACCCGATCGCAGGAGGGACGCGAGCCTCCCCCCGGTGGGTGAAGGGTCGGCCGCCGACGCGGAGGCCGTCACCGCCCGTACGCCTGCTGTTCCGCGGCGGTCACGGTGTTGACGAGCAGCATCGCGACCGTCATGGGACCCACCCCGCCGGGCACCGGGGTGATCGCGCCCGCGACCTCGACCGCCTCGTCGTAGACGACGTCGCCCACCAGGCCGTCTGGTGTGCGATGCACGCCGACGTCGACCACCGTGGCACCGGGCTTGATCATGTCGCCGCCGATCAGCTGGGGAACCCCCGCGGCCACGACAAGGATGTCGGCGCGTCTCGTGTGCGTCGCGAGGTCGCGGGTCTTGACGTGGGTGCTGGTCACGGTCGCGTTGCCCCGGATGGAGTCCTGCGCCAGCATGATCGACAGGGGCGCTCCGACGAGACCTCCGTGGCCCACCACCACGACCTCGGCGCTCTCGAGCTCGACGTTCTCGCGCAGCAGCAGCTCGACGATGCCGTACGGGGTCGCCGGCGTGAAGGTCGGCTCGCCGCGCACCATCATGCCCACGTTCCACGGATGCAGGCCGTCGACGTCCTTCTCCGGCGCCACCGTTCGCTGCACCTCGAGCTCGTGCAGGCCCGCCGGCATCGGAAGCTGCACGATGATGCCGTGGATCTCCGGATCGCGGTTCAAGCGCCGGAGCGTGGCGAGCAGCTCGCCCTCGGTCACGTACGCAGGAAGATCGACCTGCTCCGAGCGGATGCCCACGTCGGCGCAGGCTTTGTGCTTGGCTCCCACGTAGATCCGCGAGGCCTGATCGTCGCCTACCAAGACCGCTGCCAGGCCGGGGGTGGCGCCCTTGTCGGCGAGCGCGCGCACCCGCTCGCTCACCTCCGAACGGATCGCATCGGAGATGGCCCTGCCGTCGAGGATCCGGGCGGTCACGGGGCGAATCCTACCCGTGCGTCCGATGCCCGACCAAGGCCGTTCAGTGACGGAAGTGGCGCGTCCCGGTCGTCACGACGGCCATGCCTCGCGTGTCGGCGACGCGAAGCACGGCGTCGTCGCCCTTCGATCCACCCGGGTGGATGACCGCCGTGCATCCGGCATCGGCGGCCACCTCGAGCGCGTCGGGGAACGGGAAGAACGCGTCGCTCGCGATGACCGCGCCCTTCGCCCGGTCCCCTGCCTTCCGAACCGCGATCCACGACGAGTCCACCCTCGACATCTGCCCCGCACCCACGCCCACCGTCGCACCGTCGCGTACGAGCACGATCGTGTTCGACTTGACCCGCCAGGCGATCGTCCACGCGAGCTCGAGATCGGCCCATTCCTCGGAGGAAGGCTCGCGGCTGGAGACGACCTCCCATCGAGCTCGCGTCTCCGTTACGAGATCGTCGGTCCTGCACCAGAGCCCCGCCCGGCATCGGACGCACGTCGAGACCTCGCCCGTCGGGAAGCGGCGCCTCGACGACCCGCAGGTTCGTCCGCGCGGCGAATGCCGCCCTCGCGGCCGGAGTGAACGACGGGGCGATCACCACCTCGGTGAACACATCTGCCATGGCCGTCGCTGCCTCGGCGCCGGCATCGCCGTGGAACGCCACGATGCCGCCGAAGGCGCTCACCTCGTCAGACTCGAACGCCGCCCGATAGGAATCGGCGAGCGACCCTTTGGCCGCTGCACCGCACGGATTGTTGTGCTTCACGATCACGGCCGAGCCATGGGGCATCGCCGCGACCAGCTCGTAGGCGGCGATCGTGTCGAGCCAGTTGTTGAAGGACATGTCCTTGCCTTGCAGCACCTGGGCACCGCCGAGGGGTCCGGCTCCGGCCGCCTCACGGTAGAGGGCTCCATGCTGATGCGGGTTCTCGCCGTAGCGGAGATCGCCGATCTTCTCGTACGCGAGACCGACGTAGGCGGGCAGCTCCTCGATGGCGCGCTGCTCCGCGAACCACGAGGCGACGGCGGCGTCGTAGGCGGCCGTATGGGCGAATGCCGCGGCGGCCAGCTCCTCGCGGGTCGCGCGCGTGAGCCCGCCCTCGCGGTCGAGCTCATCGATCACCGCGTCGTAGCGGCCCGGGTCGACCACCACCCCGACCGACTCGAAGTTCTTCGCCGCCGCCCGCACCATGGCCGGGCCACCGATGTCGATCTGCTCGATCACCGCATCGTGTGCCGCGCCGGCGGCCACGGTCTGGCGGAACGGATACAGGCCGGCAACGAGCAGGTCGAACGGCTCGATGCCGAGCTCGTGGAGCTGTCGCACGTGCTCGGCGTTGCGGCGGTCGGCGAGCAGCCCGCCGTGGATCGCGGGATGCAGCGTCTTCACGCGGCCGCCCAGCATCTCGGGGGACCCGGTCACCTCTTCCACCGGCGTGACCGTGAGGCCGGCATCGGCGAGCACGCGAGCCGTCCCGCCCGATGCGACGAGCTCCACGCCCCGGGCGGCCAGTGCCGTGGCGAACGAAGCCAGCCCGGCCTTGTCGTAGGGCGCCAGCAATGCCCTGCGCACCGGCGTGACGGCTCCCGGCTTCATCGAGGCTCCTCGACGACCGTGACGTGGCGCCCCGTCACTTCGAGCCGGTCCTCGACGAGCGCCCGTACCGCCGCGGGCAACAGCCGGTGCTCGACCTCGAGGATCCTCGACTCGAGGGAATCCCAGTCGTCGTCCTCGCGCACCTCGACCGCTTCCTGCAGCACGATGGGGCCGGTATCGATGCCCTCGTCCACGAGGAAGACGCTCACCCCGGTCACCTTCACTCCGTAGGCGAGCGCGTCGCGCACCCCGTGCATACCCGGGAACGACGGCAGGAGCGCGGGGTGGGTGTTCAGCCACCGGCCCTCGTAGCGATCGAGCACGGCGCGTCCGAGCAGCCGCATGTAGCCCGCCGAGACGATGATGTCGGCGCCGTGACCCTGCAGGACGGCGGCGACGGCATCGTCGAACGACGCCCGGTCTTCGTACGACGCGGGCTCGATCACGGCCGTCTCCACGCCGTGCGCCGCGGCGCGCTCCACGGCACGGGTGCCTCGCCGGTCGGCGAGCACGAGGGAGATGCGGCGACCGCAGAAGGGATCGTCGAGCAGCGCTTGCAGGTTGGTGCCGTTGCCCGACACCAACACCGCGATGCGCTCCCCCATGCCGTGGGCATGCTACCGAACGGCCTGCGGGCGACGGCCGGAGGGCTCCGTCGCGTGCTTCGGGTAGCCTGCCTGGGTCACGATCCGTGTTGCCGACCATGAGGGGACCGCCGTGAAGAAGTGTCCGTACTGCGCAGAGATGATCCAGGACGAGGCGATCAAGTGCCGGTACTGCCACAGCGACCTGACCGTGCAGGCGCCGACGGCCTCATCGTCGTCGCCGGAGTCCCCCGAGCCGGCCTCTCCGACCGTGGACGTGGCGACCGGCCCTCCTGCTACCGCGGCTCCGGGCTCCGCGGCGCCGCAGGATGCCACCGCGCCCGGCCCTGTGGCCACCCCCGGCACCGACGTTCGCTACACGCACTCGGGATACCGGTACGTGCTCGGCTACACCGCAGACGACTTCGGGATCTGGGACCGTCAGTCACCGGCCCAGCCTTCGGAACGGTTCCCGCGCACCGATGACGGATGGCGGCAGGCATGGCTCCGATTCGTCGCCCTCGAGCCCAACAACGCAACCGTCGACGGCGGCGGCGCTGCAGGCTCGGGCCCCACACCGGCCGGGGGCGTCGCCGTCGATCCCGACGATGTGTCGGCGGTGCAATACACCCACTCGGGCTCGCGCTACCTGCTCGGATACGGCCGCACGTTCTTCGGCATCTGGGATCGGCAGGCACCCGCGACACCGATCGAGAAGTATCCGCGCGACGACGCAGGGTGGGCAGCGGCATGGGGCCGGTTCACCCAGATCGAGACGAACTTCACCGACGTCAGCCCCGGCGGTTGATCCTGCGCGGCAGGTAGCTCGCCACGCTCACGGCGGCGCCGCCCAACGAGCCCCAAGCGAGCGCGAGCAGTGCGGTCGAGACCGGATCGGGTCCGAGCGCGACGGAGCGCGCCGACGTCCCGGCTCCCACACGCAACCAGACCGTCGATGCGAGCGAGGCCGCCGTCACGAGCGCGGCGAACACGACGCCGGCGAGCAACCCGCGTGCGGCCGCCCCTGCGAGGCTCGGGGCCCACCGCCCGAGCCGATGGAAACCGAGCAGGATCGCCGCCGTGGGCACGGCGACGAAGAGCCAGGCCGACCACGGCATGGGAGCGACCGGCGGCGATCCGTCGACCCGTCCGAGCTCGGACAACAGCCACGTGGCCGGGTCGCGGGCGCGCGGGATGCGGTCGAGGCAGAGCACGTCGTGCGCGCCGTCGTCGACGCGGGCCGACACGCATCCTCCCATCGACGGCGTCAGCACCCACATCGCCTGATCGGGAAGCAGCAGCGTCTGGTGACCGATGTAGAGCGCCGCGCGCTGCGCCCCGCCCGACCACATCTCGACCGAGTAGCGTTCGAGCCCCTCGGGGCGAAGCGTCGCGAACGTGAGCACGCCGATGAAGCTGAGCGCGATGGTCCAGCCGAAGGCCCGCACGCCGGCCCGCACCACCCTGCCCGAGGGCCACATCCACCGCTCGGAGACGGACCACCCTCCGATCGCGCCGGCGACGAGGGCCATGGCTCCGGGGATCGCGAACCCTTCCCAGGTCGGGGAGGCGAACCTGGTCGCCTCGGGCCAGAACCCTCCCCCGGTATCGAGTCGCAGGCTCACCGCGGTGTTCACGCCTCCGATCAGCGCGGCGTACGGCAGCGCGAGCGAGGCTCCCACCACGATCCGCCTGACCCCGGCGTCGTCGACCCGCCGCGCGGCGGCTCGCGCGCCCACGGCGATCATGGCGATCGCGACCGCCGCGATCGTGAGCATGCCGAGCCGCACGCTGACCAGGCCGGCGACGAGCCCGCCCTCCGACGTGGTTCCCGATGCGCCGACGGCGCTGACCGAGACGGCGTGTCCGGCCATGGTGTAGAGCCATCCGATGCGCAGCTGGGTCTCGACCGCCAGTCCGCCTCCGGCGACGTTGACGAGCGACGGTGCCACCTGTCCGAGCGCGGCGACCGCGAGCGCCGCCGCCGTGGCGCGGAGCACCACGATGGGTGCGGCGGCAACGAGATCGTGCGCACGTGAGGTCTGCCGCACGCTGACGACCCCGGTGGCGGTCATGGCGCCGCGGATCCCGTCATGCGAGCGCCGCCCGGGTGAGCTCGGCGACCTCGCCGGGCGTGCGAGCGACACGCACGCCCGCGGCTTGCAGCGCGTCGGCTTTCGCAGCCGCCGTTCCCGTCGAACCGGTCACGATCGCCCCTGCGTGACCCATGCGTTTGCCCGGAGGTGCCTCGAACCCGGCGATGTAGGCCACCACCGGTTTCGTGACGTGCTCGACGACGTAGGCCGCGGCCCGCTCCTCGTCGTCTCCCCCGATCTCCCCGGTCATGATGATCAGGTCGGTCCCCGGGTCGGCTTCGAACGCGGTCAGCGCCTCGATGAACCCTAGGCCGTGAACCGGGTCGCCGCCCATGCCGACGCACGTCGACTGACCGATGCCGTGCTGGGTGAGCTCGTGCACGATCTGGTAGACGAGCGTGCCCGAGCGGCTCACGAACCCGACCCGTCCGGGCATGCAGACCTCGGGCGGGATGATGCCGACGTTCGCCTGACCGGGCGAGATGACGCCGGGACAGTTCGGGCCGACGAGCGTCGTACCGCGCCCCTTCAGGAAGCCGTGCACGTACGCCATGTCCTTGACCGGGATGCCCTCGGTGATGCAGACGACGAGCGCGACGCCGGCGTCCGCGGCCTCGAGGATGGCCTCGGCCGCGAACCGAGGAGGCACGAAGATCACGCTCGTGTTCGCGCCCGCCTCACGGACCGCGTCGGCGACCGTGTCGAACACGGGGATGCCCTCGACCTCGTGCCCGGCCTTGCCGGGCGTGACGCCCGCGACGACGTTCGTGCCGTAGGCGCGGTTCCGCAGGCTGTGGAACGTACCCTCCTTGCCCGTGAGCCCCTGCACCGCGAGCCGGGTCTGCTCGCCGACGAGGATGCTCACGCCGCCCGTCCGTTCGCCGAGGAAGCCGCCAGCTCGGCCGCCTCGGGCATCGTCGCCGCCGACACGATGCGCGGGTGCGCGGCGGCCTCGAGGATCGCGCGCCCCTCGGCCGCGTTGGTGCCGTCGAGCCGCACGACGAGCGGTACCGTCGCCTCGACCCGTTCGAGCGCATCGAGCACGCCCCGGGCGACCAGGTCGCACCGGGTGATGCCCCCGAAGATGTTGATGAGCACCGCACTTCACCGAGGGATCCGAGAGCACCACCTCGAGTGAGGCCGCCATCTGGTCGGCGCTCGCCCCTCCGCCCACGTCGAGGAAATTCGCCGCCTTCGCGCCCGCCTGTGCCACCAGGTCGAGCGTCGACATCACGAGTCCGGCGCCGTTGCCGATGATGCCGACGCTGCCGTCGAGCTTCACGTACTGCAAGCCCTCCTCGTTCGCCCGCGCCTGCACGGCATCGATCGGGAACGCGTCGGCGTACGCCTCGATCTCCGCATGGCGGAACAGCGCGTTGTCGTCGACCGTGACCTTGGCGTCGAGCGCCACGACCGAGCCGTCGTCGAGCTGCACGAGCGGGTTGACCTCGACGAGCGTCGCGTCACGTGCCTGCACCAGGTCGTGCATGCGCCGCAGTACGTCGGCCGCTCCCTCGCGCGCGCCGGCCGGCAGTGTGCCGACGAGCTCGCGCACGTGGAAGGCGCGCAGCCCGAGCATCGCGTCGATGTGCACACGGCGAAGCGCCTGCGGCCGGGTTCGCGCGAGCTCCTCGATGTCGATGCCTCCCTCGGCGGTCATCATCGCGAGGTAATCGCCGGTGGAGCGATCGAGCAGCATCGACGTGTAGAACTCGTGCGCGATCGGCAGCAGTTCCTCGACCAGCACCTGCGTTCACCCGGTGCCCCTTGAAGTCCGAGCCGAGCATGCGGGCAGCCTCCTCGGCGGCCCGCTCGGGCGAGTCGACGAGCACGACCCCGCCGCCCTTGCCGCGTCCGCCGACCTGCACCTGGACCTTCACGACGCTCCGCCCACCCAGCTCACGAGTCGCTTCGGCGGCCTGCTCGGCGTCTCCGCCACGATGCCCTTAGGCGTCACGATGCCCTGGGCCCGGAAGAGCTCCTTGCCTTGGTGCTCGTACAGGTCCATGGAGCCCCCGGGGTATGGTCGGTCGTCTGAGCCGGACTAGTTGTTCGGTGACGGATCATCGAGGTGCTCCCGCAGCCACGATGCGATATCGCCCGTGTTCGCGCCGGGCGTGAAGATCTCGGCGATGCCGGCTTCCTTCAGCGTGGGAATGTCGTCGACCGGGATCACGCCGCCCCCGAAGACCAGGATGTCGCCGGCTCCTCGCTCGCGGAGCTGGGTCACCACCTTGGGGAAGAGCGTCATGTGCGCGCCAGAGTGGCTCGACAGCCCGACGGCGTCGGCGTCTTCCTGGATCGCGGTCTCGGCGATCTGCTCTGCGGTCTGGTGCAGCCCCGTGTAGATCACCTCGAACCCGGCGTCGCGCAGGGCGCGCGCGACCACCTTCGCCCCGCGGTCATGCCCGTCGAGGCCCGGTTTCGCCACGACGATGCGATAGGTCCCCGCCATCGCGGCTGAGTCTAGCGACGGCGCCAGCCTCTCGGCTTGCGGCGCAGGGCCCACGGGCGGAGTATCCACGGTGCGCAGCCCGAGACCCGCTACGCGAAGGCCGCCGACGGTGTCCACATCGCCTACCAGTGCGTCGGCGACGGGCCGGTCGACATGGTCTTCGTGATGGGGTGGGTCTCGAACATCGAGTCGATGTGGGAGGAGCAGGACTTCGCGCGGTTCCTGGACCGTCTCGCCACGTTCTCGCGGCTGATCCTGTTCGACAAGCGCGGCGTGGGACTCTCGGACAGGGTCCCCGACGACCGCCTCCCGAACCTCGAGACCCGCATGGACGACGTGCGCGCCGTGATGGACGCCGTGGGGTCCGAACGGGCGGTGGTCTTCGGGGTCTCCGAGGGCGGCCCGATGTCGATGCTGTTCGCCGCGACCTACCCGCAGCGCACGGTCGCGCTCGCGCTCTACGGCACCGCGGCCGACTTCACGGTCAGAGCGCCTGAGTACAAGGAAGACGACGCGGCCTACCTCGCCCGCATGGAGTCGCCGTGGGGGACGGAGGAGTTCGCGCGGCACGAGATCGAGGCATGGGGCGCGCCCGGCTTCGAGCACGACGATCGGCTGGTCGCCTGGCTCGCCTCCTACATGCGGCGATCGGCGAGCCCCTCGGCCGCGATCGCGCTCGAACGCATGAACCGTGAGATCAACGCCACGCACGCGCTCGCGTCGATCCACGTGCCGACGCTCGTGATCGCGAGGACGGGCGACCTCGACTTCCCGATCGAGGAGAGCAGAGACACCGCCGAGCGGATCGTCGGCGCCGAGTTCGTCGAGCTGCCGGGCAGCGTGCACTTCCCGTGGGTCGGTCCGCAGGACGAGATCCTCGACGAGGTCGAACGGTTCGTCCTGGAGCTCGGCGAGACGGAAGCCGGACTCGACCGCGCGCTCGCCACCGTGCTCTTCACCGACGTCGTCGGTTCGACCGAGAAGGCCGCCGAGCTCGGGGATCGAGCCTGGAAGGAGCTCCTCGAGACGCACCATCGTCGCGTGCGGGGGCAGCTCGCCCGCTTCCGCGGGGTCGAGGTCGATACCGCTGGCGACGGGTTCTTCGCGACGTTCGACGGGCCCGCTCGAGCCGTGCGGTGCGCCGGCGCGATCGTCGCCGCGATCGCGCCGCTCGGCATCGAGGTGCGCGCGGGCGTGCACACGGGCGAGGTCGAGACGATCGACGGCAAGGTCGGCGGGATGGCTGTCGTGATCGGAGCGCGGGTCGGAGCAATGGCCGGCGCCTCGGAGGTGCTCGTCTCGCAGACCGTGAGGGATTCGTCGCGGGATCCGGATTGACGTTCGAGGAAGCGGGCGAGCACGAGCTGAAGGGCGTGCCCGACCGCTGGCGCCTGTATCGGGTGGTGAGTTGAGATGGACGCTCCGGAGACCCGATACGCGCTCACCGAGGACGGGGTGCACATCGCCTACCACGTTGTCGGTGACGGCCCGGTCGACGTCCTGTGGATCCACAGTTTCAATGGCGGGCTCGAGCTGCAGTGGGAACATCCGCTGATCCCGGCGCTGACCACGAAGCTGAACACCTTCTCGCGCGTGATCCGCCACGACATGCGCGGCACCGGGCTGTCGGATCGATACGCCGGTCTTCCCGACCTCGAGACCGAGGCACGCGACATCCTCGCGGTGCTCGATGCGGCGGGCTCTCGCTCGACGGTCATCGTCAGTGCTGGGAACGTGGTCGCCCCCTTCTTCGCCGCGACCCATCCACGTCGCGTCCGCGCTCTCTGCCTCTTCGATCCGGCGGCTCGCGGGACCATCGCCGACGGCTACCCGTGGGGTGCGACCGAGGAAGAGGCGTTCGCCGATATCGAGGCCGTCCGTCGAAGCTGGGGAACCGACGGATATGCGGCCGCGTTCATGGAAGGGGTCGCGCCGTCGCTCGCCGGTGACCGAAGCCTGATCCGATGGTACGCCCGCCTCCAACGTCACTGGGCAGCACCGGGCGACGCAGTCGAGCTGCTCGTCGCTTCTACGAGACCGACGTCCGTGACGTTCTTCCCTCGATCTCGGTGCCGACGCTCTGCCTGGTCCGAGCGTTCGAGGAAGGGATCGAGGAGGCCGAGTACGTAACACGAGCCATCCCGGGAGCGAAGCTCGTCTCCTTGTCCGGCTCGGACTCGCTGCTCGGCCGCCGGGACCAGGCTCCCCTCGTCGCTGAGATCGGGACTTCATCGGAGTCACTCCGCGAGCGGCGCCGGCGGGTGGTGCGCTGAGGGCCGTGCTTCTTCACCGACATGGTCGGATCGACGGAGACCGCCTTCCGTCTCGGCGATGGAACGATGGAAGGCGCTCCTCGAACGACGTCACGAGCTCATGCGAGCCGAGCTCATCTCGTTCGACGGCGCCGAAGTCGACACCGCGGGCGACGGCTTCACGCAACGTTCGAGGGTCCAGCCGCCGCCGTTAGGTGTGCCGAAGCCATCACGAGGCACGTGCGGGACCTCGACCTCGAGATCCGCGCCGGCGTGCACGTCGGCGAGTGTTGAGGTGATCGACGGCCACCTGGGCGGGCCAACTGCGGCGATCGGTGCCCGGGTCGGAGCGATGGCCGGCACCGTCGGAGGTCCTCGTCTCGCAGACCGTCAAGGATCTGGTTGCGGGATCGGGTCTCGAGTTCGAGGACGCCGGCGAGCACGCGTTGAAGGGCGTGCCCGACCGCTGGCGGCTCTTCCGGGTGACGTCATGACCCGGGCCCCCGAGACACGGTACGCGCGCGCGGCGGACGGGATCCACGTGGGCTACCAGGTGGTGGGTTCCGGTCCTGTGGACATCGTGTTCGTGCCCTACGACTACTCCAACATCGAAGCGGCGTGGGACTTTCCCCCGTTCGTCTCGTTCGTTCGGGGCTTGGCCTCGATCGGGCGCGTGTTGGTCTTCGATCGGCGTGGCAGCGGCACGTCGGACCGTTGAGTGGACCGGCGAGGCGGCCACGATCGAAGCGCAGATGGACGACATCCGCGCCGTCATGGACGCGGCGTCATCGGAGCGTGCGTTCGTGTTCGGGATCGAGAGCGGCGCATCGCTCTGCTTCATGTTCGCTGCGACGCATCCTCATCGCACCTCGGGGGTGATCGTGCTGGCTCCGATGGTGCGTGGAACGCCGGCGCCTGACTACCCCGCGACGTGGAGCGGGGGGATGTTCCGAGGAGTACTTCGAGCGGATCGAGCAGGCGTGGGGCACCGACGCCCATGTCCGTGAGGTCGTCGAGATGCTGTCCCCGTCGCTCCTGCACGACGACAACGCGGTGCGGGAGTACGGGCGCCAGCTCCGGCTCTCGGCCAGCCCGGGTGACGCGATCGCACGCGATCGCGCGGTGATGGAGACCGACGTCCGCCACATCCTGCCGTCCGTCCAGGCGCCGACACTCGTCTTGCATCGGACCGAAGGACAGATGACGAAGGTCGCCGAGGGGAGGTGGACCGCGGCGCACACGCCCGGCGCGCGCATCGTGGAACTCCCGGGAGAGGACCACGTCTACCCGCTCGACGATCTCGTCCCCCACATCGCGGCGTTCGTCGAGTCGCTCCGCGTCGAGCAGGCTGACTTCGATCGCGTCCTCGCGACGGTGCTGGTCACCGACGTGGTCGACTCCACCGTGCAGGCGGCCGCGCTCGGCGATGCCGGTTGGCGCGATGTGCGCGCCCGTCATGACCAGATCGTGCGCTCGCAGATCGCCCGGTACCGCGGACGCGAGATCAAGACGATGGGCGATGGATTCCTCGCGACGTTCGACGGGCCGGCCCGCGGGGTGCGCTGCGCGACGGCGGTCGCCTCGGCGGTCGCGTCCGCTCGGCATCGAGATACGGGCGGGATTGCACACAGGCGAGGTCGCCATCGAGGGCGATGACGTTGCCGGCCTCGGCGTGGTGATCGGCGCCCGCGTGGGCGCCCTCGCCGGTCCCTCGCAGGTGCTCGTTTCCCAGACGGTCAAGGATCTCGTTGCGGGGAGCGGCCTCATCTTCGAGGACGC
>CAWBOB010000010.1:0-64884 GCA_963790335.1 uncultured Actinomycetes bacterium | reverse complement strand
CATGCTGACGACCGTCGGTGTGGTCGTGTCGATGGACACGTACGGCCCGATCAGCGACAACGCTCAGGGCATCGCCGAGATGTCCGGGGAGTTCGAGGGCCGGCCCGCCGAGATCCTGGGCGGGCTCGACGCCGTGGGCAACTCGACGAAGGCGATCACCAAGGGCATGGCGATCGCGACGGCGGTGATCGCGGCGACGTCGCTGTTCGGCTCGTTCGAGGAAGCGTTGAAGGACGCCGGCTTCGCCTTCGAGGGCATCCGCATCGACCGGCCAGACGTGCTCGTGGGGCTGCTCGCCGGCGGCACGATCTCGTTCCTGTTCTCATCGCTCGCGATCCGAGCGGTGGGGCGAGCCGCCGCGCAGGTCGTGGTGGAGGTGCGCAACCAGTTCCGCGACAACCCGGGCATCATGGACTACTCGGTCAAACCCGACTACGCGCGCGTGGTCGACATCTGCACCAAGACGTCGCTGCGCGAGCTGCTCACGCCGGGGCTGCTGGCCGTGCTCTCGCCGGTGATCGCCGGCTTCCTGCTCAAGGAAGAGGCGCTCGGCGGCTTCCTCGCCGGGGCGATCGTCACCGGCCTGCTGATGGCCGTGATGCTGTCCAACTCGGGTGGCGCGTGGGACAACGCGAAGAAGTACATCGAGGAAGGCCACTACGGCGGCAAGGGCTCCGACGCGCACAAGGCGGCGGTGATCGGCGACACGGTTGGCGACCCCTTCAAGGACACCGCGGGCCCGGCGCTCAACCCGCTGATCAAGGTCATGAACCTCGTGGCGCTGCTGATCGCGCCGCTCGTCGTGCAGTACGCCGACGAGACCGCGGTGCGGATCTCGATCGGACTGGTGGCGACCGTGATCCTCGGAGGCGCGATCTACGTCTCCAAAGCTCGCAAGTCCGAGCTCGACGCCGCCGCGGAGTTCGCCGAGAAGTCGGCCGCCACCGTCTGAGACCCGACGACAGCGGCCGACGACATGGGTGCGTTCCGCCGGTGGATCGAGCGACTCACCGAGAGCGACGAGTCGCGGCTGGCGACCGAGATCGAGGACTGGGCCGACTCGGTCGCCGGCTGCGTGCGGCTCGAGGACGCACCGATGCGCCAGCCGGTCAAGATCGCCGGGCGTGATCCGACGCATCACCGTGCTACCGATGAGTGGTCACGAGTCGCTCGAAGCGTTGGTGAGCGACGGAACCGGTGAGGCGGTCGTGGTGTTCATGGGGCGCCGCGGCATCGGCGGGTTCGCCCTCGGCACCAAGGTGGTGGTCGAGGGAGTCCTCGGCGAACAGCGGGGCGGCGGTCCCCCGAAGATGATCAACCCTCGCCTGGAATTCACCGCTTGATCGGTGTGCTTCCTTCGGGAACCTCCGGAGACCGCAGGTGGAATGGCACGCTCGTCACCACCACATGCGGCTCGAACAGCAACAGGCGCTTGAAGTACAGGGCGGTCTGTCCATGGAGCAGGGTCTGCCACCACCGGAGCGGCACGATCTCGGGCAGCACGACCGTCACGATCGTGTCGCCTCGAACCGTGAGCTTGTGGATCTCCTCGAGCAGTGGCGTTCCGAGGTCGCGGAACGGCGCTTCCACCATGACGAGCGGCACGTCGAAGCCGTGCTCGATCCACGCATCGGCGACGTCGCCGATCTCCGCGTTATCAGTGACCAGGAAGAGCGCTTCGACCCCGACCGCATGCAACGACGTGGCGTATCTCACCGCCCGGGCGGTCGCATAGCTCACGTTGGAGATCGGCACGATCACGAAGCTCCGCTCCGGTTCCAGTGGCCTGCCCGACGTCGGGACCTGCTCTTGGGGCAGCAGGGGCACATCGGTGACGACGACGCCGGGCTCGAAGAGCATCGACGTCTTGAGCAGGAAGAGTCGGCGGTTGTGCACGATCTGCTGTACGAGGGATCGGTCGCTCGCGTTCTCCGGCACGATCAACGTCAGGAAGCCATCGGCTGGCCGCGACCGTGCCCGAACGAACGCCCTCAAGGCCCGCACGAGATGCCGATCCGCGTCGTGAAGTCGGCGCAGGTCCCCGAGTCGCGGGGCCACCATCGACCACTCCGCGGCGGCCAGTTCGAATCCCGGCACCGCCCCGATGTAGAGGGCGGTCACCGACTCGGGACGGATCGCCCGCAGGTAGGCGATGCCGTCACGCGTCGCCGGTCCGAGGTCGGGCACCAAGAAGACGAACTCGCTGTTCGCGGTGGGCACGTCGATGGGTGCCACGCTGTCGAGCACCATGGCGACGGAGCGATAGTGGTGAGCCACGAGCAGGAACTGGCCCACCACGATCGGCAAGGCGGCGATGACCATCCAAGCCCCCAACGAGAAGCGTGTCGCTACGACGATCCCGAACACCACCCCTGTCGTCGTCGCGCCGATCACGTTGATCGCGGCCCTCACCTGCCAGCCCGCGGTGCGTCGTTCCCACCATCGCCGAACCATGCCTGCCTGAGAGAGCGTCAGGGCGATGAACACCCCGACGACGTAGAGCTGGATGAGACGCGAGAGATCGGCGTCGAACACCCAGACGAGCAGTATCGCGAGCCCGGCGAGCACCGCGATGCCGTTGGAGAAGACGAGCCGGTCTCCTCGGTTGCGGAACTGTGAGGGCATGAACCCATCGCGTGCGAGGATCGAGGCCAGCCTCGGGAAGTCCTGATAGGCCGTGTTGGCCGCGAGGATCAGGATGAGAGCGGTGAACACCTGCAGCACCAAGAACAGGAGCCCGTCGCCGAACACCGTCTCGCCGATCTGCGCGAGCACCGACGTCGAGGCAGCGATGTGTTCGTTCGTGCGCACCCCCAGGGCGGAGGCGAGAGCAGAGATCCCGAGGAACATCGGGATGCTCATCGCGCCCATCAGCAGAAGCGTCGAGGCGGCGTTCTTCGATTGTGGGCGGCGGAAGGCCTGCACGCCGTCGGCGATCGCTTCGACACCGGTGAGCGCCGTCGCACCCGAAGAGAATGCGCGGAGCACGAGCAGTGCCGAGAGTCCGGACATCGTCTCCAGAGGCAGGTCGGCAGTGGCGGCGCGCGGGCAGCCAGCACTTGCGCACAGCCACGCTCCCCATGCCAGGGTGGCGCCGACCACGAGCACGAACCCGTAGGTCGGAATCGCGAAGAGCCGGCCCGCTTCCTTGGCACCGCGAAGGTTCGCGAGGGTGATCAACCCGATGAACGCGATCGCCATCGGCAGCTTGAAGGGAGCCAGCGACGGCACGGCGGACGTCACCGCGATCGCACCCGCCGTCACGCTCACAGCGACCGTCAACACGTACGAGATCTGGATCGCGGCGCCGGCGGTCAGACCGGGGATCAAGCCGAGGTTCTGCCGGGCGACGATGTAGGAGCCGCCCCCTTGCGGATACTCACGAACCGTCTGTCGGTACGATGCGATCACGACGACGAGCAGGGCTCCGACACCCACCGACAGAGGAGTCAGCAGGCCTCGTCCCGAAGCGCCCGCAAGCAAGAGCACGAGCAGCATCTCCTCGGTCGCGTAAGCCACCGACGAGAGCTGGTCCGACGCGAAGACCGGCAACGCGAGGATCTTGGGAAGCAGCTGGTGCTCGGCCTTGTGCGAGGCGAGAGCCCTGCCGAGCAACAGACGCTTCGTCCAACCGCCCAGGTCGCGTTCGAGGGCCGCCTCGCGGGCGGGGCTCTGACTCACCTGAGCATCCTAGCCGGAGGGGTACGCTCAGCGAGATGACCTCGACCCCTCGGAATCCCGAGCATCCGCGACGGCCTGATCGCCACGAGGCGGATGTCCCTGCCCCGATCCGCCGTGGTCGCAGAAGCATCCCACCGCGAGTGACCGCGGCCTACGTGCTTGCGGTCGTGTTGACCTCGTTGATCGTGGCGAAGGCCGATGCCATCCGCGATGCCGTCGATCCCGTGGCCACAGGGTTCGGATTCCTCGTGCTCGTCGTCGCATGCGTGGCGCTCGGGGGGATCGGACCCGGTATCGCTGCCTCGTTGCTCGGGTTCGGCGTCTTCAACTTCTACTTCCTGCCACCGTTCGAGACCCTCGCCGTCGCCAAGGCTCACGACCTCATCGTGCTGTTCGTGTTCCTCGGGCTCTCGGTGTTGATCTCCGTGCTCATCGCGCGGGCCGATGCGCGCGCGCGAGTGGCCGAGGGCCGGGCCGAGGAACTCCGGCGGCAACAGGAGCTCAGTCGCATCCTGGTCGAGTCCGAACCCGGGCCACGGCCGTACGAGGGGGTGCTGAGGGTGGTGGTCGCGGCGTTCGGTTTCCTGGATGGTGCTCTCTACGTACAGGGCCCTCCTGACCAGGGCTTGGTGGAACAGGCGACCGCCGGGGCGGAAGAGGGGGCGGTTCCGCCGAGCGGCGGCACCGGTGTGGAGCGCCTGCCCCTCAACGTGGGCCGGAGGAACCTTGGTCTGCTCGTGATGCGGGGGATCCGCGAACCGCTCTCACCGTCGGAACGGCGAATCCTGGAGGCGTTCGGCAACCAGCTCGCGCTCCTGCTCGAACGCGATCGCGCCGTGCGAGCGGCAGCAGAGTCGAACGCGCGTCGGGGCTCACTCGACGGCTGAGGCGCCGTCGATCGAGTCGCTGGGAGGCACTCCACCGGGCATGCCGGCTCCGACGACCGCATCGCGCAGCGCGCCCTCGACCGGACCGCTCGCGAGGGCGAGCACCTCGTCGCCGGCCGCGAGCACCGTCTCGGGCTGCGGCAGCACGACGTGGCCATCGCGCAGGACCGCCACGATCACCGAATCGCCCGGCAGCCGCAGTTCATAGATCGCACGCCCGACCGACGACGATCCTTCGGGAAGCGTCATCTCCACGATCGACACGCGCCCGCCCTCGAGCCGGATGAGACGGACGAGGTCGCCGACGGTGACGGCTTCCTCGACCATGGCGGTCAGGATGTGGGGAGGTGAGACCTCGGCGTCGACGCCCCACTGCTCGGTGAACAACCACTCGTTCTTGGGATGGTTCACGCGGGCGAGCACGCGCGGCACCGCGAACTCGGTCTTCGCGAGCAGTGACGTGACGAGGTTGTCCTCGTCGTCGCCGGTCGCCGCGACCAGCACGTCGGCGCTCGCCGTCGCGGCTCCTTCGAGCACCGACGGCTCACAGGCGTCGCCGTACGTCACGTGCACGCCGGGCGCCCAGGCGCGGAGCTTCTCGACCAGGGCGCGGTCCTGTTCGATCAGGGTCACCTCGTGACCCCGCTGCGTCAGGTCGACCGCGAGGTGCCGGCCCACCGCTCCGCCACCCGTCACCACGACCCTCATGCGCCGTGATCCCCCGTGGGTTCGAAGACCTCGTCGAGCGTGTCCATGCCGTCCTTGGTGAGCATCACGACCAGGTAGTCGCCGGCCTGCACGGTGCTCTCGTCGGTCGGCAGGAACCCGCCCCCGCCGCGAGAGACGCCGGCGATCAGGACCTTGCCGGGAACGTTGAACGAGGTGGCGGGCTTGCCCACCATGTGCGGTCCGACCGGCATGCGCATGCGGAGCAGCTCGCCGCCGCCCAGCGTTTCGCGGATCTCCTGACGGTCATGCAGCAGCATCAGCTGGATCTGCTTCACGCCCCAACGGGTGGTGGCGACCGTCGGGATGTTGAGCCGTTCGTAGATGTCGGCGCGACGCGGGTCGTAGATGCGCGCGACGACCTTGGGCACGTGGTAGTTCTCGAGCGCGACCCGGGCGCTCACGATGTTGGAGTTGTCGCCGCTCGAGACGGCCACGAACGCGTCGGCGTCCTTGATGCCCGCTTCCTCGAGCACGTCGCGGTCGAACCCGAGCCCGACCACCGTGCGTGCGCCCTCGCCGGGCGGGTATCGGTGGAACGCCTCGGGGTTCTTGTCGATCACGGCCACGTCGTAGCCGTCGGCGACCAGCTCGTTCGACAGCTCCGAACCCACACGGCCGCAGCCCATGATGATCACGCGCATGACCGGGCATCCTAGACCGAGGGGGAGCCCTGCGACAGCGGAAGGAGCCGGAAAAGGACGGGGCCCGGAGGGCGGGCGGGCTGGAGGGCGCCGTCCGGCCTCCGGGCTTGGTTCGGAGGATGTTGCTACCTCTGCACGAAGTGTCGTCCCCATCCCGTGAGGGCTGCGTGAAGGATCCGGCGCTCGGCGTGAAGATCACGTGAAGAGCGATCCGTGCCGATAGCCATGGCACGATGGATCACACGATGAACGTGGCGCAGACCGAGAAGGAGGCTCGCCGTTTCCGCGGCATCAGCGCCCGAGGGGTGATGGTCGCCGTCGCGGCCCCCGCGACCGCCGGCACGGCGTCGATCCTGCTCGGCCGCATCGGGCCGGCGGCCTCGATCGCGCTCTTCCTGCTCGCGATCGTGATCGCCGCCGTGGCCGGGGGCATGTGGTCGGGCCTCGCCGCCGCGATCCTGTCGTCGTTCGCGCTCCCGCTGCTGTTCGGCGACGGTCGATCCGGGCCTCAGCTCGCCCTGACCGAGGAGGTGCTCACGCCGCTCGTCTTCCTCACGGTCGCCCTGGTGGTCGGCATCCTGGTGGGCGGCGCGGCCGAGGAACGCGCGCGGGCATCGAGGCGCGAGCGGGAAGCCCGGCTGCTCCGGCACCTGTCGTCGGCGTTCGTCTCGGGCGAGGTGCCCGACCGGGTGCTCGACGACTTCGTGCGGGTGTTGCTCGAACCCTTCGGACTCGCCTCGGCCGAGGTTCGGGTCGAGCTCGACGGCATGCAGCTCGATGCCCGCGCGGAACAGGCGGGGCTCACGCCGGGCGGGCCCGACACCGTCGTGCCCCTGGTGGTCGGGCCCGTCTCGTTCGGCACGCTGCGGGTCGAACGGCCCGTCGACCGCCGGCCGCTGAATCAGCACGATCAGCAGCTGCTGGAAGCGCTCTCGAAACAGGCCGCCGCCGCCCTCGACCGGGCCCGACTCGACGCGAGGGCGCGGCTCGCGCAGCTCGACGCCGAGACGAACCAGCTGCGCGCGGCGATGTTCAGCTCGGTCACCCACGACTTCCGCACCCCCCTCGCTTCGATCAAGGCGGGCGTGACCAGCCTGCTCGACCGAACCGTTCACCACGACCCCGATCAGGAGCGCGATCTGCTCACGACCATCCTCGAGGAGACGGACCGGCTCAACCGGCTCGTCGGCAACATCCTCGACCTCGCGCGCATCCGCGCGGGCGCGTTGATCCCGACGCGGCACGAAGCGGGTCTCGACGAGATCGCCGAGGCCGTGGTCGCGCGGCTCGCACCCAGGCTCGAGCCCATCCGGATCCAGCTCGACATCGCCGACGACGTGCCGTCGGTCGCCGTCGACGAGATGCAGCTCGATCAGGTGATGACCAACCTGCTCGAGAACGCGGCGCGGCATTCCCCTCGCAACGGCGTCATCCGGGTATGTGTCGCGCCCGCCGGCGACCATGTGACCGTGCGCGTGTCCGATCGCGGCCCCGGCATCGCCGAGGACGAGCGCGAGCGCATCTTCGAGGCCTTCTACCGAGGAGCCTCGACCCCCGACTCCCCGGGCACGGGCCTCGGTCTCGCGATCGCGAACGCCATCGTGACGGCGCACGGCGGCCGGATCTTCGTCGAGGACGGCGCCGAGGGGGGCGCCAGCTTCGTGTTCGAGATCCCGGTCGGTGACCTTCCGATCCACGAGGCTGCACCGTGACGGTCGTCTTGGTCGTCGACGACGAGCCGCAGATCCGCCGCGCTCTGCGCACGAGTCTGGAGGCTCACGGCTACGAGGTCGCGACGGTCGGCACCGGCGAGGAAGGCGTGGTCGCCGCCGCCGAGCAGGCGCCCGACCTGGTGCTGCTCGACCTCGGTCTTCCCGACATCGACGGCACCGAGGTGATCCGCCGGGTGCGTGCCTTCACCGACGTGCCGGTCATCGTGCTCTCGGTCCGGGAGACGCAGCATGACAAGGTCGCCGCCCTCGATGCGGGGGCCGACGACTACGTCACCAAGCCCTTCGGCATGGAAGAGCTGCTGGCCCGCTCGAGGGCGGCCATGCGCCGCACCCCGACCGACGAACCCGCGGCGCCGGTCTTGCGGTTCGACTCGGTGCAGGTGGATCTTCCGAAGCGCCTCGTGACGCGCGAGGGAGAGCAGGTCCGCCTGACCCCCACGGAGTACGGACTGCTCGAGGCGCTCGTGACGAACCCGGGCAAGCTGCTCACCCACCAATGGCTCCTGCGCAAGGTCTGGGGTCAGGGGTACGGCACCGAGACGACGTACCTGCGCACCTACGTGCGGTCGCTTCGCAAGAAGCTCGGCGACGACGCCCAGGCACCGGCGCTGATCGTGACCGAGCCGGGCGTCGGCTACCGCTGGATCGCCGAATCGACGCCACGAGTAGGCCGTCGTTTGCGTCCCGTTCGTGCGAACATGCCGCGATGCCCGTCGAGCTCGACGTCCCACGCCGCGTCGGCGGCGGTCCGCTGAAGCGGCTGTTCCTCGGCCGGGCGATCGCGTCCGAGAAGGCCGAGCACCAGCTGCTTCCCAAGTTCCTCGCCCTGCCCGTCTTCTCCTCGGATGCGCTGTCGTCGAACGCGTACGCGACCGAGGAGATGATGCTCGTGCTCGTGGCGGCGGGCGCCGGCGCGCTCGGCCTCCGCCTGCCGATCGCGCTCGCCATCGCGGCGCTGCTCGCCATCGTCGTCTCGTCGTACCGCCAGACCGTGCGCGCGTACCCCAGCGGCGGCGGTTCCTACATCGTGGCTCGGGAGAACCTCGGCATGGTCCCCGGGCTCGTGGCCGCGGCCGCGATCCTGACCGACTACACGCTGACCGTGGCGGTGAGCATCACCGCGGGCACCACCGCGATCGCATCGGTCGCGCCCGGCGCCCTCGTACCGATCAGGGTGCCCATCGCCGTCGGGCTCGTCGTCGCTCGTCACGCTCGCGAACCTGCGAGGGGTGAAGGAAGCGGGCTCCCTGTTCGCGATCCCGACCTACGGGTTCGTCGTCATGGTCGCCATCACGCTGGTGACGGGATTCGTACGGTGTCTGGGCGGCTGCCCGTTGGCCGAGACCGCAGACCTTCCGATCGACATCGAGCACACGCTCTCGCTGTTCCTGATCGCCCGCGCGTTCTCGTCGGGTGCCACCGCGCTCACCGGCGTGGAGGCGATCGCCGACGGTGTGCAGGCGTTCCGGCGACCGCAGGCCAAGAACGCCGCGACGACCCTGTCCATCATGGGTGTGATCTCGATCACGATGTTCCTCGGCATCACGGCGTTGTCGCAGCTCCTGCACGTGCGCATCACCGAGGAGATCGCACACGAGCTGCCGGTCCTTGCCCAGATCGGTTCGACGGTATACAGCGGGGGCTTCATGTTCCTCGTGCTCCAGGTGTTCACCGCGGGCATCCTGATCCTCGCGGCGAACACCGCGTTCCAGGACTTCCCGAGACTCGCGTCCATCCTCGCCCGCGACCGGTTCATGCCCTCGCAGTTCCGCAATCGGGGTGACCGGCTGGTGTTCTCGAACGGCGTTGTGGTGCTCGCCGGGCTCGCTGCCCTGCTGGTCTGGCTCTTCGACGCCAACCTCACGCGGTTGATCCAGCTCTACGTGGTCGGCGTGTTCACCGCGTTCACCCTGTCGCAGGCCGGCATGGTCAGGCGCTGGCTGCGCACGCGCGAGGGCAACTGGCAGCGCAGCGCGATCATCAACGGCGTCGGCGCGGTGACCACGGGCATCGTGCTGGTCGTCGTGACGATCACGAAGTTCGCCAAGGGCGCGTGGATCGTGATCGTGGCGATGCCGCTCATCGTGCTCTTCTTCTGGGCGGTGCACCACCACTACGAGCACGTCGCGCGCATCCTGAAGGCTCGCCGGCTCACCGGGCGCGACGTGGCGTCGGGCACGATGCTGCTGCTGGTTCCCGACCTCGGTCTCGCGACGCGTGACGCGATCGCCTATCTGCTCGCGGTGCGCCCGGCGGCATTCTCCGCCCTCTACGTGGGTGCATCCGAGGCCTACGACCGGGTGGCGTCGGAGTGGTCGGTGGTGGCGCCCCGCATGGGCACGCTCGAACGGCTCGACGGCGCCGACCGCCATCTCGTGCGCAGCGTGCGCCGGTTCGTGCGCGGCATGCCTCGCCACGAAGGGGACCGGTTCCTCACCGTCGTCATCCCGGAGCTGCTTCCCCGCAACACCGTCTGGCAGTTCCTGCGGCACCGCGAGACCTTCCTGCTCAAGACCGCGCTGTTGTTCGAGCCGCGCGTGGTGGTCACCGACGTGCCGCTCGTGCCCGCCGAAGAGCGTCCGAGCTGGCTCGGCGATCGGCCGCTGGAACCCGAACGCACCGTGGTGCTCGTGCCGGTCTCCGCCGTGCACGACCCGGCCGTGCGGGCGGTCATCTACGGCAAGTCGCTGAACCCCACGACGATCGAGGCGATCTTCATGGTCACCGATCCCGATGAGGTGGAGGCGGTGGTCGAGGAGTGGCACGAGCGCCGGCTCGACGTGCCGCTCGTGATGGTGGAAGCGCCCTTCCGTGACCTCGGCCCGCCACTGCTCCAGGAGATCCGGTCGCACACCTCGCGTGGCGACACGATCGTGACGGTCGTGCTGCCCGAGCTCGTGCCGCGGCATTGGTGGGAGAACCTGCTGCATAACCAGACCGCGCTGTTCTTCAAGCGAGTGCTGCTGTTCGAGCCGGGCGTCGTGGTCACGAGCGTCCCGTTCCATCTCGCCGCTCCCGAGGTGCCCTCCGGTCCGGCCCCCCCGGATGCCTCGCGATCCGGCGGGGGAACGCCGGACCCGTAGGCTTGGCGTGCGATGACCGACACCGAGGCACCACTGGCCCCGACCGGCGTGCTCAAACGGGTCGTGCTCGGTCGGGCGTTCTCGAGCGCGGGCCTCGAGCACACGCTGCTGCCGAAGATCCTGGCGCTGCCGGTGTTCGCCTCCGACGCGCTCTCGTCGGTCGCGTATGCGACGGGCGAGATCCTCATCGCCCTCACGCTGGTGACGCAGCGCCCGCAGCCGTACGTCATGCCCATCGCCGTCGCGATCGGCAGCCTGCTGATCATCGTCGTCGCGTCGTACCGCCAGACCGTGCGCGCCTACCCGAGCGGGGGCGGTGCGTACATCGTGAGCCGGGAGAACCTCGGCACGGTGCCCGCGCTCGTCGCCGCGTCGGCGCTGCTCTTCGACTACATGATGACCGTGGTCGTCTCGATCGTGGCCGGGGTGTTCGCGATCGGCTCCGCGATCCCGGCCGCGAACGAGCACAAGGTGCTGCTCTCGGTCGGATTCGTGCTGTTCGTGACGGTGGCCAACCTGCGGGGATCCCGCGAGTCGGGCACCCTGTTCGCGATCCCCACCTACGGATTCGTGCTCTCGATCGGACTGCTGCTCGTGATCGGGCTCGCGCGGTGCGTGACCGGCTGCCCCGAGGTCGGTCTCGAGTCCGAGCCGCTGCACGACGCCGCGACCACCGCCGGCGCCATCGGCCTGTTCGCGGTGCTGCGCGCGTTCTCGCTCGGCGCGACGGCGCTCACCGGCGTCGAGGCGATCTCCAACGGCGTGCCCGCCTTCCGCCGCCCCCAGGCGCACAACGCCGCCACGACCCTCGCGATCATGGGAGGCATCGCGGTCTCGCTGTTCCTCGGCATCTCGTGGCTCGCGACCCACGTCGAGGGCGTGATCGCGAGCGAGGAACGATCGGTGGTCGCGCAGATCGCGATCGCGGTCTTCGGCAACAGCTCGATCGGGTTCTACGTCGTGCAGTTCTTCACGGCGACGATCCTGATCCTCGCCGCGAACACGGCCTACCAGGACTTCCCGCGCCTCGCTTCGATCCTGGCTCGCGACCGGTACATGCCGAGCCAGTTCGTGAACCGAGGGGACCGGCTCGTCTTCTCCAACGGCGTGATCGTGCTCGGCGCGCTCTCATGCCTCATGATCTTCGTCTTCGACGCGAGCCTCTCGGTACTGATCAACTTCTACGTGGTCGGGGTCTTCACGTCGTTCACGCTCTCGCAGACCGGCATGGTGCGGCATTGGATCCTCGAAGGCCGCAGGGGCGAGGGGGCCGCCACGGGCTGGCGCCGTTCGATCGTGATCAACGTGTCGGCGCCGTCACCACCGGGGTCGTGCTCGTCGTCGTGGTGGTGTCGAAGTTCGGGCAGGGCGCCTGGCTCTCGTTGCTGATCATGGCTGTGCTCGTGCCCTGCTTCTACTCGATCCATCGCCACTACACGGGCCTGGCGCGTCAGCTGCGAGCGGGGCGGGTGCGCAGCGACGACCTGGGTGAGCACCACCTCGTGCTGCTCGTGCGCGACTTCGATGTCGCCACGGCCGAAGCCGTCGGGTACCTGCGGTCGTTCCGCCCCGAGGACATCCGGCCGGTCTTCCCCTCGAGGGAACGTGCGGTCCCACGCGACGTGCAGCTGCGCTGGCGCACGTTCGTCGGTCCGGGCATCCCCGATCTCATCCCGATCCCGCCGGGGAACCTCACAGCGGCCATCCGCGGCGTCGTCGACGAGATCGACCGCGGCCCCAGCGGCTTCGTCACGATCGTGGTGCCCGAGCTGCTGAGGCCACAGGGCTTGTTCTCGTACCTGGTTCGCAACCGCGACCTCGTTCGGCTCAAGGCGAGCATGCTTCGCACGCCCAACGTGGTCGTGACCGACGTGCCGGTCGTGCTCGAGGAAGGCACGCCGTCGGCTGCAGGCGGCAAGCCGCTGATCCCCCAGCGCACGGTGACGCTGGTGCTGGTCTCGTCGGTCAACGACGTGTCGATCCGAGCCGTGAACTACGCGCGCACGCTCGACGCTACGGTCACGCGAGCCGTCTACTTCGACCTCGACCCCGAAGCGGCGCACTCCATCGGCGACGGGTGGTTCGAAGCGGTCCAGGGTGTGCCGCTCGACATCGTCGAAGCGCCCTTCCGCGACCTCTCGACGCCGATGCTCCAAGAGGTTCGGCGCTACACCGAGCGCCCGGGCACGATCGTGAACGTGGTGATCCCTGAGTTCATCGTGGCGAGGTGGTGGCAGCTGCCGCTGCACGGTCAGACGGCATTGTTCGTGAAGCGCTTGTTCCTGTTCGAGGAACGTGTGGTGCTCACGAGCGTGGCCCACCAGGTCGCCACGGCTCGAGCCGCCCGGCGGTCGGCTGGGGCGGCGCCCGACGCTGCGCGGTAGCGGTCGCTCCCGGGTGGCGACGCCGGCTGCGGTACGGTGTGTCGGAGCACCCGCACACCCCCGGAGGCGATCGACGTGAACATCCGTCCGGCAACCGCAGGCGATGCGGAGTTCCTGAAGACGATGCTGTTCGAGGCCGCCCGCTGGAACCCCGACTGGCCTCGCGAGCCCATCGAGGAAGTGCTCGACGACCCGGCCCTGCGCCGCTACCACGACGACTGGGGGCGCCCGGGCGACGGTGGCGTCGTGGCGGAGCTCGACGGCTCGCCGGTCGGCGCAGTCTGGTACCGCCAGTTCACCGAGGACGAGCCCGGCTACGGCTTCATCGACGAGAAGACGCCCGAGCTCTCGGTGGCCGTACAGCCGCTGCATCGGCGCAAGGGCATCGGGGGCACCCTGCTGCGCGCCGCCATGGTGCAGGCCCGTGAGGAAGGGTTCCAGGCGCTCTCGCTCTCGGTGGCCGTGCACAACCGCTCGCGCATGCTGTATCAGCGAGCCGGCTTCGAGAAGGTCGCCGAAGACGGCGATCACTGGACGATGCTCGTGAACCTCTAACCGCTGAGGCTCGGTCCCGTGGGCCGGTGGCCGTTGCCGGTGGCGGCCGACGCGTCGAGGGCGGCGTACTCGGCTCGCACCTTGGTCCAGCGGCGTCGCACGTACCAGGCGGCCGCGATCACGCAGAGACCCGCGATCGCCCACGAGAACGGCTGCAGCGCATGCTCCACGGTTTCCCAGCGGTCACCGAGCTGGAAGCCGAGCCACGCGAGGGCGAACGTCCACGGCAGGCACCCGAGGGTCGTGTAGATCGTGAAGCGCCAGAAGGGCATGCGCACGACCCCTGCGGGCAGCGAGATGAACGTGCGGATCACCGGCAGCAGTCGCGAGAAGAAGACGGCGGCGTCGCCGTAGCGCTCGAACCATTCGTGGGCCTTGTCGACCTCGTGCGGCCTGATCAGCAGGTAGCGGCCGAACCGGTCGACCAGCGGACGGCCGCCGACCGCGCCCGCCCAGTAGGCGAGCCACGAGCCCACCACGTTGCCGACGGTGCCCGCCATGCCCACCCAGAACAGGGAGAGCTCCTCGCCCGGGGCCGCGAACCCGGCCGAGGCGAGCGCGCCTCCGAACAGCATCGTGACCTCACTCGGGATCGGGATGCATGCCGACTCGAACAGCATCAACACGAACACGGCCACGTATCCGTATCCGGCCACGGTGTCGGTCACGAACTGATGCAGCCAGTCGAGCATGCGTGTTCAAGTCCTCGGCTCGGGAATACGAAACGGTACCAGTGCGTTCTCGGGCGTCCGAGGCCGGTCCTTCAGCCTTCCGTCGAACACCACGCACTTGACACTTCTCCCCACCGACCCGTAAAGGTTCCCCGCCATGGCCACCGGAAAGACCCTCGTGGTCGTCGAGTCGCCCGCCAAGGCGAAGACGATCGAGAAGTACCTGGGCGGCGACTACGCCGTCCGCGCTTCGTATGGGCACATCCGCGACCTCGGCAAGGGCTTCGGTGGGCTCGGGGTCGACATCGAGCACGCGTTCACGCCCGACTACGTGGTGCCCGAAGATTCCAAGCGGCACGTCGGCGAGCTGAAGAAGGTCATGAAGGCCGGCTCGGGCGATCTCATCCTCGCGACGGACTACGACCGCGAGGGCGAGGCGATCGCCTTCCACGTGGCGAGCCTGCTCGGGGTCGATCCGGCGACCGCGAAGCGCGTCACCTTCACCGAGATCACGCGTGACGCGATCCTCGAGGCGTTCGGCGAGCCGCGCGCGATCGACCTGAAGCTCTTCGACGCGCAGGAAGCCCGCCGCATCCTCGACCGGCTCGTCGGCTACCGCATCTCGCCCCTGCTCTGGAAGAAGGTCCGCCCCGGCCTGTCCGCGGGCCGTGTGCAGTCGGTCGCGGTGCGCCTGATCGTCGAGCGCGAGCGCGAGATCCGGGCGTTCAACCCCGTGGAGTACTGGAGCGTCGAGGTTCGCCTCACCCCCGAGGCCGCCGATCCGGAACAGCCGTTCATCGCGCGGCTCACCCAGGTGCCCGAGGGCAAGCTCGCCGCCTCTCCCGACAAGAAGGGCGTGCTGCTCGGCGCGGAGGCCGACGCCGCCCAGCACGTGGAGCGGCTGCGGCGAGCCACCTACCGCGTCACGAACGTCGAGAAGAAGGAGCGCAAGCGCTCGCCGGCGCCGCCGTTCACGACCTCGACCCTGCAGCAGGAAGCCGCGCGCAAGCTCGGGTTCAGCGCCCGCAAGACGATGACGCTCGCCCAGCGTCTCTACGAGGGCATCGACCTCCCCGGCGAGGGTTCGGTCGGGCTCATCACCTACATGCGCACCGACTCGGTGAACATCGCCGACACGGCGCTGCGCGAGGTCGCCGAGCTCGTCAAGACCGAGTACGGGGAACGCTACTCGCTCGCCGAGCCGCGGCGCTACAAGACCCGCAGCCGCAACGCCCAGGAGGCCCACGAGGCGGTGCGGCCCACGAGCGTCATGCGCACGCCGCCGCGGGTCGCGGCCACCCTCGAACGCGATCAGCTGCGCCTGTACACGATGATCTGGCAGCGCACCATGGCCACCCAGATGGCCGAGGCGAGGTTCGACCAGGTCGGCGTCGACGTCGAGGCTCGAGAGGGCGAGACCACCTACGGCCTGCGCGCGACCGGCCAGACGATGACCTTCGACGGGTTCATCCGCGTCTACAAGGAAGGCCGCGACGAGGGTCCCGACGAAGACGCCGAGAAGACGCTTCCCGTGCTCACGGCCGAACAGGCGCTGCGCATGCTCGAGGTGCTTCCGGAGCAGCACTTCACGCAGCCGCCGCCGCGGTTCTCCGAGGCGTCCCTGGTGAAGACGCTCGAGGAGCTCGGCATCGGGCGTCCGTCGACCTACGCGTCGATCATCGAGACGATCCAGCGGCGCGAGTACGTGACGCTCGAGGAGAAGCGATTCACGCCCACCGACACCGGCGAGGTCGTCACCGACAAGCTGATCGAGCACTTCCCCGACGTGGTCGACGTGACGTTCACCGCCTACATGGAGAAGGAGCTCGACGACATCGCCGAGGGCGACCTGCGCAAGATCACGATGCTCGAGGAGTTCTACGGTCCGTTCGAGCGAGCCCTCGAGAAGGCGGAGCACGCCTTCGAGCGGTACGTGGAAGAGCTCGACGAGGACTGCCCGCTCTGCCCGACCGAAGGCCGTGATCCTGGTCGCCTCGAGGTCAAGCTCGGTCGCTACGGCAAGTTCGTCGGCTGCACGAACTACCCCGAGTGTCGCTACATCCGCAACATGGACGGGAGCGTGCGTCCCGAGCCCGAGATGCTCGACGAGACCTGTCCGGAGTGCGGCAAACAGCTGCAGCGCCGGGTCGGGCGCTACGGGCCGTTCACGGGGTGCAGCGGGTACCCAGACTGCCGCTACATCAAGAAGGATCCGCCCGTCTCGACCGAGGTCACGTGCCCGCAGTGCGGCCAGGGCGAGCTGATCGAGAAGCGCAGCCGGTTCGGGTCGATCTTCTACAGCTGCAGCCGGTACCCCGACTGTGACTGCGCGGTCGGCAACCCGCCCGAGAAGGACCACCCGTGCCCCGAGTGCGGCTCGCTGCTGCTCCGTCGGCCCAAGTCACTGAAGTGCTGGGGGTGTGGCGCCGAGCTCGACCTGGAGTTCAACGTCACGAAGAACGGTGACGTCGAGGCCGAGACGGCCGCGCGGCAGGCCAAGGCGGCGGCGCGAGCTGCGCGAGCAGCGGCCAAGAAGAACGGCGCCACCAAGAAGAAGACCACCGCCCGCAAGAAGACCACCGCGAAGCGCAAGACCGCCGCGCGCACGAAGACCACCGCGAAGAAGAAGCCGGCGGCGAAGGCCGCGCCCGCAGCCGAGGCCTAGCCCGACGTGGCATCGGTCGCCGACGAGGTCGCCGCGCTCCGCGGAACCCGTGCGGCGACCCTGAGGGATCTGCTCACCCATCCCTCGTACTCCAGGCTGTTGGCGGCGATGACCATCTCGTCGCTGGGCGACTGGGTGGGTTTCATCGCGGTCACGTCGCTCGTGACCGGCCTCTCGGGCTCGACGGCTGCCGCCGGTCTCGCCGTCGGCGCGGTCATGACGGCGCGCATGCTGCCCGCGGTGCTCTTCGGCCCGTTCGCGGGCGCGCTCGTCGACCGCACCGACCGCAAGCAGATCATGATCATCGCCGACCTCGGCCGCGCAGTGATGTACGGGGCGATGGCGTTCGTCGGGCAGCTGTGGGCGATCTTCCTGCTGTCGTTCGCGATCGAATGCCTCTCGCTGCTGTGGACCCCGGCGCGTGACGCGTCGCTTCCCAACATGGTGCCCCGGCGACAGCTCGCGAACGCCAACGCGATCGGCCTGGTGAGCACGTACGGCACGCTGCCGCTCGGCGGCGGCGTCTTCGCGGTGCTCACCGTGTTCTCGGACGGTCTGGCGGTTCGGGTGCCCTGGCTCGGCGACAATCCGCAGTCGCTCGCGCTGTTGCTCGACGGCGGCACCTTCCTGTTCTCGGCGTACATGGTGAGCCGCATCACGTTCCCGCCGAAGACGGGAGGGCTCTCGGGCCGCTTCGACATCAGCCGCATCTGGCGGGACGTGGTCGACGGGGTGCGGTTCCTGCGGGAAGACTCCATCGCCTCGGCGATGACGGCCGGCATCGTCGTGGCGTTCGGCGCGGTCGGTGCCGTGCTCGCGCTCGGCCCGATCTTCGTGCGTTCGCTCGCCGCCGGCGAGGCGGCTTGGGGCGTGATCGTCACCGCGTTCGGCGTCGGCATGGCGCTCGGCATGGCGTCGAGCAACCAGGTCGCGAGGTTCGTGGACCGGGGGCTGACGTTCGTGTGGGCCCTCGTCGCCGCGGCGGGTGCGCTCTTCGTGCTCGCCGCCATGCCCAACCTGCCCCTGGCCTCGGTCGTCACCGTCTGGCTCGGCGCGTTCTGCGGCCTCGCGTGGGTGAGTGGCTACACGCTGCTGCAGGAGAACGTCGAGGACGAGTTCCGCGGACGCACGTTCGGCTCGCTCACGACGCTCTCGCGCAGCGGACTGTTCCTGAGCCTCACGGTCTTCCCTATCCTGTCGAGCGTCTATGGCAACTACGAGTTCTTCGTGGGGGGTCAGCGTTTCGACCTCTCGGGCACCCGGCTCGCCCTGTGGACGGCGGGCGTGCTCGCGGCGGCCGCGGGCTTCAACACGCGGCGTCTGCTGCACCGTCATCGCCTCTCCCGTCCCGAACCGCTCGCGCTCGTGCCCAAGCTGAAGCGTCCGCCGGCGACCGGGCTGTTCATCGCCTTCGAGGGTGTGGAAGGCGCGGGCAAGGGCACGCAGATCCGTCTCGCCGAGGAGTACCTGCGGAGCGACCGCGCCCAGGACGTGCTCGTCACGCGCGAGCCCGGCGGAACCGAGCTGGGGGAGAAGATCCGCGAGGTGCTGCTCGACCCGAAGACCGGCAAGCTCGACTCCCGCACCGAGGCCTTGCTCTTCGCGGCCGCACGTGCGCAGACCGTGACGAGCGTGATCCGTCCGGCACTCGCCGAAGGCAAGGTCGTGATCTGCGACCGGTACGTCGACTCGTCGCTCGCCTACCAGGGGTGGGCCCGCGGCCTCGGCGAGCAGGACGTGTTGACGCTGAACGTCTGGGCAACGCAGGGCTTGTTCCCCGACCTGGTGATCCTGCTGCACCTGGAGCCGGAGCGAGGCCTGCTGCGCTCGACCGAGTCACCCGACCGCATGGAACTCGAAGGCCAGGACTTCCACGCCAAGGTCGCCGACGCCTACCTGAAGATCGCCGAGGAGCACCCCGAGCGCTTCGTCGTCGTCGACGCCGACGACACGCCCAACGAGGTCTTCGAGGGTGTGCGCGCGGCGCTCGACAAAGCGCTCACCGACTACGAACGCTCGACCGACGGAGGCGTCGGCGACTGAGGCCATCGGTGCCCGCCGTTACACTCCGCTCGACCATGACTCTCCGAGCGTTGGATCGTGTGCCTGGTCAGGAGCATGCGATGGCGTTCCTGCAGGGTGCGGCCGAGCATCCGCATCACGCGTACGTGTTCGCCGGGCCCGAGGGGAGCGGCAAGTCGCTCGCCGCTCGCGCGTTCGCTGCGGCGCTGCTCTGTGCGAACGGTGGCTGCGGGGAGTGCCGCAACTGCCGTCTTGCGCTCAAGGACCAGCACCCCAACGAGTTCCTGGTCGAGCCCGAGGGGCGCGACATCCACGTCGACACGGTGCGCGACGAGGTCTGCCATCCGGCGTCGCGCACCCCGCCCGAGCCGGGGCGCAAGATCTTCGTGATCCGCGAGGCCGACCGGCTCTCGCCCGCTGCCGCCGACACCCTGCTGAAGGTGCTCGAGGAGCCGCCGGCCGATGCCGTCTTCCTGCTGATGTCGGCGCGGGCGCACGAGCTTCCCGACACGGTGCGATCGCGCTGCCACATGGTGACGTTTACCGCGTTGTCGGAGTCGTTCGTGGTCGACGTGCTCACGGGCGAAGACATCGACCCCACCCGGGCCCAGCTCGCCGCCCGGCTCACCGGGGGCAACCTCGGTCGCGCGCGCAGGCTCGTGACGAGCGCCGATGGTCTCGCGTTTCGCGAGGCGGCCGTCGACGCGCTCGGGTTGGCCGTCCGCGGGCCGACCGGGGCGCTCGCCGCCGCCGAGGCGGTGCTCGCCGCCGCAGCCGAGTACAAGAAGACGATGAAGGCGCAGCTCGACGACGAGCTGGCGCCGTTCCTCGACGAGAAGGGTCGTCCCGAGGACATGTACCGCGGGGCGATCCGGCGTATCGAGACCCGCTTCAAGCGCAAGGAGCGCCGCGCCGAGCGCGACTACGTCGACTGGGTGCTGCTCGGCGCGTCGGCGCTGCTGCGCGATCGCATCGCCGCGAGCGTGGGTGCACCGCGCGACGAGCTGCTGAACCCCGACATCGCTCCGCCGGCAGACCTCTCGGTCGTGCGCGCGGCCCGTGGCCTGGCCGGGCTCGAAGCGGCCAGGGCCGAGCTCGCGGAGGATCTCAACCTCAACACGCGGCTCGTGCTCGAGCGGGCGTTCCTGTGCGTCGCCGAGGTGGCGGCGTAGGCGATCGCGGCCGAACCCGAGAGCGTCAGGCCGACGCGGCGGCGTCCATGTACGGGGCGAGTCTCGCCACGAGCGCGTCGGCCACAAGGTCCGCCCCCACACCGTCGTAGTGGGTTCCGTCGGGGCGTGCCGGCATGCCGGCCACGGTGTCGTCGCACGGTGAGGTGTCGGTGGCGCACACGATGTCGGTGATGGTGACGAACGCCGCGTCACGCGGATGCCGCGCCGCGTAGCTCCGCAGCATCGTGTTCCACCGCGAGGTGACGTCGTCGTAACGGGTCACCTGGAACTCGAGCCACTGGTGGCAGCGCTCGTCGGTGCAGCGGGCCGTGACGCTGCGCCCGGGGGGTTCGGTCGCGACGAGCACGACCGTGGCACCGGCAGCTGAGAGTCGCCCGACCGCCTCGCGGAGCGCGGCGCGGCGCTCATGCCAGAAGCGCGGCGTGCCCGCCCTCGCGAGCCTGCCGTCGCGCGCGAGGAAGGACGAGACCGACCAGCGATCCCACCACATCACGAGATCGGGGTCGGTCGTGGTGATGAGCGCATCCTGCTCCGGCACGATGCGGTCGCTGCAGGCGTCGGCCTCGCGCACCGGTGCGCCACCCAGATAGGTCGCGACCTCGCCGGTCACAGGGCAGCTCCCGTGGCTCGCCGACACGATCCGCCATCCGCGATCGGCGGAGCGTTCCTCGATGGTCACGGCGAGATGCTCGGGAACGGAGTCGCCGACGAGCATCACGACGGCATCGCCCGGCGTCGGCGGGGGCACGACGGTGGCCGCCATCGAAATGCCGGCGACGAGCACGAGCGACAGCGGTGCTGTGGCGAGCACCAACGCTCGCGAGGGCACCCGGCGTCTCGCATGCCGGCCTGCGGCCCTGCCTCGGCGGAACGGCTCTTCGACGAGCGTGAACGACGCGGCCGCGACACCGATCGTCAGCGCCACCGCGACGATCGCCCCCGCCACCGGGAACGACGGTGCCGGCTCACGGACACCCAGCCACAGGATGATCGGCCAGTGCCACAGGTAGATGCCGTACGAGATGGTGCCGATCCACGCCAGCGGCGCGAACTCGAGCGCGGATCCGAGCGGTCCGGCGGCACCCCGCCACACCGACGCCACGATCGCGAGCGTCGTCACGCTCACGAGCACCGCGCCACCCCGGTAGTACGCCGGGCCGTCGGGCCGGATCCAGATGAGCGATGCGACGAGTCCCGCCGCCCCTGCGGCGGCCAGAGCCGATCCGGCGCGGTCGAGCATCGCGCGTACGCGCGGTGAGCCGATCGCGACCGCACCGAAGGCACCGATCAGCGGCTCGAAGACCCGCGCACCGGTGCCCATGTACGCGCGCTCGACGGCTGCGGGGTCCCAGAGCCATGCCAGTGTGAAGGCAGACAGCAATGCGCCCGCACCGGCGAGCAGTCCGATCGCTCGCCGCGGACGCCGCCAACGGGTGAGCAGACCGGCCGCGAGCACCGCGAGCGGCCACGCGAGGTAGAACTGCTCCTCGATCGCCAACGACCACGTGTGCTCGAGCGGCGACTCGATACCGTTGGATTCGAAGTAGCTGCTGGACTCGATGAACCTCCAGTTGGCGACGTAGGAAGCGGTCGCGACCAGGTCGCCGCGCAGGGCCTCGCGCTCGGTCAAGGTCGCGCTCATCGATGTCACCGTGGCCACGACCACCAGGAAGACGACGAGCGCCGGCACCAACCGCCTGATGCGCCGGGCCCAGAACGCCGCGAGCGACAGCGTGCGCGTGCGGTCGATCTCGTCGAGCGCGATCGAAGTGATCAGGAACCCCGAGAGCACGAAGAAGACGTCCACACCGAGGAAGCCTGCGCCGAAGCCGGGCACCCTCAGGTGGAAGAGCACGACGAGTGCGACCGCGATGGCTCGCAGTCCGTCGAGCGCCGGCACGTGGGGAAGACGCGCGCTCATGGCGTCGGGTCAGGCGGGCGAGCCTCGCACCCGGAACTCGGCGATGCCGATCTCGCTCGGCGCTCCAGGTTCGCTCCGCCGCAGCACCAGTCGAACCTGGGTCACGTTGCGTCTACCCCTTCCGATGTCGAAGCGCACGAGCCGGTGACGAGGCAGCGACCCGTCGTTGACGATCGCTTTGAACCACGCGCCGCCATCCTGGCGCGTGAAGAGGGTGAATGCACGTAAGCGGTACGTGCCGTGGCGCATGCACGGCGACGGGTCGATCGCGATCGATCGCAGGTCGACCGCCTGCGGGAATCGGAGCGTGACCGATGCCGGCCGGCCCCCGACGCGCTTCGTGGTCTGCCACTGCGTGCGCTGATCGCCGTCGAGCGCCAGCTCGACGGGGCAGAGATCGCTCACGGCTCCACCGCTCACCGCGCGCGTGATCGTCGTGCCTCCGTCGAGCTGAGCCCAGTTGCGCACGACCGCCGCGTCGAGGACCCTGGTTCCGGAGACGTCGACCTGCCGGATCGAGCGCGAGAGGTATCCGGGGCCGGAGACGTGCACGTGGGGGTAGCGATGGTTCGGCACGTCGTCGATCGTGTACGTGCCGTCGGCCCCGGTCGTCGCGCCGAGTTGCACCGGGATGCCGGTGGCCGCTCCCGAGATCGTCACCGTCGCGCCCACGACCGGTTCCCCGGTGTCGGCGTCGATGATCCTTCCCTGCACGCGCCCGCAGCCGACGCCGGGGCACGTGACGGGCAGTGAGAAGTCTTCGACGACCCTGACCTTGCCGTTCGTCTCGGCGAAGTAACCCATGCCGCGACCCGCGAACACGTTCCAGATGTCGGCGTGGTTCGCTCCACCCGACGCGATCGTGTCCGCCACGAGGATCGCGTTGCGCATGTCGAGGAACGACGGGTTCGGCGGTGAGAGCTCCATCGCCCTCGTGACGAGCCGTTGGGTCGGAACGCTTCCCAGGGTGTCGCGCAGCTCCCACAGCGTCTGCAGCCAGATCTCGCCGTCGGTGTGCACCTCGGGGAATCCGGCGATGTGGCCCAGATCGCCGTACGTGAAGCCTCCCGGCCCCACGCCGTCGTCGGCTCGCCGCGGCTCCGGACAGTCGGCCGCTTCGCTGTCGACCCGGCAGTCGGCGAATTGGAACCTGATGCCGTCGCCGCCGGTGATGTACTCGCCGACCGGAAGGTCGACACCGGGGCCGTCGCCGGCGTAGCCCTCGGCATCGAGCAGGTCGAGCGCGTACCAGTCGCTCCACGCCTCCCCCATCGATCCGGACTGGAAGCTCCACAGCGCCGGCTCGCCGTCTGCGGTCGTGACCAGCCGATGCGAGAGACCGTGCGTGTACTCGTGGTACACGATCATGGCGTCCACGCCGGCGTCGCTGGTCGGGAAGCCCGGACCGAACGGAACCCTGGGCCCGTAGTCCTCCTTGCGGAACAGGAACAACCCGATGTACGGCGACTCGCCGTCGGCTGTGGGCACGATGAACGCGTTGTTGACGAAGTCGGGGAACCCGCGCCGACCGTCGGCTCCGAGCATCGACGCGGCGATCACCGGGTCGCCGTCGAGCCCTCCCTGTCCGTCCTCGTTCACGAGCTCGAAGTTGCCGGCCGCCTCCGTGAACCCGATCGGGTTCGACTCGAGATGATCGTGGAAGCGGTTGAGCAGCCAGTAGGAGTTCGTGGCGCTCGCGGTGCTGTTGCGGAGCCAGCTGTAGGGCACCTTGGAGTTCCAGGTGCAGTTCCAGTCCGGGGTGCAGTTCTGCACAGGCCGCGTGCTCACGAGCGCGGCCCGAGAGGTCCATGACAACGCGCCGGCATCGATGGCCGGCACCTCGCTTCCGGGAGGCGGAGGGTTCCTGAACGTTCCGTGGAAGTCGTGGAACACGTGCGCGAAGTTGCCCGAGAGCGCGGTGGCGTCGGCGACCGGGAAGGTCACGGGGGTCTGGACGCCTCCGCCGTTGGAGATGGTCTGACTCGGGTAGTAGGGCCACGCGAGCCCCGAGCCGACCTGGTCGGCGCCGACGACGGTGTTCCGCCGCCAGAGCACGCGCCCCGTGCGTCCGTCGACCACGGTGAGATCGACGCGCTCGGGCGAGGCGAACACCCTCGTCTTCCAGGCCAGGCGCGCTCCACCGTCCGGGAGCGGGAAGACGATGCGCTCGGCGGAGTCGATGCCGTTGCGGGCGACCCTCGCCGGCGCGCCGGCCGCCGTCCTCGCCGTCGCGAGCGCGTCGTCGTGCCCGATCTCGAATCGGCCCGCCGGAGCGGTCAGCCCCGGAGCGACCGGTCCGGAGATCGCGGCCAGCCGGCCGTCGGCGGTGACGGCAGCTTCGAGCCCGACCTGGAACGCGACGAGCCCGCCGATGCGCTGCGTCCACGACAGGTGATGGGTGCCCAGCACGTCCACGTAGTCACGGTGGAACGCGAGCGTGTCGACATCAGCCGCGGTCAGCCCGAGGGCCGTGAGGTTGCGACGTACGTACCCGAGCGCGATGCGGCGAGGGGTGTCGCCCGACGGACCGGTCAGCATCCCGTCGAGCCGGGCGGTCATGCGCACGGTGCCGAACGAGGGGTCCATCTGAACGATCGCACCCCGGCGCTGTCCCGCCGGGACCGCGCCGGCCGTGGTCGTGCTTCGCTGCGCGGCGCTCGTCGCCGGGAAGCCCGCCATCGCGAGCGCCGCACAGCAGGAAGCCGCGACGGTGATGCGGACGCGTGCCTTCACCGCTGACCCTTTCGCTCGCCGATGCAGATGCGCCGAACGGTAACGTGAGTCGGCGCGGAACTCGGTAGGTGTTCGGGGTGGCCACCCTGCCGGAAGTGGTGCTGGCATCACTGGCGCCGGCATGTCACGGTGGGACGCTCTTCGGTGGAGGAGCATGACCACATGACCGTTCGAGTCCTCATCGTCGACGACCAGGCGCCGTTCCGCATGGCCGCCCGCATGGTCGTCGAGGCGACCGATGGCTTCGAGGTCGTCGGCGAGGCCGAGACCGGCGAGGATTCCGTCACCATGGCGGCCGAGCTCGCGCCCGACCTCGTGCTCATGGACGTGAACCTTCCGGGCATCAACGGCCTCGACGCGACACGCCAGATCCTGGCGGCCGGAGAGGGCGCCGTCGTCGTGTTGCTGCTCTCGACGTACGAAGAAGAGGAATACGCGCCCCGCGCCGCGGAGTGCGGGGCTTCGGCGTACATCCCCAAGGCGATCTTCGGTCCCGACCGGCTCGAGGACGCGTGGGCCACGGCGAGCAGCGATGCCGCGACCGAACCTTAGTAGTCTCGCTCAGACGACCTGGATGGTTCCTCGCACGGTCGTGCCGGCTCCCGGTGCGCTCTCGACGACCAGGGAGCCACCGATCGCATCCATGCGGTCGGCCATGCCCTGCAGGCCGCTTCCCCGTTCGACGGCTGCGACGTCGAACCCCGCACCGTCGTCGGTCACGGAGAAGTCGAGCCGGCCGTCGTGCTGTGCGAGCGAGATCGTTGCACTCGACGCGTTCGCGTACTTCGCGATGTTCTGCAGGGCCTCGAGGCACGAGAAGTAGACGGCTGCCTCCACGTCCTGCCCGAGCCGCCCCACGCCATCGGCCGCGACGTCGACGGGAACGGCCGACTTCCTGGCCTGTGCCTCGAGCGCCGGGCCGAGGCCGCTGGTCCGCGAGCAACGGCGGATAGATGCCGCGTGCGAGGTCGCGCAGGTCGTCGATCGCACCCTGCGTCTCGGCCTGGAGCTGCGTGAGCAGCTCGTGCGCCTTGTCGCGCGTCGCGATCGACCAGCGCGTCGGCCAGCCGGAGCTTGACGCCGAGCGCGACCAGCTGCTGCTGGGCGCCATCGTGGATGTTCCGCTCGAGCTTGCGGCGCTCGGCGTCCTGGGCCGCGACCAGTCGCTGGCGCGATGCCCGCAGCTCCTCGATCAGACGAACGTTGCGCAGCACCGGACCGGCCTGCGCGGCGAGGTCGCGCACGAGCCGCTCCCTCGACGGGTCCAGCGGATCGTTCGCCGGCATCTCGACGGTGAGGGCCCCCAGCAGCGCTCCCTGATGACGCACCTCGGCGGCGAAGTCGCCGGGCAGCGCCGGCGATGCGTCGTCCGCGGCGGCCACCGGGAGCGTGAGGCGACCCTCCGCCCGGGAGCGGACGCCCGTGCTCGGAGCTCGCGACCGACGCGGAGCCAGACGTCGGCCCTCGTCGCTCCGGTCGCGCCCTGCAGCACCTGCGCCATGCGGGGCAGCACGTCGTCGGTCGAGTACGTCTCCGACATGCGCTCGGAGAACTCGCTCAGCACCTCGTACGGGCGTCGCGCGACGTCCGTAGATCAAGCGATCGGCGATCGAGCGGGCCGTGCGGCGCACCGGCCGGAAGGTGAGCACTAGCAGCACGACCGCGAAGAACAGCCGCGAGAAGTTCACCAGCGTCGCGACCGTGACGAACGCGAGATAGAGCCCGGTGAGCGTGATGGCCACGATCGAGTACGTCACCGTCTTCTTCACGACGACGTCGATGTCGTAGAGCCGGTGCCGCAGGATCGAGTATCCGATCGCCGCCGGGAACGCGATGCCGATGCAGAAGAAGAAGCTGAGGAACAAGAACTCGTTCAGCGTGGACGGGTTGGCCTCGTCGCCCGATGTCGCGATCGATGCGACCAGGAGCAGGACCGCGAGTCCCGCCAGGTACGCGAGCGCCCGGATCTGCTGCCGCTCGGCATCGGCCGACGTGCGGTACCGCACGATCAGCGCCGCGACCGATCCCAGGGCCGCGAAGAGACCCGCGATGGATCCGATGGTCGCCAACACGTCGGACACGCCGGAGAGCCTGCGACACCCGTCGGGTTCCGGAACGGGACGTCGGCCTCGACGTCACCGGGCCGGATCCAGCTGCCGATCGCCAGGCAGGCGACGCACACCCCCATCGCGACCAGCACGACCCGCCACCGCGGTGATGGCACCCGTCCCGTGGGGAAGAGCAGCAGGATCAGCGGGCAGCGGTGAGAACGTGACGACGAAGATCCAGTTCGTGAGCCAGGCGGCCACGGCCTGCAGCGGCGCCTCGTTCCGGACGGCCCACACCAGGTACTCGTCGCTCAAGCCGAGCGACGCTGAAGCCGAGGCCGATCGTCAGCATCAGCCAGCCGAGCGGGTTGCCCGGAACACGGGCCGCGACGAATGCCCCCATCGTGCCGTAACCGAGCATCATGGGCGCCGCGATCGCCACGAACCCATCGAAGGTGTCGTTGGCGATCGACAGGGTCACCGCCGCGGCGGTCAGGCACAGCAACACCGCCCAGAGCGCCCAAGCCCGGCGAGCACGCGGTGCTTCGAGCATCCGTTGCCTCCGTGGGGATGGAACCGGAGAGCATCGTGCCCTCTTCGGGAGCGCTCTCGACCCGGAGCGTGCCACCGATCGCATCGAGGCGATCGGCGATGCCCTGCAGTCCGGTGCCACCGGTCGACTCCGCCTGGTCGAAGCCGCGACCGTCGTCGCTCACTGTGAACTCCAGCGCACCGTTGCGTTGTGCGAGCGTGATCACCGCCCGTGAGGCTTCCGCGTACTTGGCGGTGTTGTTGAGCGCCTCGAGGCAGGTGAAGTAGACGGCCGCCTCGACGTCCTGCGGGTATCGGCCGAGATCGTTCGCTTCGACCGTGGTGGGCACGGCGGCCTTGCGTGCTTGGGCGGCGAGCGCGGCACCGAGCCCCTTGTCGGCGAGCAGCGGCGGGTAGATGCCGCGGGCCAGGTCACGCAGGTCGTCGAGCGCGGCGTTGGTCTGGCCTTGGAGCCCGGCGAGCATCTCGCGCGTCTTCTGCGGGTCGCGTTCCGCCAGCTGCTCGGCGAGGCGCATCTGCACCGTGAGGGCCACGAGCTGTTGCTGCACACCGTCGTGGATGTTCCGTTCGAGCTTGCGCCGCTCGGCGTCCTGGGCGGCCACCAGGCGCTGCCGCGATGCGCGGAGCTCCTCGATCAACCGCACGTTCCGCAGCACGAGACCCGCCTGCCCGGCGAGGTCGCGCACGAGCAGCTCCTTAGCTGGGTTCATGGGGTCGTCCGGCGCCGGCTCGAGCGTGATGGCGCCGAGAAGCTCGCCCTGGTGACGGACCTCGGCGACGTGCTCTCCGGCCACCGGTTCGACCACGTCGCCGACGAGCCGCCGTGGCGCGGGCACGACGGCGCCGGCGGGCCACGACGCCTCGGGCCGCAGCTGCGACCCGACCAGCAACCACACGTCGGCTCGCTGCGCTCCGGTGGCTTCCGTCACGACCTGCGCCATGCGCGGCAGCACGTCGTCGGTCGAGTACGTCTCACCGACCCGCTCGCTGAACTCCGAGAGCACCTCGTAGGGAGTTGCGCGCTTGCCGTAGACGAAGCGGTTGGCCAGGCGCACGGCGCGTGGTCGGAGCCAGAGGAACACCGCGGCCAGCACGCCTGCGAAGAGCAGGGTCGGGATCACGTCCGTGCTCGCGCCGATGCCGAATACCAGGGCCGGCACCGCCGCCACGATGACGAATCCGAGCAGCATGAACGCGACGACCACCACGCCGTACTGCACGGTCTTGCGGATCACGAGGTCCAGGTCGTAGAGGCGATAGCGGAAGATGGCGACGAGGTACGCGAGCGGCACCCCCGCCGCCAGCGTGAGGGCCGTCAGGCCGAAGAAGATGCCGAAGATCGGCGAATCCTCTTCCTCTCCGTAGACGCCGAGCAGCTCGGCGCCCAGCCCGATGAGCCACTGCAGCGCGAAGAACGCGCCGGCGATCGACGCGACGAAGACCAGCACGCGCATGCGCTGCCGCTCTTCGCCCGTCGAGCGCTTGAACCGCATGCGCACCGCGACGACCGACGAGAGCGCACAGGCGAGTGCGACGACGGTGCCCCCCAGGATGATCAGGGGTGCCACGCCGGACAGCGCATCGATGCCGAGCGGGTTCTCGTACAGGATCCCGTCCCCGATCCAGGCGTTGTACGGCCCGGGCCGCACGACGAATCCCGCGACAGCCACCGCCGTGCCGCCCACCAAGCCTCTGATCGCCCACCGCCAGCGGGGAGTGGGCGGATGGCCGTCTGGATACAAGAGGAACAGCAATGGGACGAGGGCGATCGGGTACAGGGCGTATTCGGTGAGCGTCGCCAGGAGCTCGATGAACGGCACCGAGCCGGGCTCGACCTTGAGCTCGTAGACCACGAGAGCCTGGCCCAACGCCAGCAGCGGGAAGGGTGCGCCGGTGATGATGAACAACCACCCGGCCCAGTTCCCGGGCTGGCGCGACACGATGATCACGCCGATGCTGATCCACAGCACGAGCAGCACGATGAGGACCCCGAACCCCGGGTTGAACCCACCCGTGGTCTCCTGAAGCGGATCGCCGGCGTCGCGCTCCGCCTCGGTCTCGTCGAGCGTCTCCTGCATGCCTGGCGTCGTCAGGTCGCCGACGATCACGATCTGCCCGGGCTCGATGCGCTGCTGCGAGGCGATGCCGATCGGGATCGAGACGACGGCGGAGACGATGCAGGCCACCAGGACGCTCATCGCCAGCAGGCGTGCGGTTCGTCTGCTCACGACCGTGTCTCCTCGCTCGTCGACACGCCGCGCGCCGGAACCCGACCTGTCACGGTGGTGCCGGCGCCGGGAGCGCTCGTGACTTGGAGCTCGCCCCCGACGGCATCCAGTCGGTCGATCATGCCTTGCAGGCCGGTGCCGAACGACGTGGCGTCGCGGTCGAAGCCTCGTCCGTCGTCGTGGACCGTGAAGGTGAGGTGGCCGTTCGACCGCGCCAGGCGGACGTCGGCGCTGCTCGCCTCGGCGTACTTCGCGACGTTGTTCAGCGCTTCCAACGTGCAGAAGTAGACCGCGGACTCCACGTCGCGTGGGTAGCGTCCGATGTCCTCGCTCTCGACCGTCGTGGGAACGGCGGCCTTGCGAGCCTGCGACTCGAGCGCCGCCGCGAGGCCCTTGTCGGCGAGCAGCGGCGGATAGATGCCGCGTGCGAGGTCGCGGAGCTCGTCGAGCGCGTCGCCCGCGGCTTCCTGCAGCGATTCGAGCATGCTTGCGGCCGTGGCCGGGTCGCGGTCGACCATCGTTCGCACGAGCTTCAGCTGCACGGCGAGTGCGACCAGTTGCTGCTGCGCCCCGTCGTGCAGGTTGCGCTCGAGCTTGCGGCGTTCCTCGTCCTGGGCGGCCACGAGCCGCTGCCGCGACGCCCGGAGGTCCTCGATCAGGCGGACGTTCCGCAGCACGAGGCCACCCTGTGCGGCGAGGTCTCGCACCAGTCGCTCCTTCGACGGATCCATCGGGTCGCTCGCCGGCATCGAGACCGAGAGCGCTCCGAGCTTCTCCCCCCGGTGGAGCACGTCGACGGCGTCGGCCGGCACGCCGGTCTCATCGGTGCCGACCGGCCACGTCGCTGCCGGCCGGAGCTCTGCACCCACTTGCAGCCACACGGTCGCCCTGTCGGCGCCGGTCGCCTCCCCGAGTACGGCCGCCATCCGGGGGAGCACGTCGTCGGCGTCGTAGGTCTCACCGACCCGCTCGGAGAACACCGTCAGCACTTCATAGGGTGTCGCCCGACCGCCGAACACGATCCGATCGGCGATGCGCTTCGCGAGACGGTAGAGGGGGATCGCCAACAGGCCATAGGCGAGGCCGAGGAACATGAACAGCGGAGGCGTGTCGTACAGGGAAGGCAGGATGCCGCTCGCGACGAGCACGGCCACGATCCCGCCGATCGCCACCACGAGCGCCACGATGACCGCGAAGATCAGCGTCTTCTTGATCACCAGGTCGAGGTCGTAGAGCCGGAAACGGAAGATCGCCACCGCGGTCGCTGTCGGGATGCCCAGGACGACCGTGATGACGAGGAGCACCAGGAGCACGTTCGTCGCCGCCACGAGGAGCCCGGTCGTCCGGTTGCCGCTCATCGCCCCGACGACGAAAGTCAGCAGGAAGAGCACGCCACCGACCCGTCCGACGGTCCCCAGCCAGCGGATCTGCTGTCGCTCGTCAGGTGCGGCGGCGCGCGCGCGCATGATCAACGATGCCAAGGCGACGAAGGCGCTCACGACGAGCACCACACCGGCCGCTGCGAGCAGCACCCCGAGGATCTGCTCGAGCGGCTGCAGACCGACGGGGTTCGTCACGACAACGCCCTCGACCTCGCGCCAGCGGAAGGGCAGAACGGCGAAGCCCACCACGGTGACCACGAGCGCTGAGAGGTACACGCGCCAGGGCATGCGCCATCGCTCCGACGGCAATGCGCCGGTGGGGTAGAGGAAGAAGATCGCGGGGAGTAACCCCAGGCACACGAAGAACGGCCATTGGCTGAGCCAGTTCGCGACACCGAGGAACGGCAGGACTCGCTGCTCCGCCACCGCGGCGTCGACCCAGTTCTGGGCCGGCAGTGCGATCGCGAACGACACCGCGATCCCCAGGAACACCCATCCCACCACGTTGCCGGTTCGCGACGCGATCAGTGCGCCGACGACTGCGAAGGCGGCCCCGCCCAGCAAGCCCGGCACGATGAGTGCTGTGTCATCGGCGTTGAAGATCGCGTCGAACGCGACCTTGATCACGAACGACATCGACATCAGCCCGATGCTGACCGCCGCGACCGCCCACGCCGCGACCCCCCGCCGACGCGCCGTGCTCGTCGTGCCGGTGCCGGCCTCGACCTGCATAGGCGCATCTTCCTCCCGCACGGGGCGACTCGGGAAGGAGGCCGGCTCCTCCGTCGCCGGGGCGGAACATCACCGGTCGGCGGGTGCTGGCATCCCCGGCGTTTCCGCATGCTCGCCCGGTCGTTGGAGCGCCGTGCGCCGCCTACCGTGAGGTCGAGAGTCGAGAAGGAGGCACATCATGACCACGATCGTCGTGGGAACGGATTCCAGCTCCGCCGCCGACCTGGCCGTCACCGACGCCGCTCGTCTCGCGCGCGACCGGGGGGCCGAGCTGCTCGTGCTGCTCGTCAGACCCGAAGGTGACGTGCGGGCGGCCGTCGATCCCGATCGCGCGCCCGACCCGAACCGCTATCTCGCGGGGCTCGCGCGCCGCTTCCCCGAGGTGACGACGACCACACGCATCGAGCGTGGCGAGCCGGCCGAGCGCATCTGCGAGGTCGCCGCCGAGGTCAACGCCGAGACCATCGTGCTCGGCAACCGGGGCACACGCGGCTCGTGGTGGCGCGTGAAGGACAGCGTTCCCAACCTGGTGCTGCGTCACTCGCCGTGCAGCGTGTTCATCGTCGACACCCGCCGCGCGCAGTGAGCCGGCTGATGCGGCTACGCCTGATCGGTTTCCCGCAGGAAGGCCAGCACTGCCATCACCCGGCGGTGCACCGCGGGTTCCTCGGTGAGATCGAGCTTGTGGAAGAGCGAGTTGATGTGCTTCTCGACCGCCCTCTCGGTGAGGAACAACGACGCCGCGATCGCTGCGTTGTTCTCGCCCTGGGCCATGTGCCCGAGCACCTCGCGCTCGCGATCGGTGAGCGTCGCGAGCGCGGAGTGCGCCATGCGATCCTTCGCCGCGACCAGCGCCTCGACGACCTTGGGATCGAGCACACTTCCGCCTCGGGCGACCTCGTTGAGGGCACGGACCACCTCGTCGACATCGGCCACGCGTTCCTTCAACAGGTATCCGAGGCCTTCGGCGCCATCCTTCAGCAGCTCGTAGGCGTACTCCTCGTCGGCGAACTGCGAGAGCACGACCACGCCGACGTCGGGATGCTCCGCACGGATCGCCTTGGCTGCCCGGATGCCTTCGTCGGTGCCGGTCGGCGGCATGCGGATGTCGGTGAGCACCGCGTCGGGGGAATGGGTCTCGACCGCCGCGAGCAGCTCGTCGTAGGCTTCGGCGGTGCCGACGACCTCCACGTCGTCGACGCTCGACAGCAGCGCGACGGTCCCCTCGCGTACGAGGTAATTGTCCTCGGCGAAGACGACCCGCAGCATGCGCGGATGGTACACGGGGCTCTCCCGGTTACAGGCCCGGCGACGGGCCAGGCGGAAAGGCGTGCGGCGTGAGCATCACGGTCGTGCTCGGCGAGGACAACGTGCTCGTCCGTGAAGGGGTCCGCGCCCTGCTCGACTCCTACGACGACATCTCGGTCGTGGGCGTCGCCGAGGACGCCCCGACCCTGCTCTCCGCCGCCAGCGAGCATGTGCCCGACGTCGTGGTCACCGACATCAAGATGCCGCCGAGCTTCCAGCTCGAGGGCATCGACTGCGCACACGCGATCCGCGAGCAGCATCCCGACACCGGCGTGGTGGTGTTGAGCGCACACGACGACGAGGAATACGCGCTCGCCCTGCTCGGCCGGGGTCACAGCGGGCTCGCGTACCTGTTGAAGGACCGCATCGCGCAAGGCGACGAGCTCGCGCGTGCGATCCGCGAGGTGCACGCCGGTGGCAGCACGGTCGACCCCACGATCGCCGAACGGCTGTCGGGCCGCAGCGACGCCGCCGAGCGCGACCGTGAGCTGCTCGACATGATGGCGAAGGGCCTCGGCTACGAGGAGATCGCCGCATCGCTCGGCACGACCCAGGAAGCCGTCGACCGACAGGTCACCGAGTTGTTCCGAGGCATGGCCGGCGACGGTGCGGGCGCCGGTCTCGTCGATGAGTTCCGTCGCATGCACGCGGCGGTCGTCGAACAGACCGCATCGCGCAACACCCTCGCGAGCTTCGTGCCCCAGCAGCTCGCCGACCGTCTCGCGTCGCACCCCGATTCCGCGATCGAGCCGCAAGAGGTCGAGGTCACGGTGCTGTTCAGCGACATCCGAGGCTTCTCCACGATCGCGGAGCGGCTCCCGGCGCGCGACGTGGCGGCCGTCGTCGGCCGTCACCTCTCCGCCATGGCCGAGGTGGTCACCGCCCACGGCGGCACGATCGACAAGTTCCAGGGCGACGCCGTCATGGCGGTGTTCGGCGCACCCGAGCCGCTGGAGGGTCACGCCGAGGTCGCGCTTCGATGCGCGATCGCGATGCAGGCTCGTCAGACCGAGCTCAACTCCGGGGGATGGGATGTCGCGGACCTGCCCGAGATGGGCGTGGGCATCGGGGTGAACACGGGCCAGGTGATCGCCGGCACCGTCGGCGGCGGCGGCCGCCTCGAGTACACCGTCGTGGGCGACGCCGTGAACATCGCCTCGCGCATCCAGAACGAGGCCGAGGGCGGCGAGATCGTGGCCACCTCGAGCACGGTCGCGGCGGCGCCGTCGATCGTCTGTGAGTCGATCGGCGCCCGCCACGTGAAGGGCCGCGAAGAAGTCGTGGAGGTGTTCCGAGTGCGATGGGCCGAGGTCGCTCGATGACGTCGGTCGAGGAACGGGCTCGGCGCTACGTCTGGCCGGTGGCTGCCTTCGTCGCCGTGGGGAACGCCGTGACGATCGGGCTCGAGGTCGCGGCCGGCCGGGCGGATGAGGCCTCCTTCACCATCTTCCTCCTGTCCTTCCCGGTGGTCGGCTTCTTCGTCCTCAGTCGCCGCCCCGACGCCCGATTGGGCTGGCTCATGGTGTCGATGGGGGTGGCGAACGCCTTCCTCGGGGTGCTCACGTCGTACGGAGCCTTCGCGGTCCGGCGCGAGCTGCCGCTCGGACCGCTCGCGCTCGCGCTGGGCGGTCCCGGCTGGGTCCCGTTCATCGGCATCTCCGGGTATCTCTTGCTCCTGTTCCCCGACGGCCACCTGCCGTCGCGGCGCTGGCGGTGGTTCTCCTGGGCATGCGGCATCGCCCTGGCTCTCGTGATGCTCGGCATCTGGGTCTATCCAGGGCCGTTCGAAGACTCGGGCTTCCCCGGCGTCGTGAACCCGATCGGCGTCGAGGCGCTGCGGCCGTTCCTCGATGCCTTCGGCGTCCTGCTGTTCGCGGTGCCGACCCTGGTCGTCGGCAGCGCCGTGGGACTGATCCTGCGGATGCGCCGCACCGACGACGACGTCGTGCGACACCAGATCCGATGGCTCGCATACGCCGCCGCGGTGATCGCCACGATCTTCGGGCTCGCGTTCTTGCCGACCCTGAACGATGAATCCGGCTGGTCGTCGTGGATCCAGAACGCCTCAGCGCTCAGCTTCCTCCTGATCCCGATCACGATCGGCATCGCGATCCTGCGCTACCGGCTCTACGACATCGACGTCGTGATCCGCAAGACGGTGGTCTTCGCGGTCATGGCCGTGGTCATCGCTCTCGTCTACGTCGGTCTGGTGGTCGGCGTCGGAGCACTCGTCGGGTCGCGGGAGAGTCCGCTGTTGTCGGCGCTGGCCGCCGCGGTCGTCGCGCTCGTGTTCCAGCCGATGCGGACGCGCGCCCGCCGTCTCGCCGACCGGGTCGTCTTCGGCAAGCGCGCGACACCGTACGAAGTGATGGCGACCTTCGGTGACCAGCTCGCGGAGACCTATGCGTCCGACGACGTGCTGCCGCGCATCGCGCGCGTGCTCGGCGAAGGCGTCGGCGCCGAGCGCGCGCGGGTCTCGCTGCTGATCGGCAGCGAACTGCGTGAGGTCGCCGTATGGCCCGACGATCGAGGGGTCGAGCGTTCCGACGACTTCACGGCTGACGTGCGGCATCGGGGCGAGCTCCTGGGCGCGCTCTCCGTCGTGATGCCGCCCAGCGATCCGATGAACCCGTCGAGGGAACGGCTCGTGCACGACCTCGCCGCGCAGGCCGGCCTCGTGCTTCGGAACGAGCGGCTCACGTCGGAGCTCAGGGGGCGGTTGGTCGACCTCCAAGCCGCGCAGAAGCGTCTCGTGGCCGCCCAGGACGACGAGCGCCGCAAGCTCGAGCGGAACATCCACGACGGTGCTCAGCAGCAGCTCGTGGCATTGCAGGTCAGGCAGCGACTGGCCGAGCAGCTGATCGACCGCGATCCCGCCACGGCGAAAGACATGCTCGAGCAGATCCAGGTCGACACCTCCACGGCGCTCGACGACCTCCGCGACCTGGCTCGCGGCATCTACCCTCCGCTGCTCGCGGACCAAGGGCTCCGGGCCGCGCTCGAGGCGCAGGCTCGGAAGGCCGCGATCCCGGTCACGATCGAAGCGGAAGGCATCGGGCGCCTCTCCGAAGACGTCGAGGCAGCCGTGTACTTCTCGGTGCTCGAGGCGCTTCAGAACACCTCGAAGTACGCCGACGCGCGAACCGCGACGGTCTCGCTCGAGCGTGTCGGCGGCGAGGTCAGGTTCGACGTCAGCGACGATGGCCGTGGCTTCGACGCGACGACACGCACCATGGGCACCGGCCTGCAGGGCATCGCCGACCGGCTCGGCGCATTGGACGGGGACGTGCGGGTGGCATCCCAACCTGGGTCCGGGACGTCCGTTCGCGGGCGCCTCCCGATCGAGGCTGAATCGGGCGACGTGACCATCGACGTGCGGCAGGTGACGCCGGCATGACGGCCGACCTCTCCGCGTCGCCCCCCGACCGCTCGAAAGGCCGGCTGGCGTGGTCGCTGCTCGTCGTGTCGATCGTGTCGACGCTCGTCGGGATCGTCTTCGGCGTCATCGCCTCCCGCGCGTCCGACGCCGAGGCGGTCGCGCTCGACTGGAGCGGCGTGATCTTCGTGCTCGTCTTCCTGCCGTTCCCCTTCGTGGGCGCCCTGATCGCCTCGCGTCGACCCGAGAATTCGGTGGGCTGGGTCTTGCTCGGCATCGGCGTCGTGCAGGGGCTCTCGCTCGCGGGCGGCGGGTACGCCGGCTGGGCGATCTACGCCGGGTCGGGGGCACCGGCGGGCGAGGTCGTGGCGGCGAGCCTCGGGTGGACGTGGATCCCCGTCGTGGCCGTGCCGGCCACCTTCCTGCTGCTGCTCTTCCCCGATGGCCACCTGCCGAGTCCTCGATGGCGGTGGTTCGCGCGCGTGCTCGCGCTCGGCATGGTCCTGGCGTCGATCGCCATCATCTTCACGCCCGGAGAGATCCAGGAGTACCCGGGCGTCGAGAACCCGATCGGTGTGCCGGGCCTCGAGGTCCTCGGGATCGGGCTGCTCACCATCCCGATCGGCGTGATCGGCACGGTGATCAGCCTGATCCTGCGGTACCGGCGGGCGCAGACCGACGAGCGACAGCAGATCAGGTGGGTGGCCGCGGCCGCGTCGGTCGTGGGCGTCACCTACACGACGGCGCTCCTCGCGACATGGGTCACGGACAGCGGCTGGGACGACACGGCCGCCGGCTGGCTCACGCTGCTGCAGACGGGGTGCCTGGCCACCTTCGCGTTGATCCCGATCGCCATGGGCGTGGCGATCCTGCGCTACCACCTCTACGACCTCGGGCTGGTCGTCCGCAAGGCGCTCGTCTTCGCGGTCATGACGGCGGTCATCGCGGTCGTCTACGTCGGGATGGTGGTCGGTGTCGGGGCGATCGTCGGCTCACGAGCGAGTCCGGTGCTGTCGGCGCTCGCCGCAGCGGTCGTGGCGTTGGTGTTCCAACCGGTCCGCACCCGGTCTCGCCGGTTCGCCGACCGGGTCGTCTACGGGAGGCGGGCGACCCCCTACGAGGTCATGGCCGAATTCGGCGATCAGCTCGCCGAGACCTATGCCGCCGACGACGTGCTGCCGCGGATCGCTCGTGTGCTGGGCGAAGGCATCGGGGCCGAGCGCGCGCGCGTTCGACTCTCGATCGGCGATGAGCTCCGGGAGGTCGCGTCGTGGCCCGAGGAACCGGCGGTCGACGAGACCTCGACGGCCGATCACCGCGACGACTTCACCGCGGAGGTGCGGCATCGGGGAGAGCTGCTCGGCGCGCTGTCGGTCGCGATGCCGCCGAACGATCCGATGAACCCCTCGAAGGAACGGCTCGTGCACGACCTCGCCGCACAGGCCGGCCTCGTGCTGCGCAACGAGCGCCTCACGGCGGCGCTGAAGGCGCGCCTCGGGGAGCTGAAGGCGGCGCAGAAGCGGCTCGTCTCGGCCCAAGACCACGAGCGCCGCAAGCTCGAGCGGAACATCCACGACGGCGCCCAGCAGCAGCTCGTGGCGCTGCAGGTGCGCCAACGGCTCGCGCACCAACTCGTCGACCGCGACCCGGCCAAGGCCAAGGAGATGCTCGCCCAGCTCCAGGTCGACACGGCGACCGCGCTCGAGGACCTGCGCGACCTCGCACGCGGCATCTACCCACCCTTGCTCGCCGACAAGGGGTTGGAAGCCGCGCTCGTCGCGCAGGCTCGCAAGGCCGCCATGACGATCACCATCGACGCGGACGGCATCGACCGTCTCCCACAGGATGTCGAGGCCGCGATCTACTTCTCCGCCCTCGAGGCGTTGCAGAACACCGCGAAGTACGCCGAGGCGCACACCGTGACCGTCTCGCTCGAACGCGTCGACGGTGTGATCGGGTTCACCGTTCGTGACGACGGCCGTGGGTTCGATCCGTCCGTCCGCGGCTACGGCACCGGGCTGCAGGGCATCGCCGACCGGCTCGGCGCGCTCGACGGGGAGCTCGAGGTGCGGAGCGCGCCGAGTACCGGTACGACCGTCAGCGGACGTGTGCCGCTCGGCCCCGCGCTGGAGTCGGCGAAGGACGGAGCGCGTGTCGACGCTTGAGGCAGCTCGGCGTGGCGCGGCCACGGACCGTCCGCGCTGGGCCGTCCGGTTCGCGTGGGCGATCTTCGCCATCACGATCGCCGGCTACCTGGCGCGCGGGTGGCTCCAGTGGCAGAACGGCGGTGCACGATCCGACCTGGAGTTCGGCCAACTCGAGGGTCTGCTCTTCGTCACGTTCCCGCTCGTCGGCCTCGTGCTCGCGACGAAGCTTCCCCGCAACCCGCTCGGCTGGATGATGCTCGCGATCGGGTTCGCATTCCTGAACCCCGGAGCCGCTTACGCCCGGTACGCCTCGATCACCCAACAGGGTGAGCTGCCCGGGGCCGGCCTGGCTCTCGCCCTGCACTATCCGGGCTGGGTCGTGTTCATCGGGCTGGCGGGCTTCCTGCTGATGCTATTCCCCGACGGGCATCTTCCGACCCCGCGGTGGCGATCGTTCGCATGGGCGTGTGGGCTTGGGCTGGCGCTCCTGTACGTGGTGGAGTCGATGAACCCCGAGGTCGGCGCCCTGTTCGACCTCCCGCGAGTGGCGAGTCCATTCGCGGTCGAGGCGCTCGGCGCAGGCGGCTCGTTGAGCGTCCTGGTGGTGGTGACCGCGTTCGCGCCGCTCTCGATCGTCGCCGGTGCGGTCGCCGTGATCCAGCGCGCTGCGGCGGGTCGGCGACGGGGTCCAACGGGAGCAGCTGCGCTGGCTGGCGTGGGCCGCCGGAGTGAGCGCGAGCCTCTACGCCTCGAGTTTGATCTCGTTCTTCTTCGTCTCGTCGGAGGCCTGGAAGAACGCAGTCGGGATCGTCGCGTCCAGCTCGTTCGCGCTGATCCCGGTCGCGATCGGCATCGCCGTGCTGCGCTACCGGCTCTACGACATCGACTTCGTGATCCGCAAGACGGTCGTGATCACGGTCATGGCGGCGGTGATCGCCGCGGTGTACGTCGGATTCGTCGTCGGCATCGGCGGGCTCGTCGGCTCGTGGGGCAACCCTGTGCTCTCGGCCCTGGCGGCGGCGGTCGTGGCGATCGTCTTCCAGCCGGCCAGGATGCGCGCGAGGCGATTCGCCGACCGCCTCGTCTATGGGAAGCGGGCCACGCCCTACGAGGTCATGGCCGCGTTCGGTGATCAGCTCGCCGGCACATACGCATCCGCCGATGTCCTCGCTCGGACGGCGCGCGTCCTCGGCGAGGGCGTCGGCGCCGATCGTGCTCGTGTCTTGCTGCAGGTCGGCGACCACCTCGAGCCAGGTCGCGTCGTGGCCCGAGGAACCGGCGGTCGACGAGACCTCGACGGCCGATCACCGCGACGACTTCACCGCGGAGGTGCGGCATCGGGGAGAGCTGCTCGGCGCGCTGTCGGTCGCGATGCCGCCGAACGATCCGATGAACCCCTCGAAGGAACGGCTCGTGCACGACCTCGCCGCACAGGCCGGCCTCGTGCTGCGCAACGAGCGCCTCACGGCGGCGCTGAAGGCGCGCCTCGGGGAGCTGAAGGCGGCGCAGAAGCGGCTCGTCTCGGCCCAAGACCACGAGCGCCGCAAGCTCGAGCGGAACATCCACGACGGCGCCCAGCAGCAGCTCGTGGCGCTGCAGGTGCGCCAACGGCTCGCGCACCAACTCGTCGACCGCGACCCGGCCAAGGCCAAGGAGATGCTCGCCCAGCTCCAGGTCGACACGGCGACCGCGCTCGAGGACCTGCGCGACCTCGCACGCGGCATCTACCCACCCTTGCTCGCCGACAAGGGGTTGGAAGCCGCGCTCGTCGCGCAGGCTCGCAAGGCCGCCGATGACGATCACCATCGACGCGGACGGCATCGACCGTCTCCCACAGGATGTCGAGGCCGCGATCTACTTCTCCGCCCTCGAGGCGTTGCAGAACACCGCGAAGTACGCCGAGGCGCACACCGTGACCGTCTCGCTCGAACGCGTCGACGGTGTGATCGGGTTCACCGTTCGTGACGACGGCCGAGGGTTCGATCCGTCCGTCCGCGGCTACGGCACCGGGCTGCAGGGCATCGCCGACCGGCTCGGCGCGCTCGACGGCGAGCTCGATGTCGCCAGCAGGCCCGGTTCGGGCACGACCGTGACGGGGCGGGTTCCGGTCGCCACGGCGCCGCCGCAACCAGAGGAGGAGCTCACATGACGCTGCGTGCCACCGCTCGCCCCACAGGCTTCCGTCGGTTCGAACGCTGGATGATCGGCGTGCTGTTCGCCGTCATGGCCTTCGTGCTCGAGAAGATCGTGATGCGATCCGTACGGAAGAAGGGCGTCGACGCTCCTCCGTCGAGCGAAGAGGCAACCACGGTCGTCGCCAAGGGGGGCGAGGTCGACGTCGACCTCTAGCGGCGGTACCTCTCGATACTAGTCTGAACGAGACTAGTCACGTTGTCGACGCGCTAGGTCGATCACGAGGCCGAGCGTCAGCACCCCCGCCGCCACCCCGAACGTGACGGGCAGCCATGTGGGCACCCGCTCGCTGATCGCCGTCAGGGCCGTGCCGAGGATCGCGGCGCCCGCTGTGAGCGCGAGTGCCAGCCGACGCCCCGCCCGCCGGATCGTCGTCTCGAGCGTCGCCGCCCGGAAGTTCACCTCGAGCTTCTGTCCGGGCCGCGCGCCGATCAGCCGCTCGACCGCTTCCACGACCCGATGGAACCGCACCTTGAACCGCTGGGCTTGATAGAAGAGCGCCTTCGGGTCGATCTTCGTCGTCATGTCGCGCACGACCGCGCGCATCAGGAACGACCCCGCCACGTCGAACGGGTCGAGGTCGGGGTCGAGCTCGGCGGTCGCGAGCTGCATCTGGGCGAGCGCCTTGCCGGTCAGCGCCAGCGACGCGGGAAGCGGCACCTCGTGGCGCAACGAGATCTCCGTCATCTCCTGCAGGATCGGGCCGAGCTGGATGTCGCTGAGCGACGCCGTGCGGTACTTCGCCACCATCTCGCCGATCTCGCCGCCGAAGGCGTCGACGTCGAGATCGGCACGGTCCATCGCGCCGGCGAGCATGAGCGAGACGTCGGTGAGGAAGGGCACGTCTTCCTGCCAGAACGACATCAGCAGCAGCATCAGGTGCTCGCGCATCTCGGGACCGACCTCGCCCACCATGCCGAGGTCGAGCAGGTACAGCGTGTCGTCGGCCGGCCGCCACATCAGGTTGCCCGGGTGCGGGTCGGCGTGGAAGAACCCGTCGACCATGATCTGCTTGTAGAAGCTCTCGAGCAGCTGGCGCGCGGCCTCGGTGCGCGCATCCCCTTCGGGCGCCAGCGAGATCGGCCCGCCCTGCACGTCCTGCATCACCAGCAGGCGCGAGGTCGACAGGTCGCCGACCACCTCGGGAACCCGCAGGCGCGAGTACGGCTCGACGATCACCCGCATGCGCGCCATGTTCCCCGCTTCCTGCCGGAAGTCGAGCTCGCGGTGCAGCGACGTCGACAGGTGCTCGAAGACAGCCTGCATGTCGATGACCTGGCGAAGGCCCGGGCGCTCGCCGATCTTCTCGGCGAAGACCTCGAGCAGCGCGAGGTCCTGCTCGATCTGTTCGCGCGCGTCGGGGCGCTGCACCTTCACGACGACGGGGTCGCCGGTCGCGAGGGTCGCACGATGCACCTGGGCGATCGTGCCGGCGGCGAGCGGGCCGGCGTCGATGTGGTCGAAGACGTCTTCCCACGGAACCCCGAGCTCCTGCTCCATCACGCGCACGACCTGTTCCTCGCTGAGCGGCGGCACGTCGTCCTGCAGGGTGGCGAGCTCTTCGATGTACTCCGGTGGAAGCAGGTCCGGCCGCGTCGACAAGATCTGGCCGAGCTTCGCGAAGGTGGGGCCCAGCTCCTCGAGGGCCGCGCGCAGCCGCTTGCCCTGGCGGCGCCGGCCGACCGCGCCCTCCTCGTCGGGGCGGCCGAACGCCTCCTTCAGGCCGTGCTTGGCGAAGACCGCCGCGATGTGGCTGCCGCGGGCCGTGAGCCGGGGCTGGAACTCCTGCTCCTCGGCGGCGCTCGCTCGCACCCGGTTCGAGCCGGCGCGGGGTGCGCTGGAGACGACCTGGCCGTCGCCGGCCGTGTTCACGATGATCACGGTGCACCGCGCGTTGTGGCTGATGCGGTTCGGCACGTTGCCGAGCAGGAACTCCTTGCGGCCGGCCATGCCCGCGTTCCCGACCACGAGCACATCGATCGCCTGGTCCTCGGTCGCCTCGACGATCGCCATCGCCGGATCCTCGTGGATGACCACGTGACCGTGCCCCCGGTCGCCCGCGACCGAACGCGCGTAGGTCTGCAGATCGTCGGCGGCGCCTCGGGCCCGGGTCGCTTCGGCCGCCCCGTGCTCGGTGTCTGCCGGACTCGACGGCACGATCACCTGCACGATGTGCAGCTCGGCGCCGAACGCATCCGCGAAGGTCGCCGCCCATCGCACGGCGCGCTCCGCGGTCTGGGAACGATCGGTGCCGACCATGACCCGATCGATCGGCCCGGTGATCTGGGGCTCTGCCTTCGCGCTCACCGGCGCATCATGCCGGTTCGGGACGGCTTGCGACCAGGGTGGCCGCATGCGTGTTCCGCGTGTGACAGCCTTCCCTGCGGCGTTCGCCGGGAGGCCGCGACACCGACGGTAGACTTCCCGGTCGCGCCGGAGTAGCTCAGCCAGGCAGAGCAACCGCCTCGTAAGTGGTAGGTCATGGGTTCGAATCCCATCTCCGGCTCTTCCTGGTCTCCACGCGGGCCGGGTGCTGACCCCACCACCGGCCCGGGTGCGTGACCCACGACGATGCTGGTGTCCGCGCCGCTGTGCTGACCTCGTGGCCTGTGTACCGTCGATGCATGGTCAACGATCCCCCCACGCCGCGAACGCGGCCGGGTTCCATCCTCGAGATCGACGGTCTGCGCAAGACCTTCGCCGCCACCGAGGAGGATCAGGTGCCGGTGCGCGCCCTGCGAGGCTTCGATCTGCGCGTCGACGACGGGGAGTTCGTCGCCCTCATGGGGCCGTCGGGCTGCGGCAAGTCGACGGTGCTGAACCTGATCGCGGGACTCGACACGCCCACCGACGGCGTGATCCGCATCGGGGGTGAGCCGATCTCCGGCTCATCGGAGGACGATCTCGCGCAGATGCGCCGTCGCCACGTGGGCATCGTCTTCCAGTTCTTCAACCTGCTCGAGGGCATGAGCGCGCTCGAGAACGTCACCCTCCCCGCCGTGGTAGCGGGCCGCTCCCGCAAGGCGGCGGAGACCCGCGCTCGCGACCTACTCGACCTGCTGGGCATCGCCGACAAGGCTGACAAGGCGCCGGGCGTGTTGTCGGGCGGTCAGCGGCAGCGGCTCGCGATCGCGCGGGCGCTCGCGAACGAGCCGACGCTGCTGCTCGCCGACGAGCCCACCGGGTCACTCGACTCAGCCGGTGGCGAGGAGGTGCTCGAGCTCTTCCGCAGGCTGCACGCGGGCGGGCAGACGATCGTGCTCGTGACGCACGACGATCACGTGGCCGATGCGGCGGACCGCATCGTGCGCATGCGCGATGGGCGTGTGGACGACGGCGGCGACCGCGCCAAGTCCGCCGCGGGAGGGGTCTTCGGCGTGCTGGAGGAAGCGTGAGCGCCGTCGGCATGCGGGCCCGCGCCGACATGCGGTCGCGCCCGCTCTCGCTCGTCGTGCTCGTGGTGCTCACCGCGATCGCGGGCGGCGTCGTCATGGTCGCCCTGACTGGTGCCGAACGCATCGAGAGTTCCTACGCTCGCTACCGCGATCGCTTCGACGCTCCCGAAGCGATGGTCTTCGATGCCGACCTCTTCGGCGCTTCCATCGATCTCGAGGAAGTCGGCCGGCTCCCGCAGGTGAGCTCGTTCACGGAGGGTCGCAACCTCTTCGTGGAGGCGTACGCGTCCGACGGTGAGTCCCCGCTGTTCTATAGGGAGTCCGCCGAAGCCGACATCGTCGTGCTCCCCGAAGATGGATGGAGGCCGAAGGTCGTGGCGGGGCGGCTGCCTCGTACCGCCGACGAGATCGCGATCGCGTGGAGCACCACCGACGGTGCGGGTGCCGAGGTGGGGGACGAGATCGTGGTGAGGGCCCTCGACTCGGAGTGGGTCGATCGCAACGGACTGTTCTTCGAAGCAGCACCTCCGCCCGAGGCCTACCTCCCCGATCTTCGTCTGCGGGTCGTGGGAGTCGTGGTGCCGTACGGAGAGCTCTCGGGAGACGCATCGAGCATGGTCGCAGCGCCGGCGTTCGACCGGGGGCCGGGGGGCCGGGCTGCGGGAGCGCCCATCGGGCTGTTCCAGCTGGAGCGCGGTCTCGACGACATGGAGGAGTTCCAACTGGGTATCACGGGCATCGCGCCGGGGGCGTTCTCGTTCGACGCCTCGATCGAAGCTGCCTTCGCGGCCAGGTCGTTGCGGTTCCCCGCCCTCGTGCTGCGGTTGTTCGCGATCGCCGTGGCCGTCACCGCGGCGCTCATGATCGGCCAGGCGGTCTCACGGCGTGTCGCCCTCGGTTCGATCGACCTTCCGATCCTGCGCTCGCTCGGCATGACGAGGTCGCAGGTGCTCCGGGCGTCGCTGGCCGTGCCCGCGGCCGTGGGCGCTGTCGGGGCCGTGCTCGCGGCGCTGATCGCCGTCGCGGCCTCGCCGCTGCCGTCGACCGGACTCGCCGAGCTGGTCGAGCCTGATCCGGGGGTCGTGATCGATGCCGGCGTGCTGGTGCCTGGGTTGCTGCTGGTGCTCGCGCTCCCCATCGCCGTGGCGTCGGTGCCGGCATGGCGGCTCGCGCGGGCGCGCGGCGGTGTGCTCGGCACGATCGAGTACGCGGGCTCGGATCGCCCTGCCGCCCTCCCAGGACTCTTGGCTCGTGCGGGATTCCCGGCGACCGCCGTCGCCGGCACACGCTTGGCCCTCGATCCTGGGCACGGACGCAGCGCGACGCCGGTGCGAAGCGCGGTCGCCGGGATCGCGATCGCGACGGCCGTCGCGGTGGCTGCCTTCGGCTTCGCCGCCAGCATGCAGCACTTCGTCGACACGCCTCGTCTGTGGGGCGTCGACTTCACGTTCGGTTCCGGCTCACCGTTCGGTGAGCGTCCCGTCTTCCAGAACAAGGCAGTGCCGGTGCTCATCGACGAGCCCGGTCTGGCGGACCTGACCATCGGCAACTTCCAGCACGGGGTCTCCGTGCGTTCGGCGACCTCGTCGGTCGGTGTGAACGTCTGGGGCCTCAGCCGAGCGAAGGGCCGGCTCGTGACCCCGACCATGCTCGAAGGAAGGTGGCCCACCGCCGACGACGAGATCGCGATCGGCTCGCTCACGCTCCGCGAGCTTGGCGCTTCCCTCGGTGAGCGCGTCTCGGTCCGGGCCGGCGGGCTGCGCGCCGACATGAACGTCGTCGGCGTTCCCGTGTTCCCCGACTTCGGATTCGGGCCGGGCCTCGGGCAGGGGGTGGGCATGACGATGGAGGCCCTGAAGCTGTTCCATACCGAAGCGCCGATCGAGCTGGCCATCGGGAACTACGCTCCCGGCGCGTCGATCCCCGACGTGATCGAGCGCATCAATCCCACGCTGCGCACGATGGGCGCCGAGGTGAGCGCCGACGACATCACCGACCTCAGTCCGTCAGTGCAGGATGCCAGCCGCTACCAGCGGTTGCCGCTCTACCTCGCCATCGTCTTCGCGGTCGCCGCGCTCGGGTCGCTCGTGCACGTGCTGCTGACGTCTGCTCGCCGCCGCCGTGTCGACCTCGCGATCCTGCGCACGCTCGGGTTTCGGGGGCGCCAGGTGAGTCTCACGGTCGTCTGGCAGGCGGTCACGCTGGTACTCCTCGCGTTCTCGATCGGGGCGCCGATCGGGCTCCTGCTGGGAAGGCTGCTCTGGCACGTCATCGCGACGCGGTTCCTCGGCGTGGTGTCCGAGCCGGTGCTCGCCTGGAGCGCCACCGCCCTCGTGCTGCCACTGACCCTGGTGGCCGCGATCCTGATCGCGCTCGGTCCGGCGGCGGTGGCGCGTCGCACGAAGCCGGCGGCGGTCCTTCGCACGGAGTGAGGTGACGATGCGCCTGGTCGTGCTCGTGCTCGGATGGATGCTGTCGCTCACGATCGCGCTCGCGGCGGCTGCGGTCGCCATCGTGTTGGTCACCGGGGAGGTGCCCGAGGGGGAACGGTGGAGCGTGCTGCTCGGCGCGCTCGTCGGCGTCGCCGTCGCGGCGGCGCTGCTCCGGTGGCTCCAGCCGACGATCACCCGTGCCCTGCTGTCGGTCACCCACCGGGAACGAACCTCCCCCGATGCTCTCGCGCGCGGGTTCGCTTCCCGCATGTCTCGTTCGGTGCCGCTCGACGAACTCGTGCTGCAGGCTGCCGAGTCGATGCGTGAAGGCCTCCGCGTGCGCGCTGTGGAGGTCTGGCGGCTGACCGACGGAACGCTGCAGCCGTGGTTGGGCGATCCCGGGTTCCACCGAGCTCCGGTCGCCCTCGGCTCCGTCTCGCCCTCGGCGATCGTGCAGGCTGGACTCTCCGGTCATGGGTGGCTGAGCGTCTGGCTCCCCCAGATGCTCGAGGGTCGTGAGGACGCCTACGTCCGTCTCGCTCCGATGGCGAGTGCTGGCGAGCTCCAGGGAGTCGTGGTGGTCGAACGCCCCGTCGACGCACCCATGTTCGTGCCCGATGAGGAGCGGGCGCTCGTCGAGGTCTCGCGCCACCTCGGGGTCGCGTTGCACAACGCGCAGCTCGACTCTGCACTGCAGGCCTCGCTCGACGAGGTGCGGCGCCAGGCTGCCGAGCTGCAGGCGTCGCGTGGGCGCATCGTGGCCGCAGGCGACCAGGCCCGGCGCACGATCGAGCGGAACCTGCACGACGGCGCTCAGCAGCACCTCGTGGCGCTCGCCGTGCAACTGAAGCTCGTGCGGCAGCTCGCCGATCGTGACCCCGGCCAGATCGCCGAACGCATCGATGCGCTGTCGGTGGCCGTGGACGACACGTTGCAAGAGCTCCGCGATCTCGCGCACGGCATCTACCCGCCGCTGCTCGCCGACAAGGGTCTTCCCGATGCGTTGACGTCGGCCGCTCGGCGCGCGGTGTTGCCGGTCACCGTCACGACCGACGGTCTCGGCAGGTACGGCGCCGAGGCGGAGGCCACCGTGTACTTCTGCGTGCTGGAGGCGCTGCAGAACGCCGGCAAGTACGCGGGGGACGACGCTGCGATCACCGTGGACGTCCGCGACGACGCCGGAACGCTCGTCTTCGTCGTGGCGGACGACGGTGCAGGGTTCGACGTGGCGAGCCGGGGCGCAGGCGCGGGCTTCACCAACATGCTCGACCGCCTCGGCGCGTTGGGGGGCACGCTGCGGGTGGAGTCGGCTCCCGGGCGGGGCACCAAGGTCACGGGCGTCGTGACCGGGGCGGCGGCCGGATCGTCGACGGCCTGATGCTAGTATCCGCCGCGATGCGCATGCCCCGGAAGCTGTTCGCGCTGATCGCATCCGCGGTCGTCGCCCTCGTGGCGCAGGCGGTCACGGCGAGCGCACAGGTTCGGGTCGATCCTGCGGTGCCCTCCGAGCGCAACGACGGCGGATGGATCTACTGGCTCGCCATCCTGTTCGGCGCCCTGGCCCTGATCGCCGTCATCTCGCTCACGATCAAGTACATGCGCTACGCGCCTCGCTTCTCACAGGACGAAGCGAACCTCAAGGTCGTGCGGGCCGACCGTGTGCAGCTCGGGCGCGAGTTGCCGCGCCGCAACGTCGACCTCTCGCAAGCCGCTCCGGTCGTCGTCGCGCCGCCCGCCCTGCCCACGACGGCGCCCGCCCTGGCCTCGGTCGCAGCCCCGCAGGTGCCTGCGGCTGCCGCGGCACCCGGAGCCGAAGCACCGGCCGAGGCACCGGCCGAGGCACCGGCCGAGGCACCGGCCGAGGCACCGGCCGAAGCACCGGCTGAGGCGCCGCCCGCCGCGGCTCCCGCGCCCGCGGCCGTCGAGGAGCGACCGGAGGTGACGCTCGACCAAGAGGCCTACGAAGCTGCACTCAAGGAACTGCTCGACGCCGGCACCGACCGCCGCATCGCCGAAGGCAAGGCCAAGCGGGCGGGCATGATCGCCGCGCGCAAGAAGGCCACCGGTCAGGCCTGACCCGGCCGCACCGCTTCCCACCAACCCGAAGGAAGGGTTCCCATGAGCGCCACCGACGTCGATTGGTCCATGGGTTCGGCGGCTGCCCGTCTGGCCGACTGGGACGTGGCGCTGCAGCTGGGGCGTCGTGTCGCCGGCCCCGGCATCCCGGTGCCGGCCGCGCAGCGCGCACGCATGCGCGAGGACTTCGGAGAGCTCGTGGCCGTGGCCGAGTCGCTGATCGGTGCGCACACCGGGCTGTCGGTCGAGGGCTTCCGCTCGCGAGCGTGGGTCATGGCGCGCAGTGAGTGGATCCGCTCGAACCTCACCGGCATGCAGCGGCTGCTGGAGCCCCTCGCTGAACGCGTGCTCGCCGTGAAACCCGGCCGGGCGGAGGTCCGGCGTAAGGCCATGGGCGCGCAGGCCGGGGCCCTCTTCGGCTACGTCTCCCGGCGCGTGCTCGGCCAGTACGACGTGTTCCTGCCGCCCGACGACGAGGGGCTGCTCTACTTCGTGGGCCCCAACGTCGCCGAGGTGGAGCAGCGCTACGGTCTGCCGACCCGCGACTTCCGGCTGTGGGTGGCCGTGCATGAGGTCACCCACCGGGTGCAGTTCGGCACCGCGCCCTGGCTCCGTGCCCACCTGCGCGGCCTCGTCGACACCTATCTCGGCGGGGTCACGCTCGACGGCAAGGAGCTCGTCGCCCAGCTCCGCCGCGCGGTCGAGGAAGCCCGGCGGGGCGCCGACGCCCGCATGGGTGGCATCTTCCTGCTGCTCACACCCGAGCAGCGCGAGCTGTTCACGCGGGTGCAGGGCCTCATGTCGCTGCTCGAAGGACACGCGTCGTACGTGATGAACGAGGTCTCGCGGGAGCACGTGGCCGACGTCGACCGCATGCGCCGAGCGCTCGCGGCCCGTCGCCGAAGCTCCGGCCTCGAGCGGAGCGTGCAGCGTGCGATCGGATTCGAGCAGAAGATCACGCAGTACGATCGGGGGGAGGTGTTCGTCCGCGAGGTGGTCGCGCGGGCCGGCATGGACGGCCTCAACCGCGTCTGGCTCGCTCCCGAGCACCTGCCCACGCTCGACGAGATCGGCACCCCCGCCGCCTGGGTCGAGCGCGTCGTCGAGTAGGCCGATGGCCGCGCGACGCCCGCCGGCGGTCGCGCGGGTGCTCGAGCGCGTCACCGCGACCGTGCGTGAGCACGAGATGTTCCATCCGGGAGACCTCGTGCTCGTAGCGGTCTCGGGCGGGCCCGATTCCGTGTGTCTGCTCTACTCCCTGTGGCACCTTCGCCGGCTCTTCAAGATCAGGCTCGCGGTCTTCCACTTCGACCACCGGCTGCGCGGGGACTCCGGCGCCGACGCGAGGTACGTGCGCGGGCTGGCGACCCGGCTCGAGCTCCCCTTCCACCTGCGCTCGGCCGACGATGCTCCCACGGCCGGTGATTCGGTCGAGGCGTGGGCCACGCTCCGCCGGGGCAATGCCGCCACCACCGTGCAGCGCGCGATCGGCGCGGCGGTCACCGCAGAGGGGCACACCCTCGATGACCAGGCGGAGACGGTGCTGTTGAACCTGATCCGGGGGACCGGGCTCGACGGGCTCGCGGGCATCTGGCCCGGCGACGGCGATCGTCCGGGCTCAGCCCTCGTCCAGCCACTGCTCGACACCACGCGAGCCGAGGTCGAGGCATGCTGTCGCGCGTTGCGCCTGCGCCCGCGCATCGACCCGATGAACGAGGACCGCCGCTTCCTCCGAGCGGCGGTCCGGCACGAGGCGATCCCGCTGCTCGAACGCGTCACCGGGCGCAACGTGCGAGCCACGCTCGCTCGCACGGCCGCGGTGCTGCATCAGGACCGTCTCGAGCTGCTCCGTCAGGCCGCCGACCAGGAACGGTCGATCCTGGACCGCGACGGTGACACCCTCCTGTTCCGGGCGGCCGACCTCGCCGCCCTCCCCCGCCCCCTCGCCGCCCGCATCGTCAGGATGGCGCTCTGGCAGCTCTCTGTCGTCGATGAGGTCGCCCCATGGACCAGGGACGCCGTCGAGGCCGTGCTCGATCTCGCCGCCGGACGACCCGGTCGAGAGCGCGATCTGCCGGGAGAGCGCACGGCGGCTCGGGACCGGGTGTATGTTCGCGTCTCCTCCCCGATCGCGCCCGTCGACGACCACCGGGAGCCGCACGAACCGTGAGCATCACGCGCGACACGTCCGACGCTACACTCCGGGTTCCCGTGAGCGCCTACGAGCCCGATATCGAGAAGGTCCTCGTCACCACCGAACAGATCGAGGCGGCGCTCACCGCGATGGGCCGCCGCATCACCGACGACTATGCCGGAAGGTCCCTGTTGTTGGTCGGCGTGCTCAAGGGGGCCTTCGTGGTCATGGCCGACCTCGCTCGTCACATCGCGCTTCCGCTGGAGTTCGACTTCATGGCGGTCTCGTCCTACGGCGCCGCGACCAAAACGAGCGGCGTCGTGCGCATCCTGAAGGATCTCGACCACGACCTCGATGGGCTCGACGTGCTGCTCGTGGAGGACATCGTGGATTCGGGCCTCACCCTCAAGTACCTGCTCAAGAACCTCGCCGCCCGCAAGCCCGCGTCGCTCGAGGTGGCCGCCCTGCTGCGCAAGACCGGTCTGCAGAAGGTGCCGCTCGACCTGCGGTACGTGGGGTTCGAGATCCCGCCCGAGTTCGTGGTCGGCTACGGACTCGACTTCGGCGAGCGCTATCGCAACCTTCCCTACGTGGCGACGCTCAAGCCGCACGCCTACGGAGGCGACTGACGCCGGGAACCTCGCACGGCGCGACGGGCGTCCCAGCCACATGAGACGCACGACGCTGCTCGCATCCGCGCTGGTGACGGCGCTGATCACGCCGGTGTCGTGCGCAGGGGGGAACGATGGAGCGTCGGGAGGTGTGCGGGGGGTCGTGCGTGCCGGTCCTCAGTGCCCGGTGGTCGTCGCGGGCTCCCCGTGTCCGGACCTTCCGTGGCAGGGGATGGTGCGCATCAGCTCGACCGGCGGCGACGTCGTCGTGGAAGCCTCGACCACCGCAGAGGGACGCTTCGAGTTCGCGCTCGAGCCCGGTGAGTACGTCGCCTCGGCCGTCGTCGAGCCTACGGGGGTCGGGGGCGCGAGCCCCACGACCGTCACCGTCGGTGCGGGAGCCTGGACCGAGGTCACGCTGAGCGTCGACACCGGCATCCGCTGAGTCGCTCCGGGGGCTCGCGGTCCCGCCATCGCGTCCGGGCCCGGTGCTACCATCGCCTCGAGGTGGACCCGTCGCCACGTGCGCCCGGGGCACGCCCGACCGTCCCGACGCCCGGTCGCGTTTCCGAGGAGCACGCCCTGAGCCAGCAACCCGAGACTCCGCTCAAGAAGGTCGCCCGCACGCCCACGCTGTGGATCGTGATGGGCACGCTGGTCTTCCTGCTCTTGGTGTCGATGTTGAACGGCGGCGGCTCCGCCGACGCGATCGACCTGAGCGAGTTCGAGGCAGCCGTCAACGACGGCAGGGTCGCCAACGCCGTGCTGCTCGACGGCGATCAAGCGGTCGAGGGCGAGCTCATCGACGGCAGCGCATATCGCACCACCTATCCCACCGAGTACGCCGACGACCTCACCGCCCTGCTCAAGAAGTCGGGGGTGCCCACCGAGGTCGATGCGCAGAAGCCGAACGCGCTGATCGGCACGCTGGTGACCGTGATCCTGCCGGTGCTGCTGATCGGCGGCATCTTGCTCTACGTCATGAATCGATCGCAGGGCGGCGGCGGACGCGTGATGCAGTTCGGGCGCAGCAAGCACAAGACCGTGAACAAGGACGAACCGCAGACGACGTTCGGCGACGTCGCCGGGGTCGACGAGGCGATCGAGGAGCTCCAGGAAGTGAAGGACTTCCTGCAGCATCCGGGCAAGTTCCAGGCGATGGGAGCCAAGATCCCGCGCGGGGTGCTCTTGTTCGGGCCGCCGGGCACCGGCAAGACCCTGCTCGCGCGCGCCGTCGCCGGTGAGGCCGGCGTGCCCTTCTTCTCGATCTCGGGTTCCGACTTCGTGGAGATGTTCGTCGGCGTGGGCGCGGCGCGGGTCCGAGATCTCTTCGAGCAGGCGAAGGCCAGCGCTCCGGCGATCGTGTTCATCGACGAGATCGACGCGGTCGGGCGTCAGCGCGGCGCGGGGCTCGGCGGAGGTCACGACGAGCGCGAACAGACGCTGAACCAGCTCCTCGTCGAGATGGATGGGTTCGACCAACGCACGACGGTGATCCTCATGGCGGCCACGAACCGCCCCGACATCCTCGATCCTGCGCTGCTGCGGCCCGGGCGGTTCGACCGCCAGGTCGTGATCGATCGGCCCGACCTCGAGGGTCGCAAGGCGATCCTGCGGGTGCACGCGCGCGGCAAGCCGTTCGACGCGACGGTCGACCTCGACGTGCTCGCGCGTCGCACGCCCGGGTTCACCGGTGCCGACCTCGCCAACGCCATCAATGAGGCCGCGCTGCTCGCGGCGCGTCGCGATCTGAAAGCCATCTCCATGCAGGAGGTTGAGGAAGCCGTCGACCGCGTCATGGCGGGACCCGAGCGCAAGAGCCGGGTGATGGACGAGCAGGAGCGTCGGCTGATCGCCTACCACGAGGGCGGCCACGCCATGGTCGCCCACGTGCTTCCCAACACCGACGAGGTGCACAAGATCACCGTGATCCCGCGCGGCCGGGCGCTCGGGTACACCCTCACGCTTCCCGAGCAGGACAGGTTCCTGATGACCCGTGAGCAGCTCCGCGACGAGCTCGCCATGCTCATGGGCGGCCGAGTGGCCGAGGAGATCGTCGCGGGCGACGTGACCACCGGCGCCGGCAACGACATCGAGCGCGCGACCAAGATCGCGCGTCAGATGGTCACCGAGTACGGCATGAGCGACTCGATCGGGCCGCGCACGCTCGGTGTGAAGCAGGGCGAGGTGTTCCTCGGCCGCGACTGGGGATCGACGCCGGACTACTCCGACGCCGTCGCGTTCGAGATCGACGTCGAGGTGCGCGAGCTCATCGACGAGGCGCACGACGTCGCGCTCGACATCCTCAGCACCAATCGCGACAAGCTCGATGCGCTCGCGGACCGCCTGATCGAGATCGAGACGATGGGCCGTGACGACGTGATCGCCTTCTTCGCCGATGTCGAGCGCAGGGAGCCGAGGGCCCACGAGGAGCGGTCCGCCGGGCTCGCCGTCACGCGCCAGGCGTCGCGCGAGCAACAGGGCGACGGCGAGCACGAGGATCCCTCGGGCACGCGGCGGCCCGGTTCCGGTCCGCTTCGGCCTTCGCTCGGGGGCCCCGGCCTCTCCCCCGCCTGAGCCGCCATGGCCGATCGGTGGGCGACGTTCGACTGCTACGGAACCCTCGTCGACTGGTTCGGAGGGGTACGCGACACCTTGGGGCGCCTGTTCGGGCATGCGGCGGCTGACGACGTGCTGCTCGAGACGTACATGCGCATCGAACCCAGGGTGCAGCGGGGACGCGGCATCCCCTACCGCGAGGTCATGGCCGAGACGATGGCCGAGGTCGCCGGCGAGGTCGGGCTCACGATCCCCGAAGGCGAAGTCGACGCGCTCGCACGAGCGCTGCCCTCGTGGAGGGTCTTCCCGGAGGTGTCGTCGGCGCTGACCGCGCTGCAGGCGACCGGGTGGAAGCTCGCGATCCTGTCGAACACCGACCTCGACCTGCTCGATGCATCCATCGAGGCGATCGGTGTGGAGATCGACGAGCGGGTGGTCGCGAGCGACATCGGATCCTACAAGCCGTCGTTCGGCCATTGGGAGACGTTCTTCCGGCGCACGGGGGCGCAGCGCCCGCGTCACGTGCACGTCGCGGCGTCGCTCTTCCACGACATCGAGCCGTGCGCGAAGCTCGGCCTGCCGGCGATCTGGATCGACCGGCTCGGCGAGACGAGCATGGTGCCGCGGTCGGCGACCCTTCCCGACCTGGTGGCGTTGCCGGAGACCCTCGAGCGCCTCGTTCCCTCGTAGCAGGTCGTCTTACACTCCCACCGTGGATGCCGTTCATCGGGCGGTCGCGGCGGGCGAGGATCTCTACGCGCTGTTGGGCGTGGACGCCGATGCCACCCTCGACGAGATCAGGCGCGCGTATCGAGCGCTCGCGCGCAGGCATCATCCCGATACGAATCCGGCACATGAGGCGGCAGGCTTCCGCCGCATCGCGGCCGCGTACGAGGTGCTCGGTGACGAGCGCGACCGGTCCGCCTACGACCGAGCCATCTGGCTCGAGCGTGCGGCGCGGGAGCGACTGACCCGGCCGGGACCGGTGGCGTCGCACGTGGCGCCTCGCCCCACCGGCGCTGCCGCTTCGCGAGGACGCCACGCGTCACCGAACCCGGCCGACCACGCTCCCCGCGCCCCGGCCGCGTCTGCGCCTCGCCGCCGCGAACCCGCCGACGAATGGCGCCTCGTCTCGGTGCTCATGCGTATCGTGGCCGCGGCTGCCGCCGCGGTGATCATCGCGGCGGTCGCACTCATGATGGTCTCGGCGAACGCCCGCGAGCCCGCCGACCCGGTGCCCGCGACGATGTGGTGCAGGACCCCCGACGGCTGGTACGACTGCTGGCGGGCCACGTCCGACGTTCCGTAGCCCGGCTGGGAACCGTCGGCTTCCCCCAGCCCGGCGGCGCCGGGTAGCATGCCCGTCTCATGGCCGGGTTCGACGACGACAAGATCGAGCAGGGCGTTCGACTGATCCTGCAGGGCATCGGGGAGGACGTCGAGCGCGGCGGGCTGAAAGAGACACCGGCGCGCGTGGCGCGCATGTACCGGGAGATCGCCGGGGGCGTGGGTGTGGATCCCACCGGCATCGTCACCGTGGTCGAGGGCGCCGACTTCGACGAGATGATCATGGTGCGCGACATCCCCCTGTACTCGATCTGTGAGCATCACCTCATCCCGTTCAGCGGCCGTGCGCACGTCGCGTACGTGCCCAACAAGGCGGGTCAGATCACCGGCTTGTCGAAGATCGCACGTGCGGTCGACGTGCTCGCCAAGAAGCCCCAGGTGCAGGAGCGGCTCACGACCGAGATCGCCGACACGATCGAGCGGGCGTTGGAGCCGCGCGGGGTATTCGTGGTGATCGAGGCCGAGCACCTGTGCATGACGATGCGCGGCATCAAGAAGCCCGGTTCGGTGACGGTCACCTCAGCGGTTCGCGGACTGTTCCGCACGGATGCGCGCACGCGGCAGGAGGCCATGAACCACATCGGCATGCGCTGAGCGCGCTCCGCGGGCCTCGGCGCAGCGGCTCGCTCCGTCACCCCGGGGGTCCCGGCCTGATGCGCCACCCGGCGTGGGCACTACGATGCCGGTCGTGACCGACCCCGCGTGGCGCTGCCGCGACCATACGTTCCCGCTCGGCGGGCGAACCCTCGTGATGGGCATCGTGAACGTGACGCCCGACTCGTTCAGCGACGGCGGCATGCTCGCCACCACCGGGGACGCGGTCGCCCACGGTGTGCGGCTCGCCGCCGAGGGCGCCGACATCCTCGACGTCGGCGGTGAGTCCACGAGACCGGGCGCCGAGCCGGTCCCCGCCGACCAGGAGCTCGAGCGCGTCGTGCCCGTGATCGCGGGGCTCACCGAGGCGGCGCCTGCCGGTGTCGCGCTCAGCGTCGACACGCGCCGCCCCGACGTCGCGCGTGCGGCCCTCGAGGCCGGCGCAGACATCGTCAACGACGTGAGCGCCGGCCGAGATCCGTCCATGTTCGCCGCCGTGCGAGAAGCCGGGGCGGGGCTCGTGCTGATGCATATGCTCGGCGACCCCACCACGATGCAGTCCGACCCTCGCTACGACGACGTCGTCTCGGAGGTTCGCGACTTCCTCGCATCGCGCATCGGTGCCGCCGTCGCTGCCGGCGTGCCTCGCGACCGCCTCTGTGTCGACCCCGGGCTCGGATTCGGCAAGACGCTCGAGCACAACCTCTCGCTCCTGCGCGCGATCGCCACGTTCGAGCAGCTGCGGACGCCGGTGCTCGTCGGCGCTTCGCGCAAGCGATTCATCGGCGAGCTCACGGGTGTCGAGGACCCCGCCGAGCGCGTCGAGGGCACCGCGGGCACGGTCGCGTGGTGCGCCGCCAACGGCGTCGACGTGGTGCGCGTGCACGACGTGCGAGCCATGACCAGGGTCGTGCGGGTCGTCGACGCGATCGCCAGGGACACGTCGCCATGACCATCGATGCGGCGCCCGCTGCACACACGGTGGTCACCTCGGCGGGGAGCATCGCGTTCCACGACGAGGGCGATGGCCCGGCGGTGCTGCTGCTCCACGGGTTCCCTGCGTCGTCGTGGCAGTGGCGGGACATCCTGCCCCTGCTGGCGTCCCGGTTCCGTGTGATCGCGCCCGACCTGCTCGGAGCGGGCGCCTCGGCGCCGGCCGACGGCGTGCGGCTCGACCTCGTCACGCAGGCCCTCGCGTTGCGGGAGCTGCTTTCGCAGCTGCGCATCGAACGCACCGCGATCGTCGCGTCACGGGGTCGGCGCGGGCGTCGCCCAGCTGCTCGCGCTCGACGACGGCGGGGTCGACGCCCTGGTGCTGCTGAGCGCTGCCGCCCTCGACGCATGGCCGTCCACGGGGGTCGTCCGAGCCCGAGCACGCGTGCAGCAGGGCGAGCCCACGTTCGAGCTCGTCCGCGGGATCGTGCGGAGCACGATCGACACCGGCGCCGTGCGACGGGAGCGACTTCCCGACGAGGTGGTCGACGCCTACGCGGAGCCCTACGCGACCGCCGACGGTCCTGCCCGCTTCGTCAGGGTGCTCGAAGGCCTCGACGGCGTGGGGCTCTCGGGACGAGCCGCCGAGCTCGCGGCGATCGACGCGCCCGTGCTCATCCTCTGGGGCGAGGACGACGCGGTGTATCCCGCCTCGGTCGGCGAGCGCCTCAACGATCTCATGCCGTCGTCGACGCTGGGGCTGTTGCCGGGGTGCGGGCACTTCCTCGTCGAGGAGGCACCCGAGACGATCGCCCCGATGATCTCGGAGTACCTGCGCGCGCGGTACGCACACGTCCCGCACGGGCACGACGACGCCTCGCGATCCGGCGTCGTGATGCTGCAGCTCGAGCGCCGTCCTCCGTGGGTCGATCTCGAGCAGGACGAGCGCGACGACTGGTTCGAGCCCGACGCCCCCGCCGATCCGGCGGAACCCGGAGCCGCGTCGTGACGTCGGCACGGCTGTTCCTGTCGGGGATCAGAGCATCGGGGCATCACGGCGCGCGGCCCGGCGAGAAGGACGAGCCGCAGGAGCTCGTCGTCGACCTCGATCTCACCGTGCGCGTCGGGAGCGACGACATCGAGGCCACGGCCGACTATCGGGGTGTGAGCGATGCGGTCCGCGACGTGATCACCGAGGGGTCCTACGACCTGATCGAGGTCATGGCCCACGACGTGGCCGAACGGGTGCTCGCGTTCGATCACGTGACGAGCGTGACCGCCGTCGTGCACAAGCCGAACGCAGCGCGTCGCCTCGGCATCGACGGCGTGGCAGCGGCCGTGACCCTGCCGGCGCCCCACGAGCCATGAGGATGCGCGACGCGATCCGGGCAACCCTGGGTCTCGCCGTCACCGACGGGCCGTGACCGAGACCGTCTACCTGGGCCTCGGCTCGAACCTGGGCGATCGTCTCGCGTCGCTGCAGGGCGCCGTCGATCTCCTGCGCACCGAGGCAGGCATCGAGCTCATCCGTTCCTCGCGCGTGTGGGAGACCGTTCCGGTCGGCGGGCCGGAGCAGCCCGATTTCCTCAACGCGGTCCTCCGCGCCGAGGTCGGGCTTGCTCCGCTCGATCTGCTCGCCGCGTGCCAGCGTGTGGAAGCAGCGCTCGGCCGCGTGCGTGACGTCCGATGGGGGCCGCGCACCATCGACATCGACGTGCTCATGATCGGCGCCCGCGCGATCGACGAGCCTGGCCTCGTGGTACCGCATCCGCGCATGCACGAACGGGCGTTCGTGCTGATGCCGCTGCTCGAGATCGACCCCGACCCCGTGCTTGCGAACGGCACCCGGCTCCTCGACGTGCGCCTGGGTCCGGACGCGGTCGGGGGCGTGCGCGTGTTCGCCCCGCCGCTCCGCCTGGGCTGACCGCTCGCGCGATCCCAGTTGCGATACTCGCGCTGTGGACATCTCGGTCGTGGGCGCTGGACGGGCGGGGACCGCGCTCGCGGTGTTGTGGCGTGCCGCGGGGCATCGCATCGTGGCCGTCTCGGGCGGTGACGCGACCGCCGAGCGTGCGGCCCGCTACCTGCCGGGCGTGCCCGTGCTCGATGCCGCCGGGGCAGCGCGTGACAGCGAGATCCTGGTCGTCGCGGTTCCGGACGATGCGATCGCCGCCACGGTGGGCGCACTGACCGACGCGGGACGCGATCCGCGGCGGGCAGTGGATCGCGCACCTGTCGGGGGCCACGCCCCTGTCGGCGCTCGACGGCGCCCGGCGCGTCGGAGCCCGTCGTCTCGGTCTGCATCCCTTCCAGACGTTCCCCGATGTGGAGAGCGCCCTCGCGCGAGTGCCGGGCTGCGCGGTCGCGATCGGCGCCGACGACGACGAGAGCGCGTCCGTCGGCGAGCGGTTGGCGGAGGATCTCGGGGGAGACCCTTCCGGCTGGCCGACGACGACCGTGCGCTCTACCACGCGGCCGCGGTCTTCGCCTCCAACTACCTGGTCGCGACGACCTGGGTCGCCGGGGAGCTGCTCGTGCTGGCGGGCGTGCCCGACCCGGCCGTCCGCGCTCGCGCCGCTGCAGCAAGCGACGATCGCCAACGTGTCCGGCTCGGGCCCGGGCCTGGCCCTCACCGGCCCCGCGGTGCGAGGCGACGCCGGCACGATCGAACGGAACCTCGAGGCGCTCACGAGATCGGCACCCTGGGCGGTCGGTGCCTATGTCGAGATGGCGAAGATCGCCCTGGACCTCGCCGTTCGGTCCGGCCGTCTCACGCCCGCGGAGCGCGGCGGCGTCGATGAGGTGCTCGCTCGATGGACCTGATCCGCGACGCCGCCGCGCTCCGCGCCAGTACCGACACGGTCCGTGCCGCCGGCACAGACGTGGCGTTGGTACCCACGATGGGCGCGCTCCACGAGGGGCACCTGTCGCTGATCCGGCGGGCGCGTGAGCGCCACACGACCGTGGTCGTGTCGATCTTCGTCAACCCGACGCAGTTCTCCGACCCCGAGGATCTCCAGCGGTACCCGCGAGACGAGGACCGCGATGTGTCGTTGTGCGAGGCCGAGGCCGTCGACCTCGTGTGGGCGCCCCCGGTCGACCAGGTCTACCCGCCCGGTGTCGACCTCGTTCAACCCGACCCGGGGCCGGTGGGTCGTACCTTCGAGGGGGCGTCGCGCCCCGGCCACTTCGAGGGCGTGCTCATGGTCGTGCATCGGTTGTTCGACGTCACCGGTCCGTGCAGTGCGTACTTCGGCGAGAAGGATGCGCAGCAGCTCTTCCTGATCAGACGCATGGTGATGAACGAGGCGCTTCCCGTGGAGGTCGTGGGCTGTCCGACCGTGCGGGCCGCCGACGGGCTCGCGCTGTCGTCGCGCAACGCTCGGCTGAACGCCGACGAGCGTGAGCAGGCACCGTGTCTGTTCCTGGCGCTCGCCGAGGCCGCCACGCTCTCGCGCACGGGCGAGCCCGATGCCAACGCGCGTCGTGGCCACGATGGCGCGTGAGGTCGGCGCCACGCCGCTGGCCCGCCTCGACTACGCAGCGGTCGTGAGCGAACGAGGGTTCACCCCCGTGGAGCGTCTCGATGCCGCCGGGCCCGCCCGCGCCCTGATCGCCGCCCGGTTCCCCTCGGCTCGCCTCGCCGACAATCTCCTGCTTCCCGGGCCCGCATGAGCCCAGGTTGTCGGGGCGGGACCCGGTCGGCCACGATGAGCCGTCGTTGCCGGTTCCGACCGCCGGAAGGGAGACCCTCGCGCGATGCTGTTGGCCGCTGACGTCGGCAACACCGAGATCGTGCTGGGGGCGTTCACGGGTACGCACCTCGAGCAGACCTGGCGGCTCTCGACGCAACCCGAGCGGACCTCCGACGAGCTGTCCCTCGCGTTGTCGGGACTGCTCCGTCAACGGGGCATGTCGTTCGAGTCCGAGGTCGGCGGCATGGTGGTCGCGAGCGTCGTGCCCGATGTCACGGCGACGATCCGCGAGATGGCATCGCGCGAGTTCTCGTTCGCCCCGGTGATCGTCGGCCCGGGGGTGAAGACGGGCGTGCCGATCCTCACCGACAACCCTCGCGAGGTCGGTGCGGACAGGGTCGTGAACGCCCTGGCCGCGTTCACGCTGGTGGGCTCGGCCGCGATCGTCGTCGACTTCGGCACCGCCACGAACTTCGACGTCGTGAGCGCCGCCGGGGAGTTCATGGGTGGCGTGATCGCGCCCGGCCTGCAGGCGAGCGCGGCGAGCCTGTTCTCGCGGACCGCACGGCTCACCCGGGTCGAGCTCGCCGCGCCCCCGAACGTGGTCGGCACGAGCACGGTCGAGTCGATCCAATCCGGCCTGGTCTTCGGCGCTGCGGGCGCGATCGACGGCATCGTCGAGCGCATCCGCCGTGACCTGCCGGGAGCCGTCACGATCGCGACCGGCGGGCTCGCCCCGGTCGTGATCCCGCACTGCGCGACGATCGACCGGCACGAGCCGTGGCTCACCCTCGAGGGGCTGCGTCTCGTGCACGAGCGGAACACGGCGGCCGGCGATGGCTGACGATCCCAGCCACGGCGTGCCGCCCGGCGACGGGGCAGACACCGGCTCGCGCGAGGCCGACATCCTCGCCGCCCGCCGCGCGTCGATGTCGCGACTCGATGCCGCGGGCATGCCGCCGTTCGCGCTCTCCCTCGAAGCGGCCCTGGGCGTGACCGAGGCCGCTGCGGCGGCCGACGTCCGCGCCCGGCACGCGGATCTCGCCGCCGACCACCTCACGGACGAGGTCGTCACGATCGCGGGTCGCGTGGTGTTCATGCGCGACATCGGCAAACTCAAGTTCTACGTCGTGCGCGATCGATCCGCCGACCTGCAGGTCGTCGCGACCGAGGCCGATCTCGACGACGAGCTCTTCGCGCTGCTCGGTGAGGTCGACCTCGGCGACATCATCGGTGTCACGGGCCGAGTCGGCACGACGCGCAAGGGCGAGCTCAGCGTGTTCGCCGACCGCTGGGCGATGCTCACCAAGGCGTTGCGGCCCCTGCCCGAGAAGTGGCATGGCCTGCAGGACCCGGACCTGCAACAGCGCCGGCGGTACCTGCACCTCATCGCCGACGACGCGCCCCGGCGCGCGTTCCTCGCGAGGGCCGCCGTGCTGAAGACGATGCGGCAGGTGCTCGACGAGCGGGGCTTCATCGAGTTCGAAGGCCCGATGCTGCAGACCGTTGCCGGCGGTGCCAACGCGCGCCCGTTCGCCACCCACCATCACGCCCTCGACATGCCGATGAAGCTGCGCATCTCGCTCGAGCTCTACCTCAAGCGCATGCTCATCGGCGGAGTGGAGCGCGTGTACGAGCTGGGGCGCAACTTCCGCAACGAAGGCATCGATCGCGACCACAACCCGGAGTTCTCCATGCTCGAGGCCTATCAGGCCTGGGGCGACTATCACACGATGATGGAGCTCAGCGAGGCGCTGATCGTGCGATGCGCCCGCGCGGTGAATCCGATCGTGGGGCGCGAGCCAGACGATCTACGGATCGCCGTGCGCGGGCGAGACATCGATCTGACGCCGCCGTTCGCGCGGCTGACGATCCTCGGAGCGGTGAGCGCCGCGGTCGGGGAGCCGATCACGCTCGACCATGCCGACCTGCGGGGTGTCGCCGAACGCCACGGCGTGCACGTGGAACCGGCATGGGGCGCGGGCAAGATCGTGCAGGAGCTGTTCGAGAAGCTCGTCGAGACGACCATCGAACAGCCGACGTTCGTCTGCGACTTCCCACGCGAGGTCTCCCCGCTCGCCCGGCCGCATCGCGACGACCCAGGCCTCACGGAGCACTTCGACCTCGTCGCAGCCGGTCTGGAGCTCGTCACGGCCTTCAGCGAGCTCACCGACCCGATCGAACAGCGGGCGAAGTTCGAGCTGCAACAGCGCATGAAGGAGACGCTCGGCGACGAGGTGCACCCGTTCGATGAGGACTTCCTGCGGGCGCTGGAGCACGGCATGCCGCCGGTCGGCGGCCTCGGCATGGGCGTCGACCGGCTGTTGCTGATGCTCACCGACGCGCCGAGCCTGCGCGACCTGATCATGTTCCCGTCGCAGCGCCCCGAGTAGGCGGGCATGCCTGCGGGTGCGGTCGCGCTCGTGCTCGCCGCAGCGATCTTGCATGCCCTGTGGAACGTCCGCCTGCACGGGGCCGACGATCGCGTCGCCGCCATGGCGGTCTCGGGTCTGGTGTCGGGGCTCGCTCTGGCGCCGTTCCTCGTGGCCGACCCGCCGATGGGCCTGTGGGGGCTGGTCCTCATCAGCGGCGCCGCCGAGGCCGTCTACGGGCTGGCGCTCGCGGGGGCCTACCGGCGCGGCGAACTCTCGGTGACCTATCCCGTCGGGCGAGGATCGGCTCCGTTGATGGCCACGATCGCCGCCGTCGTGGTGGTCGGACAGCCCGTCTCCGTTCGCACCTTCGGCGCCGCAGCGGCGCTACGCAGAAGGGGGATTGGAGTTCCTTGTCGCAGACCTGCAGGCCTGGACTCCCGGACAGATTTAGACGAACGCATTCCTGGCGGCTCAACCGATCTACAAGGCCATTGAAGACGCCACGCGTGGAATATCGGAAGCCGCCAACCTGGTGCTCGATTTCAAGCAGAACGATGCTCTATCGAACCTGGACGACGGGCGATACCGAATATCGCGCCGAGATTCGCGTCAGTTTTGACGCCGCCCGTTATTTTTCCTCGTCGGGTACAGACAGTGTGAATCCGAACATCGGGCTCCCTCAGCAACCTGTCGGGGGCCGGCCCAACCAGCGGAGCCTGAACCTCGGCGGGACTTGACTAGTGTCGCTGACCAGCGAGCTGGCAGGGAACGGGCACGTCACGAGTTTCTCTGCACGCTTCGTCTCCTTCCACCAATGGAGCAACATCAAAAAGCACGCCGGGGCCCTCTGTGAAGCGGGCACTTCAGATGGGAAGATGTACCCTGCAGAATGCAGCCCACGCGGGATGCTCCGGCCCGGAACATATGTGGCTGACGCGGGCCGGCCTCCGTCCTGCGCTCGGATCCACAACGGACCTCCGAAGTTACCCGAACGGGTGGTCCAAACCGAAAGTCGACTTCAACCTCCTGTGACCAAGCAACCACTAAATGCCCTGCACTTGTCCGGGCCTGGGTCCGTTTCGACCCTGCATCCGTGATGCTATCTCATTCCCCGGCACCTGGCTCAGATCGTAACCCTAGCCGGAGCCCTTGTGCGCCGGCTCGGCGACGGCCAACAAGGCCTCTCGACGGGGGAACACAAGCGCGGACTCGAAGCTTCTTTATCCAGCAGGCGGCGGGCGGCATGAAGCGCAACCGCGGAGCGACGCTTGAGGCCTTGCTGAAAACGATTCGAGGCGCCCTGGCACCGAGGTGCGCCGGAGCCGGCTTCGAGACCGTCGCACGCCGACTGCCTGATACCGCGGAGCCTGACGACGTGCGACAACGGTCTGCGCAGTAAGCCAGACATGCCTACCTGAACCACTATCGTCTTCTCCCGCCACCGGGTCGGAATCGTCGACGTGCTAGAACAGGCAAGGAATAGGGTTCTGCTAGACGAAGCCTCCTGACTTCTTGTTCTCCTGTTCGAGAAGAGACGAAAATCTCGCTTCGAAGACTCGTTCGGCTCCTCGAGAATGGGAGATGGGTCCATTCATTCCAGCAGGTCGCGCCCGGCGTCAGACGCCTGCGTCAGGCGGCGGCCGCTTGGCCGTGTTCGCGCGATCTCCCTTTTTGCGCCGGCAGTTCCTCCGCGGCGCTCAGGAGCCGGTCTCCGTGTACCGCCCATTGCGAATGCCGAGGAGATAACCGCATTTTTTTTGGCCCATGTTCATGTTCTATGGGTCTGGGCCCTTCACAGCCTGTCTGGTGGCACGCTGGTCTTTGCGACGGAGCTGGGTCCACCGTCGATGCCACGCAGCACATCGTCCT
>CAWBOB010000009.1:0-97956 GCA_963790335.1 uncultured Actinomycetes bacterium | reverse complement strand
GGAAGACCGCGGGGTCCTGCAGCGACTCCGGGCTTGCAACCTCATCCGCGGCTTCACCCATGAGCAATCGCTTGACGGGGACCTCGAGCCGCTTGCCGTTCAGGGTCATCGGCACACCGGGAGCCTCGACGATGCGATCAGGCGCGTGACGTGGCGACAACTGCGACCGCAGGTCCCGTACGATCCGCAGGCGGAGCTCGTCGTCAAGGGGCGGTGTCTGAGGGACGACGAACAGGATGAGCTCCCCTTCGTGCTCGAGGTCGCCGGTGTCGACGACGAGCGCGCCCGCCACCCCGGGGATCGATTCGACCACGCGGTAGAACTCGCTCGTGCCCACGCGCACACCGCCCCGGTTCAACGTCGCGTCGGACCGCCCCGAGATCACGCACGAGCCCGAGGCATCGATCCTGATCCAATCGCCGTGCCGCCACACCCCGGGGTACATCTCGAAGTAGCTGGCCCGGTATCGCTGACCGTCGTCGTCGTTCCAGAACGACACGGGCATCGACGGCATCGGAGCCGTGATCACGAGCTCCCCCACCTCGTCGGTCAGCGAGCGGCCGGTGGCGTCGAACGCCTCGACCTTCGCGCCCAGCGCGCGACACTGGAGCTCTCCCGCTCGCACGGGCAGCCAGGGGCACGACGTGACCACCGCGGTGCAGAGATCCGTGCCGCCGCTGATCGAGCCGAGCCACACGTCGGGCCCGACCCGGTCGCGCACCCAGACGAAGCCCTCCGATGACAACGGGGCACCGGTGGATCCGATCGCCGTGAGGGTCGACAGATCCGCGGTGGAACGCGGGTCGACACCCTCGCGCATCGATGCGTGCAGGAACGGGGCGCTCGTTCCGAGGTAGGTGAGCCCGGCACGTTCGACCAACCGCCACAACGCTCCGAGATCAGGATAGGCCGGACTCCCGTCGTACAGCACGACCGTGGCGCCCACGAGCAACCCGCCGATCAAGAAGTTCCACATCATCCAGCCGGTCGTCGTGAACCAGAGGAAGCGATCCCCTGGGCCGAGATCGAGGTGCAAGGAGAGGGACTTCAGGTGCTCCAGCACGATCCCGCCATGCCCCTGCACCATCGACTTGGGCAGGCCCGTGGTTCCCGACGAGAAGAGGATCCACAGCGGGTGCTCGAAAGGAACGGGCTCGAAGCGAGGCTCGGCCGGCGAGGCGAGCAGGTCGTGCCACGCGACGACCCCTGCCGCCGGCAGGCCAGCGACGGAGCCTGAGGGCGTGTCGTCGACCATCACGACGGTCGCGGCCGGCATCGCAGCCACGATCTCGGCAAGCGCGTCGCGACGATCGAACCATCGTCCACCGTAGCGGTACCCGGACACGGCGATCAGCACCCGTGGCTCGATCTGGCCGAAGCGATCGATCACTGCGCGCGGCCCGAAGTCGGGCGAGCACGACGACCAGATCGCGCCGATGCTCGCCGTCGCGAGGAAGGCGATGACGGCCTCGGGGATGGTCGGCAGGTACGCGGCGACCCGATCGCCACGAGTCACGCCGAGCCGGCGGAGGCCGTCGGCGGCCGCGCCGACGGCGGAGGCGAGCTCGCGCCGCCCGATCTCGCCCGCAGTCCCGTCCTCGCCGCATGAACACGATCGCGGGTGACTCGCCCTCGTGACGGTCGTCGAGCGCGATCTCCGCGTAGTTCAGCGACGCCCCCTGGAACCAACGCGCCCCGGGCATCGCCCTCGAGGACAGCACCGACGTCGGCTCGCTGGAGCTCGGCACCTGGAAGTACTCCCAGATCGCGGTCCAGAACGACTCGAGGTCGTCGGTCGACCACCGCCAGAGTGCCGCGTAGTCGTCGAACGACAGTCCCTTCGTTCGCTCGAGCCAATCGGCGAACGCGGTGAGGGCCGAGTCCGCGACCTGGTCCTCCGACGGCTGCCAGAGCTGGCGGGCGTCAGCCCCCATCGTCCGAGCCCGCGCCGGGCGGTCCCGCGTCGTCCCGCACGGGGAGCGTCACGGTTGCGCGACGTTCCTTGGGGCTCGGATCCCAGCGGGGCTCCGACGGTTCGCCCATCGTGTTGCGGAGCGTGCCGATGCCCTCGATCTCGAGCTCGACGACGTCCCCCGGCTGCAGCTTGCGGTACAGCTCGAGGCCACATCCCATGCCGACCGTGCCGCTCCCGATCACCTCTCCCGGCACCACGATCTCGTTCCTCGAGGCGAACGCCACCAGTTCGGCGAGGCTCCATGTCAGCGTGGACGTCGACCCACGAGACCACTCCTGCCCGTTGACCCGCGCGAGCATCGTGAGATCGTCGAGATCGAGCTCGTCGAGCGTCGTGATCCACGGGCCGAGCGCGGTGCCGAAGTCCTTCCCCTTGGCCGGGCCGAAGCCGGCCGTCATCTCGCGGGCTTGGACGTCGCGAGCGCTCAGGTCGTTCATGATCGTGACGCCGAGCACGTGATCGAGGGCTTCATCGGGCCGAAGATCGCGGCCCTCGCGACCGATCACGACTGCGATCTCGAGCTCGTAATCCATGAACCCGGCTCCGCCAGGCCACGGCATCGTGTGCTCGTGTCCGAACACCGTGACAGGATTCATCTTGTAGTAGACGGGCATCTCGTAGAACAGGTCCGGCACCTCCCGCTTCCCCCGCGCGTGCGCGTTCACGAGGTGCTGCTCGAACGCGGAGCCGTCGAGCATGACCGGAGGGTCGATCGCTGATGCCCAGGTCACCTCGGCGAAGGGGATCGTGGCCTCGACGTCCAGCGCTGCGATCGCGGCGTCGGCACGCTCGAGGAACCCCCGCCCACCACCGACCCCGTCGGTCAGGCTTGGCGGGAACGTGGCCGTGGCCAGCCGCAGGGCAGCGTCGGCTGTCGCCCCCTCCGCCTCGAGGCGCCGGCGCTCGGCCGTGCACAGGTCGATCACGACCTCGTCCGAGGGCAGCACGGCGACGGCTCGCAGCCGCGGGCCGTCTGGGCCGTCACGGACGATCGTGGAGAGCTTCACGTCGCACTCCCTTCGCCTGAGGCCGTCCACGATCGGCGCGAGGAGCTCCCGTTCCCGCGAGATGAGCACGGGCACGACCACGCCCTCGATCAGCTCCTTGAAGTGCGGGGTCTCGCGGTGCGCCAGCAGCGCCGCCTCATCCTCGTACTCCTCGTACAGCACGAAGACGTCAGGGTCGTCGATCGAGCGGGCGGCGCGGTAGACGAGGCACGCCGGCTCGTCGGTGCGCACCGCGTCCGCCATGCGCACCAAGGTGCGCTCGACGAGGTCTCCTTCCCCTTCCTTCGCGTGGTACCGGGCCAGCAGGCCTCGCATCTGCGTGCTCCTTTCGATCGTCACATCTGCATCATCGAACGTTCGATCTCCCGCAGCTCGCGCTGCCCTGGCTCACCCAGGATGAAGCGACGCAACACGAAGATGATCACCGCGGCGGCGAACGACGCGATCGCGGCCGCCAGCCAGGCGGCCGAGAAGGAGATCTCCTCCGCGAGGAAGCCGAGGCCGATCGGGCCCCACGATCGCGCCGACGAACGCACCCGTTTGGGTGATGCCCACGGCCGCACCGGGCGCGACGGGGTTCAGCTTCACCATGGCGAGGTTGTAGGACCCGAGCCACGCCCACCCCGTGGCGAACGCGATCGGCACGGCGAGCAGCATCACCCATTCCTGCACCAGCCCCAGCATCAGGAAACCGACCCCGCCGACCGCGAGCATCCAGCTCACCAGGTCGAGTTGGCTGCCTCGACGCTGATCCGACCAGTGGCCGACCACGAGCCGGCTCGTCAGGCCGACGATGCTGCCGACGGCGACGAGCAAGCCGGCCGCCGCCTCGCTCATCCCCGACGCCACAGCGGTGCTCACCGTGTACGCGCCGAGCGACGCGGCCGCCGAGCTCCCCAGGCCGAAGCTGACGGAGGCGAAGATCAATGTGCCCAAGGACATATCGGCCTTCCCTTCCGATGAGCGAGGCGCCACGCCCTGCCGCGCCCGTGGGATCGCGATGAGCACGATGGCGCTGAGCACGGCTGCGGCGACGTACGCCCAGTGCCATCCGACCGTGAGCGCGATCGTCGGCACCGACAAGCCGGCGAGCAACGACCCGATCGGGATCGACGAGTGCTTGAGCCCGAACGCGAGCCCCTGCCGACCGGGCTCGACGTTCCTCGCGATCAGCACGCTCGACGCGGTCCGGGTCAGTGCGGTCGCCGCCCCCGACAGCGCGATGAAGGCAGAGAGGATCGACCGGGGACGTGGCGAGGGTGGCGATGCCGAGGAACGCCACGATATAGACGGCGGTCCCGATCCGCAGCGACCACTCCGCGCCGGCCTTCTCGGAGACCCTGGACAGAGGCGCGGACAGGAGCGCCGCGAACGTGAAGTACGAAGCGTAGACGAGCCCGAGGGAATCCAGCGACAGGCCGATGTCGTCGCGCAACTGCACCGCGAGCGCCCCGGTGAGGAAGATCGGGAGCACGCCCACCGTGTCGACCGCCATGCCGACCGCCGCCGGCCGGGCCCACGAGTGGGAGGCGCCGGGCACTCGCCGCTCAGCCGTCCGCGTCGACCGTGTGCCGCAGCTCGGCGGACGCCTCGTCGCGGAGCTGGTTCCACACCTGGTTGCGGAGCTCGGCGAACCGCTCGTCGAGGAAGATCTCGTTGATGTTGCGAGGGTGTCCGAAGGGGATGTCGATGATCTCCTTCACACGCCCGGGCCGGGTCGACAGCACCGCGACTCGGTCGCCCATCAAGATCGCCTCCTCGATGCTGTGCGTGATGAACACCATCGTCCGTCGCTGCGTCTCCCAGATCTCCAGGAGCTGTTCCTGCAGGATCTCGCGCGTCTGGGCGTCGACCGAGGCGAACGGCTCGTCCATCAGCAGGACCTCTGGCTCCATCGTCAACGCCCGCGCCAGCCCGACCCGCTGCTGCATGCCGCCCGAGAGCTGGTACGGGTACTTCTCGGCGAACCCGTCCAGCCCCACGAGTTGGATGTAGCGCGTCGCGCGCTCCATGCGTTCGGCCTTCGCCGACGCCCTGCACACGGAGCCCGTAGGCGACGTTGTTCTCGACGGTCATCCAGGGGAACAGTCCGAAGTGCTGGAAGACGAACGCGACGTTCGGGTGCGCTTTCGTCACTACGTCCCCTCGGATGCGGATCTGCCCGTACGTGAGCGGGATCAGTCCATCGATGCACCGCAGCAAGGTGGTCTTCCCGCAGCCTGAAGGTCCCACGATGCAGAGCGCCTCGCGTTCTCGGACCTCGAGATCGAAGCCCTCGAAGGCGACGACATCGCCGAACGACTTCGAGGCTCCCTCGATCGAGATCATCGCTCCTGGACGTGACGTCTCGCTGCGGGGCATCGACGGACATCGTCATGACAGGTTCAGCAGTCGGCTCGCGGTGCCGCCGACGATCTTGTCCACGACGGCCGGATCGTCGATCGCCTCCTTGACCTTGCCGACCGGGTCGGCCTCACCCATGTCGAACGGGTGATCGCTCCCGAGGACGACCTGATCCTCCCCGAGGCGCTCGACCAGGTATCGCACTGCCGCGGGATCGTGGGTCAGGAGTCCGCGTAGATGTCGACGAGGTACTCGCTCGGCAGCTTGATCGTCGTGTCTGCCTCCTTGCTGAGCCGGCCGGTGAACCCGTGGTCCCACCGGCCGACCAGGCAGGGGAACGTACCACCACCGTGCGAGAACACGATCTTGAGTCCGGGCAAGCGTTCGTAGACGCCGCCGAACACCAGCGACCCGACCGTCACGGCGGTGTCGATCGGCAGGCCCACGAAGTTCTTGAGCTCGTGCTCCGCCATGCGCTCGGCGCCGAGCGGTGCGAGCCCGTGCGAGAACACGAACGAGGTCGAGCTCGCGCACCTTCTCCCAGAACCGGAAGAGCGACTCGTCCCCCAGGTTCTTCCCGTCGATGTTGCTGCCGACCTGAACGCCCTTGAACCCGTAGTCGTCGACGACCCGTTGCAGCTCCTGCAATGCGAGGTCGACGTCCTGCAGCGGCACGTTCGCCATGGGCAGGATGCGCCCGTCGTGTTGCTCCGCCACCTCCGCGTACGCATCGTTGATCGCGCGGCTCACGGCCAGAGCGACCTGCGGATCGCAGTCGAGGTGCGACAGCGGCGGCGCGATCGACGCGCACGCGACGTCGATGCCGGCAGCATCGAGGTCGGCGATGATCGTCGCCGGGTCTGTGAGGAACGGCGGCAACGGCTGCTTGAAGCCGTTGTCCATCTTCAGGAGCGCACTTCCATCGTCCTTCGTCACGACCTGTCCCGCGATCGGCACCGCACCCGACACCACGGCGTCAGCGAAGGCCTTCGGTACGTGATGCCAGTGGACGTCGATGATCTTCGTCATCCCTTACTTCCCTTTCCAGTCGGGAGCGCGATGCTCCTCGAATGCTTTCGCGCCCTCTTTGAGGTCCTCGGAGTTCCAGACTTCCTTGAGCATGTATGCGGAGAGTTCCAGCGCGTCGCGGAGTCCGAGGTTCAGCCCCTCCATGATCGCCTGCTTCGAGTAGCGCACGGCGAGCGGCGCGTTCTTCAGCACGTCCTGCGCGATCTCCTCCGCGCGAGCGAGGAGACGATCCGCAGGAACGACCTCGGTGAGGATGCCGATGCGGTGCGCTTCCTCGGCATCGATACGGTAGTTCTTGCCCTGCAAGCGTCATGCGCAGCACGTAGTTCAGCGGGATCCGCCGTGACAGCCCGATCGGCTCCCATCCGGAGATCGAGCCCGACGTTGACGTGCGGATCGAAGAACTGGGCGTTCTCGGACCCGATGATGATGTCGGTATCACAGAGGAAGTGCAGGCCACCCCCGCAGCACATGCCGTTGACAGCGCAGATGATGGGCTTGTGCAACTGCTCCATCAGCCGCGCGATCGGCAGCCACACGTGGCCCATCGGCCGCGTCCGCGACTCCTTCACGTCGACCCCCGTGCAGAAGAACTTCTCTCCGGCTGACGTGAGGATCGAGACCCACGTGTCGTCGTCGTCGCGGAAGTCGGTCCAGATGGCTTCCATCTCATTGCACATCTGCACGTTGAACGAGTTCCCGGCGTGCTCCCGGTTCAGCGTGACATAGGCGATCCGATCACGTTTCTCGTAGATCGTCTCGACCAGGTCGAGATCGCCGAGCCGTTCTATCCGTGTCACAAGTCCTCCTCGTCGCAGGTCGCGGGTCAGATCGGCGAGAAGCCACCGTCGACGTTGATCGCCTGCATCGTGATCGCGCCCGCGCCGTCCGAGCAGAGGAAGACCACGAGTGGCACGACCTCCTCCGGGTCGATGAAGCGTCCGATCGGGATCTTGTTGATCCAGAATTCGCGCGTCTCCTCGGGCGTCTTGCCCGCATCACGGGCGAACTTCCGCATGCTGTCCTCGACCATGTCTGTGAGGACGAACCCGGGGCAGATCGCGTTCACGGTGACACCGTGAGGGGCGGCCTCGAAAGCGACCTCCTTGGTCAGCCCCAGCACGGCGTGCTTGGACGACACGTAGGCGGCGCGGTTCGGACCGATCGGCACCTTGCTCGATGTCGACGCGATGTTGATCACGCGGCCGGCTTTGCGTTCGAACATCTCGCCGATGATCTCCCGGATCGTGAAGAAGTAGGAGTTCACGTTGACGCCGTAGTGGTACTCCCATGCTTCATCGCTATGGTGCGAGATCGGCTCGTTGTCGAGCACGCCGGCGCTGTTGATGAGCACATGGATCTCACCGAGTTCCTCGCGGGCCTTCGCCACCGCTTCCTTCACCTGGTCACGGTCGCTCACGTCGGCCGGGATCGCGACACCACGGCCCCCGAGCCCGTTGAGCTCCTCAGCCAGCTCCTGCAGCGCCGACTCCGTGCGCGCGACGAGAGCCAGGGTCGCGCCTTCTTTCGCCAGGCCCCGAGCCATCTCTCGGCCCATGCCCTTGCTGGCGCCGGTCAGGAAGACGTTCTTGCCCTCCATCTGTCCCATCTCCGTATCCTTCCCTGTCGTTGGCCTCTGTCGTTGGCCTCTGTCGTTGGGCGCCCCGTCAGGACCGGCGCTGCTCTTCTTCGACGATCTGTCCGAAGACCCGGTCGGTGGGCTCGCGACGGCGCTGGCGGACCTCCGTCCGAACGCGCTCGAGCACACGGGTTGCGGTGTCGTCGTCGACCGGGTCCCAGCCCATGTCGAGGATCTTCTTCTGGATCGCCTTCGGCCCCGAGTAGTGGCACAGGGGCACGTAGGCGTCGTTGCCGATCACGCGAGGCGACCAGGCATTGAACGACCACTCGTCGCCCTCTGGCAACGCGTAATGCACCTCTGCGGCGTGGCTGAACGCGGTGTGTCCGGTCCCCGACATGTGCGGCGGGATCGGCTGGTTCCAGACGTCGGCGACCCACTCGGAGAGATCCTGCAGCTTGTCGAGCTTCAGCCCCGTCTCGTAGCCGTACATGATCTCGAGCACCGAGCCGAGCACCGCGAGGTTCGGCACCCCCGCCCGCTCACCGAGGCCGTTGATGCATCCTTCGAGGATCTCCGCGCCCCCCTCGAGCGCGGCGAGCTGTCCGGCCGTGCCGAGCTCGAAGTCGTTGTGGCTGTGGATCGCGAGTGGGATGTCCGGCCCGAGGATCTGCTTGACCTCCCAGGCGTGGTGCTTGTACACGGCCGGGATGCACGCCCCGCAGATGTCGTCGATCCGGAGCGAGTCGATGCCGGCTTCCTTGAGACGGCTGACGATCACCTTGAGCCATTCGAGGTCGAGGCGCGAGAAGTCCATGAGGTTCGGGTTCATGTACGCGCCCTGTTCCTTGCCGTACTGGATCGCCTCGCAGGCGCGGTCGAGCGCCTCCTCGCGGGTGATCATCAAGCCACCCATGGACTCGACGAGCTTGTAGTTGTAGTCGCTGATCGCGAATGCCGGGCACAAGATGTCGGCGCCCGCCTCGAGGCACATGTCGATCTCCTCACGGCAGGCCTCGGGGTTCAGGGCGGCGGTGGGGTGCACGAGGGCTTGGATGCGGAAGTTCACCCCCATCGCCTTCGTGCGCTTGATCTCATCGATGAAGTCGTGGTGCATCTCGACGATGTGCACCCCGACGTCGTCGATGCGCCGCACGAACTCGAGCACCTCGTCGAGACCGACCGACACCCCCGCCACCTGACGCCCCTCGCGCAGGGTCATGTCCATCAACTGGACGCTGGCGGGAAGATGCATGCCTTCGCGCACGCGCTCATCGAAGTTGTACGGGCTGACCGCCCACATGCCCTCGCGGAATCCCCGCTCGGTGTCGCGCGGCAGGCTCTTGCCATCGGTGTCGATCGGGGCCTTCGTCTCGGCCCTGATGTCCACCTCCGAACGGAACGTTCCCATCTCGATCACCAACGGTTCCCCCCTCTGCTCGTGCCGGCCGGAGCCGGCGTTCCCTCCCGATGCTCGCTCCCCGCCGTCATCGCAGCAGCGATGAGAGCTCGCTCGCCGCGTAGGCGAGCGCGATGATCGTGATCATCACGCCCACCGCTTCCTCGAGCCGGCGATCGCTCGCTCGCATCGCGAGCCGGGAGCCGACCCAAGCCCCGGGCACCGCGCCCACGATCAAGAGGATCGCGAAGCGCCATTCGATCGTGCCCAGCACCGCGTGCGTGATCGTGGCGGGGACGGCGAAGATGCCTGCGCAGACCAGCGAGGTCGCGATCGCGGAGATCAACGGCATGCCGAGCACCTGGCTGTACGCGGGCACCATGATGACCCCGCCACCGACCCCCAACAGACCTGAGAAGACCCCTGACACGGCGCCGACGGACGCCCACCCCCCGGGGCGTGGGCGGGCTCGCCTGCGAGGTCGTGCACGGGCGCTGCCCGAACCGGCCCCACGGCGACCGTCGCGGAGCATCTTGAGGCCGGTGAAGAGCATGAGCCCTGCGGTCCCCAGCTGGAGCAAGTGTCCCCCGCCGGGCACCCGCGGGGCGAGGAGCGAGCCGAGCACGGCACCGATCACGCCGCCGGGCGCCGCCCATCGCACCGCTCGCCAATCGACCAGACCCTGCCGGTGGTACGTATAGGTCGCCATCGCGACGGTGGGCAAGATCATCGGCACGGTCGTGCCGACCGCTCCCAGTGGCGATGCGCCGAGCGCCCGGATGCCCGGCTTCATCAAGACCTGACCACCCATGCTGAACGACCCCGACAGCACGCCGGCGGCGAACGCGAGCAGCACCGTCAACAGATCGCGGACAGCCCAAGGCAGATCGCTCATGCAGCGCCATCGGTCCTCATCCCCCCACCTGCCGCCACCGCTCGTATCGCTTCTCGAGCACCCGAAGCCCGATCGACGCGACGATCCCTGTCAACGCGAGGACGATCGCGGGCACGAATGCCTCCGAGAGACGCAGCCTGCCCGCGTACCGGAAGATCAGCGCGCCGAGCCCCGACAGCGCCGTATCGAACTCCGCGATCACGACCCCCACCAGGGCCCGCCCGACTGCCAGCCGGATGCCCGCCACGATGAACGAGAGCGCGGCCGGGAACTGCACTTCGAACAACATGCGTCGACCCGAGGCTCCGAACGATCGGGCGGACTCGAGGAACCGGGGGTCGACGCTCTTGACGCCCGCAACGGTCTGCAGCAGGACGGTGGTCACGACGAGGGTGAACACGATCATCCCCTTGCCGACGACCCCGAGGCCGAACAGCAGGATGAAGATCGGGATCAGAGCCGGGAACGGCGTGGCGTAGAACGCGAAGATGTACGGGGCGAACGCGGTATCGAGCGGCCGAGTCGCACCGATCACCAAGCCGGCCAGGATGCCGATGATCACGCCCGGGATCCCACCGACGAGGAGCACGGTGAAGCTCTCGATCATGGCTTCTTGCAGCTCGCCACTCTGCACGAGCTCGACGAAGGCCTCCCACGTGCTGGCCGGGGTCGGCAGCGAGATGGGGCTGTCGTAGATCTGCGTGACGTAGAACTGCCAGATCGCGAGCAACACGAAGAACGTCCCGATCACCACCGCCGCTCGGATCAGGCGAGGATGCCCGGTTCCGCGGATCGCGGGGGCGGAGGCACTGGCGAGGGCCGAACTCACGTCTTCACCGCCCACCGCTGGACCCGCCGCTCCAAGAGGCCGATCGTGAGCCCGAGCACGATGCTGATCAGGGTGAACGTCAGCACCACGACGAGCATGGCGTCCATGTTGAAGCGGAAGCCGTACTTCAGGATCAGATACCCGAGGCCCTCGGGCGAGGTGTACAGCTCGGCAACGGCCGTGCCGATCATGCCCCGCGCGGCGCCGAGCCGGAGGCCGACCACCAGGTACGGGGCGCTCGCCGGCACGATCACATCGGTCCACATCCGAGGCTCGCTCACGCGGAACGACCTCGCCACCTCGATCATGGTGCTGTCCACCGACCTCGCTCCCTGATGCGCGTTGATGAGGATCGGGAAGACGGCCAACAGAACGACGATCACGACCTTCGTCGCGGTGCGGTACCCGAGGATGGCGGTGATGATCGGGACGAGGGCGGGCAACGGCGATGCGTACAGCGCGTTCAGGTACGGCGTGAGCGCGATGTCCAGCCACCGGAAGCGTGCGATCGCGAGGCCGAGGAACAGCCCGATCACGGCAGCGATCGTGAACCCCGTGAAGAACAGCCGGATCGTCCCCCACATCGCGGGGAGGTACTCAGGATCCTCGAGGATCTCGGGGATCGAGCCCACGACGGCCGTGGGGGGCGCCGAGAAGATCGGGTTGACGCGAGCGAACGCGAACTGCCACACCGCGAGCACCACGATCAAGCCGCCCGCTCGAAGGGTCCACTTGTTCAGCAGGAAGGCACGCAGGCCGGTCGGGCCTCGGTCACCCGGCTGTTCGCCTCGAACGCTCGCTGGTGCGACGGTCATACGTCAAAGCCTCCGAGGGACGATGGGATCGACCGGCCGACGCCACGCGGGCCACGGCGCCGGCCGGTCGACGGTCCTCCGTCGATCAGTACCCCTGCTCCTCGAGCAGGGCTTCCGCGTCCTCGCACACCGACGTGTCGACCAGGTCGGTGGCGGGGAACGGCTCCGCCAGGTTGCCGAGCTCCACCTGAAGATCGATCAGGAACTCGTAGGACGCGATCGGGATCATCGTCTCGCAGCTGTCCGGGAAGCGGCTGCCGAAGGTCGAGATCGACTCCTCCATCACCGACTCGGGCACCTCGCCGACCTCGGCCATCAAGGCCACGGCCTCGTCGTGGTTCGCGGGATCGTTGAGCCAACGGCCGGTCCGCAGGATCGCCGCGGTCATCCGCACGAACAGATCGCGCTTCCCCTCCAGCGTCTCCGTCGCCGTCGCGAAGCTCGCGTAGTGGAACTCGGGCACGTCCTCCCACGCGTTCGCCAGGATGTTGAGATCGGTGTCCAGCTCCTTCTCGGCGAAGATCCGCTCGTCGATGTGCATGGAGGTGGCCTCGATCGCACCCTGGGCGATCTGGGGGACGAAGGTCTCCGGGTCGCCGATGATCAGCTCCACGTCGGTGTTGATGTCGAGCCCGCAGCTCGCCAGGTACTGCTCGGTCACGGCGTGGACGAGCCCGCCGGGCCCGTCGGTCCCGACGACCCTGCCCTCGAGGTCCTCGCATGTGTCGATGTCGCCGGTCGCTACCGTCTGGAAGTCGAGATACGCGCCACTCGCGGCGAAGATGCGCGCATCGGCCCCCTCACCGAAGGCGAGGATCGGCGAGACGGAGCCAGAGAGTCCCACCTCGTACTCGCCTGCAGCCATCGCGCGGAACGCGGCGATGCCCGACTCGAAGTCGACGAGTTCGGTCACGTTGATGCACTCGTCCTCCATGTACCCCAGCTCGATCGCGAGCGGCGTGGTCATCTGGATGAAGTCGGGCGGAAGCCCAGGATGCCCGATCGCCATGTCATCGAGCGCCTCGCACTCACCCGCGGCCGCCGAACCGGAAGCGCTCGCCCCGGTGCCGGTATCCCCCTCCTCGTCGTCTCCACCCCCACACGCCGACAAGAGCAGCACCACGCTGAGCGTGACACCCAGCGCGCTCCGGTACCGAGTACGAGCCATGCGACCCCCTCCTCCGTGATCGACGAGGGCGACACCCGCCCTCGTCGGGCTGGATGCTAGGCGACCCGATTCGCGAGTCGCAAGGGAAGCTTCCTTTGATTCACCCTCGAACCATCTCGAACTAGGGGTTGCTCAGTCCTCGACGTACGCACTACCCTCGGCGCCATGCCTCCTGATCCATCCCAGAATGGCCTCGTCCCGACGCTCGCCCTCGTGCCTCGAAGCGCCCGGTGGATCCTTCCGACACTGGCAGCCGCCTTCCGAGGGACAGATGGTTCGACCCTAGAGCCAAGAGTGAGAACGCTCGCTGCCATGAGGGTCGCAGCGGTCGATCGTGCTCCGTTCTGGCGCGTGCAGTTCGAAGCCGCAGCGCCCTCGGTCGGCATCACCCCCGACGAGGCGCAGCTCGTCGGCACGGACGAGTGGGAAACGGCCGCAACGTTCTCCGACCGCGAGCGAGCTGCCATCACGTGGGCTGATCGCATCGCCAAGCGACTCGCGCGCCGCGACGCGGCTGCGTACCGGTTCCTCAAGGAGCACTGCTCCGACGAGGAGATCGTCGAACTGACGGCGATCGCGTCGTTGGCCGCCATGGCAGATCGCATCACCAACGCGCTCCGCATCTCACCCGAGCCGCAGGTCGGGCTCACCGCGGATCGGGGAACGATCGACGCACCCGGCGACGAGTGGCGTCACACGATGTTCGGCGACGTCGTGACGAACTGGGAGGAGACCTTCGGCCCGATGACCAGGGCCGGGCAGGTCGAGGAGATCGCTCGATGAGCGAAGCGGCCGGCGGACCACCGCCGAGGGTCGACATCATCACGGACGACCGGGCGAGCGAGGAGGTCCTCGCGATCTTCGCGGGGGCGGAGCAGCTGCTCGCGTTCGTGTCGAACTACGCGAGGACCGTCACACACGCCCCCGGCATCGCGCGATGGGCGATCCCGATGATCGCCTCGATCCAACGCGGCGGATCCGACGCCGCGCTCGACCCACGGGTCAAGGAGCTCGCGATCCTCCGCACGTCGACGAGGAACCGATGTTTCTTCTGAACGCAGCACAACATCCGGCTCGGTCGAGTCGCGAAGCTGACGGACGAGGAGATCGACGCGGTCTCTGGCGAGGACCCCGAGGGATCCGGCGTGTTCGACGAGCGCGACCTGGCTGCGATCGCGTGGGCGGACCTCGTGACCCGCAACGAAGCCCATGCCGATCCGGCCGCATGGGATCGCGTGCGTCGGTCGTTCGACGAGGCGGAGGCGATCGAGCTCACCCTCGCCGCATGTCTGTTCAACTTCCTCAACCGGTTCAACGACACGATGTGGCTGGAACTCGACGACGGCGCTCCTCCCGGTGCCCAGCTCATGATCGAACCCGAGGCATTCGAGCGGTACGCGGTCGCGATGCTCGACGACGGAGTTGAATGAGATGCTCGAGCACCTGCGCATCATCGAGCTCGGCCAGGTGATCGCCGGCACGTTCGGCGGCATGATCCTGTCCGACCTCGGCGCCGACGTCATCAAGGTCGAGCCGCCGAACGGCGACGCCGGCCGGCGTTCGGCGATCTACGGCATCGGCGACGAGAGCGCGATCCACCTCACCCACAACCGGAACAAGCGCAGCGTGGTGCTGGACCTCAAGACCGAGGGAGGTCACGAGGTGCTGTTCGATCTCATCCGCTCTGCCGACGCCGTCGTCGAGAACTTCCGCCCGGGCGTGATCGATCGACTCGGCGTCGGGTTCGATCGCATGCGCGCCGTCAATCCCTCGGTGGTGCTGGTGTCGGTCTCGGGCTTCGGCCAGGACGCGCCTTCGCGCGACCAGCCCGCCTACGACCTGATCCTGCAGGCGATGACCGGTCACATGTCGATCATGGGCGAGCCGGAGCGGCCACCGGTGATCATGGGGATCCCGGTCGCCGATCTGCTCGCCGGCGTCTTCGCAGCGATCGCGGTGTTGGCCGGCGTCGAAGGCAAGCGCGAGACCGGGCGCGGCGAACACTTCGACGTCGCGATGTTCGACGTGATGGTCGAGATGCTCGCCCACGTGGGCACGTTGTACCTCAACACCGGGCTCGACCAGGAGCCCCGCGGCTCGGCCCACCCCTTCATCACCCCGTGGCAGGCGTTCCGATGCGCCGACGACGCGTACATCGTCGTCGCCCCCCGTGAGGAGCACTTCTGGATGAAGCTGCGGAGCGCGCTCGACGACCCGCAGGAGCTCGCGCGCCCCGAGTTCGACGAGGCGCGGTCGCGGCAAGCTCACCGAGACGAGCTGCTCCCACTCCTCGAAGCGATCTTCGCGCGTCGCGATTCCACGGCGTGGCTCGCGGCTCTGCAGGCCGCCGGGGTCCCGGCAGCGCCCGTGAACCGGATGCCTGCGGTCTTCGACGACCCCAACGTGGCCGCGCGGGGCATGGTTCGGTCCTTCACGACGGACCAGGGCGAGGTGCGAGCGGTCGGCAACGCGATCAAGGTCGTCGGATCGCCAGAGAAGGCCGCGGCCGCGCCACCGACGCTGGGAGGCGACACCGATGCCGTCCTGCGATCGGTGCTGGGATACGACGATGTTCGGATCGACGCGCTTCGGCGCGACGGCGTGTTCGGCGAGGCCGTGATCACGTGATCGGCATCGAAGCGCGGCGACACAGCGATAGAGGAGCGACGAACGCATGACCACGATCAGGATCGGCATGGTGCAGACCAGGGCGGAGACGGACGATCCGCCGAAGAACGTGCAGCGGGCCTTGACATACGTGGAGCAGGCGGCCGCCCTCGGCGCGCGGATCGTCTGCTTGCCGGAGACGTTCCCCGGCCCGTGGACACCACCGATGGACTACGACGCGATCCCCGAACTCGCTGCCACAGCACGTGATCTCGACATCTTCCTGATCGCCGGCACGATCGAACCGCTGCCCGGCGACGCGGAACGCCACTTCAACGCGCTCGTCCTCCTCGGCCCCGACGGCAAGGAGGTCGGGCGGTACCGGCGCACGACCCCGGAGGGCCCGTGGATCTACAAGGGCGGCTCGTTCTGGGACTTCGGCTACACGGCGGGGACGGACCTGCCGGTCTTCGACATCGGCGAGTGCACGATCGGCATGCTCGTCTGCAGCGAGGTCTACGTGCCGGAGCTCTCCCGCCAGCTCGCGCTGCAGGGGGCCGAGATCATCTTCATGCCGGCCGGCCTCTGGAAGATGGCCCAGTGGGACACCTGGCGCGTCCTCACGCGAGCGAGGGCGATCGAGAACCTCGCCTACACGGCGACCTGCCAGAACATCCTGGGCCACGAGACCTCGAACGCCGGCCTCGCGATGATCTGCTCGCCGGAGGCCGTGCTGACCGAGGGGTCCGTCGAGGGCGTGTACGTGGCCGACTGCGACCTCGACCGCATCCGGTACCTGCGGGCCGAGGAGGATCGGCGCGGCATCGAGAAGGCGTGCAAGGCCGGGGTGCTGTGGCAGTGGTACCGACCGGAGCTCTATCAGGTCGAGGCGGGAGCGCGGCCGACGCCATGACCGAAGCCCTCGTCACGCCCGATCTCGAGGCTCTGATCGGCCAGGAGTGGCCACCGGTGGTCCACGAGGTGGAGCGAACGGGCATCAGGATGTGGGCACGCGCCGTGGGCATCGACGACCCCGTCTTCCACGACGAGGCCGTTGCCCGGCAGCGGGGCTTCGACCGTCTCCCGGCCCCGCCCGGCTTCCTGGGGGTCCCTCGCCTGATGCCGGGCGAGCCCGACCCCGGGCCGCCGATCCGCGGTCTGCACCCCGGGCTCACGAGAAGCCTGAACGGCGGAACAGAGCATGAGTACCACGCATCCGTGATGGCCGGAGACGAGCTCGTCGCGACCACCGCGATCGTCGAACTGAAAGAGCGAGACGGGTCGATCGGGCGCATGTTGCTCATCACGCGCGAGACCACCTACCGTCGCGACGACGAGGTCGTCGCGATCCTCCGAGCTACGGTGATCAACTACTGACGAGAGGCGACATGGCTCCCGAGACCCAGGTCTACATCGAGGACGTCAGCGCCGGCGATCGCATCCCGGAGCTGGTGAAGCGATGCACACCGCGCCAGCTCGTGATGTGGGCTGCGGCCTCCGGTGACTTCTACGAGATCCACTATGACGTCGAGTATGCGAGGTCGATCGGCCTCCAGGGACTCGTGGTGCACGGGGCCTTGAAGAACGCCTTCCTGGGGCACCTCCTGCACGAGTGGGTCGCGCCGGCGGGACGCATCGTCCGGTACGGATGCTCCTACCGCGGCCTCGACTTCCCCGACCAGGATCTTCGCTGCCGAGGCACGGTGACCGACATCGCCGACCGCGACGGCGAGCACCTCGTCGATCTCGACATCTGGATCGAGGATCCGTCCGGCACGGTGACGACCCCGGGCACCGCGACGGTCGCGCTGCCCTCACGACAGGCGGGAGACGGACGATGACCCTGCGAGACCATGCCTCGAGCGCCGACGCCGAGCCGGGGCATGCGCGTCCGGCGCACAGCCGATTCGCGGAAGCAGCTCCCGGGCCCCCGCCGCTCGATCAGATCGACGTGGTCCTCGGGGAATGGGCGAACGAGCGACCGCAGTCCGAGCTGGCTCCCGTGGCGGTGACCGCGAGGGTGTCGCGCCTGGCACAGATCCTGCAGCAACGCATGGAGCGAACGTCGTCGAAGCTCGGACTCGACTGGGGCCAGTTCCTCGTGCTCGCCGCCCTCCGGGGCGCCGGTCCACCGTTCCGTATGTCGCCGAAGGAACTCCACCGGTTGCTCCTGCTCTCGCCCGCCGCCGTCACGAACCGCCTGTACCGACTCGAGGCGAAGGGCCTGATCGAGCGGACCGCGGATCCGACCGATCGCCGCAGCCTGCCGGTGATCCTCACCGTGCAGGGGCTCAGCACGATCGATCGGGCGATGACGGCCTGCGTGGAAGGGGAGCGCGAGCTCCTGGCCGGTGTCGACCCGGATGATCTCGAGACGACCATCCGCACGATGCGACAGCTCCTCACCGCCTACGAGGAGTACCCCAGCCGGCGCCGTCGGCGGCGACCGGTCACGCTCGCGGGCGACGAGCTCCGCGTGCTTCCCGAGGTCGTGCCTTCCCCGCCGGAACCGATGGTCGGTCCGAGCAGCGCCATGGCTGGCTGCGACATGTGGCCGACGACGCACCGGGAGCTCGAGCGACTGCAACGCAAGCTCGCCAAGCGCGTCGACGAGTGCGAGCCATGGCCCGGGGTCGCCGATGGTCACCCCTCGGTCGCCGGGGTATTCGTGTCGCTCCCCACGAACCGACTGAGGGGGCATCCGCGTGACATCGCATGGGCTGCGGCGGTGGTGATGCAGGACCACGACGTCGTGGAGACCGCGACGGCCACGCGCAAGCTCGTTCGCCCCTACCAGGTGGGCTACCTCTCCCTCACGATCGGCCCGATCCTCGAGGACGTCGTCGCCGCGCTGTCGGTGCGTCCTGACCTCATCGTCGTGAACGCGGCCGGTCGCGACCACATGCGCGGCGCGGGCCTCGCGATCCAGCTCGGTGCAGCGCTCGACGTGCCGACGGTCGGTGTGACCGAGCACCCGGAGATCGGGGAGGCACCAGAGCCCGACACCCATCGAGGCGACTGGACCCCCGTGCGCATCGACACCCGGCTCGTCGGGTTCCGGGTCAGGACCGTGTCGAAGGCCAACCCCGTGATGGCGCACGCAGCGTGGCTGACCACGCCCGAGACCGCCCGCGACATGGTCCTGCGCACGACGGGGCGTCAGCGCATGCCCGAGCCCCTGCAACGAGCCAGGGATCTCTCACGCCGACTCCGCAGCGAGTACGAGAGCGGCGCCGGCACCGGCATGCGGGACGGGATCCATGGATAGCCGGCCAAGCGCGGAGTGCCCGGGCCGACGGCGCAGGGCAACGACTACGAGGGAGAGGACGTCGCGCATGAGAGCAGCCGACTGGCCCGTCGCGATCGTGGGGGCGGGCACGATGGGACATGGCATCGCGCAGGTCGCTGCCGCACAGGGCTTCGAGGTCCGACTCTACGACGAGAGCAGCGAGGCCCTCGGAGTGGCGAAGTCGGGCATCGAGCTGACCCTCGACAAGGGTCTCGCTCGCGGGGTCGTGACGAGGGAAGAGAAGGAGGCGACCCTCGCGAGGATCGCGTTCGTCGACACCCTCGAGGAGGCCGTCAAGGACAGCCGCGTCGTGATCGAGGCCGTACCGGAAGACCCCGCGATCAAGCGGGCGGTCTTCGAACGGCTCGACGAGCTCGTACCGGCGACCACGATCCTCGCGTCGAACACCTCGGCTCTCAGCATCACGATGATCGGCAGTTGGACCCAGCACCGGGAACGGGTGATCGGGCTGCACTTCTTCAACCCGCCCGATCGCATGCCGCTGGTGGAGGTCGTGCGTGGTCTCACGACGGGTGAGAAGACCGTCGATCGCGCGAGGCGGTTCTGTCGGCAGCTCGGGAAGGAGACGATCGTCGTCGCCGATCGACCCGGATTCGCCACCAGCCGGCTCAGCGCGACGATCGGGAACGAGGCTTGGTACATGTACATGGAGGGCGTCGCCTCGCCGGAAGAGATCGACAAGGCTGTCAAGCTCGCCCTCGGCTTCCCGATGGGGCCCTTCGAGCTCGGGGATCTGATCGGGCTCGACGTGCGGCTCAGCGTGTTGCGATACCTGCACGAGACGCTCGGCGAGCGCTTTCGCCCGTGCCCGATGCTCGTCGAGTACGTCGAGGCCGGGTTCCTCGGACGTAAGACCGGCCGGGGCGTCTACGAGTACCACTCCCAGGATGGCTGAGACGGCGTCGATCCGCGTCGAGGTCCACGACGGCGTCGCCGTGGCGACGATCGACCGGCCGGAGCGACGGAACGCACTCTCGAAGCAAGCGTGGTCGGAGCTGCGGACGGCGTTCGCCGCGCTCAGCGGCGACGACGACATCCAAGGACTCATCGTGACGGGCGCAGGCGATCAGGCCTTCGCCGCAGGAGCCGACGTCGAGGAGCTCGTCGACCGCCCGGCCTTCGTCGCGCTCGACGGATTCGTGCAAGGCGTCATGCTCGAGCTCGAAGCCCTGCCGTTCCCGACGATCGCCGCGATCAATGGCCACGCGCTGGGGGGCGGGTGGGAGCTCGCGCTGGCGTGCGACCTGCGTGTCGCTGTTTCGTCGGCGAAGGTCGGCTTCCCCGAGGTCGGGCTCGGCATCATCCCCGGTGCCGGAGGCACCCTGCGTCTGCTTCAGCACGTCGGGGTCGGGCTCGCGAAGGAGTACATCCTGACCGGCCGGCTGCTCGACGCAGCCGAGGCTCACGCCCTCGGCCTCGTCAATCGCCTCGTCGAACCCGGTCGCGCCCTGGATGAGGCGCGAGGTCTGATGGAGGTGCTGGCCGGACAGCCCCGAACCGCCGTTCGGCTCGCGAAGCTCCTGATCGATGCGGCGGCTCGCGGCGAGGCGAGCCCGGCGATGGAGCGACTCGCGTACACCCTGACCTTCCACGCGCCAGACCGAGCGGAACGCATGCATGCGTTCCTCGACCGGCGCGGGGGGAAGATCGGGACGAACGAAGGTGGAGGGGACTGATGGAGTATCGCGTGCTCGGCGGCACCGGTATCCGTGTGAGCACCCATTGCCTCGGCACGATGATGTTCGGTGCGTGGGGCAACACCGACATCGAGGCATGCATCCGGATCGTCCACGCCGCGATCGACGGCGGCGTCAACCTGGTCGACACCGCCGACGTCTATTCGAACGGTGAGTCCGAGACGATCGTGGGCGCCGCGCTCAAGGGTCGGCGCGACGATGTGGTCCTGGCGACGAAGTTCCACAACCCGATGGGTCCTGGACCGAACGAGCGAGGGAACTCCCGGCTCTGGATCAGGCGGGCGGTCGAGGCGAGCCTCCGTCGGTTGGGCACCGACCACATCGATCTCTACCAGGTGCATCGTCCCGAGGAGGAGACCGAGATCGAGGAGACCCTCGCGGCCCTCACCGATCTGCAGCGCGCAGGCATGATCGGGGCGTTCGGTTGCTCGACGTTCCACGGCTGGCAGATCGTGCAGGCGCAGTGGGCGGCTGAGCGCCGGGGGCTCGAACGATTTCGCACGGAACAACCTCCCTACTCGATCCTCGCGCGGCATGCCGAAGACGACGTGCTCCCCGTGGCTCAGGCGTATCGGATGGGGGTGCTCGTGTGGGCGCCGCTCGCCCGGGGCTGGCTCACCGGGCGGTATCGCCGAAACGACTTCGACGGTTCATCCGACTCTCGAGCGAGCCGATCGCGCGAACGCGGAGGGCCGGTGGCGGCACAGTTCGACCTCGAGCGACGCGAGATCCAATCGAAGCTCGACATCGTCGAGCGACTCGTCCCGATCGCCGAGGCTGCCGGCATCTCGATGGCCCACATGGCCGTCGCCTTCGTGCTTGCACACCCAGCCGTCACGTCGGCGATCGTCGGACCGCGCACGCCCGCCCAGATCGAGGACCTGATCGCAGGCGCCGACGTGCGACTCGACGTCGCGACGCTCGACGCGATCGATGCCGTCGTGTCACCGGGCACGACGATCGATCAGGGCGACCGGGGATTCTCACCCTGGTGGCTCGAGGCGTCGCGTCGACGCCGCTCCTCCTGAGGATCCGCGTCGTCGACCGCCGGCTGCGCAGCCGGGGGCCCGAGCGCCTCGTATCGGCGGAACGACGGGACGAGCCATGCGATCGCTCCCGCTCCCGCGATGCACAGCAGCCCGCCGGAGACGACCGACACCGTCGGTGAGAACGCGGCTGCGACGAGGCCCGCTTCGAGGTCACCGAGGCGAGGGCCTCCGGCCACGACCAGATAGTTGATGCTCGAGAGCCGGCCGCGCAGGTGGTCGGGCACCGAGAGCTGGATGATCGTGCCCCGGAAGATGGCGGAGATCACGTCGGCACCACCCGCGATCGCCAGGAGCAGCAGGGCGAGCCACAGCCGATCGCCGACCAGCCCGAACGCGGCGATGCTCGCCCCCCACGCCACGACCGCCCACAGCACGGCCCGGCCCTGATGGCGCACGCGCCGGACCCACCCGCCGGTCAGAGCTCCGATCACGGCACCCACGGCGGGCGCGGCGAAGAGCAGGCCGACCACCTCTGCCCCTTGCTCGAACTGCGTCACCGCGATCAACGGGAACAGCGCGCGGGGCATGCCGAAGATCATCGCCACGAGATCGGCCCCGAACGCAGCCTGCAGGACGCGCCGCCCCCGCAGGTACGCGAACCCGTTGACGACCGCTGTCCAACCGGTCTCGAGATGCTGACCGGCTTCCGGCGGCACGGGTCTGATCGTCCAGGCGACGATGAACATCACCACGTAGGACAGGAGATCGATCCCGTAGGCGGCGACGAGCCCGACGCGGGCGATCACGATGCCGGCCACCGCCGGCCCGAGCAGAGCCGTCGCGTTCATCACGACCTGGCCGAGCACGAGCGCGGAGGGAAGCGATTCGTGGCCGACGAGTCGGGGGATGGTCGCATTCCGTACCGAGGAGTCGATCGCCGACATGCCCGAGATCAGCGCGACACCCAGATAGACCGCGACGATCGGAGGATCGTCGAGCAGCGCCGTCGACAGGAGGAGACCGCTGCCCGCACCCGCGCCCACCTGCGCCCACATCAGGGTGGACCGACGATCGACCGCGTCGATGAACATGCCGCCGACGACGATGCCGAGCAGGATGCCGAGGAGACCGACGAGTCCGACGAGTCCGACGGCCGCTGTCGACCCGGTGAGTTCGAAGACCTGGATGAACGTCGCGACCACCGTGAAGTGGTATCCCAACCCCGAGAAGAGGAGTCCCGACCAGAGCCAACGGAAATCCCTCGATCGCCGGAGTGGCGTGAGATCGATCGCGATCCGCCGCAGCAGCGATGCCATCGACCTAGGACGGCACGTACGGCACGTAGTCGGGGAACCACATCGCGTCGTCCACGGCGCGTTCCAGCTCTTCATCGTCGGCGAACGTGCGACCGAAGCCCTCGGCAGCCGACTCCCTCGCGACGCGGATCGCGATGCTGCGTGAGATCTCGCGCAGCCACGACTGCGGCGGGTACAGCGCTCCTGCCGCCAAGCGGTCGGCCCCGACGGTCGACGCCAGTTCCTCGGCTGCGGTCAGGAACAGGTGATCCGGGATCGAGGTCGCTCGGCCCACGATCGCCCCGAGCCCGAGGCCCGGGAAGACGAAGGCGTTGTTCGCCTGTCCGATGACCCGCTCGCCGCTCTCCGTCGACACCGGATCGAACGGACTACCGGTCGCGACCAGGGCTCGCCCGTCCGTCCACGCGAGGATGTCTGACGGCGTCGCCTCCGAGTGCGACGTCGGATTCGACAGGGGGAAGACCAGCGTGTCGGGGTGCCCTCGGCCATCGCCCGGATCGCCCGCTCGGAGAACATCCCCGGCATCCCGTCGTCCCCACCACGATCGTGGGACGGAACGAGCGGATGACGTCCTCGAGGGAGCCGCCGACGACGAGCCGCTTCCCTCGCGGCCTCGTCCGCGGTCAGGGCGAACTCCGCCTTCTCCGCCTCGACGCCCTCTCGCCCCTCCACGAGGGGCCTCGGGAATCGAGCATCACCACGCCACGACGCTCGCGTCGGCTCGTCCGCGCCGGCTTCGCGCATCGCCGACCGGGCGAGCCGTGCGATGCCGATGCCCGCCGCCCCGGCGCCCATGAACACCAGCCGCTGTGTCGCGCATGGGTCGCACCCGGCGACGCAAGGCAGCCAGGATCCCGGCCATCGCGACCCCCGCTGTGCCCTGGATGTCGTCGTTGAAGCTGGGGATACGATCGCGGTAGCGGTCGAGCACGGCGATCGCGTTGTGCTGCTTGAAGTCCTCCCATTGCACGACGGCGCGCGGGCAGACCCGCTCGACCGCCGCCACGAAGGCCTCGAGGAAGTCGTCGTATCCGCCCCTCTGATGCGCTCGTGACGCCATCCGATGTACGTCGGGTCGTCGAGCAGGTCCTGGTTCGTGGTGCCGACGTCGAGCGACACGGGCAGCGTGATCGATGGGTGGATGCCCGCGCCGGCGATGTAGAGCGCGAGCTTGCCGATCGAGATCCCCATGCCACCAGCCCCGAGATCGCCCAGCCCGAGGATGCGCTCGTTGTCCGTCACCACCATCAGGCGGATGCGGCCACCTCCGACGCCCGCAGGATCTCCGGCGATGTGGTCCACATCGTCGGGGGTGATCCACACCCCCCGCGGCTGCCGGAAGATCTCGCTGTACCGCTGGCACCCCAGCCCGACCGTGGGTGTGTACACCGTCGGCATCAGTTCCTCGAGGTGCTCGACGAGGAGCCGGTAGAAGACCGTCTCGTTGCGATCCAGCAACGCGATCAGTCCGATGAACCGATCCAGTTCGTTCGACTTCGACCGCACGGTGCGCAGTTCTCGCTCGACCTGCTCTTCGATGGTGCTCACGCGCGCGGGGAGCAGCCCTCGGAGGCCGAAGGCATCCCGCTCGTCGATCGGGAACGCGGTGGACTTGTTCAAGCGCGGCTCGTCGATCAGCTGCCGTCCCCGCAGCGAGATCGGCAGCGGCTCTGCGGTCGACCATGCGGGGAGGAGGTCCATCGATGCAGTCTGCATGGCGGGCGCCGGGGACGACCACGCCCCGATGGTTCGTTTCGTCCTCGAAAGACCCGCTCCCCCGACGTCCGGCCTAGAATCGATCGAGGCTGCGACCGAGAGGGACCGATGACGGCGGTTCGAGAGCTCATGAGCACCGACCTGGTGACCGTGGAGCCGACGACGATGATGCATGAGGCCGTCGCTGCGATGTCGAAGGCGGGGGTGGGTTCGATCCTCGTGCTGGAAGGCGACGCGCTGCTGGGTATCTTCACCGAACGGGACGTTCTCCGAGCGTTCGATCAGATGCACGCCGACCCCGCCCGGGTCTCTCCCATCTCGAAGGGCATGACCCGCGATCCGCAGACCGTCGACGCGGACGCCACCGTCGGTGAGGCGATGGACCGGATGCTCGACGGCGGCTTCCGGCACCTCCCGGTCATGGACGGCGCAACCCTCGTCGGCATCGTCTCCATGCGCGATCTCGTGCGAAGCATGTCGGAGGGCTGACGGGTGGACCCCGGACCTGATTCGTGACGACGGTGTGACGCTGGTGTGAAAAGTGGTCCGGATGCGTGGCATCGGCCTCGGTCGGGGGTAGAACTCGGTGCATGGACCGCAACGATCTTCTCCACGCGCTGACGTCGGCGGCGACCCCGCACCAGACGTCGAGCGCGATGTCCGAAGCCCGCTCCTGGCTGGCCGAGCACCCCGACGACGAGGCGGTGCGCGAGGCCGTCCAGCATCTCGCCCGCATGGAACGCGAGCGCTGGGGATTGAGCAGTTCGCGTCGCTGACCTTCGACCGCTGCCCACTTCATCTGACGTGAGCCCCATCGTCGAGCTCGATCGGGTCACGGTCCGAGTCGCCGGCACCCAGGTGCTGGGTCCGGTCTCGCTCGGCATCGACGCCGGGCAGCGATGGGTGCTGCTCGGCCCGAACGGCGGCGGGAAGACCACGTTGCTCTCCGTCATCGGCGCGAGGCTGCAACCGACCTCGGGCAGGGCACGGGTGCTCGGTCACACCTACGGCCAAGCGGACATGCGCGGGGTGCGGGCTGCGATCGGGCACACCAGCCACACCATCTCCGACCTGTTGCCGGCCGGGCTGCGCGTGCTCGACGTCGTGCTCACCGGCAAGCGATCGGTGCTGGCGCCCTGGTTCCAGCGGTACGGCGACGCCGATCGCGAGGTGGCGGGCCGCCGGCTCGCCGAGGTCGGTGCCGAGCACCTGGCCGATCGGACGTTCACCACCTGCAGCCAGGGAGAGCGCCAGCGGGTGCTGCTCGCCCGAGCGATGTTCGCCGACACATCGATCCTCGTGCTCGACGAGCCGTGTGCAGGACTGGACCTGGGTGCCCGTGAGCGGCTGCTCGCAGCCATCGATGCGGCCGTCGGGCGCCGGCCCGACCTCGTCGTGGCGCTCGCAACGCACCATCTCGAGGAGATCCCGGCGTCCATGACGCACGCCGCCCTGCTGGCGAAGGGCACCCCGATCGCGAGCGGCACGATCGAGACGACGCTCACCTCGGAGCACCTACGGGCATGCTTCGGCGTCGACGTCCGTGTGGCCAGACACGCGGACCGATGGAGCACCACCGCCGGCCCTTGACCGATCGTTGCGCGCCCAGACGGGTCGCAGCAGGTACCCTCGACGCGTTCCTTCACCCTTCCCATGTCGATGTCCCCGAAGCCATCTCGCCGACACGCCGTCGCCACGTGCCTCGCGGCCGTGATGCTCGTGGGCGCCGCCCTGTCGGCCGGTGCCGCCGATGAGCCCCGCGCCCGTGCTCCCCGCGTGAACGAGGGCTTCGCGGGCGTCTCCGGCGATGCCGGGCAGGCCGGCCGACCCGTGCGCCTCGATGTCGGGCCGACGCTGCCGGGCATCGACGTGAGCCATTGGCAGAACGACATCGACTGGCGGAAGGTGGCCGGGGCCGGCAAGCGCTTCGCGTTCATCAAGGCGACCGACGGCCACTCCTTCCTCGACCCGATGTTCCTCACGAACCGGGCCGGAGCACGCGAGCACGGCCTGCTGGTCGGCGCCTACCACTTCGCCCGACCCGACCCCTCGAAGGGCGACGCGGTCGAAGAGGCCCGGTGGTTCGTGAGCCAGGCGAACCCGCGACCGGGCAACCTGCTGCCGGTGCTCGACCTCGAGACCAGCCAGGGGCTGGACCAACAGGGCGTCACCTTGTGGGCTCGCCGCTGGGTGGCGGAGGTGCGCCGCCTGACCGGCGTCACCCCGATGATGTACACGAGCCCGTACGGCTGGGCGAGCCGGACCGGCGACTCTCGCGCGTTGGCCCGTGCGGGCGTGCCACTGTGGGTGGCGCACTGGGGCGTGCAGGAACCGCTGCTGCCCGCCGGCGACTGGGACGGCAACGGCTGGCGGGTCTGGCAGCACACGAGCGATGGCCACGTCGCGGGCATCGCCGGGCGCGTGGACCTCGACGTGACCAACGGGAAGTCGCTCGGCCCGATCACGATCCGACGGCTCTCGGTCGATGTGGCGGGCGGGGCCGGCCGGGTGGCGAGCTCCCCGCCCGGCCTCGGATGCGCGTCGTCGTGTTCGAGCAGCGTCGATCCCGGCACGGTCGTGACCCTCACCGCCACGCCCGACGAGAACGCCTACTTCACCGGGTGGACCGGGGCATGCACGGGCACCGATCCGGTCTGCACCGTGACGATGCGCGGCAACCGAACCGTCGGGGCGTCGTTCGTCACCGACATCACCCCACCGACGCCATCGGTCGACGTGGCCGGCGGCTTCCGAGGACCCGTCACCGTGCGGTTCGACGAGGCCGTGTTCCGTATCGAGCCCTCCAACGTGCTGCTGCGGCGGGTCGGGGGTGGACGCGAGGTGGCCACCCGCGTCTGCCGGTCAGTGACCGGCCGGGCGGCGGACTGCGACGGACCCGCTCGCTCGGTCGACCTGCGGCCCGAGGAGACGCTCATGCCGGGTCGCGACTACGAGGTCGCCGTGAACCCGCCCGGCACAGACGCCGTGCGTGACCGGGTCGGCAACCCCGCGGCCACCCTCGTCGCGCCGTTCACGGCGCCGGTCGCCGTCGAACAAGACCGCGCGCCGGTACACCTGGCGCCCGTGCGGTCGTGGGTGGCGGTTCGTGACCCGCGCGCCAGCGGTGGTTCGTTCGCGATGAGCGACCGGGCCGGCGCCGTGGCGGCGATGTCGTTCGACGGCACCGGCGTCGACCTCATCGTGGTGCGGGGACCGAACCGGGGACGCGCCAGGGTGTGGCTCGACGGCACGCCGGTTCGCGTGATCGACCTGTACTCGCCGGTGCGCACCTTCGGCGTCGCCGAACGCATCGATGGCGTCGGGGACGGCACGCACCGGCTCCGCGTCGAGGTGCTGGGCCGCGCCTCGCCCACATCGCGCGGGCGCTGGATCGCCGTCGATCGCATCGACGTGCTGGCCTGAGGAAGGACACGACCATGACCGCCGAGACCGCTCTCCCCAGCGAGGCGGCAGCGCTGTTCCAGGGCGCGCCGGAGGGGTTCGTCGCCGCACGCGACGCGCTCGCCGCCCGGCTGCGCGAGCAGGGACGGCCCGAGGACGCCTCGGCCGTGAAGCGGCTCCGCAAGCCGACGGTCGTGGCGTGGGCGCTCGACCAACTCACCACGCGGGACCCCGACGGCGTGGGCGCCTTGCTCGACGCCGGCACCGAGGTGCGGGCTGCACAGCAGGCGGCCCTGTCCTCCAAGCGCGGGGCGGCCGAGCGGCTGCGGAGCGCCGGCATCGCCCGCGCTGCCGCCGTCACCCACCTCGCCGCGGTCGCCGCCGCCGCGTTGCGGGAAGCCGGGAAGGACCCCGACAGCCACGCGGATGCGATCGCCGGCGCCTTGCACCTCTGCGCCATCGACCACGACTCGGCGACGAAACTCTCCGCCGGCATCTTCGAGCGGCCGCCGGTCGCCGAGGCCGGGTTCGGCGACGTGTTCGGACTCACCGCCCTCGAGGGCGGAGACACCGAGGAGGCGCCGGCCGAGCGCACGACGGACCGGGCCGACCTCGCCGAGCTGCGGCATGACATCGCGCGCCTTCGCCGCGACCGCGACGCCGCAGCGCGACGAGCCCGCAAGGCCGCCGACGCGGCCGATGGCTTCGCCCACGAGCTCGAGGGCATGCGGCGCAGGCTCGAAGTGATCGAGCGCAAGCACGCCGATGCGGCGTCGAAGGCGGCCGCCGGCTCGCTCGAGGTCACGCGGGCCGAGCGAGCGCTGCGCCGGGCGACGGACCGCCTCGAGTCGCTCGGCGACACCTGAGCCAGCAACGCCCGCCTCGCCGGAACGCTCGATCGCTCGACGTGCCCGCTCCAGGCGGGAGCGGACGCGTCGAAGGCTCGACCGCCTTCGCACCCGAGAACGTGGGCCTCACGGTGGCGTTCACGATCGCGGCACTGTTCCTGCTGGTGCCGAGGCGCCCTGCTCAGGGCCGCGCGATCTCGTAGCGCACGCCCTGCCAGGTCTCGCCCTCGTACGTGCGCTCGAACCGCTCGACGAGGGTGAGGCCCGCCTTCTCCGCCACGCGGATCGACGGCAGGTTCTCGGCGCTGGCGTAGGCGCGCACGATGTCGGCGCCGAGCGTGTCGAAGGCGTAGTCGACGAGCGCGCGCACGGCCTCGGTCGCATACCCCCGCCCCTGGTGGGCGGGATCCATCGTGTAGCCGATCTTCACGACCCCGGACTCGCCCTCGGCCGGGCTCAACCCCACGTCGCCGACGAGGCGACCCGTGTCGCGCGCCTCGACGGAGAACTGCACCCACCCGTCGGGGTCGCCGGGCGCTCGGGCAGCCATCGCCTCGATCTCCTCACGCACCCCGTCGGCGTCGGTGCGCTCCCACCCCTGGTAGCGGTGTACCTCGGGGTCGCTGCGGTAGGCGGCGATCGTCTCGGCGTCACCGGCGTTCGAGCGTCGCAGCGCGAGCCGCGGCGTCTCGAGCCGCTCGAAGGAACGGTCGGGGGAGATCATCGGCGGTGAAGCGTACCCGCGCCCGGGCAGGGGTGCGGCGGCGGCCGACCGCCGCGTCACGATCGCTCGGCGGCGACCGGCTGAGACCCCGACTCGGACTCGGCGATCGAGCGACGCACCTCGTCCATGTCGAGGTCACGCACGGCACCGACCAGCTGCTCGAGGGCCGGCTGGGGCAGCGCGCCGGGCTGGGCGAACACGATCACGCCGTCGCGGAACGCCATGAGGGTCGGGATCGACCGGATGCCGAACTCCGCCGCGAGGGACTGCTCGGCCTCGGTGTCGACCTTGCCGAAGACGATGTCGTCGTGCTCGGCCGAGACCTGCTCGTAGGTCGGCGCGAACATCTGGCACGGACCACACCACTCGGCCCAGAAGTCGACGAGCACGATGCCCTCGCCGGTGACGGTCTGCTCGAAGGTGGCTGCGGTGAGATCGACGGTGGTCATCGTGCTGTTCCTCCTGCGCGTCGGGTCCGATGGGGGGAGCCATATACCCCCCGGGGTATCTGAACGGAGGCCGGTCGGCCGATATTCCCCGGGTCAGCGGCGGCGGGCTCTCCACACTTCCTCGATGGGCCAGCGGCGCGACCACGCGGCGGTAGCGAGCGGGTCGCTCGGCGTCTGGGCGTCGTCGGGCGCGGGGAACTCGACGAGGCCCTCGACCTCGAACCCCGCGGTCCGCAGCAGCGCGATCATCTCCCCGTGCGGGATGGAGAACTCCACGGCCCCGTCGCTCTCGGGCCACTCGAAGCGGTGCATGCCGAAGTGCGGCCGCAGCAGCGTCTCGCCCGCGGGCAGGTCTTCGTCGGGCAGGGTCAGCATGGACAGATAGGAATGCCCGAGGAAGACGAGCCGTCCACCGGGGCGCAGCACGCGCGCGGCCTCGGGGATCCACCGGTACGGGTCGCACCAGATCGCGGCGCCGTACTCCGAGATGGCGAGATCGAAGCTCGCGTCGCGGAACGGGGCTCGCTCGGCGTCGCCGTGCACGAGCGGGAACCCGAGCCCGAACTCGCCCTGCAGCATGCGGGCGGTGGCGAGCTGGCGCCCCGAGGCGTCGAGACCCACGGGCCGAGCCCCGGCGCGGGCGAGCCACGCCGAGACGTAGCCCGTGCCGCACCCGAGCTCCACCACGTCGAGCCCGTCGAGATCGGGCAGCAGGCGCAGCTCGGCTTCGGGCACGTGCCACACGCCCCACCCGATCGACGTGCGCGCCCAGTCGGCGCGACCGCGCTCGACCCACGCGTCGGCGTCAGCGTCCCAGCTGGCTCGATTGGCGCGCACATGCTCCTCGGTCATGGCCCCACGATACGGACCGCCGTCCTCGGCGGGTGCGCGATGATGCTGCCGTGAGGACGTTCGAGACCGAGGAGCGACGCGAACGCCTCGGCGTGCGCCACCATCTGGCGCGGCGAACGCATGCGGTCGAGGTCGCGGCTGCCGATCTCGTCGGCCTGCACTCGAGCGACCCGGCGACGGTCTTCCTGTCGGCTCGAGCACGGGTCGACGGCTTCACCCCGGCCACCCTCGAGGACGCCCTGTACGGCCGACGGTCGTTGGTGCGCATGCTCGGGATGCGACGCACACTGTTCGTCGTGCCGAGTGCCCTCGTCGGCGTCATCGACGCGGCCTGCACGAAGGCGCTCGTGCCGGCCCAGCGCCGGCGTCTCGTCGCCCTGCTCGCCGAACAGGTGGTGGCGGAGGGAGCCGAGGCCTGGCTCGACGACGTCTCGACCCGCACCATGCAGGCGCTCACGGCTCGCGGCGAGGCGACCGCTCGCGAGCTCACCGCCGACGTTCCCGAACTGGCCACGAAGCTGGCGTTCGGGCAGGGAACGACCTGGGGCGGCGTGATGGGACTCTCCACACGGGTGCTGTTCCTGCTGGCGACCGAGGGGCGCATCGTGCGGGCGCGGCCGCTCGGCTCGTGGACGTCGGGTCAGTATCGGTGGGCGCCCCTCGAGCGATGGCTCGACGGTGGCATCGAACCGATGCCGGCAGCGGAGGCGCGCAGCGGACTGCTTCGCCGGTGGCTGCGGGCGTTCGGACCGGCCACCCTCACCGACGTGCGGTGGTGGACGGGCTGGACCGTGCGGCTCGCGACGTCGACCCTGGCTGCGATCGGCGCCGTCGAGGTCCGGATCGCAGACGACCACGAGCCGGCATGGGTGCTGCCCGACGATCTCGAGGTGAGCCCGCCGCCCGGCCCCTGGGTCGCCTTGTTGCCGTCGCTCGACCCCACGACGATGGGCTGGAAGCGACGCGGGTGGTACCTCGGCACCCATGCCGAGCAGCTCTTCGATCGCAACGGCAACGCGGGGCCGACGATCTGGGCGGACGGGCGGGTGGTCGGCGCATGGGCACAGGCTGCCGACGGCACGGTGCGAACACGCATGCTGGAGCGGGTGCACCAGCGCACGGCGCGCGCCATCGAGGCCGAGCGTCGGGACCTGCAGTCGTGGCTCGGCACCACCCGGGTCCGACCGCGCTTCCGCGCGCCGCTCGAGCGCCAGCTCAGCGAGGAGCGATGAAGGAAGCGTCGGCCACGGCTCCTATGCTGGGGCGCATGACGTGTGCGGTCTGTGGCCGTCCGCTGCCCCACGACGCCCGGTTCTGCCCCGGGTGCGGCGCCGCCGTGGCGAGCTCGCTGCACACCGACGAGCGCAAGATCGTGACGGTGCTGTTCGCCGACCTGGTCGACTCCACCGGCCTCGCGCAACGGCTCGACGCCGAGCGGGCACGCGAGGTGATGGGGCGCTTCTACGACGCCGCGACCCAGGAGCTGCTGAACCTGCGGGGGCGCCCCGAGAAGTTCATCGGCGACGCCGTGATGGCCGTGTTCGGCCTGCAGCAGGTGCACGAGGACGACGCGCTGCGCGCGGTGCGGGCCGGGCTCGCGATCAGGGCCCGGGCTCACCGCATGCGCGAGGAGCTGGGGCTCGACGACGAGCTCGAGGTGCGGGTGGGCATCGAGTCGGGCGAAGCGGCCACGGGCACCGGCCCGTCCGAGCAGCTCCTCGTGACCGGGTCGGTCGTGAACGCCGCCGCGCGCCTGCAGGCCGCGGCCGCTCCCGGCGAGGTGCTGGTCGGCGCCACCGCGCACGCGCTCACGGCGTCGGCGGTCTCGTTCGGCGAGCGCCGCGAGGTCGACGCCAAGGGGTTCGACGCGCCCCTGCGGGCCTTCCATGTGCTCGGACTCAGCACCCGGTCGGTGCGGCGCACGATCCCGTTCGTCGGGCGCGACGAGCAGCTCACCACGCTGCGGCAGACCTTCCAGCGGGTGGTCGCCACCGGTGCTCCCTCGCTCGTCACGATCGTCGGCGAAGCAGGCGCGGGCAAGTCGCGCCTGGCCGACGAGCTGTTCGCCGGCCTCGACCCCGGCGTCGCGGTGCTGCACGGCCACGCCCAGGTGCCGGCGGGCAGCGCCAGCTTCGCGCCGGTGGCGGCCATCGTGCGCCAGCTGGCGTCGATCGACGACGACGACCCGCCCGAGCAGGTCACGCAACGACTGCGCGAGCTCGTCGACGGGTGCTGCGACCCGACCGAGACCGAGCGTGTGGCGGCGGGGCTCGGCCTGACCCTCGGGCTCGCGGAGCCGGCACTCGACGAGTCCGCGTTCGTGCAGGACGTGCAGGGCGGCTTCCTGCGGCTCGTCGACGGGCTCAGCGCCGGGCTGCCGATCGTGCTCGCCTTCGAAGACGCCCACGAGCTGGCCTCGCCGATGCTCGACCTGATCGAACGCCTCGTCTCGACCCAGCAGCGCGGACCGACCCTCGTGTTGGCGCTCGCGCGACCCACGCTCGCCGAACTCCGGCCGTCCTGGGGGGCCGGCGCCGTCGACCACACCCGGCTCGTGCTCGGGCCGCTCACCGCCGGTGAATCGGTCGAGTTGGTGCGGCAGGCCGGCGGCGAGCGCATCGGCGACCGTGACGCCGCGACGATCGCCGAGCGCGCCGGCGGCAACCCCTTCTTCATCGTCGAGACCACCGGCATGCTGCTGCGTGACGGGGGGCACGTGGGTGCGGTGCCGCCGACCGTGCAAGCGGTGGTGGCCGCGCGCATCGACTCGCTGCCGCCCGCGACCCGCGACGTCGCCCGGCGTTCCTCGGTGTTCATCAGCTCGTTCGACCTCGACGAGATGCAGGCCCTCGCGCCTGACGAGCGGGCGATCGAGGTGCGGCTCGAGGAGCTCGAGGAGGCGGAGCTGCTGATGCGCATCGACGACGGCGGGCCCCGCTGGCGCTTCCGGCATCAGACGCTGCGCGACGTCGCGTACGCGAGCCTGCCCAAGCGCCTGCGGCGGGAACTGCACGTGGCCGTGGCCGACCGACTGCTGGCCGATGGGCATCGCTCGTGGGCGGCCGATCATCTCGAACAGGCGGCGTTGGCCGCGATCGACCTCGATCCGGCCTCGCGGCTGCTGCCCGACCGGGCGGCCGATGGCCTGGCCGACGCGGGAGACCGCGCGCGCCGGCGCATGGAGAACCGCTCCGCCCTCACTCGATACCGGCGCGCGCTCGCCCTGGCCGGCGAGCCCTGGGGGGTGCGCGAGGCTCGCGTGCTGGCCGGCATGGGCGAAGCGTTCTACTGGCTCGGCGAGTACCCGGCGGCCAGCGAGGTGCTCGACCGAGCGGTCGAGCTCGGTACCCGCCTGGGCGACGACTGGACCCTGGCGCTCGCGTTGCGCTTCCTCGGCGACATCTCGATCAACGTCGCCGCCGACGTCGATGCCGCCGAGTCGCTGCTCGAGCGCTCGCTCGAGGCCGCCGAACGCCTCGACGACCCCGCCGCCATCGCGCGCACCCTGCTGTTCGCCGGGTGGGTGCCGTGGACCCGCAAACGCCTCGAGGAGGCCGAGTCGCTCTGGCGACGCTCGCTCGAGATCGCCGAGGCCAACGACGACCGGTGGGCCCTGGTTCGTTCGCTCTGCTCGCTGTCGATCGTGCTCGGCGACCAAGAGCGCCTCGACGAGGCCACCGCCACGATCGAGCGGGCGCGCGAGGTCGCCATCGACATGGGCGACCGATTCAGCCTGGCGGTCGCCACGGTGCAGGAGGGCCGGCTGCACGAGGACCGTCTCGACTTCGAGAAGTCGCTCCCCTACTTCGACCGCGGCATCGAGATCTTCACCGAGCTCGGCGCGCGGTGGGAGCTCGGCGACGCGCTCGCCGAGCGCGGCATCGCCGAGCGCGAGCTCGGCCGTCTCGACGAAGCCGAGCGTGATCTGCGTCAGGCGATCGCGATCAGCGAGGAGCTCGGGGAGCGCCAGCTCGCTGGGTGGACGTGGCGGGCGCTCGCACACGTGTCGGAGCGCCGCGGCGACCATGCCGTGGCCGAGCAGCACCGGCAGCGGGCCGAGCAGGAAGAGTCTCGGCGCCCCCGCTGAGGAACCGATCGGTCACGTGGCCCAGCGCGACCCGACCGCTCACGCGATCGTGAGCGTGATCGGCACCGCGGCGAGCGCCTTCGAGACCGGGCAGTTCGCCTTCGCGTCCTCCGCCAGTTCCCGGAATCCCTCGGCGTCGAGCCCCGGCACGTCGCCTGCGACGTGCAGGCGCACGCCCGTGATGCCTTCACCGGGCTGGAAGTCGACCTCGGCGCGCGTCTCGAGTGTGGTTGGCGGGGTGCCGGCCTTGGTGAGCCTGCTCGACAGCGACATCGAGAAGCACGCCGCGTGCGCGGCCGCGATCAGCTCTTCGGGACTGGTGCGTCCTTCGGGCTGCTCGGTGCGCGAGGCCCAGGTGACGTCGAACGAGCCCAGCCCGCTGGACTCGAGGCTGACCGTGCCGCTGCCCTCGAGCAGGCTTCCGTGCCATTCACCGGTGGCGATGCGTGTCGTGGCCATGGTGTGCTCCCGTCAGTAGTCAGTCAGGTGGTCATCGTGGCGACCACCGTGTCGCGCGCGGCCCAACGTCCGGCGGAGCGCAGGGTGATCTCACAGTGATAGCTGACGCCCTCGGCGTGGGTCGGCGCGATGATGTTGAGGGTGAACACCTTCTTCTTGCCCTCCGACGACGGCGGGAAGTCGAAGGCCAGCGTGCCATCGCGGAACCGCTCGGTGACGTTGCGAGCGCGCCAGTCGGGACGCTTGTGTTTGCCCATCAGCACCGCGTTGACCACGAACCGCCTCGTGCCGCGGCAGCCGTCGACGGTCAGGGTGTCGGGCTGATCGCCGTCGTTCTCGACCGTGATCCAGAAGCGCACCCCTTCGCCGTCTTCCATGCGCACGGCGATGGTCTGCCTGGCGCCGGTCGTGTTGATGACGTCACGGCCCTTCCAGGGATGCGGCAGCGGGTCGATCGTGCATCCGGTGCTCAGCCCGCAGAGCTTGATCCACGCGTCGGCGCGGAAATCGACGGCTCCAGCAGAGACGGCCCCGGCCGGCATGGGCCCGGCGAGCAACGATGCCCCGACCACGAGCGCCAGCAGCGGTGCGATGCGTCGCCTCATGGCCCCCAGCCTACGACCTCGCAGGCCGGCCGCGAGCGATCAGTCGTCATCGGCGCGGCGCAGCCGCTTCGTGCGCGAGCGACGCTTCTTGGCCGCGATGCGCCGCTCCACCGAGCCCTTCGTGGCCCTCGTGGGCCGTCGCGTCGGCGGCGGTGGGGCGATGGCTGCCCGCAACACCTCGGCCATGCGCTCCATGGCGGCCTCGCGGTTGCGCAGCTGCGAGCGGTGCTCCGATGCGGTGACCGAGAGCACGCCCCCGGTGAGACGGCCAGACAGGCGTTCCAGGGCCCTGGCACGCTGACGCGGGCCGAGCGCGCTCGTCGCCGTGAGGTCGAGGCGCAGCTCGACCCGGGAATCGGCGGTGTTCACCGATCGGCCACCGGGGCCCGACGAGCGACTGAAGCGCCATCGCAGCTCACCCTCGGGCACGACGACGGAGCGCGTCACGCGCAGCGGCCCGGACATGCGGCCAGTATGCCCCGTGGACGAAGTGGATCACTGGGTCGGCGGCCGAACTGTCCGATGCCCTGCGTGCGACCCGGTAGGTCAAGCCGGCGTGAGGCGGTCGACGCACGCCTCGAAGGTGTCGGCCACCAGGTCGACCCGGGCGTGGTCGGCCATGGCGGCCGTGACGTAGCCGAACCCGAACCGCCGGACGAGATCGCCGCCGCCGTAGGCCCCACCGAGACCCCCCATGCCGAAGCCGTGCTCGTCGATGCCCACGCCGAGGCCCCACGAGACGTCGTCGCCGAGCACCTCGTCGGGCCCGAAGCACTGCGCGCTCGCCATCTCGCGCACGGTCCTCGCATGCAGCAGCGTGAACCCCTCGAGCGTGCCGCCTTCTGCCAGGGCAGCGTGGAATCGCGCCACCGCCCGGGCCGAGCCGTGGCCGTTCACCGCCGGGATCTCCGCCCGCCGCCACGGTTCGCCGTTGATCAGGTCGAGGTCGAGCAGGCCGGGCGGGTTGCCGAGCGCCCGGGCGAGCATCGAACCCGGCTCGCCGAGCGTCGTGACCGACCAGTCGCCGTGGACCGCGTGCACGGTGGCGCAGCGCGCGATCTCCTCGGGAGTGAGCCCAACCTGGAAGTCGAGCGCCAGCGGCTCGGCGATCTCCTCGCGCAGGAAGGCGCCGAGCGTCCGTCCGTCGACTCGCCGGACCACCTCACCGACCAGGTGGCCGAAGAACGATGCGTGCTCGCCGTGCCGGGTGCCGGGCGGCCACCACGGCTCCTCGCGTTCGAGCGCCGTGACGATGCGCTCATGATCGAGGAACGCCTCTGCCGGCAACGGCTCGCGGATGCCCGGCAGGCCCGCTTGATGGGTGAGCAGCCATCGCACGAGCACCTCGGACTTGCCGGCCTGCGCGAACTCCGGCCAGTAGCGGGCCACGGGTGCCTCGAGATCGACATCGCCCGCGTCGACGAGGCGCAGCAGGCACGCGGCGGCGAACGGCTTCGTGACCGAATACACGTGCACGATCGTGTCGCGCGACCAGGGCTCGCCCGGCGCTGACTCGCCGCCCCATAGATCCACGACCGGGCGCCCGAGGTGGAAACCTCCCACGGCGGCGCCGGCTTCCCCGAGGTCGTCGAAGCAGCGCCGGAAGGCGTCGACGACCGGTTCGAACCCGGGCGCGATCGACCCCTCGATCGTGACGTCGGACATGTGGGCAGACTCTCACAGGCCCCCGCGGGCCCGGCTTGCCGAACGTCGCCGGAGCCACCTAGGCTTGACTCCCAGGACCCCGAAGCAGCAGGAGGACACCGTGCGGGCACGTCGTCGGCGACCCCATCACCACGGCCCGACGATCACCCGAGCCGCATCGATGCTCGGCATCGCCCTCGGTGCGCTGCTCGTGCTCGCCGGGCCGGCCGGCGCACAGGGCGACCCGACCGGCACCCCGACGGAACAGATCGTGTTCAGCGGACGCTTGATCGTCGCCGAGGGTGAGACCGTCGACAGCGCGGTGATCTTCAACGGGCCGGCCACGATCGAGGGCCGGGTGACCGAGTCCCTCGTCGTGTTCAACGGAGACGTCGAGATCACCGGCACGGTCGATCGCGATGTCGTCGTGTTCAACGGCTCGGTCTCGGTGCGATCGGGGGCGACGGTCGGAGGCAACCTCGTGACGGTGGACAGCCCCAACGTGGAACCCGGCGCCACCGTGCGAGGGGAGCAGCGACGGGTCAGCGCCGAGTTCGACGCGGCCGAGTTCGGCTTCGCGAGCCGCTTCGCGTGGTGGGTCGGGTACACGGTCTCGACCCTGCTGCTCGGCCTCGCCCTGCTCGGCCTCGCCCCGGGGTTCGACCCGTCGGTGGCTCGGGCGGCGCGCGAACGCACCGGTGTCTCGATCGGACTCGGCGCGGCGGCGTTCTTCCTGCTTCCGGTGGTCGCGGTGTTGTTGCTGGTCATCGTGATCGCGATCCCGCTCGGGTTGTTCCTGCTGCTCGCCTTCGCGTTGTTGTACACGGCCGGCTACGTCGCGGCCGCCCACGCGCTCGGGCGCCGCCTCGTCGCACCGCCGAAGTCACGCTTCGTCGCCTTCCTGGCCGGGTGGGCGATCCTTCGAGGCCTGGCCCTGATCCCGGCGGTCGGTGGGCTCGTGTGGATGCTGGCGGCGATCTTCGGCCTCGGTGTGCTGTGGGTGGCGGCACGGCGATCGGCGGCCACGCCGCCCGACGCTCCGGCAGCCCCAGCTGCACCTGTCCCGGCCATGCCTCCGACCCCCGAGGCCACGGCGTAGTCGGACCGCGGCGCCCGTCGACAGCGTGCACGTCGGGCCGGCACCGCGCGGTAGCCTGCAACGCGTGAGCGAAGCATCTGATCCGGTGCGGTCCGTGGCACCTCGGTGCTTCGTGGGCTCCGAGGTCGGCCGGCTGCGGCGGGTGATGCTGCATCGGCCGGGCCTCGAGTTGCAGCGCCTCACGCCCAGCACCGCCCGAGAACTGCTGTTCGACGGCGTGCTCTGGGTCGGGAGGGCTCGGGACGAACACGACGCGTTCGCCGCCGCGCTGGCCTCGCGCGGGGTCGAGATCGTCTACCTCGACGACCTGCTCGCCGACGTCCTCGAGCAGCCCGCGGTGCGCGAGACCCTCGTGGAACACCTCGACCCCGATCTGCTCGGACCGACGCTCGGCCCCGAGGTGCGGGCATGGCTCATGGCCCTGCCCTCGCCCGATCTCGCGCAACACCTGGTCGCCGGCGTGACGTTCGACGAACTGCCGTTCGCGAGCGACAGCATCGTCGCCCGCATGCAACGCGGATACGTCGCCGCGCCGCTGCCCAACACGCTGTTCATGCGCGACACGTCGGCGTGGATCTACGGCGGCGTCTCCGTCAACACGATGGCCAAGCCCGCCCGCGTACGGGAATCGCTGCACCTGCAGGCGATCTACGAGCACCATCCGGTGTTCCGTGACGCCGAGTTCGAGATGTGGAGCGACGGCGATGGTCCGATGTTCCTGGAAGGCGGCGACGCGCTCGTGATCGGCAACGGAGCGGTGCTGGTCGGCATGGGCGAGCGCACCCACCCGGCCGCCGTGGAACTGCTCGCACAGCGACTGTTCCGAGCCGATGCGGCCACGCAGGTGATCGCGGTGGAGATCCCATCGCAGCGCTCGAGCATGCACCTCGACACCGTGCTCACGATGCTCGATGTCGATGCGTTCACGGTGTTCCCCGATGTGCGCGACGCCATGACCACCTACGTGGTCACGCCCGCTCCGCACGGCCTGGCGGTGGAGGAAGCTCCGGACCTGTTCGGCGCGATCGGCCGCGCGCTGGAGGTGCCGACCATCCGGCAGTTCGAGACCGGGGGCGACCGATTCCAGGCTGAGCGGGAGCAGTGGGACGACGGCAACAACGTGCTCGCGATCGCCCCGGGCGTCGTCGTGGCCTACGAACGGAACGTCGACACCAACAAACGGCTCAGCGACGGCGGCATCGAGGTCATCGTGATCGACGGAGAGGAACTCGGGCGCGGGCGCGGGGGCCCGCGGTGCATGAGCTGCCCGATCGAGCGAGACGCGATCGATCGCTGAGCCGCCTCGGACGGGGTGTCGAGCAGCAGCGGTTCACCTCTCGAGCGGGCGATCCCCCGTGCCGCGCGGCATCGGCACGCGTTGAGCGCCGCAGGCCTTGTTCAGGAACGGATACGGGTCGATGGCATCCATCACGAGGTCGAAGCCGTAGGGCGACCGATGCCGCGGCACCGGCACCGACCACGGATGCCACTCGAAGTGGTCGTGTGGACCCCTCGCATCGCCCGTCTCGCCCACGTAGCCGATGACGTCACCGGTCTCGACGACGCCGAGCCGGCCGGTGCGGCTCAGATGCACGTTGCGCACGTACCCCCGGTTCCCGACGACCGTGACGTACAGCCCCGCGAACCAGTCGTCGCGATGAGCCACCGCGAATCCGTCGAACGGTGCGACGATCGCGCGACCGGTCGGGGCGCCGATGTCGTTGCCCCAATGGGGGTGGTACCCGCCCACGGTGCGACGCTCCCCGAAGCTGTCCCGGTAGCCGATCGGGCCGGTCACCGGGCATCGGCGGAACGGATCCCTCGTGGGCTCGTCGTGGGTGCCAGGCCTCGGGTAGGAGTTGAACCGGCCCGTGCGCTTGATGTGGGCCAGTGCCGCGGTCGGCGTGCCGTAGTTCAGCCATATCCAGCGCAGCGCCGCGATGATCTGCTGCGCCCAGGCGCTGTTCGCGGTCGCATGCGGGCACGCGTCCCATCCATGCTTGAAGCACTTCGTGGAGAGCTCGAACGCACCGCGCTCGGCCGTCATCCACCGTCCGAAGATCGTCTCGACCTCCTCGACGGTCATCGCGAACATGCCACGCCACACGTAGTACGCGCGGCCCCGGTCACGGAAACCGGTGTCGAACCCGGCGCCCTGCCAGCAGGCGATGCGCGCGAGCGCCGGCGAGTCGGCCCACTCCCTGGGAAGGTCGCCGGAGATGCGGATGGCCTTCACGACCTGTCGATGGAAGCGCCGAGGCTCGTCGGGGCGATAGCAGCCCTCGAGATCCGATACCGAGCCCGAGGGCGCGTCGTCGGCTGCCGCCGGCCAGGGCTGCAGCAGCGCCATCACCACGGTGACGGCGGCTGTCGCGGCCATCGCTCGCTTCCGTCGCATACCGGCCTGTCCCCTCCCGAGCTCGACGAGGCGACATCGTGTCCGGGTGCGAGGTCCGGCGCAAGCCAGGTGCGCTCGCGTCTCAGGACGCGGAGGGGATCGCGCCTTCCATCACGGTGACACCGTCGGGCGTGCTGACGCCGACCGAGACGGCGCGGTCACGCGGCAGGGGCGAGTACAGGCTGATGTACAGGTCGCCCTCGACCCCCGTGAAGGTGCCCATGGGCGACCGCTCGCCCGTGCCCATCTCCACGAGCCACACGGCGTACGTCTCGCCCTCGGTCAGACCGGTCGTGGTGAGCTCGACCCAGGTGCTGCGCGGATCCTCGTGCACCACGGCCTCGCCCTCGACGCCGGGGTCCGATGCCGTCATCGCGACGACCTCGCCCGAGGGCGCGTCGGGCTCATCGGGGTCCACGGCCGTCACCGCGACGACGACCACGAGCGAGAGCACCGCCGCGACCCCGGCAACCCATGCCCCCACCGAGCGGCGGCGGATGCGACGGCCCTCGTCGCGCTCCCGCTCGATGCGACCGAGCACCTCGTCGAGCAGCGCCGGCGGCGGGCCGGGCTCGGCGGGCACACCGACCCGGGCCGGGTCGGCGAGCGGCAACATCTCGGCGACGGGCGCGAGCGACGCCGCCTCGGCACGACACGCCGCGCAGCCGTCGAGGTGCGCACGCACCGCGGTGGCCTGGGCATGGTCGAGATGGCCCAGCACGTAGGCGCCGAGCGACGCCCGCACGTGATCATCGGCTCGGTGCGTCATCCCACCCCATCTCCTCCAATGCGAGGCGCAGCGCCCGCAGCGCGTAGTACACCCGGCTCTTCACGGTGCCCTCGGGGATGCCGAGCTCGGCCGCGACCTCCGCGTAGGGGCGGCCGCGGTAGTAGGTCTCGACCACGACGCGCCGGTGGTCCTCGCCGATGCGCCGCAAGGCCTCCTCGATCTGCCACGCGAGCAGCGCCTGGTCGAGCCGGTCCTCCGGCGAGACCCCGGCGGCCTGCTCGATGGCCGCGTCGGCGACCGGCTCGGGCCAGATCGCCCGAGCGCGCGCGATGTCGATCACCACGTGGCGCAGGATCGCGAAGAGCCACGCGCGCACCGTGCCGAGCTGCGGGTCGAATCGGTCGCCGAAGCGCCAGGCCCGGACGAACGCCTCCTGCACGGCTTCCTCTGCGAGGCCGCGATCGTGCAACGAGCGCACGGCGAAGCCGAACATCTCGCCCGCGTGGGCCGAGTACGCGGCTCGGATGCCGTGCTCATCGAGGTGCGAACGCGCCGATGCCATCTGCCGTCCAGGGTACGGATCGGGAGGGCGCGCGGTTCGATCGGGCTCGCGCTGAACCCGAGTGCGCTCCGGTCCGTATCCCGGGGCAGGCCGGCGACGCAGTCGAGCGTCGCGGAAGGGAGAGGACGGATGCGGATCGGTTCGATGCGCGCGCTCGCCGTCGGGCTGGCGCTGACGATGTCGCTGGCGGCATGTGGCGACGATGACGGAGCCGGCGACGGAGGCTCACCGACGGCCTCGGCGCAACCGGCGGACACGACGAGCCCCGAACCGGCGAGCGCCACCGTGCAACTCGCCGACTCCGATCTCGGTTCGATCCTCGTCGATGGCGACGGCATGACCCTCTACCTGTTCGAGAGCGACACCGGCGACACGAGCACCTGCACGGGCGACTGCGCTGCGACCTGGCCGCCGCTGATCGCCGAGGCGCCGACGGCCGGCGAGGGCGTCGACGAGGCGCTGCTCGGCACGACGACCCGCGACGACGGCGAGGTGCAGGTCACCTACGACGGTCACCCGCTCTACGGCTTCGCCTCCGACCAGTCCCCCGGCGACACCGAGGGGCAGGGGGTCGGCGACGTGTGGTTCGTCGTCGATGCATCGGGCAAGGCCGTCACCGACGCGGCGCGCACCGGACCCGGCTACTAGGTCCCTCGCGTCCTCAGGCGCCGTTGTGCACGGCGACCGCGGCGCTGCGGCCCCACCACATCGCCTGGGACAGCGATCGCAGCAGGATCTCGGCCGAGGCCAGGTTCGTGGCGAGCGGCACCCCGTGGATGTCGCAGACCTTCAGCAGCGCCTGGATGTCGGGCTCGTGTGGGTGCGACGTGAGCGGATCGCGCAGGAACACGACCGCATCGACGTCGCCGGCGACGATGCGTGCGCCGATCTCGAGGTCGCCGCCCTCGGGTCCGCTGTGCACGCGGTCGACCTCGAGGTCGAGCAGGTCGGCGATCTGGCCGCCCGTGTGGCCGGTCGCGATCAATCGCAGGTTCGACAGCGTGGATCGGTGCCGCGCGGCGAGCTGGAGCAGGTCGTCCTTCTTCTCGTCGTGCGCCACGAGCGCGAGCACGGCCTGTTCCGAGCTCACGTCGCCTTGGTAGATGCCCATCGTGGATGCCATACATCGAGGCTACGCGCGTCAGGCGTCGGTGCGGGGGTCTGCAGGTAACGGTCGTGTGACATCGGGCCACGTCGTAGGCTCGGGGGATGGCCGAGTTCCCGGAATGTCCATGCCGCGGCTACCGGGAGTGCCCCATGTGCCACGACCTGCGCCCGTGCGGGCACTTCGGCTCGAGCCGGTACTGCCCGCCGTGTCAACGCATCCGCAAGCAGCGCCTGCAGCCCCGGTCGTCGCGACGTTCGACGATGCCGGCCGGTCGCACCTGTGCGGGAGCGGGATGCGAGACCCGTCTGAGCGTGTACAACCGCGGCGACCGCTGCTCGCTCTGCGTGCAGCATGGCACGCGCGCGGGGTCCACCGACGCGAGCGGGCGCTAGGGCGATACGTCGGCAGCGGCGGGCGGCGCCTGGGCGGCGGATCCGCGCTTGGCCGCCTTCGCCTCGTACATCTGCTGGTCGGCCACCCCCAGCACGTCATCGATGGAACCGATCGATGCATGGAGCTGGGTGATGCCGGCGCTGAAGCCCACCCCTCGCGCCCGCTCGTTCCGCTCCAGCCTCGCCCTGACCCGCTCGAGCGCGTGCCCCGCTTCCTCGCGATCGGTGTGAGGGAAGATGGCGACGAACTCGTCGCCCCCGACGCGTGCGATGAGGTCGGTGGGACGAAGGCCCGACCGCAGGCTGTCGGCCACGGCGCACAGCACCGCGTCGCCGGCAGCATGGCCATAGGCGTCGTTCACGGCCTTGAATCCGTCGAGATCGATGTAGGCGAGCGACAGAGGGCCTCCATAGCGCAGAGCCGAGTACATCTCCCGTTTGGCCTGATCTTCGAACCACCGGAAATTGGCGAGGCCCGTGAGCTGATCGGTGCGCGCGAGCTCGCGCTCGCGTCGGTGAGCCTCGTTGATGCGAGCGACCGCGATCGACACGACCGCGAACACGCCCGTGCGGGTGGCGGCGTTCCAGAACGGCAGCAGGCCGGTCGAATACGACACGTCGCCGGTGAGGCTCACCACCGAGCAGGCGATCGCCGTCATGATGCCCGCCACCCGACCCGACGTAGGCGGTCACCAGCCAGATGGGCGCGAGGTAGAAGAGCGTGAGGCTGAAGTACGGGCCGGTCACGTAGTCGAGCACGCCGATGACGGCGATGATGGCGAGCGCGCAGGCGAAGATCGTCAGCGACGAGAACCGCTCCGAGCGCGCATCCGACAGGTCCACGTGTGCGTCATCGGCCACCACCGAGACGACTTGACCGGTCCCCGTGCGAACGCGGGACCTTCCGACGTGTCATGCTCGGGACGTGCGCACGATCCGATCGGCACTCGTGACCATCGCCTGCGTGGTGCTGCCGGCGCCGGTTGCCCAAGCGGCCTTCCCCGGCGGGAACGGCGACATCGCCTTCAGCAGGTTCACGCGCAACCAGACCGACATCTGGATCGTGTACTCGGGCCAGACCGGCACGACCCGGCTCACCGACACCCCACGCCGCAACGAGGGCATGCCCGACTGGAACGCCGCCGGCACCCGGGTCGCCTTCTCGCGATGCGGCCGGGGCAAGCTCTCGAACTGCGAGATCTGGACGATGGACGCCGACGGCACCGATCGCGTGCGGCTCACCGACACGCCCGCCCAGGAGACGTGGCCGGCGTGGTCACCCGACGGCACCCGGGTGGCCTACACCTCGAACGCGTCCGACGACTTCCAGGACATCTGGGTGATGGACGCAGACGGCGGGAACCAGACCCGCCTCACGACCACGCCCGGCTTCGACGCCTTCCCGGAATGGTCGCCCGACGGCGCGACGATCGTGTTCACGAGCGACCGCGCGGCGGTCGACGACATCTGGTTGATGGATGCCGACGGCGGGAACCCGACCCGGCTGACGAGCGGGCCGAGGGCCGACGAACGGCCCGACTGGTCGCCCGACGGAGCCAGTATCGCGTTCGCGCGCCGAGGCGATATCTGGATCATGGATGCCGACGGCACCGACGAGCTGCCGGTGAGCGAGACCGCCCGGGACGAGTTCGCGCCCGCGTTCTCGCCGAACGGCCTGCGCATCGCCTTCGCTCGCCACGACCGCACCGGGCGCGTCGGCGTGTGGAACATGCGGGTCGACGGCACGGGCCAGGTCCAGCGCACCTTCGGTCGGTTCGACTTCTTCCCGGACTGGCAGCCCCGGTGAGGCCGCAACGCTGACGGCGGCCACCGTATGCCACCAGGGCGTTTGACCGGCGCGCATCGGTGCGTCACCGTGGCCGGTGGGGCGGGGGCCATCTTCCAGCTCGGCAGGCCTCGCGCCGCGCGGCGTCCCGTGTGACCGGCACCGCGTCCGGCCGGGTCCTGCCGTTCGAGCCCCCGCCCCCCTACCCGCGGTCAGCCGCGCCGACGCCCTGCGCGGCGCCGGTTGTCGGCACGCGCCGCCCGGAACGCCTGCCACCCCGGCACCCCGTTGACCCCGCCGCCGGCGTGCGTGGCGGACGAGCCGTGGTACAGCCCCGCGATCGGGGTGCGATAGTCGGCGAAGCCGGGCGACGGGCGCATGTGGAACAGCTGATCGACCGTGAGCTCACCGTGGAAGATGTTCCCGCCGATCAGGCCGAGCTCCTGTTCCATGTCGTAGGGACCGATCACCTGACGGTCGATCACCGCGTCGCGGAAGTTCGGCGCGAGTTCGGTGTACCCGTCGATCGCGCGGTCGGCGTAGGCTTCGAGCTCCTCGCGATGCGGTTCCTCGTGCCACTCGTGCGGCACCCACTGGCTGAACATCGAGAACACGTGCACACCCTCGGGCGCGAGGTCGGTGTCGATGGTGGTCGGGATCGCCCCATCGACGAAGGGACGCGCCGCCGCACGATGGTCGAGGTGCGCGTCCTGGAAGGCACGCTCGGCGTACTCGCGTGACAGGCAGAGCTCGACCGAGCCGGTGTGGTGTGCCGCGAGCTCGGTGCCGGGGTCGGCGATGAAGTTCGGCAGCTCGCTCATCGCGACGTTGATCTTCACGACGCCCGAGCGCGACTTCCAGCGTTCGATGTCGAAGACGAAGTCCTCCGGCAGGTCGGCGCGATCGACCAGCTCGAGGAAGGCCACCTTCGGATGCACGCAGCTCACCACGATCGGCGCGCGCAGCACCTCGCCCGAGTCGAGCGCGACGCCGACAGCCCGGCCGCCCTCGACCAGGATGCGCGCGACCCGCGCCTCGGTGCGGATCTCGCAGCCGAACGACCGGGCCGCGTCGCGCATCGACGCGGCCACCGAGCCCATGCCACCGTGCGGGAAGCCCCAGTTCACCGTGTGGCTGTCGCCGCCGCCGACGCCTCCGATCGCGTGGTGCAGCAGCACGTAGGCCGTGCCGGGCTCGTCGGGCCCCGACCACTGCCCGATCAGTCCGTCGACCATCATGATCGTCTTCACCTGCTCGGACTCGAACCACCGGTCGAGCAGCTCCGACAGGCTCATCGTGAACAGGCGTGTCGCGTCGGCGACCCCGCGCGTGCCGAGCGCGCGCATCGTCCAGGCGGCCTTCGACTGCGTGAGCAGGTCGCCCACGGTCATCGAGCCGACGTTGGGCGGCACCTCGTGCAGCAGCGGCCCGATCACCTCGGTCACGCTGTGCAGCCAGGCCTCGTAGGCGGGCAGCGCCTCGGCGTCGCGCACCGAGAACCGCGCGACCGACTCGTAGGTCTTCGCGGGGTCGTCGCCGTAGATCGTGATCGAACGCCCGTCGGGGAACGCCTGGTAGTACGGGCCGAACGGCGTCACGCGGTAGCCGTGCCGGGCGAGCCCCAGCTCCTCGATGATGAACGCCGGCATCAACGACATCACGTAGGAGTAGGTCGACACGTTGATCTCGGGGTGGTTCGGGAACGGCGCGCTCGTGTCGACCGCCCCGCCGACCTTCGAGCGCGCCTCCAGGACCACCGTGCGCGCCCCCGCCTTCGCGAAGTAGGCGCCGGCCACGAGGCCGTTGTGCCCGCCCCCGACGACGATGGCGTGGTACGGCTCGCCCATCAGATGCCGTGCAGCGTGCGCACGTTGCCGGCGAGCACGCCGCGCCCGATCGACTCGGCGTCGCCCACCGACAGGAAGTCGCGTTCGACGAACGCACCGAGCACCCGCTCGAGCGCCTCGCGAACCAGCCGGGCCGACACCGGGAACATCTCGGGCTCCGAGGACTCGTCGCACCCGTACAGCACCTTCGCGCCGGGCACCGACCCGAGGATCATCTCGAGCGACCAGTCGATCTGTCCCCACCCCCACGGCACGAGCTCGGACAGGTCGAGGTAGACGTTCGGGAGCACGGTGCCGATGTAGGTCGCCTCGGCGACCCACGGCCAGCCGCTGTGGATCATCAGCACCGGCTGGTCCTGGTGCTCGACGAGGAACGCGAACGCGTCCGACGGCTTCGCGTGCGTGAGGTTCACGTCGGGGTCGCCCGCGCCCACATGCAGATGGAACACGCGGTCGCGGTCCTTCGCGATCGCGAACGCGCGCCGCAGCAGGAAGTCGCGCACGGGCTTCGCATGCTCGCGCGACTCGCCCCAGCCGTCGGCGCGCCAGCGCTCGAACGCCGCGGCGGCGTCGGACGACGACGGGTCGGTGATGTCGAGTCCCGTGCGGTAGGCGATGATCGACTTGAACCCGATCAGCAGCGGGTCGTCGGCGGCCTCGTTCGCGGTCGCCTCGAACCGCTGCACGAGCCCGTCGAAGGTGCCCTCCTCGCGGGCTTCCACGATCCACGGCTCGATGCGCCCGACGCGATGCACGGTGATGCCCCCGAGCGCCGCTTCGAACTCCTCCCGGGCGATCGTCGGCTGCGGGTACCCCTCGTCGGCCACGACCGCCACGAACCCCTCGGACTCGAGCAAGCCGCGCACGTATCCGGGTGGGTCGGCTCGCAGCGCCGCATCGCGCGCGGCGACCACGGCGTCCTTGGTCGGCTCGCACCCGAGGTGTCGGGCGATCCATCGCCGAAGCGCGAGCCCGAACATCGTGGTCTCGGTCATCTCCTCGACGAAGGCCGCCGCCTCGAGGTTCGCGTGGTTCGACGAGAGCAAGGCCGTGCCGAGGAACATGCACCGGGTTTCGAACGAGCGGGGATCGCGGTCGAGCAGATCCTGGGTGCGGAACGGGTGGCAGTGGGCGTCGATCACCTCGGAGCCCGTGAGGTCGACTCGGTCCATGGGTCGTGCCATGGTCGCGCTCGCTTCCTGGGGCAGGCGCCCCGTTCAGTACCGCCATCGCAGGCGGCGGATCAACCCATCGTCGTCGAGCCCGGCGGACCACTCGGCCTCACCACGGCGCGTCGCGAGGAACGTCTCGAACAGGAAGTCGCCCATCGCCTCGCGCAGCACCGTCGAGGCAGCCAGGCGCTCGATGGCCGCCGGCAGCGATGCCGGCAGTTGCCGCACCCCGCGCTCGGCTTTCACGTCGTCGGGCAGGCCGTCGGGGTCCTCCTCGGTCGAGGGCGGCAGCCGCAGGCCGGCGTCGAGGCCGTGCAGGGCCGCCGCCAACATGGCGCCGACCGTGAGGTAGGGGTTCGCCGTGCCGTCGACCGGCTTCACCTCGATGTTGGCGCCGCCCGCCGAAGCCGGCGAGGCGCCCGCGATGAAGCGCAGTGCCGCCTCCCGGTTCTCGGTGCCCCAGCACTGCATCGCCCCCGACCAGTGGTGGGGCTGCAGCCGCAGGTAGCCGAGGCGGGTCGGCACCGAGACCGCCACGGTCGCGGGCAGCTCCTGCAGCAGCCCCGCCACGAAGGCCTCACCGCGCTCGTGCATGCCAGCGGGTCCCTCGCCGCCCGAGAGCAGGGGGCGCTCGCCGTCCCACAGGCTGAGGTGCAGGTGCGCACCGTTGCCCGTGTCAGGCCCGACCTGCGGCGCGAACGACGTGACCAGTCCGTGCCGGCGGGCCACCGCCCGCACGGTCTGGCGCACGATCATCGCGGCGTCGGCGGCACCGACCGGGTCGCGTGGTGCGATCGACATCTCGAACTGACCGTCGGCGTACTCGGGATGCAGCTGCTGCAGGCCGAGGCCCTGCGCCTGCATGGTCGTGAGCAGGTCGAGCGCGAAGTCGTGGTTGCGCACGAGCGCGATGTCGCTGTAGCCCGGGCCCTCGTGGGCCGGCACGAAGTCACCGTCGGCACCGCGCGTGCCCACCGAGAACTCGAACTCGAACACCGCTCGCACGCCGAGACCGAGGTCGGTGAACGCCTCCGCCATGCGGCGTGCGAACGCCCGCGGGCATGCCGGGTAGGACACGCCGTCCTGCGCGTACTGGTCGACCGGCGCCCACGCCCACCCGGGCATCGCCGCGAGCGGCACCGTCGCGGCGGGGTCGGGACGCAGGCGCAGGTCGCCGCTCGGTCCGTCGATGTAGCCGGGCAGCAACGCGAATTCGTCGTTCGACATCGCGGCGTTGAACAGCGTGGAGAGGCCGACCCCGGCCGCCGCCACCTCGGCGAAGCGGCCCACCGGCACCGTCTTGGTCCGCACGATCGTGGACGGATCGACGAAGCCGAGGGCCACCGCGGCCACGCCGGCTTCCTCGAGCCAGTCCTGCACCTCGGGCGCCTCGGTCGGCCGGTCGGCGGCGAACCGCCGTCATCCCGAGCCACCCTGCACGGCGAGGGCCATGCGCTCGTGCACGGCCTCGATCTCGGCGACGCGTGCTCGCCCGGCGTCGCCGAGCGCCACGACGACCTTCGCGGCCAGCACCTCGGTGAGCGCGAACGCCCCCAGCATCGAATCGAAGGGCGACGCCGAGTCCGCGTGGGAGATCAGCACGTGGCGGGCGGATTCGACGGCGGGAGACAGCCACGGGTCGGTGAACACGACGACGACCGCTCCCTGCTCGGCGGCGAGCCGGCCGGTCGCGATCGTGTCGGGCTGGTAGCGGCGGTAGTCGAACAAGCACAGCACGTCGCGGCGCGAGAGCTCGAGGCCGTCGAGCATGCGCTGCTCCAGCTCCTCCCCGACCATCGTGCAGCCCGACCGCAGGAACCGCAGCTGCATGCACAGGTACGACGCCACCAGCTGGCTGAAGCGGCCACCCGCGAACCACAGCCGGCGTTTGGGGTCGCTCAACAGCGCGACGACGCCGGCGAGGTCGTGCTCGAGCGAGCTCGACGCGAACGTCGCATCGAGCGCCCGCGCGAACGCCTGCTGGCTGCGCGCGACGACCTCGTCGTCCTGGGTGCCGCCCTTCGTCTTGTAGAGCGAGGGCAGGCCCTCGGTGCGCGCCTGCACCTCCTCGCGCAGCGACCGCTGGAAGTCGGGATAGCCCTCGAAGCCGATCTTGCGCACGAAGCGCAGCACGGTCGGGCCCGTGACCCCCGCGCCCTCGGCGAGCTGCGGCAGGCTCTCGAGGCCCGCCGTCGGGTAGGTCGCGAGCAGGGTGCGCGCCACACGTCGCTCCGACGGGGTCATCTCGCCGAGGCGCTCGCGGACCTCCTCGCCGATCGTCTCGCTCGTGTGCGTCACGTCTCCCATCAGGAAGTCAGGATTCTTACGCATCCGTCACGTCATGGGAAGACGGTAACGAGCTTGACAGGTTCGCGCGGCGAGCGTACGAATGCCCGAGAGCCGGGCCTGGGAGGTTGGGGATGCTTCGGAAGTCGCTCGCACTGCTGTTCGTGTTGACCCTCGTCGGTGCCGCCTGCAGCACGGATGATGACGGAGGAGGAGGCGGCGGAGGAGGGGGCACCGACGACGGCGGCGCCCCGTCGGGAGACCCGATCGTGATCGGCTTCCCGGCCGACCTCACGACCGACTGGGCCTACTACGACTCCCCCATGCAGGAAGGTGCCCAGTTCGCCGTCGACCAGATCAACGAGAACGGCGGGGTGCTCGGACGCCCGCTCGAACTGCAGACGGTGGACATGCGCAACGACGTGGCCGAGGCGGCCAAGGTCACGCAGCAGCTCATCGACGACGGGGCGGTGTACCTGATCGGCACCGTGGGTGACGGCATCCTCGCCGAGGGCCAGGTGGCATGCGCCGCGAACGTGCCGATCTCGACCGGGCTCGGCACGGCGCCCACGCTCGTCGGCGACATGGGCGAGTGCGCGTACCAGCTCGTGATGAGCGACAACATCCAGGCCGCGGTGCTGGCCGAGTACGCGCTCGCCGAGGGCTACGAGACCGCCTACGTGCTCGGCTCGAACGAGATCCCCTACACCAAGGACCTGCCCATCTTCTTCACCGACGCGTTCGAGAACGGTGGAGGCACGGTGGTCGGCACCGACACCTACAAGATCGGCGCCGGCGATTACTCGGCCGTCGTCACGAAGCTCGCGAACATCGACCCGGCGCCCGACGCGGTGTTCACCCCGATGTTCATCCCCGACAGCGTGGTGTTCCTGCGTCAGCTGCGCCAGGCCGGGCTGACGATGCCGGTGCTCTCGACCGACGGCAACGCCGACGCCGCCCTGCTCGACGCCGGCGAGAAGGCGATCGACGGACTCACCTTCTCGAACTCGGTGTGCACGGCCGAGGGCGACCCCGACGTGCAGGCCTTCTACGACGACTACAACGCAGCCAACGGCAGCGACCCGAGCTCCTACGTCGCCGTGATCGGCTACGACGAGGTGAACCTCGTCGCCGATGCGATGGAACAGGCCGGCAGCGCCGAGCCCGCCGCGGTCATCGAGCAGCTCGCGAGCACCGACTACACGGGCATCTCCGGCCACGTCGTCATGGACCCGGCGACGCGCCGGGCCGACAAGCCCGCCGCCCTGATCCAGATGGACGGCTCCGAGTTCACCTGCCTCGAGCAGCCCGGCTTCCCGGCGTACGTGCCGGCGGTCTAGGCGTGGTCGACGAGCACGAGGAGGGACCGGCGCGCGGTACCGACGCCGGCCCTCCCCTGCTCGTCGTCGACGGACTCACGGTGGCCTACGGGGCGGTCGTGGCGATCCGCGACGTGTCGCTCGAGGTCGCGCCCGGCGAGATCGTCGCCGCGCTCGGGCCCAACGGCGCCGGCAAGACGACCCTGCTGCGCACGCTCGCCGGCGCGCTGAAGCCCCAGCGCGGGTCGGTGGTCTTCGACGGCGGCGCCCTGACGGGGCTCGTGCCCGAGGCGGTCGTGCGCCGCGGCGTCGCCCTGGTGCCCGAGGGACGCCACGTGTTCCCGAACCTCACGGTGCAGGAGAACCTCACGATCGGCGGCATCGCCCGCACCGATCACGACGAGCTCCGCGCCGACGCCGAGCGGTGGCTCGCTCGGTTCCCGATCCTCCGCGAGCGAGCCGGCCAGTTCGCCGGCACCCTCTCGGGCGGCGAACAGCAACAGCTCGCGATCGCCCGCGCGCTGATGTCGAGACCGCGCATGCTGCTGCTCGACGAACCCTCCCTCGGGCTCGCGCCGATCTTCGTCGACCGCATCTTCGAGCTGATCGAGGAGCTGCGTGCCGACGGCGTGACCGTGCTGCTGGTGGAACAGAACGTGCACCGCGCCCTCGAGGTGGCCGACCGCGCCTACGTGCTCTCGGTCGGCTCGGTCGTGGCGTCCGGACCTACCGATCAGCTGGTCGAGGGCGAGCTCGAGCGGTCCTACCTCGGCATCAGCTCGGTCTCGTGAGGCCGGAGTCGTGAGGAGGCCGGCGTGGTGAGGAGGCCGGCGTGAGTCCATCGGAGTTCGTGCAGCAGCTCGTGAACGCGCTGTCGCTCGGCAGCATCTATGCGCTGCTCGCGCTCGGCCTGTCGATGGTCTACGGCGTGCTCGGCATGCTGAACTTCGCCTACGGCGAGCTCGTCACGATCACCGGGTACGCGATGCTCGCGGCGACCTACTTCGACGCGCCGTTCATCGTGGTCGCGCTCGTCGGCATCATGGCGGCGGGCATCTCCTCGGTGCTGATGGAGCTGGTCGCGTTCCGGCCGTTGCGCAACGCGAGTTTCGTGTCGCTGCTCTTCACGTCGTTCGCGGTGGCTCAGCTGATCCAGGGGGCCTTCCGCCAGGCGGTCTCGGTTCGGTCGCGCGGCATCCCGGTGCCGGAGCTGTTCGACGAGGCCGTGCAGCTCGGGCCGGTGCGCATCAGCGTGCTGTCGATCATCACCGCCTCGATCGGAGCGATCTCGCTCGTGGCCCTCACGACGTTCATGCGCCGGTCGCGGTCGGGGCTCGCGATGCGGGCCGCCTCGCAGGACTTCACCACCGCGCGTCTGCTCGGCGTGCGCGCGAACCGCGTGATCTCGCTCGCCTTCCTGATCTCGGGCATCCTGGCGGGCATCGCCGGCGTGCTCTGGATCGCCCGCACGACCTCGGTGAACCCGGCCACTGGCTTCGTGCCGGTGATCCAGGCGTTCATCGCCTCGGTGATCGGCGGCCTCGGCAACCTGCGGGGGGCCGTGCTCGGCGGGTTCTTCCTCGGCACCCTCGAGGTGTTCTTGCAGGCGTTGCTGCCGGGGTCGCTGCTGCCCTACGCGCAGGCGGCGGCGCTGCTGATCGTCGTCGCCATCTTGTACGTGCGCCCCCAGGGCCTGTTCGGCCAGCGGGTCGAGGCGGTATGAGCGGCCCGATCCCGGCGACGCGGCTGCGTCCCGCCCTGTGGGGCACGGCGATGATCTCGGCGCTGCTCGTCGCCGGCATGGCCCTCGTCGAGTCGTTCGGCTCGGCGTCGTCGAGCCGCACCTTCGTGATGTTCCTCGTGAACGTGATGCTCGTGGTGTCGATCCAGGCGTTCATCGGCAACAGCGGCATCGTCTCGTTCGGCCACGTCGCGTTCATGGGCATCGGGGCCTACACGACGGCCCTCGTCACGATCCCCGAGGTCGTGAAGGACGCACAGCTGCCGGACCTTCCCTCGACGTTCGCCACCGCCGACCTCGGGCTGCTGCCGGCGATCGCGCTCTCGGCGCTCGCCGCGTTCGTCGTCGCGGCGATCTTCGGCGGCGCGATCATCCGCATGACGGAATCGACGATGGCGATGGCCACGCTGGCCCTGCTCGTCGTGGTGCACACCTTCTTCCAGAACGCGACCACCTACACGCGCGGCTCGCTCGGGCTCGCCGGCATCCCGGTGCGCACGACGATCGGCGTGGCCACCGCGGGCGCCGTGGTCTTCCTGTTGCTGGGTCGCCTCTACAAGGAATCGGGCCCCGGCCTGCGCCTGCGCGCCACGCGGGAGGATCCGCTGTCGTCGGCCGCGGTCGGCACGAGCGTCGTGCGCACCCGCTACGGCGGGTGGCTGCTGAGCGCCGCGATGATGGGCGCCGCGGGCTCGCTGTGGGCGCAGAGCGTGATCGCGTTCAACGCGAACCAGTTCTACTTCGCCATCACGTTCGCCCTGCTCGGCATGCTGGTGATCGGTGGCCGCACGTCGGTCACCGGCGCCGTGGCGGGGGCGGCGATCATCACGTTCCTCACCGACACGCTCGCGCGCGTCGAGCAGGGCGTGGCGATCGGGCCGTGGGAGCTGCCGCGCGTGACGGGCACCGTGCAGTTCGCGATCGCGCTGCTCATCATCGTCACGCTGATCCTGCGTCCCGAGGGCATCTTCGATCGCTGGGAGATCGACGACCTGCTGCGCCGCGTCGCGCGTCGCCTGCGACCGGCCGAGGCTCATGCGCCTTCGGGCGCCGCGCCCGAGGCAGAGGCCGCTCCCCTCGTGCCGCCCGATGCCGAGCCCGTGCTGCATGGCGAGGGCGTGGTGAAACGCTTCGAGGGCGTCACAGCCCTCGCGGGGGTCGACATCGGGGTGCGGCCGGGCGAGATCCTCGGCCTGATCGGGCCCAACGGCTCGGGCAAGACGACCTTGCTGAACGTGATCTCGGGCGTCTACGTGCCCACCGACGGCCACGTCGTGTTCGAGGGCGCCGAGATCGGGGGACGCAAGCCCCACCAGATCGCCGACCGTGGTCTGTCCCGCACCTTCCAGAACATCCGGCTGTTCGCGCAACTCACCGTGCGCGAGAACGTGGAAGCCGCGACCCCGCCGGGCGCCGACCGATCGCGGGTCGGCGAGGTGCTGGCGTGGTTCGGCCTCACCGCGGTCGAGCGCGAGAAGGCCGTCAACCTGCCCTACGGCATGCAGCGGCGGCTCGAGATCGCGCGCGCCGTGGTGCGCCGTCCGGCGGTGATGCTGCTCGACGAGCCGGCGGCCGGCATGAACGAGGCCGAATCCGACGAGCTGCTCGAGAACATCCGGCGCATCCGCTCGAACCTCGGCTGCGCGATCGTCGTGGTCGACCACGACCTGCGGCTCATCATGCAGCTCTGCGATCGCATCCAGGTGCTCGACCAGGGACGGACGATCGCCCTCGGCCTGCCCCAGGAGATCGCCGAGGACCCGGCCGTCATCGAGGCCTATCTGGGCGGCCCGTCGACGCGCTCGGCCTAGCGCACCGACTGTCGCGACACACGACGGAGGGGCCGCACGCGGTGCGGCCCCTCCGATGGATGCTCTTGTGCGTCCGTTGTGGCGTCCGTCGATGTCAGACGCCCACGTACGGCCCGTAGTAGCCGCCGAGCTGCGAGCGGTACTCGTCGGAACGGTAGTCGGTGGACTCGTCGAGTTCCGGCGAGTCCTTGATCTGATCCTTCGTGAGTCGCACGAGCACCTTCTCGTTCTCGAGATCGATGCGCTCGATCACGCCGGCGGGAAGCACGACCTTGCGGCCGAAGATCCACGGGCCGGTGTCGACCACGATGTAGGACGACTCGACCTCGTACGTCGCCTCATCTACCTTGCCGATGTCGCCGTCGGTGGCCTCGACCTTGAAGCCCTCGACGTCCAGCGGCTCGGCGGCGTACTCACGGGAGTAGCTCCAGATGTTGGTGTCCACGACACCCTCCTCTCGTAGCGGTACCCGGTCGAGGAACACCTACCCGCGGCACACGTCTCGGAAACCCGCCGTAGGGTGTCGGTGACGATGATCGCTCTCCGTCCCCGAACCCGGATGCTGCTCGTTGCGGCGACCCTGCTCACGGCATGCACGACCCAAGCCGAGGAAGCCGTTCCTGCGCCACCGCCGACGAGTTCGGCGCCGGTCACGCCTCCACCCGAGACCGCGTCCGGGCAGGCTCAGCCGGACGGCAGTGCCGTCGATCTCGCCGCTGCCCGGGTGTCGATCCGTCCGCCGCGCCACGGCAGCTTCCGGGTTCGCGGCATCTACCCGTGGAGCGCCTCGCGGTGCGTCGACGCCGAGCGCCCGACGTTCGACGGGCGCTACCCGGGCACCCTCTCGGTGCGCACGGCCGACGACGGCACCCTCACGGCGACCGTGACGATCACCTTCCAGGAATACCTCGAGGGCATCGCCGAGGTGCCGTCGACCTGGCCGAGGGCGGCCCTCGAAGCCCAGGTCATCGCGGCGCGCAGCTACGTGCTCTCGCGCACCGGTTGGACGGGCGAGCAGGGCGGCGACCTCGACACGCCGATCTGCGGCACGAGCGAGTGCCAGGTGTACGGGGGCATCCCCCAGCCGCGGCCACCGGGCATGCACCGCTGGGACCGGGCCGTGCGCGACACGCGCGGCCAGGTGCTGCTGTACGGGGGACGGCCCGCCGACACGGTCTACTCCTCGACCTCCAACGGCCACACGTACGGCAACGACGAGGTCTTCGGCAGCGCACCGCTGCCCTACCTGCGGCCGGTGGTCGAGCGAGACGACGGCGCGTCGCCGTTGTCGCACTGGCGCGTGGAGGTCCCGCCCCGCGACCTCGCGACGGTGCTGCGCGCCGACGGCGCGTGGCCGGCCGGCACGCCGATCACGTCGGTGCGCGTCGACGGCACCACCGTGCGCCTCAGCGGCGGGGGCGAGACCAGCACGGTCGATGCGGACGGCGTGCGTGACGCCCTGAACACCTGGGCCTCGTGCTTGCTGCCGCGGCGCTACCCCACCGGCGGCCTGCCGACGACCGTGCCCTCCGGGTGGTTCACGTTGTCGTCGGGCCCCGGTGGGCTCGTGATCGACGGTCGCGGCTGGGGTCACGGCGTCGGCATGGTGCAGTGGGGTGCCTACGGCAAGGCGCGAGCGGGCTGGTCGGCCGCGCGCATCCTCGCCTTCTATTACGGCGGGCTCACGCCGCGCCGCTACCCGGAGCCCGGCACGATGCAGGTGGTGATCGCGACCGGCCTCCGCTCGATGACGGTGAAGCCGTCAGCCCCCGGCGCCAGGATCGGCGATCGCACGCTCGGCCCGCGCCCGATCTCGATCGAGGGCGGCGACCAGGTGACGGCTTCGACCGGGGGCTGATGGCGATCGAGCGGAACATCGAGCGGCGCATCGACCGAACATCGAGCGCCTCGCGCGAGTCCGCTGCCTATGACCCGCATCCTCGCCCTGGCGATCGCGACCTCGGTGAGCCTCGTGGCGCTCGCCGGCCCCGCGGCGAGCATGCCGGCCTCGACGGTGCCGATCGTCGTGACGGGAACCCCCGACGAACGCGCGGCTCGCCCGGTGTTCGTGGGCACCATCTCCCGCATCGGACCCTTCCTCCGAGAACGATTGATCGGCAGGAATTGGCATGCTGGATGCCCTGTCGGCCTCGACGACCTGCGGCACCTGCAGGTGCGTTACTGGGACTTCAAGGGACGCCCCCGCTCCGGACCGCTGATCGTGCACGAGATGCTGGCGCGCGACGTGCTCGGCGTGTTCCACCGCTTGTTCCGGGCCGGGTTCCGCATCCATCGCATCAAGCTGCCGCCTCGCTTCCGTCCGTCGGCGCCGGGCGACTACTGGCACAGCACGGTCAATCGCACGGCCGCGTTCAACTGCCGTCCGGCGACCGGCAACCCCGGTTCCCTCTCGCACCATTCCTACGGATGGGCGATCGACATCAATCCGCTGCAGAACCCGTACGTCGCGCCGGACGGGTCCGTGCTGCGACGGGCGGCGAAGCCATACGTCGACCGGGGGCGCCGCGAGCCGGGCATGATCCACCCCGGCGACGTCGTGGTGCGCGCGTTCGCGAGGATCGGGTGGGAGTGGGGCGGCGACTGGACCACGCTGAAGGACTACATGCACTTCTCGCTGACGGGACGCTGACTCCCAGAGAGCGATGCTCGTCAGGCCGGCTGACGCTCCACGGTCCACGTCAGATCGCCGCTCCCACACAGCTGCGCGTCCTGACCGTCGTCGGTCAGCCCTCCGAGGTTGTACTCGAACGTCCCTGAACCGGTCCTCCATCCGAGGGTGCCATCGACGTGCTCGAAGTGCTGGCGGAACGTGAGCGGGAGGGACGTGTCTTCGTACTCGAACGGCCGGTCCCCATCGACGCGCACGTCCTCGTACTCGGCGAACCGTTTGCTGAGGCGGAAGCTCTCCGTCGTCCCGTCCTCGCACGTCGTCTCCACGCCGATCTTGACGGTGTTGAGGAACCACCGCCCCGAGTCCCTCTTCACCACGCCGATCGTGATCCTCCTGCCCGCAGAGGTCTCACCCTCGAACCAGATGCGCTGGTTGGCATGGGCCACCGATCCCAGAGCGAGCACGAGCGCGATCGACAGTCCGAGCGTGGCGGTTCGACGGATCATCGTGACCTCCTATCCCAGGGCTCCTGGACGTGAACATTGACGTACGGCCGGAGTGCTGTGAAGTCCCCGCTCTGTGCCTCCACCGTCTAGGCTCCGAGGATGACCGACCCCTCGACGATCGACGGAACTCGCATCGGCCCTGGAGAAGCTCACGGACATCGTGGAAGGATCGACGGAACGCCGAGGCGAGGCCGATGCTTCGGAGTAGCATCGCAAGCATGAGTGGTTTCGGCGGTGGATCCGAAGGTCATGGGGGCGTGCCGGCGGGCGGTCAGGGCTACTTCGGCAGTGCGGGGCGTGGCAGGGACCTGGCCTACGAACTCAAACGTGCCCGCGGCCCACGCCGTGGTCCCAAGCGGTGGTGGCAGTTCTGGCGGCGAGGCGAGGGTCGCTCCCCGTCTGGACCGTCTGAAGCATGACTCGCCGAGGCCCGTCGCCCCGCTGATCGATCATCCCGCAGGCACGAGCAGCAGCTTGCCCGACGTGCCGCCTCCCCGCAGCGCCCGGTGGGCATCGCTCGCGCGCTCGAGCGGGAAGCGCTCGTGCACGCGCACATCGAGGGAGCCGTCGGACACCATGGCGAACACCGCCTCGGCGCGCGCGAGCAACTCCGCCCGCGTCACGGTGTAGTCGGCGAGCCCCGGACGCGTCAGGAAGACCGAGCCCGCCGGCTGTAGCCGGCGCAGGTCGAACGGGGGCACCGGGCCGCTCGACTGCCCGAAGACCACGAGGGTGCCGCGTCGAGCGAGCGAGGCCAGGCTCGCCTCGAACGTGTCGGCGCCGATCGAGTCGAACACGATGCGCGCGCCGAGTCCCTCTCCCTGCGCGCGCACGACGTCGGCGAGCTCGCGGCTACCGCGCACCACGGCCTCGGTAGCACCTGCGGCGAGCACCGCCTCGGCCTTCGCCTCGGTCGAGACCGTGCCCACCACGATCAGTCCCCTGGCCGCCGCCATCTGGGTGAGCAACAGTCCGACACCGCCGGCGGCAGCGTGCACGACGACCACGTCGCCCTCGCGCAGCGGCGCGATCGAGTCGACGAGGAAGTGGGCCGTCATGCCCTGCAGCAGCACGGCGGCAGCGGTCTCGGCCTCGATGGACACCGGCAGCGGCACGAGGCGGTCGGCGGGCACGAGCGCGGCTTCAGCGTAGGAGCCCACCACCATGGCCCAGGCCACTCGGTCGCCGGGCGCGACATCGCGCACGCCGGGACCGACCTCGAGCACCCGTCCGGCTCCCTCGGTGCCCGGCGTGAACGGCAGCCCGATCGGGTACGCGCCCGAGCGCTGCTGCACGTCGATCATGTTGACCCCGATCGCTTCGAGTCCGACGAGCGCCTCTCCCTCCCCCGGGGTCGGTCGCTCGATCTCCTCGAGCACCATCACCTCGGGCTCGCCTTGCTCGTGCACGCGGATCGCTCGCATCGGGTCTCCTTCGATCGCTCGACGGCCCGAAGACTAGCCCGGCGCGACAGCGTCAGTGCTCGCGTACCGCTCAGCGCGCGTTCAGTCCGCGAGGCGCATCCTGCTGTCGACCGAGGGACGACGACCAGAGGAGGTCGCGATGCGATGGATGGTGATGACGGTGAGCGCGGCGGCGATGCTCGCCGCGACGGTGGTGACGCCCGCGACGATCGCGAGCGCCGGCACCTGCCCGATCACGCTTCCACAGGGAAGCGAGCCCGTGACGCTCGACCCGGCCGACTTCGTCAGCCAGATCGACAACGAGTATTGGCCGATGGCGCCCGGCACGAGGTGGCGCTACCGCGAGAGCGACCCCCGCGGCAACGCCGTGAAGGTCCGCGTGGTCGTGACCGATCGCACGCGGCAGATCGAGGGCATCGACGCCACGGTCGTGCACGACGTCGTCTCCGACCACGGCGAGCTGATCGAGAACACCTTCGATTGGTACGCCCAGGATGTGTGCGGCAACGTCTGGTACATGGGCGAGAAGACCAAGGAGTACGAGAACGGCCAGGTCGTGAGCACCGAAGGCTCCTGGGAGGCCGGCGTCGACGGAGCGTACGCGGGCATCGCGATGCCCGGCGACCCTCAGGTCGGGCTGGCCTACCGGCAGGAGTACTACGCCGGCGAAGCCGAGGACGCGGCCGAGGTGCTGAGCCTCGTCGAGAAGGCGCAGGTGCCCGCCGGTCGCTTCGACGACGTGCTGCTCACGAAGGACTTCACGCCGCTACAGCCGAAGATCCTCGAGTACAAGATGTACGCCCCCGGCGTGGGGCCGGTGCTGGTCGTGGGCGTGTCCGGCGGCGCCGACCGCGAGGAGTTGATGCGGTTCACTCCTCCGGCTGCCTGACCGATCGACGAGGAGGCCACCCGCCGGCGAGTGCTGCGGCGTCGGTGCTCGGATCGAGCACACACCCGACGCTCTCGGCGAACTCGTCGGCGGGCACGGCCTCGCCGAAGAGGAAGCCCTGCGCGAGCGCACCGCCGAGCTCACGCACCCAGCGGAGCTGCTCGATGCTCTCGATGCCTTCAGCGATCGCGACCATGCCGAGGGCACTGGCGAGCCGGATCATCGCCTGCACGATGGCGCGGGCCCCTGGCTCGTCGATCGCACCCAGGAACGTCCGGTCGATCTTCACGATGTCGATCGGCAGCGACTGCAGGCGCGACAGCGACGAGAAGCCGGTGCCGAAGTCGTCGAGCGCGACGCGGATGCCGAGATCGCGCACCTGTTCGAGCGTCTCCTTGGCCCTCGCGGGGTCCATCATCAGGCTCGACTCGGTGATCTCCACGACGATCAGGCCGTCGCGCCGAGCCGCCTCACGCAGGCGCGTCAGCCGCTCGAGCAGCTGTGGGTGCCAGAGCTCGCGGGGCGACAGGTTGCACGACAGCACGGACATGCTCGCGAGCACGCCACGTTCGTGCCACTCGTCGCAGCAGCGGGTCAGCCGCTCGATGACCCACCCGCTCAGGTCCGAGATCAGCCCGAGCTCCTCGGCCAACGTGATGAAGCGGCGAGGCTCGACATCACGGTGGGCGGGGTCGGGCCAGCGCAGCAGTGCCTCGCCTCCCACCGAACGGCCCGTGACCAACTCCACGATCGGCTGATGCAGGAGCGACCAGGTGCCATCACGGGCGGCTCGCCGGAGGTCCGACGCGAGCGCGAGCTCGTTGCGCACATGCTCGCCGTCGGCGGTGCGCTCGTCGGCGGCGGTTCGCTCGTCGTGGCGTGCTCGCTTCGAGCGGTACATCGTGGCGTCGGCTCGGGCGAGCAACTGGGCCGGCTCCGTCGCATCCCCGGGGAAGACCGCCGCCCCGATGCTCGCGGACATGCGGAGCTCGACGTCGGAGAGCACGAAGGACGGCTCGAGGGCACTCGTGAGGCGCGCGACCAGATGCTCAGCCCCGATGTGCCCGGTCCGGGGCGCGGTGTCGGAGCCCAACGGAGCAGGGGCGGGGGCGACGACGGCGAACTCGTCGCCGCCGACCCGGGCCACGAGGTCGCTCTCACGCAGACATGACTGCAGTCGCCGGGCGACCTCACGCAGGAAGGCGTCGCCGGCGGCGTGCCCCAGGGTGTCGTTCACCAGCTTGAACCGGTCCAGATCGAGGGAGCACACGATGAGCGTCTCGCCGGTTCGTCGCGCCCGGCCGAGCTCGAGCGCCAGGTGCTGCTCGAGGAACGCGCCGTTCGCCAGACCGGTCACCGGGTCGTGGAACGCGAGGAACTCGAGCCGCGCGTCCTCGCGAGCCCGTTCGGTGATGTCCACGATCCACCCGTGCCAGGACCCATCGGTGAGATCGAGCACCGCTTCGTCACGCACACGGCGCGTGTGGCCATCGTTCGTGACGACGCGGTACTCCGCCGCGAACGGCTCACCGTGCTCGGCCGACGACGCGAGCAGGGAGACGACACCGTCACGGTCATCGGGATGGACGGCGCGCAGCCAACCCCCCACGCCTCCCGTCCAGTCCTGTGGCGACTGCCCGGTGAGCGACTCGAGCCAAGGGCTCACGTAGCTCGCATCGGTCCGATCGGGATCGGCGACGTAGACCACCGCAGGCAGCCGTTCCACGAGCGAACGGAAGGCCGGCTCGACCCGGTCGCTGCCGAGCACGTCACCCCTGCGATCGGATCCGTGGGTCATGGCTGCGCCGCTCTTTCCCCCGGGGTGCCCGACACACACCTCGACCGCCTGCTCCGCAGCGGATGACCGACCTTCGGCGGGACATCACCGACCTTCGGCCGAGTTCGCATCGGCCATCGGCGGGGCAAGGTTCGGACATGGCACGACGACTCGCGGGGATCGTGTGGGCGATCGGCTTCTGGTCGATCGGCACCATGTTGCTCGTCGGAGCCGCCGGCTTCCTGTTCGCCGTCACGCTGCACCGCCCCGGTTCCGACGGCTGGCTCATCGCGACCCTCGGTACCGTCGTGCTCTCACTCGCGGGGGGCACGAGCCTCGGCATCGGCTGGTGGCTCGCGGTGCCCGGCTCCCCATCGAGCCGCGCGCCGGTATCCGACGACGAGATGTGGATCGCCTGAGCGTCAGGGCGTGACCCGCCGCACCAGGGCCCGGATCGATCGCGAGCGCCACGTGAAGGGCCACGGACGCCGGACGGCACGCACGGCTGCGCTGTCGTTCATCGACATCCATGTCGGCGAACGCCACGGTTCGAGCGGCGTTCGCTGCCGCCGAACCTGGAGCGCGAAGACCGGTGCGCGGGCCGACCTTCGCAGCGGGTTGATGCCTCGCCGCCGGTTCGCGATGCGCGCCCACAGAAGCGGCTCGGGGTCGATGGAGCCGCCGACCCCCGCTTCCTCCCTCGCCTCCCGGGCCGCCGCGTGCACGGGCAGTTCGCCCGGTTCGAGGTGCCCCTTCGGCAGTGTCCACAGGCCAGACCGGGAGCGGATCGTCAGGATCTCGAGGCCGTCGCCCGTCACTCGGTAGCAACAGGCGATCGCATGGGTCGGAACCAGGTGGCGAGCCATAGCGAGGGGTTTCCGATGCAGCGCACCGGGTAAACACGCACGGAGAGTCCGAGTCCCATCGCAGAGACCAGCGGAGAGGCCCGACAGTGCGACGCGAAGTGATCTTGCCCGCGAACGAGACGGCCGCGCCGTTGGCTCGGGCGTCGCTGACGGCGGCGATCCCCCCGCCCGACCTGTCGGAGCGAGGGGACGACGCGCAGGTCGCTGTGACCGAGTTGGCGGCGAACGTGATCCGCCACGCCGGTCTGCGGAGTGACGACACGCTACGGCTCGTGATCGAAGCCGACGACGAACGGGTGCGGGTGGAAGTCGAGCAAGCGACCTCGGCGGTCGACGTGCACATCGTCACGCCCAGGCTCGATGACCCGGACGATATCGGCGGGTTCGGTCTGCGGTTGGTCGAGCACACCGCGGACAGCTGGGGCCATGAGCCCGGGCCGCCCGGGCGCGTGTGGTTCGAGTTCCGCCGAGCCGGCGGCTGAGCGAGCCATGGACCTCGCAGCGCCCATCCGAGCGGTGGATGCCTTCCAACGGCGCCACGCGTGGGTGGGGTTCCCGTTCGCCGTCGTGAAGCGCTTCGGTGACAGTGGGGCCGGCTCGCTCGCTGCGACCCTCGCCTACTACGGCTTCTTCTCGCTCTTCCCCTTGCTGATGGTGTTCACGTCGGTCGCGGGCATCGTGATGAGCGGCCGCCCCGACGTGCAGGAGCGGCTTCTGCGCTCGGCGCTCGCCCAGTTCCCTGTGATCGGCACCGAGATCAGGTCCAACATCGGGTCGATCGACGGCTCGTTCGTGACCGTGGCCGTCGGGCTCGCGCTCGCCCTGTGGGCCGGCCTCGGCGGCGTGCGCGCGGCGCAGGTGGCGATGGACACCGTCGGGGACGTGCCGCGGAAGCGGCGCCGAGGCGCACCCGCGTCGGTCGCCGTCGCGCTCGGCATGCTGGGTGTCATGGCGGCCTTCATCCTGGCCAGCGCGGTGCTCGCCGCCGTCTCGACCGCCGCCCCGGGGGCGTTCGGGCGCGTGCTGGGGTTCCTCGGCTCGGCCGCGCTCAACGTGGCGTTCTTCGCGACCGCCTACCGCGTGCTCACGGCCGCGCATCCTCCCTGGCGTCAGGTGCTCCCGGGCGCGGCCCTCGCCGGCCTGGGGTGGTCGGTGTTGCTGTCGCTCGGTGGCTGGCTCGTCGCCGATCGGGTCGCGGCCTCCTCCGACGTCTACGGCACCTTCGCGCTCGTGATCGGCTTGCTCGCCTGGATCTACCTCGGCGCTCAGCTGATGCTGTTCGGCGCCGAGGTGAACGTCGTGCGAGTGCATCGCCTCTGGCCCCGATCGCTGCAGCCCCCGCTCACCGATGCCGACGAGCGGGCCTTGCGGCGCTCGGCGGGGCAGGAGGAGCGCGTCGACGACGAAGTGGTGGACGTGCGCTTCGAGGGTGAGATGGGGCAAGATGACGCGTCCGAGCACGCCCAACGAGACGAGGAGGGCACGTGGCGCGCCTCTACTCCATCCGCCCGACCCTGAGCCTGAAGGGACGCCGCTCCCAGGGGCTCCGAGGGTTCTCCGGCAAGCCGTTCCACCCGCCGCTCACCGACTTCCCGGTCGTGTGTTACGCACTCGCGGCGGTGTTCGACCTGATCTCCTTCTTCTCCGGCGCCGACGACCCGAAGGCGCACGACTTCTTCGCGGCCGCGACGTTCGTGATGGCCGCCGGCTACATCGTCGGTCTCGGCGCGATGTTCACCGGCTTCCTCGACTGGTGGAAGGGCATCCCTCGCGACCGCTCGAGCGGACCGATCGGGAAGGCCAAGCACACGCAGGTCTGGCGCACGATCAACTGGCACGCCACGGTCATGATCGTGGTGACCGCGCTCACGCTGCTCGGGCTCGTGCTGCGCATCGGCGGCTTCGACGAGGGGCAGACCCAGATCCCGTGGCTCGTGCTGTCGTGCCTGGCCGCCGCCCTCGTGCTGTTCGGCGCCGCATACGGGGGCACGCTCGTGTTCGAGTACGGGTTCAACGTGGAGAACATCGACGAGGTCTGGAATGAGTCCGAGCAGGACCACGTGCGACCGGAACGCCGCAAGAAGAGCTGACCCCGCCGCGAGCCCGAGCGCACGTTAGGCTTCGAGCCATGCGGGGGGACGCGACGGCCGAGGCATGGTTCTTGCGACCGCAGGAGCGCGGCAACGCGATGACCGCCCTCGACCGCCGCCGCGACGACGGCCTCGCGTACAGCACCGGCAATCACGTCGAGTTGCTCGTGCACGGCGCGCCGTACTTCGAGGCGCTGTACCGGGAGCTCTGCGACACGGCCGCGGGCGACCTCGTCGCCTTCACCGATTGGCGTGGTGACCCCGACGAGGATCTCGCCGGCGGGCAGTCGCTCGCCGACGTGCTCGTCGAGCTCGCCCAGCGCGGCGTGCAGGTGCGCGGGCTTGTGTGGCGTTCGCACTCCACGCTGGCCGGCTTCCACCTCGAGCACCACGTCGCGCTCGCGCGGCGGGTGAACGAGGCGGGCGGGCAGATCGTGCTCGACCAGCGCGTGCGGCGGGCGGGCTCGCACCACCAGAAGCTGGTGTTGATCCGCCACGCCGGCGAGCCCGCGCGCGATATCGCGTTCATGGGCGGCATCGACCTCTGTCACGGGCGGCGCGACGACCGCTCGCACCGAGGCGACCCGCAGCCCGAGGACCTCGACGAGAGCTACGGCGATCGGCCGCCGTGGCACGACATCCAGATCGCGGTCCGCGGGCCGGCCGTCGGCGACCTCGACCTGACGTTCCGGGAACGGTGGAACGACCCAGCCGCGCCGGAAGGGCGCCGGGGACCGCTGCGGGCGGCGGTCTCGCGCGCGTCCGACCAGCCGGCGCGCATCGACCCGATGCCTCCGGTGCCGGATGACCCCCCGGCGAGCGGCACCGCCGCGGTGCAGGTGCTGCGCACGTACCCGGTCGCCCGGCCTCCGTACCCGTTCGCGCCGGAGGGCGAGCGCAGCATCGTGCACGCCTACCGCCGCGCGTTCGAGCGGGCGCGGTCGCTCGTCTACGTGGAGGACCAGTACCTATGGTCGAGCGACGTCGGTGCCCTGTTCGCCGAGGCGATGGAGCGAACGCCCACCCTGCGCTTGATCGTGGTCGTGCCGCGCATCCCCGACCGCAACGGCCCGATCTCGGGCCCGCCGCACCGGCTCGCCCAGCTCGAACTCGTCGACCGTCTCGATCGGTTCGGGCGAGACCGCTTCGCGATCTTCGATCTGGAGAACGATGAAGGCACGCCCATCTACGTGCATGCGAAGACCGTGGTCGTCGACGACACGTGGGCGGCGGTCGGCTCCGACAACCTCAACCGTCGATCGTGGACCCACGACTCTGAGCTCTCGTGCGCGATCCTCGACGCCGATCTGGACGGGCGCGAGCCATCGGATCCAGGTGGGCACGGCGACGGCGCGCGCCGGTTCGCCCGCGACCTGCGGCTCACCCTGATGCGCGAGCATCTCGGCCTCGACGACGACGCGGGCCTCGTCGACCCCACCGAGGCGTTCGAAGGGGCGCGGCGAGCCGCCGACGCCCTCGACGCGTGGCACCGCGCGGGAGGCCGGCGGCCCCCGCCCCCCGGGGCAGTTGCGCAACCACCGGCTGCCCGACGTTGGGTGGTGGGAACGATGGTGGGCATGGCCCGTGTACCGCTCGCTCGTCGACCCGGACGGCCGCCCCAGAGCGATGCGACGACGAGGAGACTTCTGACCGGTTTGCCCCTTCGGCCGCGGGGGAACTCACCGCACACGATGAAGGGAGACAGCCGTGAGCGGTGAGGACGTCGAGGCGAAGGGCGAGGCCAACGTGCAGGCGGGTGCAGTGCGCGAGCTCGCCGGCCGGATGAAGGGCGATCGCGCGCTCGAGGCGAAGGGTCTCGTGCAGCAGGTCAAGGGCTCGGTGCAGAAGGCGGTCGGTGCCGCGATGCGCTCGGGCGCCCCGGACGACGACGACGATGAGGAGTCCCGGCGCTAGAGGCTTCCGACCGGCACCGCCCGCCGACTACGCTGCGGGCATGAGCTCGGTCGGCGATGGTGCGATCGTCGCGGGCGTCGATCTCGGGGGCACGAAGATCCAAACGATCGTCGTGCACGGCGACGAGGTGCTCGGTCAGGCCCGAGAGCCCACCCCGCGCGACGGTGCCGCCGCGGTCGCGGCGAGCGTGGTGGATTCGGTCCGTGCGTCCCTCGCCGATGCCGGTGTCGAGTCGCGGGCGCTCTCGGCGGTAGGCATCGGCGCGCCCGGCCGCATCCGTGACGGCGTCATCTCGAACAGCCCGAACATGCCCGGCATGCAGGAGCCCTTCCCGATGGGGGCAGCCGTCTCCCGCGACCTCGATGGGGTCACCGTGCGCATCGACAACGACGTGACGGTGGCCACGCTCGGCGAGATGCACCGCGGAGCCGGACGGCCGTTCTCGAGCTTCCTCAGCGTGTTCGTGGGCACGGGCGTCGGCGGCGGCATGGTCCTCGGACGCGCGGTATGGCGGGGGCGGGGCGCCGCGGGCGAGATCGGCCACATGGTCGTGAAGCCGCAAGGCCGCCGCTGCGGGTGCGGCGGACGAGGTCACCTCGAGGCGTATGCGGGGCGAGCGAGCATGCAGGAGAAGGCCGAGCGTCTCGTCGCTGCCGGGGAGCGCACGGTGCTGTTCGACCTGATGGCCAAGCACGGGCGCGATCGCATGACCTCGGGCGTCATCGAACGGGCGCTCGACCACGGCGACGCCATGACCCAACGCCTGATCTCGCAAGCGGTGTGGGCCCTCGGGCTCGCCCTGTCGTCGACGCAGGCCCTGCTCGACGTCGAGGCCGTGATCGTGGGTGGCGGGCTCGCGGAGCGATTCGGACAGCCGTTCATCGACCGCATCGCCACGGAGATGGGCACGACCCTGTTCCATGCCGACGATCCCCCGGTGATGCTGCCCGCCGCCCTCGGGGATCTCTCGGGTGCGATGGGCGCCGCCGTGCTCGCCGGCGCCTGAATCGCCCTCGGGATCATGGCCGAAAGGCTGAGTTTGGCGCGCATACCCCCCGGGGTAAGCCGCACCCAGACTCGAAAGGAGGTTCCCGATGAGTCGTACCGCTGGAACCAGCATCTTGGTGTTCGGGATCGTGCTCGGTGTCGTGGGCGCGATCATGGCCTGGGCCATCACGGCCAAGGCCGACGGCTTCGACATCAACTCGGCCGGCATGATCCTGTTCTGGGTCGGTGTGGCCACCGCCGTCATCGGTCTCGTGCTCACCTTCATGGGCAACCGGTCCACGACGGTCCGTCGCACCGACGGCCTCGACGGCACCCAGGTGCAGTACGAGGAAGAGCACCGCTCGATCTAGGGAAGGGCTCGACACCACGAAGCGGGAGCCGCCGGCGCGACGTGCCGGCGGCTCCTGCCGTTCCTGACCCGCTACCCTCGCGACATGGGACGCCTCGACGGGAAGGTCGCGCTCATCACCGGCGGCACGTCGGGCATCGGCCGGGCGACGGCGACGATGTTCGCGGGCGAAGGGGCCCGGGTCGCGATCACCGGCCGCGACGAGGCTCGAGGCGCCGAGGTGGTCGAGGAGATCGGAGCGGTCGGCGGCCCCGGGTCGGGGATCTTCGTGCGAGCCGACGTTCGCCTCGCCGACGACTGCTCACGATCGGTCGCGGGTGCGTTCGACGTGTATGGGCGCATCGACGTGCTCTTCAACAACGCGGGGGTCTACGTCGCCAACGACGTGCTCGGCTGCGACGAGGACGAGTGGGACCTGCAGGTCGACACGAGCCTCAAGGGCGCCTACCTGATGTCGAGAGCCGCCCTGCCCCACATGGTCGCGGCCGGCAGCGGCTCGATCGTGCATTGCAGCTCCGGCTGGGGTCTGGTCGGCGGGCAGCGAGGCGCGGCGTACTGCGCCGCGAAGGGAGGCCTGGTCACGCTCACGAAGGCGATGGCGCTCGACCACGGACCGCAGGGCATCCGCGTGAACGCCGTCTGCCCGGGGGACACCGAGACACCCATGGAGCATCGCGACGCCGAGGCACGAGGCATGAGCTGGAGCGAGTACGTCGAGTGGGCGTCGGCGGGTCGTGCGATCCCCCGCATGGGCCTGCCCGAGGAGGTCGCGCGCGCGGTGCTGTTCCTCGCGAGCGACGAGTCGAGCTACATCACGGGCGTGGCCCTGCCGGTCGACGGCGGCGGCGTGGCCGACTGACCCTGTCGGCCGGTCAGTCGCGGAAGCCGGGCTGCTCGCGCTCGACCATGCGCAGCAGCGCCGCCCAGTGCATGCGACCCCACTCGATCATGCCCTCGGCGAACTGCGCGCGGGTGCGATCGATGGTCTCGGCGCGGATCGGCGTGAGCGGGCCGAGCCCCGAGGCGAGCACCTGCAGCTGCGCGGCCTTCTCCAGCATGTACAGGTCGTCGATCGCCGCCCCCAGCTCGCGGCCGGCCACCAGGATGCCGTGGTGGCGCAGGAACATCACCTCGGCCTGGCCGAGCACTTTCGCGAGCCGCTCCCCTTCGTCGAGGTCGGCGAGCCCCTCGTAGCGCTCGTCGTAGACCACGCGATCGGTGAACTGCAACGAGGTCTGACTGATCGGCGCGAGGTGCAGCTCGTCGTGCATCGCGAGCGCGGTGGTCCAGGGCTGGTGGGTGTGCAGCACGACCGCCGCCTGCGGACACAGCCGGTGGATCGGCGCATGGATGCCGATGCCGGTCGGTGGCGCGACCCCGCTGATCGGCGTGCCGTCGACACCGACCATCGCGAGGCTCGACGCGGTGATCTCGGAGAAGTGCAGCCCGAACGGATTGATCAGGAACCGATCGTCGTGGCCGGGCACGAGCATCGAGAAGTGGTTCGAGATGCCCTCGTGGAAGCCGAACATCACCGCGATGCGGAACGCCGCGGCGAGCTCCATGCGAGCTTCGCGCTCATCGAGGGGTGGATTCATCGCAATCGCCTCCCGGATCGGTTGCTCGGAGTATCCGTCGTCGACGGCGGAGATGTCGAACGCCACGGCGACTAGGGTGGATGCATGATCACACGAGACGACCTCGAGACCCTGACCTCGCACCAGTTGCACGAGCAGGCGGTGGGCCTCGGGAAGTCCGGCGGCGACATCGACTGGCTCTGGCACCTGCTGGGTTCCATCCCGGGCACGCAGGACCAGCTCGGCGAGCTCGACGATTCCGGACTCGATATCCCCACGATCGTCGGGGCGATCAACAGCTGCGTCCGTGCCGATCGAACGACTGAGGAGACGCTGCGTCCGCAGTACGTCGACTACCTGCTGGAACACCTGTAGCGCTCCGTGAGCGGCCGACCGGCCGCCAGCAACCGGCTATCACCCGACACCGCCAGGCGGCGGTTCCTCCTCGGCCTCTATCGGTGGCGCCGGTACGGACTCCGGCGCCGAGGTGGTGATCGTGCGGGTGGCCCCGATCTCGGCGCCGAGCACGACGGGGGTCTGATGACCGGCCGCGTCGACGGTCACGAGATCGATCGGTTCCCCGCAGCCACCCACCCCGACCAACAGGGTGGAACGGTCGAGCCATCCGATCGACGTGGTGGGCAGGGTGGCATCGGGCAGCGCGGGCCTCGCCACTTCCGGGCTCAGCACGATGGTCGCGGTCCGATCGTGGCACCCGGTGCCGACGTCGAGCGCCATCAGTCCCCCGCGTGGCGCGAGCAGCAGGTTCGACGTTTGCCCGCCTGGATCGCGCCATCCATCGGTGAAGCCCGAGCGATCGTCGAGCGCCATCGCGTGGATCTGCGCGAAGCCCCCGGCATGCTGCGCCGTCCAGACGAGCTCGTCCCCGTCGGGCGTGAAGGCGATCGAGGTGAAGCGGGTCCCGCCCTTGGAGAAGACCAGGCGGACGGGGTCGAGACCCTCGTTGGTCGAAAGCCAGATCGACTGCTCACCACCGCGGTCGATCACGAACGCCAGCGCCAGTCCGCTCGGGTGGTACGCAACGTCCAGGTAGCGCCCCGGCGGCACGGTCTCCAATGCGTCGACGTGCCCATCGTCCATGAAGCGCTTCTGCGGTCCGCGCTCGCCCGCCGAGGCGTACACCACGGCGAGGCCGAGCGGATGCCCCCAGTCGAAGACCTGCGGGCTGGCTTCGGCCTCGGCCGGCAGGCTCGGCGCCTCGGGCTCGACGCCGCGCACCTCGAGCCCGCTCAGCAGCACCCGGTCCCCCTGCGGTCCCCAGGCGAACGGGCCGGCATCGGTGACCTTGAACAGACAAGTGAGCCGCGTGCCCCCGGGGTCGATCGCCCAGGCACGGCCGTTCGCGACGAACGACACGGCCTGCCGCGGGTCGGGGATGCCGCGGTCACACCCCTCGGGCAGCGCGGCGCCGGACGCGAGGGTCGTCGTCAGGAGCGGCGACGGCGAGGGGCCGCTCGGCGGAGCGTTCGGCGTTGCTTCCGGACCACCGTCGTCGCCGGTGCACGCCGAGACGGCGAGCACCGTCGTGACGAGCATCGCGGTCCAGGTTCCTCGCACCGACGACCTCCTCACGTGACGGTACACCCGCGCGAGTCGATAGCCTGCGACGATGCAGCTCGAGGGGCGCGTCGCGATCGTGACCGGCGGCGGCACGGGACTCGGCGCCGAGGTCTGCCGACAGCTCGCCGCGGCCGGGGTGCACGTTGCGGTGAACTACTCCCGTTCCGCGGCCGAGGCCGAGACGCTCGCGAGCTCGTTGCCCACCCCGAGCCTTGCCGTGCAGGCCGACGTGCGCGACGAGGTCGCCGTTCACGAGATGGTGCACGAGGTCGAGCGCGCGCTGGCCGGCCCGGTCGAGATGCTCGTGAACAACGCCGGCGTCACGACCTACGCCCCAGCCGCTGATCTCGACGTGATCACCGACGAGGACTGGGAGCGCATCCTCGACGTGAACCTGGTTGGCACGTGGCGCTGCATCCGCGCCGTGGCCGGCGGCATGCGCACCCGCGCACGTGGGTCGATCGTGAACGTCGCCTCCGACGCGATCGTCTTCCTCGAGGGCTCCTCGATCCCGTACGTCGTGTCGAAGGTGGGCGTGGCCGCCCTCACGCGCATGCTCGCCGCGGCCATCGCGCCGGTGCGAGTGAACGCCGTCGCGCCGGGGTGGATGGACACCCCCTGGCTCGATCGCTACGTGCCCGACGAGGTCGCCGCCGCACTGCGCCGCGGCGACGAGCCGGTCGTGGCACTCGACGTCGTGGCGGGCGAGGTGATCCGTCTGCTCGGAGACGACGACGCGACCGGAGAGGTCGTGCAGCTCTCAGGGTGAGCGTCGGGATGCGCAGAGGCCGCCCGCCACTTCCCCTGGCGGGCGACCTCGTGCATGGCCCTGCCGATCGTGCGACCACCTTCCATGTGGCGTGCCTGCCGGCACTGGGATCGGTGTCAGGGTGCTTCGCCGGTCGTGATACCCAGCTGCGTGCATTCCATGCACGCTCGTTCGATCAGTTCGCCCGGTCGTCCAGCGGCTCCGCCGGGGCCTCGTCGGGGGTCAGGTCTTCCTCGGTCGTCGCGACGCTCGAGGCGACCCCGCCGTCCCCGGGCACCATGCGTTCGACCTGCTCCGCGAGCTGGCCGATCAGCCCGGCCAGCACCCGAACGTGGTCGGCTTGCTCCGGGTAGTCGCCGTTGGCGAGCCGCTCGGCCGTGTCGCGGACCTTCGCGACCTCGGCCAGGGCCCCCGCCCGGTCGTTCGTGCGCTCGGCTGCCTGCATGTCGGTGCCTCCTCGATCGGACGTCGCGCTGATACCGGTGCGGTTCCCACGAACGGGGAAGTGGAAACGCTTCCGGCGGGCTGCTCTCGGGCGTGGCCGTGCACCTCGCCGGGTAGGCGAGCATCGTGAGGGGCATGACGATGTCGGGCGAGATCCTCGTGGGCACGAGCGGCTGGGTCTACCGCGATTGGCGGGGCACCGTGTACCCCGCACGCCTGCCACAGCGTTCGTGGCTCGAGCACCTGAGCCGTCGTTTCCCCACGATCGAGATCAACGCCTCGTTCTACCGGCTCCCGGCGCGATCGACGTTCGAGGGCTGGGCGTCCCAGGTGCCGGACGGCTTCCGGTTCGCCGTCAAGATGAGCCGCTTCCTGACCCACGTGCGGCGTTTCCGCGACCCGGCGGAACCGGTCGAGCTGTTCTGGGAACGAGCCGGTGGTCTCGGCTCGGCCATGGGGCCGGTGCTGCTCCAGCAGCCGCCCACGTTCGCCAAGGATCTCGGCCTGCTTCGGGCGCTGCTGCAGACGCTTCCGGCCGGCATGCGCGCGGCATTCGAGTTCCGCCACCCGAGCTGGGACCACGACGACGTGCTCACCCTGCTCGACGGCGCCGGCGCGGCCTGGGTGCTGGCCGACCGCCCCGGGGCGCACGTGCCGCCGCACGTGACCGGCGGGTGGAGCTATGTGCGGTTCCATCGCGGCACACGGCGGGGCTTCCCGTACACGGCCGAGAAGCTCCGCCGGTGGGCCCACGTGATCGCGTCGCTCGAGGCCGGCGAGGTCTTCGTCTACTTCAACAACGACCCGGGCGGGGCCGCCGTGCGCGACGCCGAACGGCTACGGCGCGCGCTCGACCGGTGTCAATCGGCCAGGGATTCGAACACCTCGTAGACCATGAACGCCGGCCAGAACAGGCCCTGGAAGATCGCGCCGATGTACTCCCAGAACGAGTCCGCCTGCTGCCAGAAGTACACCACTGCTCCGAAGATGCCCAGGCCGTAGATCGCACCGCTGCCGGCCGCCGTGCCCGCGTTGTTGTTACTGCCCATCGTGAACCTCCTTGCTCACGGCCATCGTGGCAGACTGGTCCCATGGACGACGTGGACCTCCTGGCCCTTGCCGAGCAGGCCCTCACCGAGATCAAGGTCAACCACGGCCTGAGCGATCAGCACGCCTCGGTGTTGGCCGCATTGCGCATCCGGCTGAAGGGCAGCGACGGCAAGTCGCTCGAGGAACTGCTCGAGGCCGCCGGCGACATCGGGCCCGACGATCGCCTGGCGCGGGAGCTCGAGCAGGCCGAGCAAGCGCGCGCGGGCAAGCCGTCGCTCGACGACCTGCTCGCCGAGGAGAAGCCCAAGCCCGAGTGGCCGAGCTGAGCCGGCAGGCTCAGACGTGGTTCGAGAGCTCGATGCGCCACCGCCACTCGGAGTGGTCGTCGGCGTGCCACCACGATTCCAGGATGCCGATCTCGCCACCCGGCAGGATGACCGGCAGATCGAGGTCGGCATCGCCCGGCCAGATGTTCTCGCGCTCGATGCCGCCCTCGACGACGGACAGGCGAGCGATGGGCGAGTCCTGTCCGCCACGCAGGTCGTCGCCCCGGGCGATCACCGCCCCCGAGTCGTCGGTGACCGTCACGTCGCAACGCTCGGGAAGGGCGTGCGCCAGCATCACCTGATGCGCGGCGCTCCTTCCTCTCGCCACCTCGAGCCCCATCGACGCGCCGTCTGGGTTCCTGATGTCCCACACGTAGGTCGTCATGCCTTCCCCTCCTTCGATCGTCATGGCGGCGTCTTGCCCGCGACCGGCTCAGGGTACGCACCGGTCTCCGCCGAGGTGCACGCACCTGCGCTAGGCTCGCCGCCGTGCCGGCGTTCCACCTTCGAGCCCCTGACGAGCCGTTCCTCCAATCGGAGGTCGAGCTCGACCCCACGCGGGTCGGCACCGGCTACGCGTTCCTCGGCATCCCGTTCGGACCCCCGTACGAACCGCAGGATCTCGTCGTGTGCGCGGGTGCGGCCGACGCGGTCCGCGCGAGCGCGAGCGTGATGACCTACCGCGAGATGTCGCACCACTACAACTTCGATTGGAGCGGGGACCTCGGCGACCCGAACGTCACGGACTGCGGCGACGTGATCGGGGACCCGGGCGACCCAGACGGCATCTGGGATCGCGGGCTCGCCGTGACCCGGGCGCTCACCGAACGCGACGTCACCCCGCTCGTGCTCGGCGGCCTCGATGCGATCCCGCCGATCGTCGTCGGCGGGTTCGAGGAACCGCTTCACGTGCTGCACGTCGACTCGCACCTCGACTTCCGCCAGGAGGTGGCCGGACAGGCGCGCGGCTACTCGAGCCCGATCCGTCGGATCCGCGAGATGCCGCACGTGGAGCGCATCGTGCAGGTCGGGCTGCGCGGCATGGGCAGCGCCCGTCCGAGCGATGTCGAGGAGGCGGTGGCCGCCGGGAACGAACTCGTCACCGCACGCGACATCCACGAGCGCGGCATCGCGCACGTGGTCGATCGGCTGAGCGACGACCGTCGATGGGTGATCACGATCGACTGCGATGGGCTCGACCCGACGATCGCTCCCGCCGTCGGTTGGCCCGAACCCGGCGGGCTCACGTATCCGCAGATCTCGGCGCTCGTGCGGTCGCTAGCCGAACGTGATCGCGTCGCGGGTCTCGTGGTGACGGAGTTCCAGCCTGATCTCGATCAGGCCGGCATCACGGCCATGCACATCGTTCGATTGCTGCTCCTGGTGCTCGGCATCCAGCGCCGCTCACCCGGTGCGACGGGGCGCACCTAGCGCGTCGCGGCGAACTCGGCGCACGGTGAGTGGAGCTCGAGACCTGGTCGCCGGCCTCCTTCACACCTTCTCGAGCTCGGGCTCCAGCAGAAGATCCTCACCTTCCACCGCCACCTTCGGCAGTGCTCGGTCGAGCCACTTCGGCAGCCACCAGTTGGCGTCGCCCAGCAGCTCCATCGTGGCCGGCACGAGCAGCATGCGCACGATCGTGGCATCGAGCAGCACGGCGCTCGCGAGACCGACGCCGAACAGCTTCACGATGCGGTCGCTCTCGCCGATGAAGCTGCCGAAGACGACGACCATGATGGCGGCGGCTGCCGTGATCACGCGGGCCGTGACCGCGAGGCCGTCGGCGACCGAGAGCCGGCTGTCCCCCGTGCGCAGGTACTCCTCGCGGATGCGCGACAGCAGGAACACCTCGTAGTCCATCGACAGCCCGAACACGATCGCGAACATCATCATCGGCACGAACGGCTCGATCGGCGCGGGCTCGATGTTGAGGATGCTGCCGAACCATCCCCACTGGAAGACCGCGGTGGCCACGCCGTACGCGGCGGCGATCGACAGCAGGTTCATGATCACCGCCTTCAGCGGCACGAGCAGCGACCGGAACACCAGCATCAGCAGCACGAACGACAGCAAGCAGCACCACGCCGATGAACAACGGCATGCGCTCCGTCAGGTACTCCGAGAAGTCGACCGACGCGGCCACCCCGCCCGACACCGCCACGTCCAGCTCGCTGCCCTGTTCCGCGGCGGGCAGCACCACGGCACGGAGGCGCTCGACGAGATCGGTGGTCGCCTCGTCCTGCGGCGCGGTCGTCGGGAACAGCCGCCACAGCGCCGCGGTGGGCTGCGCGGGATCGTTCGCGACGGCGGGGGTCACGAAAGCCACCCCCGGGTCGGCGGCCAGGGCCTCCGTGACGCCCTCGAGCGCCGCGGGCGTGGTGCCTTCGGGGACCTCGGTGGCGAGCAGCATCGGGCCGTTGAAGCCCGGTCCGAAGCCCAGCGCGAGCAGGTCGTAGGCCTGGCGCGTGGTCGTCTCCTCCGGGTAGTTGCCCTCGTCGCTGAACGCCATGCGCAGGCTGAAGAACGGGATCGCCAGCACGAGCAGGATCACCACGCCGGCGAGCGCCGCGACCACGGGGTGCCGCTGGATCACCCGGCTCCACCGGTAGGGCACGGTCTCCTGCAGGGGTCGTTGCCGGCGACGCGGCACCTCGCGCCGCAGCGGCGCGACGGCGAAGCTCGCGACGAGCACCACGGCCGCGAGGGCGAGCCCGACGAGGGCCAGCGGGGGGAACGCGAGGGCGACCCCCGCGAGTCCCACGGCCACGAGCAGGGCGGCGATCAGCCCGCGCCAGCGCGTCACCTCGACCCGCTCGCCCGCGAACCCGAGGAGCGCGGGCAGCAGCGTGAGCGACGCGACCGCCGTGACGGCGACGACGACGGCCGCGGCACCGGCGAGTCCGGTGATGAACGACAGGCCCATGAGGAGCATGCCGAGCAGCGAGATCACGACCGTGGTGGCAGCGAACGCGACGGCGCGGCCGGCGGTGTCGAGCGCCACGACCGTCGCCTCCTCGACCGAGGCCCCCTTGTGCAGGTTCTCGCGGTACCGGGTGACGATGAACAGCGCGTAGTCGATGCCGACGCCGAGACCGAGCATCACGGCCACGGTGGTGGCGAAGTCAGGGATCGACAGCACGTGGCTCAGCAACCCGGCGAGGATGGTGCCCACGCCGATGCCGGCGAGCGCGATGCCGATCGGCAGCCCCATGGCGAGCACCGACCCGAACGCGAGGATCAGCACGATGATCGCGAAGGCGAGGCCGAGCAGCTCCGAGCTCGGCACCTCGAACTCGGCGAGCAGCGCGCCGCCGATCTCGATCTGCACGCCCTGGATCTCGGGCATCGACTCCCGGATCTGGGTGCCGATCTCCGTCGCCTCTTCGAGCGTGACGTCGCGGGGCAGCCCGATCTGCGCGTAGGCGATCGTGCCGGCCTCGGGACCCTGCGCGGCGATCTGCTGGGCGCCCTCCTCCGAGTAGGGGCTCACGACCGTGATGCCTTCGATCTGCGAGATCTCCTCGAAGTAGGCGGTCATCGCCTGCTGGACCTCGGGGTCGTCGACGCCCTGCTCCGCGCGGAAGACGATCGTGCCGCCCTCGCCGCCGGCGCTCGAGTCGGCGAAGTGCTCGTCGAGGATGTCGAAGCCGCGGCGGCTCTCCACGTCCGGCAACGCGAACTCCGAGCTGTAGGCGGTGCCGATCATGCCGCTGAGGGCCCCGCCCGCGATCAGCACGGCGAGCCAGAGCAGGGCGACCTTGCCCCGGTGGCGGAAACACCAACGTCCTAGGGTGGCGAACACGGCTGCTCCTCGATCGATGTCGTGGGTCGTCTGCGGACCAGGGAACCCTATCGGAAGGAGCAACCCCCCCTGTGCCGACGCTCGACCGCGCCCGCGAGCCGGTCGGCCACATGACCTGGACGTATCTATCGTTTATCGATATATTCCTATCGTGACTCGACAGATGGAGGTCCGATGGGAACGCTGACCATGCTCGCGCTGCGCATCGTGCTCACCCTCGTGCTCGCCGGCTCGGTGTTCGTACAGCTGGTGATGGTGCCCCTGCTCGCGAGCGACCTGGACGAGCTGAACCCCGACCACGCCTACCTGCGCACCCCTCTCCTGGTGTTCGCGGTCCTGGGCATCGTGACCATCCAGGTCGTGCTCGTGTGCGTGTGGCGACTGCTGACGATGGTGCGGCGGGGCACGGTGTTCTCCGATGCCGCCTTCCGCTACGTCGACGTCGTGATCGGCGCGGTCGCGGCGGCGTCGCTGCTCACCTTCGGGCTCGGCGTGGTGCTCGCACCGGGTGAGGCGGTCGCACCGGGCGTGGTGCTGCTGGTCGGCGGGGCGGCCGTGCTGGTCGCCGGCATCGCACTGATCGTGCTCGTGATGCGCATGCTGCTCGCCCAGGCGGTCGCCCGGGACACCGAGGCCCATCACCTGCAGGCCGAGTTGGACGAGGTCATCTGATGCCGATCGTCGTCGACGTCGACGTGATGCTCGCCAGGCGCAAGATGTCGGTCGGCGCGCTCGCGGAGCGCGTCGGCATCACGCCCGCCAACCTCGCGGTGCTGAAGAACGGCCGCGCGAAGGCGGTGCGCTTCACGACGCTCGAGGCGCTCTGCGAGGCGCTCGAGTGCCAGCCCGGCGAGCTGCTCCGCTGGGAGCCCGAGGACAGGGCCTGACCTCGTCTCGGGCGACGCGCACCCCCCTCACGGGTAGCGCCGTCGGCACGTCACGCGTAGGCTCCCGTCAGCCGAAAGGAGCCTTCGAGTGGTCGTTCGCACTTCCGCCAGCCGGTCCATCCGACGTATCGCCTTCATCGCGCTCGCAGCAGGCGTCGCGATCGTGCCCCTGCCGGGCAGCGGCAGTGCCGGCACGGCGGTGAGGACGACCCGCGCGAGCATCGGCTCGCACGAGCAGCAGTCGCCGAACGGGGCGATCTATCCGTCGATCTCCGGCAGCGGACGATACGTGGTGTTCGAATCGGGCTCGGCGAACCTCGTGCCGGGCGACACGAACATGGAAACCGACGTCTTCGTTCGCGACCGCAAGACCGGCAGGACCGAACGCGTGAGCGTTCGCTCCAACGGAGCTCAGGCGAACAGCTCGAGCGGGTACGCCTCGGTCTCGGCGAACGGTCGCTTCGTCTCGTTCACGTCCGAGGCCTCGAACCTCGTGGCAGGCGACACGAACGGCGTGCAGGACATCTTCGTGCACGATCGCCGCACGGGCAGGACCACCCGCGCCAGCGTCGACAGCCGTGGACGCCAGGGGGATGACGACAGCTCGGCGTCCGACATCTCGGCGACCGGGCGCTTCGTCGTCGTCTCGTCGACGGCGACGAACCTCGTGCGCGACGACGCCAACGGGTACGAGGATCTGTTCGTGCACGACCGCACGACCGGCACCACGAGGCTCGTCACCGTGCGGTCGAACGGCACGCAGGCGAACGCGGCGGTCGGCAACGTCGACCCGGGTTCGATCTCCGCCGACGGCCGCTTCATCACGTTCCACACCGCAGCCTCGAACCTGGTGAAGGACGATGACAACGCCGTCGCCGACGTCTTCGTGCGAGACCGCGTGGCCGGGAAGACGACGCGCGTGAGCGTGAGCTCGGCCGGGGACGAAGCGAACGGATCGAGCCACGATGCCAGCATCTCGGCCGACGGCAAGCTCGTCTCCTTCACGTCGGACGCCACCAACCTGTTCGGCTCCGACGCCAACGGTGACCAAGACATCTTCGTCCACAACCGGAACCAAGGAACGACGCGCAGGATCAGCGTGAGCTCAGCCGACGAGGAGGCCGACGGGTTCAGCGGATCCCCGTCGATCTCCGGCGACGGCCGCTACGTGGCGTTCGAGTCGTTCGCCGAGAACCTGATCGCGAACGACACGAACAACGTGACCGACGTCTTCATCCGCGACCGGAAGCGACAGACGACGGTGCGGGTCAGCCTCACCAACGCCGGGGCCGAGGGGAACTCGGAGAGCTCCTACTGCTTCATGTCGGCGAACGGCCGGTTCGTCGCGTTCCAATCGAGCGCGACGAACCTCATCGGGAACGACACGAACGCGGCCACCGACATCTACGTTCGCGGGCCCCTCCGGTAGCAGCTCGCCGGTTTCTCCACGGATACGGAGCCGATCCCCCGGGTCGCGGGAGAAGCCGGAACCCGGTACGGTTCGAAGGCCCGTTGCCTCCGTGGAGTCGCCGTGAGCATGAGCGACGATCCGATCAGCTTCGCGCGGGATGCGCTGGAGCGGCACGCGTGGAAGGACGCCTACGAAGCGCTGACCGAGGCCGACCGGCACGATCCCTTGCCGGGGGCGGCGCTCGAGATGCTCGGCTGGGCGACCTACTGGACGGGTCACCCCGACGCGACGATCGAGGCGCTGGAGCGGGCCTACGCCGCCTACCTCGACGAGGGCGATCGGGCGCAGGCGGCCATGATGGCGTTCCGACTCGCGGAACAGCACGGCATGCGTATGTCGATCCCCATGGCACAGGGGTGGGGGCAGAAGGCGGCCCGCCTCGCCGAGGAGGATGCGACCTGGCCCGTGCATGGCTGGTTGCTCTGGATGCAGGGCCTGCTGCTGTGGATCATGGAGCAGGACTACGCCGGCGCGATCGGGCGCTACGACGAGGCGCTCGCGTTCGCCGTTCGCAGCGGCGACCGTGATCTCGCGGCGATGAGCCTGCACGACAAAGGTCACGCGCTCTGTTTGCTCGGCGACGTGGCGACGGGCACGCCGCTCCTGGACGAGTCCATGGCGACCGTGGTCGGCGGTGAGCTCGACCCCGCCGCCGCCGGCTACGTCTACTGCGGCATGATCGGCATCTGCTCGAAGCTCGGCGACTACGGACGTGCGAGCGAGTGGACCGAGGCGACGCTGCGCTGGTGCGAGCGCCGGTCCGTGCCGGCGTTCCCGGGCGTGTGCCGGATCCATCGCGCGGAGCTGAAGCTGCTGCACGGCCACCTGCACGAAGCGGAGGCGGATGCTCTCGAAGGGTGCGAGGAGCTCCCCCGCTACAACTTCGTCTCCGGACAGGGTCCGGCCTTCTACGGGATCGGCGAGGTGCGACGTCAGCTCGGTGACTTCGTCGCCGCCGAGGAAGCCTACGCGCGAGCGGAGGCGTTCGGTCGACCGCCCCAGCCGGGGCGCTCGCTGCTGCGGCTCGCCGAGGGCAAGGTGGACGCCGCCGCGTCCGGCATCCGCCAGGCGCTCGACGAGCACCCGAGCGATGCCTGCGCACGGATCCGGCTGCTGGCCGCCCAGGTCACGATCGCGCTCGCAGGCGACGACATGCAGACCGCGACGTTCGCCGCGGACGAGCTCGACACGCTCGTCGCGGGGTTCCGTACGGCCTCACTCCGGGCGATGGCCGCGGCCTCGCGGGGTGCGCTGCTGGTCGCAGGGGGCGACGCGCCAGGCGCCATCTCGGTCTTGCGGGACGCTCGGGCCGGGTGGCAGGAGCTCGAAGCGCCGCTCGAGGCCGCTGATGTCAGCCTGCTCCTGGCGGAAGCCTGCGCCGCGAGCGGAGATGAGGACGCGGCGCGCGCCGAAGCGCGTTCGGCGCGAGACACGTTCGAACGCCTCGGCGCGCGCCCGGGTGCGGCGCGCGCCCGGCGCCTGCTCGATCGGCTCGCCCTCGACGGCGAGCGCCCTGAGCGAGTCACGCGAGCGTTCATGTTCACGGACATCGTGCGGTCGACCGATCTGATCGGGGTGATCGGCGACGACGCCTGGGAGGACCTGCTCACCTGGCACGACCGCACCCTTCGGTCGCTCTTCGCGGCGCATGGCGGCGACGTCGGACATCCGACGGGCGACGGGTTCTTCGTCGCGTTCCCCGACGCGCGGTCGGCGCTCGGGTGCGCCGTCGCCGTGCAGCGTGCGCTCGCCGAGCATCGACGGTCCGAGGGCTTCTCGCTGGCGGTGCGGATCGGCATCCATGCCGGCGCGGCGACACGAAGGGGCGAGGACTACGGCGGAGCGGAGGTGCACCGAGCGGCGAGGATCGCCGCGCTCGCCGACGGTGGCGAGATCCTCGCGAGCCGTGCCACGATGGACGGGGCCGGCTCGGAGGTGGGGTTCACGGCCGCCGGAGATGTATCGCTCAAGGGATTCACGGAACCCGTCGCGCTCGTGCGCGTCGACTGGCGCTAGCCGCGGCCCGAGGGCCGGGCGAACGTGACCGACGTGTTCGTTTCGCCCAGATCGGAATGGTGGCTGATCAGGACCGCGCCCCGGAGGGTGAACCGGTCGACACGCGTCAGCTCCAAGCCAGCCGCGCTGAGGCCAGGCGGGCGTCGGCATCCACCGGCACCCGCTGCACGCAACCTTCGTCGTGGGTCATGCGGTCCGCAGCTATGGCCGTTCGGCCGTCGAGGCCGAGTGCCCGCTGCCGATACCGTCGAAGGTGTTGCCCTCGAGCACAAGGAGCCCTCCTTGGAGATGTCCGCCGCAGTCCGAAGGGTGACGGCCCTCTCGCTCATCGCCGTCGTCGCCGTCTCACTCGCTCCGGCGATGGCGCGCCCGGCCCACGCGGCCGGGACCGTGCTGCCGTTCGCCTCCCCCTACGACATGGTGGTCGACGACCCCCACGACCACGTCTTCGTCTCGGGTGGCGCCGGCACCACGGCGCTGCCGGTCTACGGATTCGACGGGACGCTCGTCACCTCTATCCCGATCGCAGGCGCGACCGGCATGGTGCTGCTCGGCGACACGCTGTACGTGAGCGCGGCGAACGGTCCGTCGATCGAGGTGATCGACGCCGCCGCGGACCCGCCCGTCGTCGTCGACACCCTGACGATCGATCCGTTCGTGCAGCCGGGAGACCTCACCGAGGCCGCCGGCAAGCTCTGGTTCTTCGCCGACAGCGCGGTCGACGACGACCAACTCGTCTCGATCGATCCCGACGGCTCGGACCTGAGCACTGGGTTCGCTGCAGTGGCCAACTATGCGCCGCGCTTCGTCGACGGCCTGCCGGGTGGCTCGGAGGTGTGGATGTTCGATCAGGGGATGTCGCCGCTGACGGTCTCGGGGTACGACGCGACGACCGATCCGCCTACCTTCCTCCGTAGCAAGCACAACACAGGGGACGCGAGCAACGGCCGCCAGGTCGCGATGATGCCCGACCGGGCGAGCATGATCGTCGCCGCGGGCTCCCCGTCCGAGTACCCGCAGGTGCGGGTCTCCGACCTCGTGACGCTTCGGAACTACGTCGCCGACCCCTACCCGGTCGCGGTGGCGGTCACCCCGAACGGCGGCGGCCTGATCGTGGGTGGCGCGGATGGCGTCTACTGGGACGACGTTTGGGCGTACTCGCCCGGCTCGACGGTGGACGTGTGGCACCACGACTTCGACGACCCCGACCAGACGGTGGTGTCGAACGGCGTCGCGGTCGCCGACGACGCGAACACGGTGTTCGTGGTGCGGTCGAACGAGACCGGCGATCCTTCGTTCGTCGTGCTGACGATCGACGGCACGTCGACGACCGAACCATCCGATCTGAAGGTCTCCGCCTCTCCCCGCGAGGTCCGTTACCGCGGACGGGTCGACGTCGCGGTGCACCTCGAGGGCGGCGACACGAACCGCACCGTGACCGTGTACGCCGAGGCGAACGGCGTCCAGACGCAGGTCTTCTCCGGAGCCGTGAACGGCGCCGGCACCGCGCGGTTCACCCACCGGCCGAAGGAGCGGACCGTCTACGTCGCCCGCTACGACGGCGACGCCGCGTGGTCCGAGGCGCAGGATCGGTCCAGGGCGGTTCGCGTGCACGCACGGATCACCGCACGGTTCGTCGGACAGTTCGCTCGGCGCGACGGGTACACGCTCTTCCGCGACGGGGTGACGCCGAGGGTCGCGGTCACGGTCGCACCGAACCACGGCGGCGATCCGGTCACCTATACCCTCGAGGGCCGCCTCACCGGCACGAGGGCGTGGACCCAGCTCGACGAGCATGAGTACATGCTGAACGCCGACAGCATGGGGGCCGCCCGGGTGCTGCACACGCGGCCCGGCATCGACTTCCGCGTGAAGGTCAGGTTCGAGGGCGACGAGCGGAACCGGGCGGTGTCGACGCCGTGGATGTCCTTCCGGATCGTCGGCGGTCGCGCCCGTGCCGAGCCATCGGTCACCGCGCTCGGCTAGAGCGTCACTCCGGCCACTCCACGCGCGAGAGGACGCGAGACGGCGCGCTCGACGACTCGAACGCCGTGAAGCGTGACGCTCAGCGAGGCGAAGCCAAGTGGAGGTGTGCTCGGCGCTGCGCAACGCGCTCGGCATCCGTCCCGGATCGCGACCGTTAAACGCTTCCGCGGGCTGCCCACGCGGTCGCGGTCAACGTGACGGGTCCGTCGCCGAGGAGCTGCCGACACCGGTCGCGCACGCTCGCCAACTCCTTGTCGCCGAGCTTCTGCGCGTAAGCACCCGCTGGTCCGACGCCCAGGGTGAACGGCGACCACCAGTCGTCGAAGCTCTCGTGCTCGACGCGCACGGTGAGTTCGGCTCCCTCGATACGGTCGATGCCCGCCGAGCCGAACAGCTCCGTGAGATGGCCGCGCCGGGCACCGGGAAGGGCCGACTCGTCCTCGACGCCCACGTCCAGTTCGCGAACCGCCTGCCAGAACGCGGAGATGGGCGAGCGATCGCCCGCGTAGTCCCAGACGCACGCCGCCACGCGGCCGCCCGAGCGGGTGACGCGGGTCATCTCGGCCAATCCGGCGACGGGGTCGGTCATGAAGTGGACGACGAGCTGTGCGCACGCGGCGTCGAACTCGTCATCCCGATACGGCAGCTCCTCCGCCGACGCGAGCCGCACGTCGACGCCCGGGTACCGACCGCGTGCCGCATCGACGAACGGCTGGGAGGGGTCGACGGCCGAGACCGATGCCTCACCGGCCGCGCCGACGAGTTCCGCCGTGAGGGCCCCGGGGCCGCATCCCACGTCGAGCACACGCTGTTGGGCACCGACGCCGACGAAGTCGCAGAAGAGCGGTGCGAGCGTGGACGAGTACCGGCCCATGAACCGGTCGTATCGAGCGGCGGCGACCTCGAACGTCACGGCCCCGAGACTACGACGAGTCGGGTCCTGACCCTTACGGCACCAGGCCGAACACGGTGCTCGCCGCGCCCGAGCCGTGACGGTTCATCGGTCCGCCGATCACGATCCAGCCGCCGGTCGCGGGCATCGCACCGAGGTTCGTGAGGTTCTCGAGCGTGAACCGGTGCCGGTTCAATGTGAGGTAGGACTCCCAGTAGTTCGCGTCGGCCGACGGGTCAGGACCGAACGTGTCGGTGCCGAGCGCACCGCGCTTGGCGAGTACGCCGGTTTCGATCAGCCAGCGCACCGCGCCCTTCGAGAAGCCCGGTTGGCTGTACTTCGCTCCCCGCTGGCCGCAGTTGTAATAGGTGCGCTCGTCCTTGGCGAGCGTCGGTCCCCAGAACGCATCGCATCCGGTCCAAAGCAGCACCGCCGCACCCGCCGGCATCTCGCCGTGCTCGGTCTCCCATGCCTGCAGGTCGGTCTTCCTGACGACGTGGTTCGCATCGGCCGCCACCGCATCGCGCACGTCGACGACGACCGCCGGCAGCACGTAGTCGGCTGCATCGAGATCCTCGGCGCACGGCTTCCCGTCGCGGAAGTGGCACGGAGCGCTGTAGTGCGTGCCGGTGTGCTCGCCCTCACGCACGTACTGCATGTAGAACCCGTCGTCCTCGACGGTCGCGACCGTCGTGAGCGTGAACGCGGGATCACCGGGGAACAGCGGCGTTCGAGCCGGCGCGTTCACGTGGCTGAGGCTCACGACCTCGGTGAATCCCGGCAACGTGGTGGAAGCATCGCCGCCGCGGCGAGTCCCCGCCTGTCCGACGACGTATCCACCCGTGACCAGCGCGACCGCGGTGAGCAGAACGACCAGCTTCGTGCGCATCGTGAGACCCCCTCCGACTCGATCACTGCATCGTCGAGCACGACGCGGGTCGCGCGCAAGAGCGGCTCCTCGGGTCGTGTCGACACGCCGACTGCCTGACACCGCTACAGGGTGGGGAGCACCTGCTCGAGGAACTCCTCGAGCCGACCTCGGCCCTCAGACGGCCACTCGATCACGAGGTAGGAGATGCCGCCGGCCGCCATCCATTCGTGGTTGGCCTTGACCTCGTCCCACGGCTCGGAGATGGACAGGCTCGAGGCCCGCACGATCGAGGCCGGATCTCGGCCGGCGTCCGCGGCGGCGCGGTCGATGATGGCGGTGATCTCGGCGAGCTCGGCTGCGTTCGACGCCCAGCCGTGCCACGCGTCCGCGTACCGCCCGACGATCGGCAGCGTCCGCCGCCGGCCTTCCCCTCCGACCCAGATCGGCGGGTGCGGCTGCTGCACCGGCCTCGGGCGGTAGGTCGCACCATCGAGCCGGTAGTGGCGCCCCTCGAACGTCGCGTCGTCCTCGGTGAACAGCAGTCGCAGGACCTGGACCCCTTCCTCCAGGCGGTCCATGCGCTCGGCAGTCGGGGGGAACGGGATGCCGAGCTCGCGGTGCTCCGAGTCGTTCCACGCGGCCCCCACCGCGCACTCCACGCGTCCGCCGGAGAGGTGATCGACCGTGACGACCTCGGCGGCGAGCACCGAGGGGTGCCGGTGCGTCATGCCCGTGACGAGCGTGCCGAGCCGCACGCGCGAGGTCTCGCGGGCGAGCCCCGCGAGCAGCGTCCACGCCTCGAGCGACGGGCCGCGGGGATCGCCGTAGAGCGCCTTGAAGTGGTCGAAGACCCAGACGCCGTCGAGGCCGGCGTCCTCGGCGAGCCCGGCGCGCGCGACGAGCTCGTCCCACGCGAGCTGGTGCTGCGAGATGTCGAGCCCCCAGCGCATCGGTCGCTCAGGCGTCCCGATCGGCGCGGCGGACCGCCCTCCGGTCGAGCCAGCGACCGAACCACCCGCGCCGATGGGCCTGACCCTTCAGGCGCTCGCGCTCGCCGTCCCTGATGCGATCGGCGTGCTGGGCCCGCATCGTCTCGCGCATCGCCTCGTTGACCTGGCGCGGATCGCGGATCATGGGCCGAGCATATGCCCCGGATGAGCTTCGTGCGGCGGGCAGCGGGGGACGAGGGGCGAATACACCACACGTTCGGACGCGCTTCCGACCACGTGTGAAGGACTACCCGCTGTAAGCAGAGCCCGAACCTCGCCGCTCCTTCGAGGTAGCGTGGATCGATGGCGTACGAGCTCGAGGATGGGCCGCGGTTCATCGAGGACGATGATGACGCGCCGCTGCCCGGTCACTACGAGGCGACGTTCCGCACCGACGACGGCGGTGTCGTGGAGCGCTACGTCACGGACAAGGGCCGTGCCGAGTTGCTGCGCATGGTCGACGAAGGGCGGTCGACTTTGAACGAGCAGGAGTTCGTCGATCTCACCACCTCGCCCACGCTCGACGATCTCATCGCGGCGTTCGACGCAGAAGGCGGCGAGGGCGCCTGAGGATGCCGGACCATGCTTATCACGCGCTTATCCCCGTCTTGGGCGCCGCATCACCTGCTTCTTCCTACGGTGAGATGGACGAGCACCATCGACCGTAGGGAGGGAACAGACCATGCCGAACAAGACCCGCATAGCCCTTGGAGCTCTCGGCCTCACGGCGGTCCTCACCGGGGGAGCCATCGCGATCGCGCAGGACTCTCCATCGCCGTCCCCATCCGCGCCAGACTCGGTGACCGAGACCCCATCGACCGCTCCGTCGGCCACGCCCTCGCCGACAGAAGCGGCCAGCTCGACGGCTACCCCCTCGATCAGCCCGTCGGGGGACGGGTCACCGAGTCCATCGCTCGACGACGACGGCACGAGCGATCAAGGCCACGGTGACGATGGGGATCACGGTGACGACTCGGGGCACGACGACCAAGGCGACGACACCGACCACGACGATGACCACGGCGACTCAGATGAGGGTCACGGGGGCTCGGACGGCTAAACCTAGCCCCGTCCACAAGAACGAGCCGGACGGCCACCGCCGAGTCGGCCGCCGCGGGGCTACGCGTGGTCGCGTGGGATCGATCGTTCCCATGTGCGATCGAAGACGAGCTCCGTACCCTCGTACGCCCGCACCCTGTCGAGCAGATGGAAGTCGGTCCGGTCGGCCCTCATCTCGCTCTCGGTCCGGACCTCGACCTGCCAGTCGCCGCGGCGGAGCCCGAGCCGCCGCTCGCATCGCACGGAGGCCGAGGTGGGGTCGTGCTCCTCGATCGTGAATCGGTCACGGGCATGCTCGGAGATCTCGAGCCCGTCGGGCAGGGCGTACCGGTGGTCGCCCTCGGGGTCGATCGTCACGGTGAGGCGGCCGGAGAGCTCGTCGTGCTCGGTGGTGCGAAACGGCTCGCTCGCTCCGAGCTCTCGCGTGGGCAAGCGAGGCGCCGATCTCGGCGGCCCGAACGCCGGTGTGGAGCCCTCGGCAGCGTCGTCGGGCGCATGCACGGGCAGGTCGAGCCATGTGCCCTCGCCGGTGATCACGGTGAGCGCGACGACGTCGGGCGACGGCCAGATCCAGGGCCAGTAGGTCGTCGAAAGCGCGAGCCGGAGCCGGTGACCGGCCGGCACCGCCTGGCCGAGCGCGTCGAGCTCGAGATGCACGCGGTACCTCCTGCCGGGCTCGAGCGGCTGCGGATGCTCGTGGCTCTCGCGATGGGCGAGGTTCAGCACCCCGCGGCTGATCAGCGTGGAGGTGCCGCCTGGAGCGACATCGCACAGACGCGCGACCACGAAGGCGAGCGGCCGGTCGACCGCGAGATCGAGGCCGAGGCGCGGGTGACCGAGCAGCTCGATGCGATCGGGAAGCGGCTCCGTCTCGAACGTCAGGCACCGCTCGTCGTCGTCTCGCTGGTCGAGCGGGAAATCGGTCTCGGGGCCGTACGGGCACCAGGCTGGGCCCTCGTCCCTCGCTGGGCGCTACGACCTCCTGCTCGCCATGGTCATCACGAGGTTCGGATTTCGAGCGAGACTTCAACCGCACGCTTGGTCGCATCGATCACCGGGCACCGCTGCACGCCGAGTTCCACCACCCGACGCAGCCGCGACTCTTCAACGCCATCAGACCGTGCCCTTATCCGGATCCCGATCGAGAGTGGACCCACAGGAGCCGACTCGTCCATGCCCAGGATTCCACGGTCGTCGGACACGCTGTCGACCTCGACCTCGAGCGAGGAGAGCACCGACCCATCCCGGGCTGCTTCCATGCCGACGGTTGTCGCCACACATGATGCGATCGCCGCCCTGAACAGCCATCCTGGTGATGGCTCTTCCGCCCTCCCGCCCACGCCCTTCGGCATGTCGGTGGAGATGCGTTCTCCCGCCGGCCCCTCCACCTCGGTCCGAAGGCCCTCGCCAAGCTTCGCGCGCGCGGAGGCGTCCGTGTACCGCGCCTCATCGGGGTGTTCCGACAGATAGTGGACGGCGCTCGATATGGATTCCCGGATCTCGGACAAGGCGGCCTCCCCAGGTGCCAACGGGGCGAGTCTACCTCTGACACAGGCGACCCGAGCCCGTCACCCTGAGGCATCCCGGACGAGATCGATCCTCATCCCGAACCCGGTCCCGGGGACGTCGGGGAATCATCTGGTGCTCCACGCTTGGGCGTGTCCGGTCGACGAGTGCCCAACGGTCCTGGGTCCCTGAGTGATTGCCATTCCACTCCCCCTAGCGAGCGGTTGATGCTCGTGGCAAGCAACATCTCTTGGCTCGCGGTGCTCGGTTCCTGCAGCGAGCTCACACGGTGGGGCCTTCCCCCTAGGCACTCCATCCCGCACCAGCCCAGTGGATACTGCTTGGCCACTCTGGGTTCCCTACTACGGTCCGTTACTCGGTCTCGCTCTCTGCCATAGCACACGTCGAGGCGGGGTGGTGGCCGAGCTTCTTGCGATGCGCAGAATGTCACTCCGCGCCCGTCGGCTGGGGCCGTGCTGACCTCCAAACCAGTGGACCGTGTGTCGTCGGCGCCCCGCCTTTCGTAACACCGTGTGTCTGGAGGCAGTCGTCCGGCGTGCCCTCAACCTGATTCGAAGGCTCCATATCGCTGCTTCGACCACGGCCTGCTTGATGTGTTCGGCGCTCTAGTCGGACACGGTCCCCAGGCTTCCGCGAGCGCGAGACGTCGGCGTGTCGATGGGTGGCTCAGGGAACCAGCGCCTGCCACGAGCGCGAGTACTCGTCTCTTCGGGGCGTGTCCCTCAGTCGGAAGGCGTTGGCCCCGGCCGTGTCCATCGTCCACAGATCGCCGGGAGCGAGACCGCGACGGGACCATGGTGCGCGGGTGAATGCCACGAGTGACCCGTCCGGTGAGAACAGTGGCCCATACTCGTTGCGCTTCGCCGTCTGGGTCAGGTTGGCCAGGTTCGAGCCGTCAGGCTCGATCGACCAGATCTCGGAGTATCGAGTGTTGCGCTGCGCCCCGAAGACGATGTGGCTCGCATCGGGAGCCCAGCTCGGCACCATGAAGAACACGAAGCTCCATCGCGCTCCCGGGACCGGGAACGTGGTGACGACCTGGCGATCCGAGCCGTCGGGCAACATCGTGAAGAGCCGGGACGCTCCGGAATCCAGCTCCTCGGTGGCGACGATGCGCCCGTTGCTCCCCCAGTCGGCGTGGCAGTCATCGGTACCGGACGAGATGCGCGTGAGGGCCGAGCCATCCATCCCGACGGTGAACAGCCGCCAACCTCGGCGCTGAAGCGTGCAGAAGACGATCTCGGTGTCGTCCGGCGACACGCCCACGGAGAAGATGGTGCCGGAGGGTGCCTCCGTCCCCGGCAGGATCACGGTCCGCGTCGATGACTCCAGATCCAGCCGCACGAGGCGGCTCCGACGACCTGGATATTCGACGATGACGGCGGCGGTGCCGTCAGCGACGTACTCCGCATCGCCTGCGTCAGCGGCCCCGATCGAGAGGCGATGATCGTCGGTGCCCGCGGGGTCGATCGCACGTACCGCTAGGGGACCACCGAGCGTGGCGTAGGCGATATCCCCGTTCCCACCTGGGAACGACGCGGAGGCCGTGGGCGCGGTCGCGACGATCGATGCACACACGAGGGCCGCGAGGGACCCTCCCAGGACCCGGCGATTCCTCACGCTCACCCTCCGCGTCATCGGTCGGTCGCGTAAGCGATCGTAGTACAACTGCGCCTACTTGGATTCAGGACCTCCATCGAGACCCGCAACTGCTTGGCCGGAATCCCCGGCCCTCGTGCACCGTGTCTGTCGCCGGGGGGCCCGCCACCGCCCCCCAATCGACCTCGCTATGGAGGCCTCAAGTTCCGAGGGAGTCGACGCCCGAGCTCCTCAACCGTGTGTCGTCGTATCCCCGGCCTCGGCGCACCGTGTGTCGCAGAGCTCTCAGGGAGACCTTTGATCCTCTCGGTAGGTGCACCAACCAGCGTCAGTTCTGCCGTGGTGATCCTGAAGTTGCCGACACAGACCCGCTTCACCTGGATCGTGTCGCCGGGGTTAGCGGCATCGATCACGGCTTGGAGGTCCGAACCGCTCGACGTGCCTTGGGTCAGGTTCCTCGCCTGACATGTGTTCACCACTGCCGAGGCGCTACCGACCGCGGACAACATCAGCAAGGCCAGGCGACCGGTGACGCAGAGTAGTACGGCTCGTCGCTTCGTTGGGGGACCTCCACCCGAGCGGAAACTTCCGCCGTCGCGATTGCCATCCTCGGTCGCGGAAACCTATGTGCAGCCGACGATCTTCGTCTCGGGATCGCATTGGTCCGGGGTATTGCCGGACACTGAGCCGGTCCAGCCGGACGCGATGGTCGCTCCAGCGGAGGAACCGTTGAACTTGACGCCGCCGCCGCTGCCGCTCGCCACGTTGCTAGTGATAATGGAAGCTCCGGACAGCACGAGATGGAAGTTGTCGACGTAGATGCCCCCCCCATCCACAGCGTCGTTGCCGGAGACTGATGAATCACCGTTCATCGTGATGAGGGGCGCGTCAAACAGCCGACGACCGTATATTCCGCCGCCATTCTCCTCAGATGTATTCGAGACCACCGACGCCTGGTCGTTCAACGTGATGGAGCCGAGGCTATAGATCCCTCCGCCGCCCAAGCCAGCGTGATTCTCCCGAACGGAAGATTGGTCGTTCATGACGATCTCCTCCGCGGCAGTCGACCGGATCCCCCCACCACCCTGCGCAGCGCGATTGCCCTGGATGCGGGACGCGTCGTTCATCACGATCCCCTCGGGCGGAGACACCAGCCCCGATCCGACCGACGTTGTACTCCACGGATGCGCGGTGGTTCATGATCATGAGGTTCGCGTTCACCCCGCCGCCGTTGTCCCCCGAGTTGTTGGCAACGCGGGAGTCATCGTTCATCTTGACCAACCCGTTACTGTGGATGCCCCCGCCGCTGTGCCCGGAGTTGTTGACCACAGACGCCTGCCCGTGCATGGAGATAGGCGCGGAGCCCGGGCTGTAGATCCCTCCGCCGGTGCCGCTCGCCGTGTTGCCATCCACAGAGGTGGTGCCGCGGAGGCGTATGAACTGCCCGTCGAGGTCAGCCAGGAAGCTGCGATTCCTCCGCCGCCGCTCGCGTTCGCCTCGTTGCCCACGACCCTGGAGCTCTTCAGTGTCACCGACCCGGTGCTGTAGATCCCACCGCCACCCAACTGCGCCACATTCCCATCGACGACGGAGCGCACGAGGGTCAGCGGACCGCCTCATCGCTTCGAATCCCGCCACCTTGACCCGCAGCGTTGCCGCCGGTGATCCGGATGTTCTTGATGACCAGTGAGACGCCGACACCTTCGACGTGAATGACTCCTTCGGTCCCCTTGCCGTTGATCGTCGCCTTGATGCCACCTGATTTGGCTCGCCGACCAGCGTGAGATCCTCGGCGATCTCGATCTTCGGTCCGCCACAGGTGCCCCGGATGCGGATCACGTCCCCCGGCGAGGCCGCATCGATCGTCGCCTGGAGATCGTGAGTGCTCGGGGTGCCTTGTGTGTCGTTCTCGGCGAGGCAGGCCTTGCCAGCGTTCGCGACTCCGAGCGGGACAGCATGGCAGCGACCAGGGTAAGGAGCGCGGTCTTCGGGACGTACTTCATCGGGGGGAACCTCCATGGGGCATGGCCCCGCATTGAACCATTGCGGCAGGCAGAGACTCAGGGGCGAGGGCCACGTTCCCGGACCTCCCCAGGGTCAATCTTGTAGTGATGCGGACTGCGCCGTGGCGGGATCGTGGCCCCGAACCGGGAACCGGGGATAGGCGCATCTCGTGGACATCCCGCCGGCGCTCGGCGACGACCTGATCTCGAACGCTTTCCCGTTGAAGATGCGTGCCGATCCGGGACTATCGGAGATGGCAGAGCGTGTGATACCAACAGATAGCCCCCGATCCAAGGAGGAGCTCCGTGCAGAAGCCGCCATCATGGGCGTCATCGTCGTGTCCAGCCTGCTGCTGAACTCACCCCTTAGCCCCGAGTAAGCGCCACCAAGCCTGGGTCTCTCGGTCTTGACCGGCGCCGAAGACAGCTTCTTCCCAACGGGCTACTTCGACTGCCTGCCAGAGGACATCCGAGACATGACGGTCGTGAAGAGCCGCGGCAACAGCTGGGTGGATGGCCCCGGGGAAGTGAGCAACGACATCGGCTGGGGCGTGACCATCTCCACCGCGATCGGTGTCGAGTCCGGGCTCGAGTACACGGTGAAGTGGCGCCGCGTGAGTGTCCAAGGGCTCGATCCGGAGCCTTACGACGAGTGGCCGGCCGACTGGTTCGCCGGGAGCTAGCTTCGATGCTCTTCCAGCATCAGGGTGGACCATCACCGAACGGTGGCTGGATGATCGAGCACTTCTACAACCGTGGCGACACGGATGCGCGCTCTCACTTCTGCGCCTAGCGTCCTCGCCAGTGGCAGTCGAGGCGCCTCTGCTTCACCCGCGTGTCTATCAAGGAGTCGTGCCGCCTGTAGACCCGTGGAGTCACGGACAGGAGTGGGACGATGGTGCGGTCTGGAATCGTGATCGAAGAGTGACCGGGGTGTCGGATTCGCGCTCTGTGGGCCGCCTCTACTTCCCGGGACTCATGCGCCTCTTGGATCAAGTCGTCGACACCGAAGCTGTGCACGAACCTCCCATCCACTCCATACGAAGGCGCGGGCACCAGATTCGGCAGTCCGGCGTGCCCTCGAGCACGTCAACGCGCCACTCGGGATGCCTCCACAGGCGACCTACGGGTCTCCAGTGCGAAGCGGCTCGAAGCGCAGGAGCTGACGGCCGACTCGACTGCGCTGCCCGGCGGTGAGCAGTTCGTAGTTCTCGACCTGTGTTGAAGGATGGCCTGCGCATCAGCGTCGCCCGCAGGATCGGCATCACGCTTAGCAAGGTTGCAGACTCGATGAGCCAGCCGCAGGTTTACCACCAGGGCTCCGCCGTTCCTGCTTGGGATGACGTGCTCGATGTCGGGAACCGGGGGTCAGGTGAACGAGGGGTATAGCGGGGGCGACGTCGCGAAAGGGGATGGGAACTGGTCGCCGCAGATGTGGCACGACCAGCCATGCCGTCGAGCCAGTTGGACGCGCAGGATGGGCTGATCCATCCGTCGAAGCTGGCGAAGACCCTCGAGCATCGGGGCGGGATCGAGGCCGAGGCTCGAACAAAGCAGCCATCCGGTAGCATCGTCCAACCGCGAGAACGAGGGTGGCTCTTCGTCGTCATCGCCTGCACCTTCGAGTATCAAGGTGTCGCCACTCCGGGAAGGGCCGAACCACCAGAGGATCGTTCCAACGAGGCGGGCCCTCGAGACCACGTTGACAGCGGCATGAGGGGGCACAAACTCCTCACTGAACTCCTCTGGCGTATCCTCGAATACGCCCGCCAGCAAGTCTTCGGGCGAGAGCACCCAGCGCCAAGAGATACCCTCGTACTCAGGCGAGAGATCAGGAGCTACAAGGGTCACTCTTGTCCATCGGCACCGACGAGCCGTAGGTACAGCGTAGGAAACGTTCCGGTTGCGAGCGGCTCTCAGGCCACGGCGCCGGGGTGCGGACTTGAGGGGATTCTCCGGGTGAGCGCGGTCTGCTAACCGTGTGTCCCTCGGATCCCAGGCAGCGTTTGACCGGACGTGTGTTGAATAGGAAGTCCCAGGCTGCTTGGACCGTGTGTCGTCGTATCCGAGGGTTCCCGCAACCTCCTGCAACGAGATGCAACGGTTCATCGGACCATCCGGGCCGCCAGGAAACTCGACACGCCACATCTCCGTTCAAAGATGGTGCCCTGCAGGGCATATAGAGCATCCTTGGTGAGACCTTTGTCCCACCCCCTCTGAGATCCCCTGCAACGCAACGGGCGAGGGAACTCGCGGCCGAGTAGCCGACTCCATAGGCGAAGGACGAAAGAGAGGAGGCAGCGATGGATGGAGAGGGCAACGGACTCGACCAGGCCGTAGACGCCTTCTTCGCCGAAGCGAAAGCTCGGCGTGAAGCCACTCGCGAACCCGAAGGCGTCACCGGTTACGAGGAAGGGGATCCGCGACTCGAACTCAGCGAGCTGCAGTTCCTGGCGCTCAGGCCGGCCGCCGAGGGCAAGGGCGTGAAGGAGATTGCGGCGGAGCTGCGGTGCCCGCCCGAGCGCGTGAAGCGCTTCTTCCCTCAGCTCGAGATTCCGTCGAGCCTTGACCAGGGAGCTCGAGGGATCCGACGGACCCCGGCTTCATGATCGCGGCCAGGCTCGTTGGGCCAGCCGCGGCAAGTGATCTCAAGCCCGACGCGCTACCAGCCGGTGGTGAGAGGGCTCTGACTGACGGGAGGGAACGATGACACAGGCACCTGATCGCCACGAACCCGAAGACGATGATCTCGGGGCAGGCTTGACCGAGGCGCAGTGGATCGCGGTCAAGATGCTCTGCGAGGGGAAGAGCTTTGACGAGGTGGCGAACGCCCTCGGGCTTGGGAGCAGGCAGACGCCGTGGAGGTGGTCGAAGATGCCCGCCTTCGACAGGGCCAAGCGGCAGTATCGCAGGGAGCTCTTCCAGGGCGGAGTCGATCGGTTCTGGCATCTGCAAAGCCTGGCGATGGACGTCGCTGAGGAGTCCCTTCGTGAAGGCGACCCCCGGATGGCTACAGACATTCTGAAGTTGGGGGCGGCTGGGTTCCGAAGCATCGTGGAGATCGACGGGGTGAACGAACAGGCCGAGGAGGAGAACCACAACCGGAGGAGGACACCCACGACGGCTCGTGACTCATCGGCGCCGCATCAGGGGTCGAAGGGAGAAGAGATTGCGGACACGAGCACGTGTAGAACGTGCCGAAAGGTCTTGAAGTCGCCCAGGGGCCTCGCGCAGCATATGCGTCTCAGCCATCCTTAGACCCTGTGCCGCAGAACCTGTTGCCGGCGAAGTCGACGCCTCTCAAGACGGCGACCGTTGCGTCAAACGCAGGACTACAGTGACGTCACGACTCGGCAGTCGAAGAGCAGGAACTTCGTGAAGGCGACGTTCGACAAGGCCCACGGGCCGCGGGCTGCGTGCACCTTGCCGATCGCATCGGCCGGCGCGAGGCCGAGTTCGATCAGCGCCCGACCGACGATCAGGCCCGAGCGGTTCAGTCCGGCCGCACAGTTCACCGCGACGCGTCTCCCGTTGCGAACGTGTGCCGCCACCTGCGCCCCGAGCTCGTGGACGACATCCTTGTCATCGATCCAGGGCACATCGTCGATCAGGTACACGTGTAGGGCAGCCCGTCGAGCCCGTCACCCCGGTCCCAGC
>CAWBOB010000008.1:0-648805 GCA_963790335.1 uncultured Actinomycetes bacterium | reverse complement strand
GGACATCTCGGCGATGCCCTGAGCGTTGTCGCTGATCGGGCCGTACGTGTCCATCGACACGACCACACCGACCGTCGTCAGCATGCCCATACCGGTGAGCGCGATGAAGTAGAGCCGCTCGGCGAACAGGTTCGTCGAGTCGGGATCGGCGAGCAGGAACGCCGCCATGATCGCCCCGGCGATCACCAGGGCCGCCCACACGGCCGACTCGAGCCCGACGGAGAATCCGCTCAGGACGGTCGTCGCGGGTCCGGTCACGGTGGAGTCGGCCACCTCCTTCACCGGCTTGAACTTCGTGTCGGTGAAGTACTGCGTGATGATCTGGATCACCGACGCGAGCACGAGCCCGATCGCGACGGCGACGCCGGGCCGCCAGCTCTCCATGTAGACCACCGAGATGGCGAGCACGACGATCGCCGAGATCACGGCCGACAGGAAGAAGCCGCGGTTGATCGCCTTCATGCCGTGCTCGGTCTCGGAGCGGGGCGTCACGGCCATGATGCCGATGATCGACGTGATGACGCCGACCGCCCGCACGAACAAGGGGAACATCACGCCGGCGATCGCGCCGATCTCGCTGTCGGCGAACGCCGCGGCGCCCAGGATCAACGCGGCCACGAGCGTGACCTCGTAGCTCTCGAACAGGTCCGCCGCCATGCCGGCGCAGTCGCCCACGTTGTCGCCAACGTTGTCGGCGATCGTGGCGGCGTTGCGCGGGTCGTCCTCGGGGATGCCCTGCTCCACCTTGCCCACGAGGTCGGCGCCCACGTCGGCCGCCTTGGTGAAGATGCCGCCGCCGACCCGCATGAACATGGCGAGCAGCGCGCCGCCGAATCCGAAGCCCACCAGCACGCTCGTGGCGTCGCCCTTGAAGATGATGAGGATCAGCGTCGCGCCGAACAGTCCGAGTCCGACCGTGAACATGCCCGCGACCCCGCCCGCGCGGAAGGCGATGGTGAGCGCCTTGCGCAGGCCCGACTCCTTCGCGGCGTTCGCGGTGCGCACGTTCGCTCGCACGGCGAGCCACATGCCGGCGTATCCGGTGAGCATCGATGCTCCCGCACCGAGCAGGAACGCGATCGAGCGTCCGATCCGCACCGAGAGCTCCGCCGACATGCCGAGGAACGTGGTGGTCACGCCCTCGGCGACCGGCAGCACGAAGAACAGCAACACCGTGAGGATGCCGAGGAAGACGCCGAGCGTGCTGAACTGCCGGCTCAGGTAGGCCTTGGCGCCTTCCTGGATCGCCGTCGCGATCTCGCGCATCTTCGGCGTGCCCTCGGGCTCGGCGAGCACCCGGGCCCGCAGGTACCAGGCGAAGACGAGCGCCACGAGCGAGACGGCGAGCACGATCCACAACCATGTGTTCTCGAAGGAGTCGAAGGTGACCTCGAGCGGGCCGCCTTCTTGGGCAAGGACGCCGAACATGCAACCTCCTGTGGGCTTGCGGATGAACGTCGGGTGGAGTCTGCGACCGCGCCCTCCGGCACGGCGACCGGTGCAGTATAGGGAACCCGTACCCCGCTGACCTGCGAGAACCGCGCCGCTACCGGCCGGCGGGCACGGCCGGCGAGGGCGAGAACCGGAGGGTCAGGAACCCCCCGAGGCCGGCGACGAGCGAAGCCGCGAGGATCGCCATCTTCGCTTCGGCGAGCCGCGGTCCGTCGGGAAACGCCAACTCGGCGACGAACAGCGCCACGGTGAAGCCGATCCCGGCCGTCATGCCCATGCCCGTCAGGTCGCCCCAGCCCACGTCGTCTGATCGCCGACCGAGCCGCGATCGCTCGGCGAGCATCGATCCCGCCAGCACGCCGATCGGCTTGCCCACCACGAGCCCGAGGAAGATGCCGACCGACACCGGCGCCGACAGCGCATCGCTCATGCGCTCGAGGGAGATCTCGATGCCCGCGTTGGCGAGTGCGAAGATCGGAAGGATCACGAAGCTCGTCCACGGAAGCAGCGCGTGCTCGGCCCTGGCGAGCGGGGAGATGACCTCACGTGAGAGCCACGCGAGCCGGGACCACAACGGAGCGTCGTCGTCGATCGGCTCCGGCTCGTCACGGGTCTCATCGGCGGTCCAGCGAGCTTCCTCGCTCACGACCGACGGCGCCTGGAAGGGAGCCGCGGGCGTGAGCAACCCCAGCGCGGCGCCCGCGATCGTGGGGTGGATGCCCGCGCGATACGTCGCGTACCAGAGCACGGCGCCGAGCCCCACGTAGATCAGCAGCGACCTGATGTGCACGGCGTTCGCCAGCGCGATCAGCCCGACGACGCCGAACGCTGCGAGCAACGGGCCGGCCTCGATGCCGCCCGTGTAGAAGATCGCGATCACGAGGATGGCGCCGAGGTCGTCCACGATCGCCACCGCGAGCAGCAGCGGCCTGAGGCTCGGCGACGCATGACCGGCCGCGAGCGCCAACACGCCGAGAGCGAACGCGATGTCGGTGGCCATAGGGACCCCCCATCCACGCGCGGCGTCACCACCCCCTGCGATCGCCAGATAGATGAGCGCGGGCGCCGCCATGCCACCGAGCGCCGCGAGGACCGGAAGGGTGGCCACGCGCAGCTTCCGCAGCTCCCCCGAGACCACCTCACGCTTGATCTCGAGACCGACGACGAGGAAGAACAACGCCATCAGGCCGTCGTTGACGAGGAAGTGCACGTCGCCATCGATCGTGACGAGCGATCCGAGGTGGAACGCGATGGGGGCATGGAAGAACGCCTCGTAGCTCTCCCGCCACGGGGAGTTCGCCCACGCGAGCGCGACCACCACTGCGGCGAAGAGCAGCGAGGCACTGGCGGCCGACGTCTGCAGGAACTCCTGGAGCGGCCGCACAACGCGCCGGGGGACCAGGCGATCTGAGCGCGACCACGTCGGCCTCACCCCGTGCCGATCGTGCGGCGCCGGTGCGCCCGGAACGGGCTGGATCGGACATGAGACTCCCCTTCCGCCGACCAGTCTTCCCGGCACACCGTCGCAGCGAGAAGCCATCGTAGCGTCACGAACCCCCGGTCGCGGCGCACTTGGCGTGCCGCTGCACTCCCGGTAGGGTTCCCGCGTTTTGGCAGATGGCCGGCACGCCTCCACCCCCTCCCGCAGGAAGCCCCTCGTGATCGTGGGCGCCCTGCTGGCCGCCGCCCTCGTGGGCGTGATCGTGTTCGCGCTGTCCGGTGGCGACGACGGCCCCCTCGATGTCTTCAGCGACGACACGCCCGACGCCCCGGCGTTCGACTTCGACGTGGCGAAGCCCAAGCCCGTCGAGACCGCACCCGACCCGGACCATCAACAGGCGGTCGCGGCCGCCCAGGGTCCGGCCGACTCGGTCGCACAGCGGCTCGACGACCTCTACACCGCGGCCTTCCTCGAACCCGCCAACTGGATGGAGGGGAGCTACGACGAGATCCTCGATCTGTTCGCGGGCGGAGCCCGCGACGCCGCCGAACGTCAGCTCGCCGTGCTGACGGCCGGCGAGGAGGCGGGCGCCGCGTTCGACACGATCACCCCGATGCCGAGCACCCTGAAGCTGCACGTGCTCTTCGATCCCGCCGGCGTCGCCCGGTCGGTGGAAGGCAGCGCTCGGTTCGTGGCGAAGGGCACCGGAGCCGACGGTCTGGTGATGCTCATCAGCCGGGGGCAGTTCATCTTCGAGAAGTCCGACGGCGACTGGCGCGTCGTCTCGTTCTCCGTGCAGCGCCGCGACGAAGCCCGCGAGCCCGCATCCGCCTCGTCGTCGCCGGGTGGGCAGAGCCCCGAGCCGTCCGGAGCAGACGCTCCGTGAGGCGCCGGGCGTCGTTCCTCGCGGTCGCGCTCGATGGTCTGGGTGCTGGGCTCGGCCCTTGGCTCGCTCGACGGCGCCGTCACGGCGCGGGCGCAGTCGACCGGCGTCGTCGTCGGCAAGGCCCACGCCGGCTACACGCCCTCGCTCACGGGTTCGGACCCGGTCGTGATCCTCGCGATCGGGTCGGGCGCTCGCCCTGGTGAGAACGTGATGCGGTCGCTCGGCGACTCGCTGCACCTGATCTTCATCAACCCGAAGGCCAGGCGTGCGGTGCTCGTGGGCGTGCCGCGCGATTCCTACCTGCCGATCCCCGGCAGAGGCACGGGCAAGATCAACTCGGCCATGGTCTACGGCGGGCCCGAGCTGCTGGTGCGCACGATGGAGACGAACTTCGGGGTCACGATCGACTACTGGGCGCTCACGACCTTCTGGGGGTTCACCGACATGATCAACACGGTCGGGGGCCTCACGGTCGACGTGCCCTTCCCGATGGTCGACCCGTTCGCCCGAACCGACTTCACGCCCGGCGTGCAGAAGCTCACCGGGCCCGAGGCGCTCGCGTTCTCGCGCGACCGGCACAGCCTCGAGCAGGGCGACTTCGGGCGTCAGGAGAACGGCGGGCGGCTGCTCCTCGCGGCCCTGGCGCAGTTCAAGAAGCAGTTCGGCGCCGACCAGGCCAAGCTGTTCACCTGGCTCGGAGCCGGCATGCGCAACATCGACACCGAGATGCCGCTGTCCGAGGTGATGGCGCTGGCCTTCACGGTGTCGAAGGTGCCCACGACGAAGGTGCAGAACGTCGTGCTGCCCGGGTGGAGCCACCATGGCCGGCAGCACCTCGGTCGTGACCCTCGATCTCGCACGCGCCCGCGCGATCGTGGCGGACGCGAAGAAGGACGCCGCGCTGCTGAAGAAGAACGTGCCGCCGAGCCCCACGGCCGCCGAATGACTCGCGTCGAGCGCGGGTAGGCTGCGACCCACATGACGACGCTCCGAGACGACCTGACCGACGTTCACCCGGCCCGCGCCAGGTTGCAGATCATCATGGCGTTGGCGCTCACGGCGCCGGCGTTCGTGCGTGCGGTTCACCCACCCTGAGATCTCGCACCCGCTCGAGGCCCTGCTGTTCGGACTCGCGATCGTCGGCGCGGCGTTCATGCTCTCGTGGGCGGCGGAGGTGGCCCAGCTCGATATCTCGGCGGGCCTCGCGATCGCGCTGCTCGCCCTGATCGCGGTGCTGCCCGAGTACGCGGTGGACTTCGTCTTCGCGCGCAAGGGTGGCGAGTCGTTCGCTCAGACTGGGGCCGCGTGCCTTCCGCTCGACGGCGGTGCGGAGTCCCCCTGCAACCTCGCGCTCGCCAACATGACCGGAGCGAATCGGCTCCTCATCGGCGTCGGCTGGACGATGGTGATCTTCATCGCGTACTTCCGCCTGAAGAAGCGGGGCGTGCTCGTGCGGGAGCCGAACGGCCGTTGGGAAGGCGTGCGACTCGATCGTGAGCATTCGATCGAGATCGGCTACCTCGCGATCGCAACCATCTACTCACTCACGCTACCGCTGAAGGAGTCGATCACCTTGATCGACTCGGCGATCCTGGTGGGCATCTTCGTGTTGTACTCGATCCGCGTCGCACGCGCTCCCGCTGAGGAGCCCCATCTCGTCGGGCCTGCCCGGTATCTCGGCACGTTCGCGAAGGTGCCCCGTCGATCGCTCGTGATCGGGATCACGGTGTTCGCGGCCGCGGTGATCCTCTCCTTCGCCGAGCGGTTCGCCGAGGCGCTGGTCGCCTCAGGCGAGGCGCTCAACGTGAGCGAGTTCCTCTTGGTGCAGTGGGTCGCACCACTCGCGTCGGAAGCGCCGGAGCTGCTGGTGGCCGGCCTCTACGCGTGGCGCCTCAACACCAACGCCGGCCTCGGCACGCTGGTCTCCTCGAAGGTGAACCAATGGACGCTGCTCGTCGGCACGCTGCCGATCGTGTTCGCGATCGCGGCCGGCGGGTTCCACGGTCTGCCGATCGACTCGGTGCAGCGCGAGGAGCTCTTCCTCACGGCGGCGCAGTCGGTGTTCGCCGTCGCCGTGATCGCGAACCTCAGCATGTCGCTGCGAGAGGCCGTGATGGTCTTCTCGCTGTTCTGGGCGCAGTTCATCCTGGGCGGGCCTGGTGCCCGAGCGGCTGCACGGCGTCGAGCGCATCGGGGTCGGCGTCGTCTACCTGCTGCTGGCTGTGTGGGTGCTGCTCACCGGCAAGCTCCAGTTCCGCAAGCTCGCGCACAACGCGTTCCGCGCCCCCTACGGCGAGCTCGTCGAATAGCGACGGTCGGGCCGCCGGTAGCCTGAGGCCTCGTGGATCCCCGCAGCTTCCTGCACGAGCTCGAGACCGATCCCGACACCGCCGACCCGCTGGTGCACGTGCGCACGCTCGAGGCACGCAGACCGGTGGTCGAGCCGTTCCCCGACGATCTGCCGGAGCTGCTGGTCGCCCGGCTCGGGCTCACCGGCGTGCGCGGGCTCTACCCGCACCAGTCCGACGGACTCGCGGCCCTTCGATCGGGACACGACGTGGTGCTCGCGACCGGCACGGCGAGCGGCAAGACCCTCGTGTACAACGCTGCGTTCGCCGAAGCCGCGATCACGACGCCCAAGGCGACCGCGCTGTACCTGTTCCCGACCAAGGCTCTCGCGCGCGACCAGCTCCGCTCGATCCGCGCGTGGAAGCTTCCTCAGGTGAAGGCCGCGGTCTACGACGGCGACACGCCGCAGGCGGAGCGTCCCTTGATCCGCAGGAACGCGAACCTCGTGATGACGAACCCCGACATGCTGCACCTGTCGCTGCTCGCCGATCACGCGCGCTGGGCCGACTTCTTCCTGCGACTGTCGCTCGTGGTGGTCGACGAGGCGCACGTGTGCCGCGGGGTCTTCGGATCGCACGTGGCGATGGTGCTGCGCAGGCTCCGGCGGCTCGTGAGCCACTACGGGGGCTCACCCCGCTGGTGCCTCGCGAGCGCGACCGTCGGCAATCCGGACGAGCTCGCGACCAGGCTCACGGGCCTCGACGAGGTGGTGACCGTCACCGACGACGCGTCGCCGCGCGGGGAGAAGCTCTTCGCCCTGTGGAACCCGCCCCTCGTCGACGAGGAGACCGGCGCCCGTCGCAGCGCGCTGTCCGAGGCGGCGTGGCTCGTGGGGGCGCTGGTGAACCGGGGCGCTCGCACGATCGGATTCACCCGGTCGCGACGCTCTGCGGAGCTGCTCGCCGAGTGGTCACGGCGCGAGGTCACAGACGCGCAGCTGCGCACGCGCATCACCACCTACCGCGCCGGTTACCTCGCCGAGGACCGGCGCCGCATCGAGCGGGCGCTCGCCGACGGTGAGCTCGTGGCCGTCGCCGCGACGAGCGCGCTCGAGCTCGGGATCGACATCGGCTCGCTCGACGCCGCCGTGCTCACCGGCTACCCGGGAACCCGGGCGGCGATGTGGCAGCAGGCCGGACGAGCCGGGCGGCGCGACGGCGACTCGCTCGCCGTGCTCGTGGCCCAGGACGATCCGCTCGACCAGTACCTCGTGCACCACCCGCGGGATCTCTTCGACAAGCCGCCCGAGGCCGCTGTGATCGATCCTTCGAACCCGTACATCCGCGAGCCACATCTGCGATGCGCCGCCAGGGAGGTGCCGCTGCGCGACGACGAGCTCGCGTTCTTCGGCGACGCCGGCGAGGTCCGTGCCTCGGTCGAGGCGATGACCGAACGCGGTGAGCTGGTGCGCCGGCGCGACGCGTGGCACGACCGCGGCAAGGAGGCTCCGCATCGAGCCGTCGACGTGCGGGCGGGCGGCGGCCACGTCTACTCGATCGTGATCGACGGCACGGGTGAGCTGCTCGGCACGGCCGACGAGCATCGCGCCTACGCGACCCTGCACCCGGGAGCGGTCTACCTGCATCTGGGCGAGCAGTACCTCGTGCAGCAGCTCGACCTCGTGACGCGCGTCGCCACCGTGGAGCCGGCCGACCCCGACTTCTACACGCAGGCCCGCGACGTGACCGACATCGCGGTCGTCGACGTGCTCGATCGTTCCACCATCGGCGACGTCGAGCAGTCGTTCGGCTCGGTGCTCGTGACGAACCAGGTCGTGAGCTACGTGCGGAAGTCGGTCTTCACCAACGAGACGCTCGACGAGATGCCGCTTCCCCTGCCGCCCGTGGAGCTCGAGACGCGGGCGGTGTGGTGGACCATCCCGGCGTCGGTGCTCGATCGCGCCGGCGTCGTGCCGCGCGACGTGCCCGGCGCGATCCACGCGGCGGAGCACGCGGCGATCGGGCTGCTGCCGCTCGTCGCCACGTGCGATCGGTGGGACATCGGCGGTGTCTCGACCCCGTCGCACCCCGACACCGGCCGCACCACCATCTTCATCTACGACGCGTATCCGGGTGGCGCAGGCATCACCGAACGCGGCGCCGCGACGAGCGAGCGATGGCTGCGTGCGACCCTCGAGGCGATCCGCCGGTGCCCGTGCGCCCACGGATGCCCGAGCTGCGTGCAGAGCCCCAAGTGCGGCAACGGCAACGAGCCGCTCGACAAGCAGGGCGCGATCGCGCTGCTGGCCGCTTTCCTCGGGCAGGGCTGGGGCTGACGACCGCCGACCGTGCGGTGACCCGGCGGACCGGCTACGCCGCGTCCTTGGATCCATGGTCGGGGATCCTGCCCTCGAGGCAGGGCAGCTGTTCGATCATCTCCGACGGATACGCCGCGATGAAGGCCGGCTCGTCGGCGACCTCGGACGACACCGGGTACTGCCCCCCCTGCACCTCGCCCTTGGTGACGGTGAGCAGGTAGGCGGAGATCTCCTCCAGCGTCGTGCCGTTCTGCTCCATCTCGTCGAGATCGATGAAGATGTGCGTCGGCTGCGTGAACTCCACGATGCGGGTGTCATCGCCGTCGATGTCGAACTCCGCTTGGATCACGTCGGCGAGCGTGGTCGGTGAGATCACCGAGGCGCCGCTCACGGCGGGGTCGGGCGTGTGTCCGTGGTCGGCGGTGAGCGCCAGCATCCACTCCCCCTCGCCGACGAGCTCGTCCAACACGTCGATGAGCACCGGGAGCTCCGCGTCCTGGGCCTCGATGCTGTCGCGCATCTCGACGCTGTTCATCGAATAGACGTGCCCGATCTCGTCGATGAGCTTGTAGTTGATGAACAACAGGTCGGGAATCTCGTCGGCACCGAAGCCCTCTCGCCTCACCACCTCCTCGATCAGTCGCGTCTGGAAGGGGATGCGCGCGGGGGTCTTGAGGGCTTCCTCGGCGAGGGCTCCGGCGAGCTCCAGCTCGTGCCAACGCCCGTCCAGCCGGCCGTCCTGGCGATCGATGCGATCGAAGTACTCGGTGATCGGCGGCAGGTCGTTCACGTACTGCGGCAGCCGGAAGTACGGCGCGACGTTGCTCGTGAGGTTCCAGCTGAGCCCCTCGGCGCCGAGCGTCCTCGCGTCCTCCTGCTCGCGCAGTACGGCGATGTCGCGGTCCCCCCCGCCCCAGAGCGAACCGTGACCCATCAAGCCGAGGTGGATCCCGACGGTCGCGAGCGTGCCCACGATCGGACGGTTGCCCTCTGCCCGGTCGTAGAGGTCGGCGAAGGTCGCTGCGGTGAGGTAGCGCGATCCCGACTCCCACGGACTCGCCAAGCGGTCGCCGATGCGGATCGTGTGCGCGATCAGCCCGTGGTTGTGCGAGAAGGCGCCGGTGCCGATCGTCGCGTGGATCTGCGCGGTGCTCGGGGGGGACGACCCCACCTCGGCGCGGTCGTACCAGGTGCCCCGTTCGATCGTGGCCCGGAGCTCCGGCCACGCCTTGGGCCAGGCGTCGAGCACCGCCCGGCCCGCCCCGTCCCACACGACCACCACGAGCAGCTTCGGGGGCTCGGCACCGGGCACGATCGCCTCGGTGAGCGGGGCGCCGTCGGGCGCATCGAACGGGAAGCCGACGAGCTCTGCCTGGGTCGGCGCGATGTCGGCGAGCGTCACGGGGCGTTGTACCGCGCCCTGCGCGCGGATGTGTCCCGGGCCGTAGAGCAACAGCGGCACCTCGCCGACGTAGTCCCAGGGTCCCGAGTGCGGAAGCCCGCCGTGCCCGACGAAGTCGGGCTCCTGCGGCAGGATCTCGATGTCTCCCCCGCGGTCGGATCGATGCCCGCGCCAGGTGCGCACCAACAGCTCGAGGGGCACGGCGCACGCCGAGCGCATGAGCCGGTCGCCGAGCGCCGACTCCTGGCTGACACCGGGCGTGGCGGCGCCCACCGCGAGCGCCGCCACGACGAGACCGAACGCGAACCTCCTCATGCGGCGTCCTCGGGTTGGGGGGGAACGAACGCGCCGTAGTCCTCGCCGCCCAGCAGCAGCACGACGAGCCCGATGTGCTTGGGCTCGGGTACCGGCTGGCGCTGCACCTGCCAGTCGCTCTCGCCTTCGGGAACGACCCCCGGCTCGGCGACCCCCCAACTCGTCGCCCTGCCGTCACGGGCGTCGAGCACGAGCAGCGCGGGTTCGGGCAGCTCGGCGCCCGTTTCGTTCGTGACGGTGAGCGCCGCGCCGTCGCCTTCGATCGTCAACCGTGCCTCGATGCCCGCCGCATCGGTGTACACGTAGGAGTCCGCGCTCGTGATCGGCGGAGGCGAGGTCCGCGGCGGCCCCTCGCTCGGACCGGGGTCGCCGTCGCCCGTGCACGCTGCGAGCGCGAGGATCATGAACGAGAGGGTGGCTGCCCGGCGCAGGTTCGATCGAGACCGGCTGCAGATCGGGAGGCGCATCGAGCGCGGGAGTCTAGCAGTGCGATACTCGGCGCCATGGCGAGCCGCGAAGCCACCTACGTCGCCGTGATCGGGGCGAGCGATGCCACCGAGTGGGAGCTCGCGATGGCCGAGGACGTCGGACGCCGGCTCGCGAGGGCCGGCGCCGTGCTCGTCTGCGGCGGACTCGGAGGTGTCATGAACGCGGCGGCGGCCGGGGCGGCGGCCGAGCACGGCACGTCGGTCGGCATCCTTCCGGGTGACGATCGCACGGGGGCCAGCCCGCACCTCACGGTCGCGGTGACCACGGGCTTCGGCGAGGGGCGCAACGTGCTCGTGGCCCGCAGCGCCGACGCGGTCGTGGCCGTGGGCGGCGAGTTCGGCACCCTGAGCGAGGTGGCGCTCGCCCTCAAGATGGGCAAGCGCGTGGTCGGTCTCGGCACGTGGGATCTGCGCCGCGACGACACCGAGAGCGACCCGCTCGTGCGAGCCGAGACGGCCGAGGAAGCCGTGAAGCTCGCCCTCGCCCCGCGGGCCTAGCGCATCTTCCATCCCCATTGCGCCCTAGTAGTTGTGCGGTATCGCACTCGACGGCATCTCCCGGATAGCCTGCGTCTCGAAGCTGAGAGTGGCCGGCTTCGCGATCACCCGCCTCAGCGCGGCCGCCTACACGCGCGTTGCGGGTTCGAGCGCAGGTCGGCCGCGGAGCTCGACGGCACGCGGGATCTACCCCCCCGCTGGCCGAGCGGAGGGGGCTTCCCTGCTCACCATCGCTCGCCTCGTCGTCGGGCTCCATCTGTCCCGGTCGTGGGTCGTCGGGGGGACCACCCACGACCGGGAACCCACCTGATCGGGTCACGGGCTCAACCCGTCGCCCGGCCTCCCCTTGCCGAGGAGCCGTGCGGACATGCGCAGCGCCGTCGCCCGCTCGTTCGGTCGTAGGCCGATCGCGAGGAGCGCAGCGACGTAGGCGCCCGTGCCGAGGGCCGCCGAGACCAGCAGATCCACGAGCCACCGGGCGTCGGGTACCACCGCGTGCGCGGCGGCCATGGCGCCCCCACCGATCAGGGCGGGCGCGAGCAACCGCAGGTACGACCCGTCGAACGGCCAGATGCCGAGGAAGCGGCGCACCAGCAGCAGGCGGGCGATCGCGGAGAGGGTGAGCGTGGCTGCCTGTGCGATCGCCGCGCCACGCACGCCGAGCGCGTCGGGCCGGGCGAGCGCGAGCGCGATCACGATGTCGACGATGAACCCACCCACGTACACGAGCAGGTCCCAGCCGGTGCGCCCGGCCATGATGAGGATGAATCCGACCGTGCCGACCATCACCGGCGCGATCATGCCGACGATGAGGATGCGCAGCGCCGCTTCCCCCTCGACGAACTCCCCGCCGAAGATGCGTAGCACCGGACCGGGCAGGATCGCGAGCACCAGCAGCACGGGAACCGTGGCCGCGAGCGTCCACCTGGTCACCTGCTTGTAGAGGTCGTCGAGCTTGCCTCGCTCGCCGCGGTGGTGCAGGTCGGCGACGAACGGGCTGAACGTGAGCGAGACGCTCGTGAGGAACAGGAAGAGCGCCTGTCCGGCCCGTAGCACCGCGCTGTACACGCCGACCTTCGCCTCGTTGGCCGCACCCTGCCCGCTCATCAGGATCGAGAGCACGAACAGGTCGGTCCAGAAGATGAGCTGGGAGAACAGGGTTCCCGGGGCCCGCAACGCGCCGAAGCGCAGCAGCGCGCCCGTGTGCTCCTCGGCGATGCCCTCGCCGGTGATCTCGTGGGGGAAGCGCCGCTGCTCCCGCTGCCATCCGTACGCGGCGATCGCGAGCGCGAGCGCCCATGACGCGCCGAAGGCCCAGCTCGCCGCGCCGGCGCTGGCCGACCAGATCGCCCAGAACGCGACCGTGAACACGATCCAGCCGATCGGCTGGGCGGTCCACTGCGAGTAGAGCGTGTACCGCATGATCTTCAGGCCGCGCGTCGCCCCCATGTAGGTGAACGCGAGCGCCGCGAACGGCACCGTGACCGCCGCGGCGCGGAACGCCGGAGCCGCGGCCTCGGCGTCGCCGAAGAACGTCCGCGCGAGCCACGGCGAGACCGCGTACGCGATCACCGAGAACGGCACCGACACGCCGGCAGCGATGAGCGCGGCCCGTCGGACCAGCGCGCGCCCGTGCGCGGCCTCGTCACGTCCGACGAGGATGGCCACCAGGCGCACGTTGGCGACGTCCATGCCGAAGCGGGTGGCCGCGGCGGCGATGAACGCGAACTGCGTCGTCACCGTGACGATGCCGTAGGCGCGGTCGCCGAGCCGCTGGGTCATGATCACCTGCGCCGCGAACGTGGCGACGGCCCCGATCGCGAGCCCGAGCACGTTCTGCCCGGTGTTGCCGAGGATGACGCGCTGGTCCGACCCGCGGCCCGCCTGCGTGGCGACCCGTGCTTCCTCGGCGCTGTCCGCATCCATGACCGGCCAAGTATCGCGGACCCGACTCCGCTCGACCGGGAAGGGTCAGGGGTGCAGGTTCCACAGGTGCATCACCGCATAGGCGCGCCAGGGGCGCCAGCTCTCGGCATGCTCCCGGATCGCGGCCGGCTCGTCGGGCACGCCGAGCGCCACCATGGCACGGCGCACGCCGAGGTCACCGACGGGGAACGCGTCGGTGTCTCCGAGCGCTCGCATCCTGATGTAGGCGGTCGTCCACTCCCCCACACCCTTGATCGAGCTGAGCGCACGGGTGGTCACCTCGACGTCGGCGTCGCCGGAGAGGTCGAGCGCACCGCTCACGACGGCACGGGCAACGGCCTTGATCGCATCGGCGCGGGCCTTCGGCATCCCGAACGCATCGCTCGGGACCTGGGCGAGTCGTTCGGGCGTCGGAAACAGCCGCACGATCGGACCGACGGGTGAGGCGAGCGGCTCCCCGAATCGTTCGGCGATGCGGCCCAGGGTCGTCCGCGCTCCGGCCACCGACACCTGCTGGCCGACGATCGCGCGCACGGCCAGCTCGAATCCGTCGGTCGTGCCGGGAACCCGCGTGCCGGGTGCTGCTCGCACCAGCGCTCGGAGCATCGGGTCACGGGAGAGGGAATCATCGATCACCCGCGGATCGGCGTCGAGATCCAACAGGCGACGCGCCACCCGCTCAATGCCGTGCGGCGGCCCAGCCGGAAGCTCCGCCGCGGTCACACGCAGCGCCACGCGAGGCGTCCTCACGTCCTGCTCGAGCTCGACCGTGCGTGGACCGGCGTCGGGCGCTCGCAACGAACGAGCCAACCAGCCGCGCCCGACCTGCTCGATGCCGGGGATCGCGCGTGCGCCGAGGAACGCGAACAGGCGCTCCCACGCCAGTGGGGCGCGATAGGAGAGATGGATCTCGTGCACCCTGCGGTATCCTCACCCTCGAACCGAGGGGGAGTATCCCTCAGGCACCGCCGTCATCTCGGCCTCACGGCCCGGTGGTGCCGGTCGATCGGCTCCCGAGCCGCCGACCGGAGAGACCTTCGGCCCGATCGCTGGCGTTGCCGCGCCGGCCGGACCGAAGGGAGCTGCTCGTGGATGTCGGCATCTACGCGTGGGCCGGTTTCATCGGCCTCACGGTGTTCCTGCTCGCGCTCGATCTGTTCGTCTTCCATCGGGAAGCGCACGAGGTCTCGTTCCGCGAAGCCACCAGGTTCAGCGTGTTCTGGATCTCGCTCGGCCTCGCGTTCGGGGGCGTCGTCTACCTGTGGCTCGGTGCGCAGGCCGGAGGGGAGTACCTCGCCGGCTACCTGATCGAGAAGAGCCTGTCGGTCGACAACATCTTCGTCTTCGCGCTGATCTTCACGTACTTCGGCGTGCCCGCGAAGTATCAGCACCGGGTGCTGTTCTGGGGCATCCTTGGAGCGCTCGTCTTCCGGGGGCTCTTCATCGCGGGCGGCGCGGCGCTGCTTGATCGCTTCCACTTCACGATCTACGTCTTCGGGGCGTTCCTGGTGCTCACGGGCATCCGCATGGCGATGCACCGCGACGAGGAGGTGCACCCGGAGCGGAACCCGGTGCTCTCGTTGTTCCGGCGCGTAGTGCCGTTGACCACGCGGTACCACGGGCAGCGGTTCACCGTGATCGAGGCCGGCACGCGGGTCGCGACGCCACTCATGGCCGTGCTGGTGCTGGTCGAGACGACCGACGTGCTCTTCGCGGTGGACTCGATCCCTGCGATCTTCGCGGTGACCGACGATCCGTTCATCGTGTTCACGTCGAACGCGTTCGCGATCCTCGGGTTGCGGGCGCTCTACTTCATGCTCGCCGGCATGATCCACCGTTTCGTGTATCTGAAGCTGGGACTGGCCGTGGTGCTCGTCTTCGTCGGCGTCAAGCTCCTCGTGAGCTCGCTGTACACGATCCCGATCTGGGGCTCGCTCACCTTCATCGCCGTGGCCATCACCGCTTCGATCATCGCGTCGCTCCGCTCGACCGAAGCCGAGCCGATCGCGCAGCCGACGGTCGAGGACGACGGTGTCGGCGCGCAGGCAGGCGCGAGCCGATCGGACGGCGACCGGACAGGTGCGTGAAGGCGATGGGTTGCGAACCATATCGGTAAGTGCTAACTTACCGATATGAGCGGAGCGATACGGGCGGCGGACCTCGCGTTCGATGCGCTGGGCGATCCCACGAGACGCGAGGTCTTCCGCTTGCTCCGCGGCGGTGAACGCTCGGTCGGAGAGCTCGCGACCGAGGTACCGGTCAGCCGGCCCGCCGTCTCGCAGCACCTTCGGGTGTTGAAGGAGGCGCAGCTCGTGATCGACCGACCCGACGGTGTCCGCCGCCTCTACTCCGTGCGACCCACGGGACTCGAGGCTCTGCGGTCGGAGCTGGAGACGATGTGGGACGACGCGCTCGCGGCCTTCGCAGACGCCGCCGACGAGCCGGCGCGGCGCACGGCACCACCACGCCACCGCACGAAGAGGAGCGACCGATGATCGAGCCGATCGACAGGAGCATCACGGTGCGACGCGCGCCGAGCGAGGCCTTCCGGCTGTTCACGACCGAGATGGAGTCGTGGTGGCCGCTCGAGACGCACGGTCTCGCCGATCGCGAGGCGGGCGAGAAGACCGAACGCCTCGTCTTCGAGGAGCGTGAAGGCGGCCGGATCTACGAGGTGCTGTCGACGGGCGTCGAGGCGGAGTGGGGGGTCGTGACCACGTGGGACCCACCGAACCGGGTGGTGATCGACTGGAACCCGAGCTTCGAGCAGCGCCCCTACACCGAGGTCGAGGTGACGTTCTCCCCGCTCGACGACGGTGGCTGCGCCGTGCGGCTCATCCACCGTCATTGGGATCGGCTGGCCGAGCCCGCGGGCCGGGAGCTTCGCGAAGACTACGGCCCGGGTTGGACCTACGTCTTCGACGAACGCTTCGGCGCGGCTGCCGGCTGAGGCCGGCGCGCGACCGCCCGGGCAGGGATCGCCAGGCTGACGACGCTTCCCGCGACTGCCCCGAGCGCGGCGCCGCCCACCACGTCGAGCGGAAGATGGGCTCCCACGTAGAGACGGCCGAAGAGCACGGCGACGCCGAGCACCAGCGCAGCGAGCGCCCACCGTCGCGACAGATGTGTCGCCACCACGAGGGTCAACGCGGCGGCCACCGCAGCGTGGCCCGAGGGGAATCCGAGGCTCCCTTCCGCGAAGTGTTCCCGGCTCTGGACCGCGTCGAGCAGTCCAGCCGGCCGCTCGCGCTTCACGAGGCCCTTGATCACGACGGCGAGCAGGTACACCCCGACACCCGACAAGAGCATCGCCACCGCGAGGCGGACGCGCCGGAACACGAGGGCGACCACGGTGAGCGCAGGGATGGTGAGGAAGGTGCCGTACTGCATCACCGGCCACACCGCGACGTAGAGGCCCTGCGGCAGGTCGTTGGCCGTCCGGAACACCTGGATCTCGGCGTCGGTGACAGCGCCGCGCGCCGCCACGGTGCTCAGCGCCAACACCACCGATGCCACCCCCAGCACGATGAGAAGGTGCCGTCGATGCTCGAGCGCCGCGGGGCGGGGCTGCGGGGACGAGCGGTCGTCATTCATCGCTTCGCGCGCCACTGATTCGCGCGCTCGTTGCGTGCGGCGAGCCTCGCGGTCTCCTCGACGCGCTTGCTCCGTGTCTCGTCGCGCTTGGCCGCGTAGATCCACTCGAGGATCTGCTTGCGCACGCTCGGAGGGAACGCTTCCCAATGCTTGCGCGAGCCGTCGTGTCGGCGGAACGCGTCACGCAGATCACCGGGTACCTCGAGCGCATCGCTGCGTTCCAACGCTGCCCACGCCCCATCGGTCTTCGCGGCCTCGATGACGGCAAGCCCGGCCGGAGCCATCGCTCCTGAGTCCATGAGGTTCTCGACGCGGCGCTTGTTCACAGCCGACCAGGCGCTCCTGGGTTTGCGGGGCGCCATCCACAGCTTGTACCGCTCGTCATCGAGGGTGTTCGCCTTCGAATCGATCCAGCCGAAGCAGAGGGCCTCGCACACCGCGCCCTCGTAATCGAGCGAACCTTCGGTCGAGCCCCGCTTGTGGATCACGAGCCATAGACCCCCGGTCCGACGGTGGTTGCGCGTGAGCCAGCGGCGCCACGCGGCGCGATCGGCGACCTCGACGAGCTCCGGTTCGGCCATCGCCTGGAGTCTCGCACCTGCGGCTTGCGGGAGCCATGCATCCCGAAGCAGGCGGCGCTGGGGGCGGTCTAGACCGCGCGCCGGTAGAGCCGCACCGCGATCGCGCCGAACACGACGATGATGCTCACGCTCCACACGATCGACGCGACCACGTGGCCGGCCGCCGGACCACCGAGGGTGAGGGCCCGAACCGCCGATGCGGCCGCCGAGACCGGCTGGTGCTCGGCGAAGACCTGGAGCCACCCGGGCATGCGCTCCACGGGCACGAAGGCCGACGACGCGAACACGAGCGGTGCGAGCACCGGGAAGGCGGCCGCCTGCGCGGCTTCCGGATCGCCGACCGCGAGGCCGACCGTCGCGAACACCCACGACATCGAGAACCCGAACAGCACCACGAGCCCGGCTCCGGCCAGCAGGCCGAACACGTCGGTGTGGATGCGCCATCCGACCAGGAACCCGACCACCATCATCAACGCGACCACGAACACGTTGCGCACGGTGTCGGCCAGCGTGCGCCCCGAGAGCACCGCCGATCTCGCCATCGGCAGCGCGCGGAAGCGTTCCATCAGCCCGCTCTTGAGGTCGGCGGCGAGTCCGATCGCGGTCGCGATCGCCCCGAACACCACGGTCTGCACGAAGATGCCCGGCATCAGGAAGTCGACGTAGTCGACGCCGGCGGGCAGCGCCGCCGACACCGCGCCGCCGAACACGTACCGGAACATCACGACGAAGATCACCGGCTGGATCGTGGAGAAGACCACGAGCTGGGGAACCCGCCGGTACGCGATCAGGTTGCGCTGCACGATGGCGGCGGTGTCCCGCACGAGGCCGAAGGGGATGCGTCGGTCGAGGTCGACGTCGCTCGTCCGTGCCTCGGCCACGACGCTCATGCGGCATCACCCGTCGCCGTCGTCGCTCACGGCGCGATGCCCCGTGAGCGAGAGAAAGACGTCGTCGAGGCTCGGCTCACGCACCGACAGCGTGTCGGGCTCGATCCCGTCGGCGTCGAGGCGACGGAGCACCTCGACCAGCACGTGCGCCCCCTTGCTCGACGAGATCCGCACCGTGCGGTGTTCCCGCTCGATCTTGCCGAGGGTGTCACCCGCGAGCAAGGCCAGCGCCCGCTCGGCGACCGCGTCGTCGGCGAGGTCCATCTCGACCACCGTGTCGCCGAGCTCGCGCTTGAGCCGGCTCGGCGTGTCGTTGGCGATCACGTGTCCACCGTCGATCACGGCGATGCGACCGGCGAGCTGATCGGCTTCCTCGAGGTACTGGGTCGTGAGCAGCACCGTGGTGCCGTCGACCACGAGCTCGCGGATCATCTCCCAGAGCTCGTTGCGGCTCGTCAGGTCCAGCCCCGTGGTGGGCTCGTCGAGGAAGAGCACCGGCGGCTTCGGCACGAGCGATGCGGCGATGTCGAGGCGGCGGCGCATGCCGCCCGAGTAGGTGCGCAGCGGGCGGTCGGCGGCATCGGTCAGCGAGAACCGCTCGAGCAGCTCGTCGGCCCTGGGTGCGATCACCGGCCGGGCAAGCTGCCCGAGCACGCCGACCATGCGCAGGTTCTCCCGCCCCGTCAGGTTCGGGTCGACGGCCGCGTACTGTCCCGCGAGCCCGATGCACCGGCGCACGGCGTCGGCCTCGCGCACGACGTCACGACCGAGCACCGCGGCGCGCCCCGAGTCGGGCCGCAGGATCGTCGCCAGCACCCGAACGGCCGTGGTCTTGCCGGCGCCGTTGGGGCCGAGCAGCCCGAAGACGGTTCCGCGCTCGACCTCGAGATCGATCGCGTCGAGGGCGGTCAGGTCGCCGAATCGCTTCGAGAGCGCATGCACTTCGATGGCCGTCTCGGTCATGCAGCGAGCCTCTCACACGTCGCCGGGCCGTCCCCGCCGGCCCCGCTTCCCAAGCACCGCCGACCCGGACTAGCCTCGCCCTGTCGATCGTGAACGAGGAGGCCGTGATGACCGTCGACACATGGACCGATGTCAACTGGCTCGCCGTGCTCGTGGCCGCGCTCGCGTACTTCGTCATCGGCGCCGTCTGGTACGCCCCGCCGGTGTTCGGCGCGATGTGGATGGCAGCCGGGGGCATGACCCGGGAACAGACCGAAGGAGGTCCCCCGGCGGCGATCTTCGCGGTGCCTCTGGTCGGGAGCGTGCTCGCTGCGCTCGCCATCGGCATGCTGGCCGTGGCGAGCGGCACCGACACCCTGAGCGAGGGCATCGTGCTCGGCTTCATCGTGGCGATCGGCTTCGCACTCGCGATCTCGCTCGTGACCGCGACCTTCGAGTCGACGAAGCCGAAGCCGATGCTCTGGGGCGCGGTGAACGCCGGCTACCACATCGTCGGCACCGTGGTGGCCGGAGCGATCATCGGCGCGTGGCGGTGACGCCGGGTTCGGTCACGCTCGAGCCACCCACACCCGATCAGCCGGTCGAGACGGCGTCGAGGGTCTCGCGGGCCTGCCGCAGATGGAAGCGGTCATGTCCCGCGATCATGCGGAACGTCAGGTCGTAGCTCTCGGGCCCACGCTCGCCGTGCACGCCGAAGCGCGCGCGTTCCTGCTCGGTGCTGCGCTGCCACATCGCGACGTTGGCCTGACGGAGCGCGGCGAGCGTAGCGAGCAGATCGGCCGCTCCTTCCGTCTCGGGGTCGGCATGCAGACCCTGGACCCACAGATCCTGGTCGTAGCCGAGCAGCGGCGGCTCTTGCTCGGCCACGATCCACCGGTAGCGGCCGCTGACCACGATCTCGGCGTCGAGGGCGTGCGCGAGGCAGCCGAAGACCGACCACTCGCCCTCGGCGGGCGACACGTGCAGGGTCGGGCCGGCCAGGTCGACCACCGTGTGCCACTCCTTGGGCGCGGCAGCCTGCGCGTGGGCGGGATCGTCGTCGCCGAGCAGCCCGAGCAGATGCTGCTGATACCCCTGCGGGTCGGAGACCGGGTCGGGAGATGGCGCGCCCACGCAGCAACCCTACCGGGAGTACGGTTGACGCATCTCCATCGCGGGTAGGACGCTGCCCACACACGACAAGGAGGGAACATGGCGATCACCACTGAACGCATCGAACGGTTCGGTGAGGCAGCCCTCACCGGCTGGCGCGGGGCCGCCGGGCGCGCCATCGCGAGACCGGTCGCTCGTCACAGCCGGTTCAGCGAACGCCAGGTCGAGACCGCGATCGGGCTGGCGCTGATCGCGTACGCCGTCTATCGACTCCTGCGTCCGCTCATCAGAGCCTCGCGGGACGAGCGGTGAACGACTCACCCGCGATCGACGAGGGAGTACCGCTGGAGCAGATCGAGGACTCGATCTCGATCGACGTGGCCCATCACCTGGTCCACGATCACATGGCTCGCGTCGAGGGGCTCCGCATCACCGAGGCGGTGACCACCGACTGGCGTGGTGGCCGAGCCCTCGTGGTGATCGCTCCCGACCCCGACGGCACGTCCACGGTCGTCTCGATGATGGCCGACGCCCCGGAAGGATCCGAGGCGGCCGCCGAGATGCGGGTGCGCATGCGGCACGAGCTGGAACGGGTCGCCGCGACCCTCGAGGGACGAGCATCGGGCCCCGGCGACCCATCGTTCACCCCGATCGGCCACCCCGACCACGTCGAGACGGGTCTCGACGCGATCGAGGAGGATCAGGCCGAGGGCGTGCGCGAGGCGCCGTTCGCCGACGACCCCACGCACCGACCGTAGCCGGCCCCCGCGTCAGCGGGAACCGGAACGCTTCGCGGCCGTGCGCTTCGCGGCAGTCTTCTTGGGCGTCGACCTCTTGGCGGCCGACTTCCTACCCGTCGACTTCTTGGCGCTCGACTTCTTCGCCGTCGACCTCTTGGCGGTCGACCGCTTCGTGGCGGGCTTCCTCGCCGTCGTCTTCTTCGCGCCGGACTTCTTCGCCGTTGGCCTCTTGGCGGCCGGCTTCCTGGCACGCGACTTCTTGGCTGTCGACTTCTTGGCACGCGACTTCTTCGCTGTCGACTTCTTGGCCGCTTCCGACTTCTTGGCGCCCGACTTCTTGGCGCCCGACTTCTTGGCGGACGTCGCACGCTTGGGGGTGCGGCCTCCCGCCTTCGCGGCACGATCCTTCACGGCTTCGGCGACATCGTCGGCCTTGTCGACGGCGAGCTCTTCGAGCTTGTCGACGACGGCCTCGACGACCCCCTGCGCGGTGTCGGTACCGAGCACCTTCTTACCGACGCGCGTGCCGGCCTTGGCGATCTTCTGCGGCTGTTCCATGTGGTACTCCCCTCTCTTCACTGACCGTGTGCTCTTACCCGCGACGCGCAACCTCAACCGCCGGGTTTCGAGACGGCATCGGGCGGGCACGATGGCGGCATGACCTCACCGCTGCATCGACTGCCCTCCGTCGTGACCGACCGCTTCGCCCCGCAACTCGATCGTGTCGCCGAGCGAATCGGACCGCTGGCCGAGCGACTCGGCACGGGCCCGGTCAAGGATCTGTTGAGCGGAACATGGCTCGGTCATCCGCTGCACCCGGTGCTGACCGACGTGACCATCGGCGCATGGACGAGCGCCGGCATGCTCGACGTGGTGGGCGGCGAGCGCTCGAGCGATGCCGCGCGTCGTCTGATCGGACTGGGCGTGCTGTCCGCCGGGCCGACTGCGCTGGCCGGATGGTCCGACTGGGCCGACACCGAAGGCGAGGAGCGGCGAGCCGGCGTCGCGCACGCGCTCGGCAACACCGCGGCGATCGCGGCGTTCGGTCTCTCGTGGGCCGCCCGCCGCGCCGGTCGCCGCGGACTCGGCGTCGCCCTCAGCACCGTGGGCGCCGGTATCGCATCGGCGACCGCGTACATCGGCGGCCATCTCGTCTACTCCCGCGGCGTGGGTGTCGACGTCACCGCGTTCGACCGGCTGCCCGCGAAGCCGACCGCGGTGATGGCTGCCGATGACCTGAAGGAAGACGCCCCCACCGTCGTCGACGTGAAGGGCGTGCCCGTGTTCCTGCTGCGCCGAGGCGACCAGGTCTTCGCGATGCACGACCGCTGCACCCATCGAGGCGGGCCGCTGCACAGAGGCAAGCTCGACGGCGACACGATCGAGTGCCCGTGGCACGGGAGCTGCTTCCGTGTGACCGACGGTGAGATCGAGCGCGGCCCCGCGACCGCTCCGCAGCCGGTCTACGCCGCGCGCATCGTCGACGGAAAGGTCGAGGTCAGCCGCGCCTGAACGTTGGCTGGGCTAACCCGCGTGCCGACCGATATGCGCGTCGAGCCGCTGCTCGAGACCGAACAGCCGGTCGTCGACCCGGTCGAAGCGGTCATCCATCCGGTCAAAGCGGTCGTCCATGCGGTCGAAACGGTCGTCGACCCGGTTGAATCGGCCTTCCATCGTCGTCGCGAGTGACTCGAGTCGAGCGTCGAACGACGCGCCCTGCGCATCGATCCGTGCCGAAAGGACGCACCCTGCCCGTCGATCCGAGAGGACAGGCCGTCGATCCTCGCGGAGATGCCGTCGAGCCGGGAAACCAGCAGGTAGAGCGTGCCCATCGAGAGCGCGGCAACCAGGGCGATCGCGGACCAGACGGCGGCTTGCATCGTCGGCGATCGTAGCACCGGGGTCCTGGACACTTCCGTGACGTACGTCACGTTCGGATCCCTATCGCGGCGTGGTCCTGACATGTCGGATCCCGGTGTCCGGAACGCACCGGTATCTTTGCTCCGACGTCGACGTCAGCCGCCGTAGCAGAGGAAGTCGACCACGTCCTCGAGCGACGACGTGGTGTCACCGGGGTCCGCGTCTCCACGGTCGTTGCCGACGCCGCCGACCACCAGATCGCCGCGATGGCCATCGATCGCCGAGAGGCAGATGTCGGAGTCCGGACCACCGTAGATCACATCGCCCTGCTGCTGACCGACCGCAGTGTCGCGCCCGAAGCTCGCGAAGATGCGGTCCCGGCCGCGGCCGCCCCACAGGCTGTCGAAGCCGAAAAACCCGAAGATGCGGTCATCGCCGGGGCGCCCGTACACCACGTCAGGCCCGTAGCCGGCGAAGATGATGTCGTCGCCACCCTTGGCGTAGATGAAGTCGCGCCCGCCCCGGCCGCAGATCACGTCGCGGCCCGGCGTGCCGACGAGTTCGTCACCCTGGCCGGTACCGGTGATCGTGCATTCCGGGCGGGCGGTCGCGGTCATGGGCGCCACGACGACGATGGCGGCGGCCGCGACCACGAGCGCGACCATCCTGGATGAGCGGTCCGAGCGCATGGGGTCTCCCCTCGCGAGCACGTACCTCACGCTATCCCTGCGCGCAGGTCCGCGCAAACCGGCGTTCTGCCTCAGCCTGCGTGGCGGCCGAGGTGGGCGTCGAGCCGCCCTTCGAGGTGTCTGAACAGATCGTCCACGCGGTCGAATCGGTCGTCGACCCGGTCGAAACGCTCGTCGACACGGCCGAAACGAGCATCCATGTTGGCGCTCAGCGCGGCGATGCGGGCGCCCTGGGCATCGATGCGTGCGCTGAGGGACTCTCCTTGCGCCTCGATGCGTGCGCTGAGGGACTCTCCTTGAGCCTCGATGCGTGCGCTCTGGCCATCAATGCGTGCCGACAGGCCGTCGAGTCGGGTTTCGATGCGGCCGGCGATGGCGTCGAGGCGCGCGACCAGCAGGAAGAGAGTTCCTGTCGAGATCGGCGCGACGAGCGCGATGCGGACCACATCGCTGCCGTATCCATGGGAAGGCGAGCGTAACACCGGCCCGGGGGCGGACCCGTGACGGGCGTCACGATGCGGGGCGCGGTGGGTGATACCGATTTCGGTGTCATGCAGCCGCTGGGCACACCCCGTCGCCGATCGACACCGAAATCGGTATCACCGGAGCGCGACGGCCAGCCCGCGCCTACTCGATGTAGCCGAGCCCCCGCAGGTGCTCTTCCATCTCGTCGGCCTCGGTCTCGTTGACCGCGCTCTCGCCGCCCATGCCCGGGATCGTCATGCCCGGGATCGCCGGCCCGGCCGCCGTGGAGCCCTCGTCGCCCGCGGCCACCTCGCGCGACACCAGCGCGCCCTCGCCACCCACGATCTCGGTGCAGCACCCGGCCCGTCGGCTTCACCGCCGTGGGCGCATCGAGCGCCGCCACCAGCGTCGGCGCCATGTCGATCAGCGCCGGCGTGCGCTCGAACGGCTTCACGTTCGGCCCCACCGCCACGATCACGCCTTCCATGCGGTGGTCGCCGCTCACCCAGTCGGCGTCCTCGATCGCGCTCTTGGCGTGCGTGAGCGAGTAGCCCTCGTTCGGCACCATCATGATGTCGGGCGCGGTCTCGGCGAACTTGCCGCTCGGGAAGACGTCCTCGCGCTTCGCGATCGACTTCACCGGCGACTTGCCCGTCTTCGGGTCCACGTACGACCCGAGCCGGTCCATGAGCTCGTCGCGCACCTTGTCGTAGTCGCCGGGGTCGACGATGCCGTCGATGTCACGCCCCGCGAGGTTGATCGACACGCCCTCGCCCGTCGAGCGGATCGTCGTGTACGCCCGAGTCTTCGCCCAGTTCACCGACTGCGGCAGGGCGACCTTCCCGTGCAGGCCCAGCGTGTCGTAGACCTTGCGCGCGACCTTGCGCACGGGCCCCCACTGCATCGGGCCGAACACGGCATTCGACGCGCTGAAAGTCCAGGTAGCCCATCTCGTGCAGCATGCGGTCCATGTTCACCGCGCGCGTGCACGACTGGAAGCCGTGGTCGCTGATGAACAGGATGATGTCGTCCTCGCGCGCCCGCGACACGAACGAGCCGATCGCGTCGTCGGTCTGGCGGAAGATGTCGGCCACCTTCTTGCCGATGCGCGTGTCCTTGTTCTCCAGGTAGTCGGGGTGGTCGGGCGCCACGTAGTTGCTCAGGCAGTGCTGCGTGCGGTCGATCGAGACCCAGACGCTCGCCATCAGGTCCCAGTCGGTGTTGTCCATCAGCCACTCCGACGCCTTGATGCGCTTGCCCGTGACCTCGAACGCCTCGTCGAGGTAGGCGTCGGGCTTGTTGTGGTACGTCGTCCAGCTCATGCCGTTGATCGGCCACTCGAGCCCGGCCTTCTGCAGCTGCTCGGGCAGGTCCGCCGGCATCGTGAACTGGCGGTTCTTCGGCAGCACCCCGCCGGCCGCGAGCGTGCCCTGGATCGCCGGCGGCGGGAACGTGAGCGGCACGTCGAGCAGCAGCTGCTGCTTCTTCGCGGCGGTCAGGTCGTCGAGGAACGTGCGCGCCTTGATCGACTTGTAGGTCACCGGGTACTGCTTGTGCGTGCCCGGCACCGTCTCGAGGATGTCGTACACGCCGTGGTCCACCGGGTCGACCCCCGTGAGGAAGCTCGGCCAGGCCGACCAGCTGTGCGTGGGCACCGTGGAGCGCAGCACATCGCGCTGCCCCCGGTCGATCAGCGCCTGCAGGTTGGGCAGTGCGCCCTGCTCCAGCAGGGGGTCGAGGATGCGCCAGTCGGCGCCGTCCCACGCGATCAGGATCACTCGTGACATCTAGGAACTCCGTTTCCGCAGGTCAGGGACGCCAGCGAGTGTACCGAACCAGCATTCCCCGATTGGAGGCTCAAGACGCGACAACTACACCCTCAGCAGGACAGCGTCGGTCGTTGTCGTGGCGCGAAGATGCTGCGCGACGTGCGATTGGGCGCTGAGGCCGAGGCGGCCACCTCCGACTTGACCCGGTTCTCTAACGCGCTCTCGAGTCCAGACATCGGGACTCGCCCAAAGGACAGGTTCCTGTACCCCGACCTCGTAGCGTTCCCCGATGCGCTCCGGCATGTTCACCGAGATCGACGCGTCCGCACGCACGGTCGTGCTCGTCGAGGGCGTCAGTGACAGGCGTGCTCTCGAGACCCTCGCCGCGAGACGCGGGCACGACCTGGCATCGGCGGGTGTCGCGATCGTCGCGATGGGCGGCTCGAAGAACGTCCGGTACGCGGTCGACCGGTTCGGTCCCGCCGGACTCGACCTAGCGCTGGCAGGGCTGGTTGACGAGCCCGAGGAAGGCGACTACCGGCGCGCCCTCGGGCGGGCCGGGCTGACGCTCGGTCCCACGCGAGCCGCTCTCGAGCACCTCGGCTTCTTCGTCTGCGAGGCGGACCTCGAGGACGAGCTGATCAGAGCCCTCGGTCCGGCACGGGTCGAGGCGATCCTCGAGGCGCGAAGCGATCTCTCGACGTTCCGCACGTTCCAGCGCCAGCCGGCGCAGCGCGGTCGTGCGATCGAGGCGCAGCTACGCCGGTTCATGGGCACGAAGGGCGGACGCAAGGAGGCGTACGCCGCCCACCTCGTCGAGGCGCTCGACCTCGAGGAGATGCCGCGGCCGCTCGACCTGCTGCTCCGCCACGTGACCGACGATGACGTCTGATCCGTCGATGCAGAGCGGGGACGGCCGAGCTAGGGTCAACGGGACATGCCCACGAGCCCGAACGATGACGGCGCGGACGAGCGCCTGCGCATCCTGCGCTCGGTGATGCCGGTGCACCTTCCGTAGCTTCGGTACGGTGGGCGTACCAGGTGCACATCACGTTCCCACCGCTCGGGAGGCAGCCATGGCCAAGGTCCGTGTCCACAACTTCGCGATCTCCCTGGACGGGTTCGGCACCGGCGACGGCATCACGTTCGACGCCCCGTTCGGTCACGCCGGAGAACGCCTGCACGAGTGGATGTTCGCCACCCGCTTCTGGCACTCGATGGTCGGCGAACCCGGTGGCACCGAAGGCGTCGACGGCACCTTCGCCGAACGCCATTCCGTGGGGGTCGGGGCCGAGATCATGGGGCGGGGCAAGTTCACGGCGCAGACCGGGCCGTGGACCGACGTCGGCGCGGACGACGAGTGGCGTGGTTGGTGGGGACCGAACCCGCCGTTCCACACGCCCGTGTACGTGCTCACGCATCACGCGCGCCCGTCGATCGAGATGGAAGGCGGCACGGTGTTCCACTTCGTCGACGCCAGCCCGCAGGACGCGCTCGACCTCGCGCAGGAAGCCGCCGGCGACCTCGACGTGCGCATCGGCGGTGGACCGACCATCGTGCGAGACTTCCTCGCCGCCGGGCTCATCGACACGGCGCACGTCGTGCAGGTGCCGATCCTGCTCGGCCGCGGCGTTCAGCTCTGGGACGGCCTCGAAGGCATCGAGGAGCGCTACGACATCGAGGTGGTGTCGTCGCCGAGCGGCGTCGCCCACCTGACCTTCACACGGCGGTAGCTGATGACCGAGGGCCGAACATGGGACGACTGATCTTCCAAACGAGCATGACGCTGGACGGGTTCATGACCGGCGCGAACCAGACCGCCGAGGAACCGCTCGGCACCGACGGCGAGCGCCTGCATGGATGGGGGTTCAGCTCGGATGAGGAGGATCGCGCGTACGCCGAGTCCGTGCTGCGCGATGGCGCCGCCATCATCGCGGGACGCGTGACCTACGAGCACTCCTTGCCGTTCTGGGGCGCCGACGGCCCGAGCGGCGCCGCTCGCCTTCCCGTGTTCGTCGTGACGCACGATGTGCCGGCGGAGTCACCGGAGAACGGGGTCTACACCTTCGTGACCGACGGGATCGAGTCGGCGCTGCGGCAGGCCAGAGATGCCGCGGGAGACGAGGACGTGGTGATCGTGGGCGGCGCAGAGATCGGACGCGCGTACATCGCCGCGGGGTTGGTCGACGAGCTGCAGATCCACGTGGTACCCGTGCTGTTCGGCAGAGGCACGCGCATGGTCGAGGACATGGACATCGATCACCGGTGGCTCGAACCGATCCGGGTCGTCGATCCGCCCTTGGCCACGCACATCCATTACCGCGTCGTCAGTTGATGGAAGCCAGCGGAACCCCCCTTGCAGCTGTTCGGCTCGACGCCCCGATCTTCGAGGACCGAGGAGGATGACGATATGCCCCTGAGCGGCGAGTACGAACCCAGCCCGAGCGACTGGGCCCGCAAGCAGGCCGAACGGTACGAGGCGACCGACGGCGAGGAGGGCGGCGAGCTCCAAGGCCGGCCCGTGATCGTGCTGACCTCCGTGGGCGCGAAGACCGGCAAGATCCGCAAGACCCCGCTGATGCGGGTCGAGCACGAGGGCACCTACGCGGTCGTGGCATCGCTCGGGGGCGCCCCTCAGCACCCGGTCTGGTACCACAACCTCAAGGCCGACCCGCACGTCGAGCTGCAGGATCGCGCGACGAGACGCGACTACACGGCTCGCGAGGTCGTCGGCGACGAGAAGGCCGTCTGGTGGGACCGTGCTGTCGCCACGTGGCCCGACTACGCCAAGTACCAGACGAAGACCGAGCGCCAGATCCCCGTGTTCGTGCTCGAGCCGATACCGCCCGACTGAGTCAGCGATCCGGCGAAGCCGCGCTGATGTCCGCGAGGACCGAGTCCGGCGCGGTCTCGACCGAGATATCGCCCAATGACACGATGCCGATCGCCTTCCCGCTCTCGACGACGGGTAGGCGCCGGACGTCCCCGGCGCGCATCAGTTTGATGGCGTCGTGCACGGTGTCGGTCGGAGCCAGCGCGGTCATGTCCTGCGTGTAGAGGCCCGCGACCGTTGCTGCGGGAGACGTTCCCTCGGCCACTGCCCGGACCGCCATGTCGCGGTCGGTGAGGATGCCGATGAGCCGACCATCCTCATCTTCCACGAGGACATCCCCGATGTCGTTGGCCTGCATCAGTCGTGCCGCCTCCTGCAGGGTGTTAGTCGGCCTGACGGCATCGGGCGCGGCCGTCATGACCTCGCGGATCTCTCGAAGGTCGACGAGCGATCCCTCGCCCGACGTGCCGCCCCCAGGGATGAACCGCTGAACACGTGCCGGAAGCCTTTCCAGGCCCTTGCGCCCCGTCACAGCCCCCGCCGCATATCCAGCGCCGAACGTCGCGATCGTTCCGAAGATGCCCACCGTAGTCCTCCTTCGTCTGTTCTCAGATGCCACGGAGGGCCTCCGCGCCATTCCGCCCCTAGCTCTGCTGATCCGCCATGTCCTTCATGTTCTGAATAGCCTCGGACGGCGAGATGTCGTTGGCCTCTGCCGAGGCGACGACCTCGCTCCAGTTGATGTTTCGCTCGTCGCCGTGCTTGTCCTCGGCGACTCCACAACCGCAGTTCGCGCACATGTGTGTCCCTCCCCTTCCGTGCGTTCGACTCTCTCGGTGTTGCCACCGATCGGACGGATGTAAACCTCGATGCCTTCAGTCAGACGGGCCAGACGTACTCGAGATCGTCCGCGACATCGGGAAACAGCGGTCGGTAGTGGGTCGGATCCTTCCGCACGAGGGCCGACCGATAGGCGCGATGCAGCGCGCGTCGACCGAGCCACGGCGGCAACATGCCCACCTCTGCGAGCTCTCGCTGTGACCGCTCAGGCTCGTCGTGGAGGTGGGCCAACAACTTGTCGCATACCGTGTCGGCGTGTCCCCGTCGCAGCCACTCGCGGGTGATGGCAAGACCGTACGCCACGAGCGCGGGCTCGTAGCCCCGCCACATGCGCGTGACGGGATGACTGATCCAACCGCCCGACGTGCGATGGAGGGCGTTGCAGATCTGCAACGCCTCGACCCGCTGTTTGCCGAGCCGCTTCGCGTCGAGCGTGCGAGCACTACGGGTGAAGCTGGGGTACGGCAGGAACGTCTGCATCGTGCAACGGTCTTACCACCATCGACGCGAGGCCTGACCACTCCTTACCGGGTGATCAGCCAGCTCGTCGCCGATCCCGACTCGGCTTGCGTGCCGACTTCGCTTCCTCGACGCTGCGCTTCAGGGCGTCCATCAGCTCCTCGATGCGCGGTGACGCGGCGGACCGTGCTTCGGCTGCGTCGGGGGCGGTCACGGGTGCCTTCTGCGCGATGATGCGCAGCAACTCCTGCCGATACTCGTCTGCATATCGATCCGGATCCCACGTGGTCGCGAGCATCTCGACGAGTTGTTCGGCCATCGCGAGTTCTCGATCCGTCACCGTCTCGGTGGTCGTCATCACGACGTCCGACGGCGAGCGCACCTCGTCGCCGAAGAACAGCGTCTCCAAGGCGAGCGCACCTCGCGCGGCGCGGATGGCGACGAGATGCGGTTTCGTCCGGAGCACGAAGCGACCGATGCCGACGCGGTGGGTGCTGTCGAGCGCCCGTTGCAGCAGCAGGTACGGCTTCTCGGATCCAGGGCGAGGGGCGACGAAGTAGGTCTTCTCGAAGTACACGGGGTCGATGTCATCGAGCTCGACGAAGTCTTCGAGCTCGATCAGGGAGCTCCGCTCCGGTCTGGCACGCTCGATCTCCTCGTGTTCGATCATCGCGAACCTGCCGGGCTCCACCTCGTAGCCCCGCACCAGATCCTCGTATCGCACCTCCGCGCTCGACGGCTCACGATCGGGGTCCGCCGAAGTCGGCCGCTCGGCCGCATCCATGGGTTGCCTAGACGGCTCGCTCTCCCCCGACGACGGCGATGGTTCAGGCGACGACGATCCGAGCCTGTCTTCCCAGGCTGAGTCCTCGGATACCCGGCGATAGCGAATGCGGCGCCCCTGCCGATCGAAGAGGTGGAACCTGACGTCCTTCGGACTCGTGGCCGGGTAGAGCGCAACCGGAATCGACACCAACCCGAACGAGAGGGCACCCGTCCACACAGCCCGCGGCATGTGGCGACCATACCCCGGAGAACGGTTTCAGACCTCACGCATCCGGGCTCGATGCGCGAGGCGTGTCGTGCAGCCCACCTGGGTAGCGCTGGCAGAGCCATCGTCGTTCGACGCCTCGTTCGTGCGCAACGATCGTGTCACGGCGGCGTGCCGGAACGATGGCGATGCGGGCCCGACACTTCCCATGGGAGTCGGAGGCGGGCAGGCTCGACCTCGTGATCGACGTGGAGATCGTCGGAGGGAGCTTCGCCGGGCTCGCGTGCGCGCGCACCTCGGCCGCGAGGGGCCTGCGCACCGTGGTTTGGGAGCGCAAGCCCGACCCGGGGGCGGCTCCCCACACGACCGGCATCCTCGTCAAGGAAGCCGCCGACGAGGAAGACCCGCCGCTCGAGCTGCTCCGGCGCATCCACGGCGTGCGTCTGTACGGACCGTCGCTGCGCTGGGTCGACCTCGAAGCGCCCGGCTACGCGTTCTTCGCGACCGACACGCCGGAGCTGCTGCGCTGGCTCGCGGAACGAGCCCGCGCCGCCGGCGCTGAGATCCGATGCGGGCGGGTGTGGACCCCCGGCGAGCGTACGGGCCGCATGCTGGTCGGCGCCGACGGACCTCGCTCTCGCGTCGCGCGGGTCGCTGGGCTCGGGGCGAACCGGCGCTTCCTCGCTGGAGTGGAAGCCGAGCTGGTGGGTCCCGTCGAGGTCGAGGAGCGGCTCCACGTGTTCCTCGACTCCGAGCTCGCGCCCGGCTACATAGGGTGGATCGTGCCCGGGGTCGGCATCACGCAGGTCGGACTGGCGTGCTCGGCGCCTCGTCGCCCCGACCTCGAGCGGTTCCTCGTCCACGTCTCCCGCGTGATCGACCTCTCGAGCACGGTGCGCGCGAGCACGCGGGGCGGGATGATCCCGATCGGCGGGCCGGTGCGTCCGTTCGCGACTCCTGATGTCGTACTCGTCGGCGATGCGGCAGGGCTCGTCTCGCCGCTGACCGCCGGAGGCATCCACACCGCGCTGCGGTCGGGGCGGAACGCCGGCGTCGCGCTCGCGAGCCACCTGCTGGACGGCGGTCCGCCGATGCATCGCGCGATCTGGCGCGATCATCGGCAGGGAGCCTGCAAGGGGCTGCTCCGCACGGCGATCGACCTGCATCCACCCAACGCGGTGCTCGACCTGGCGCTCGGCAGTCGACGCTTCCGCGCACTCGCGCAGACGATCTTCTTCCACCATCGCGGGCTCCTGTCTGCGGCCGCCTGGCGCGATCTCGCCAGGGTCTGATCGCCGGATGCGCTCAGGTGCCTTCCGTCGGAAGCCCGACCTGGGCGGGAGCGTCACGGACCCAGGCGACGAGCGGGGCGATCACGGCGTCGGCGTCGTCGTGCACGCCCCGTAGCGTGTTGGAAGCGTAAGAGCGCTGGAACTCGAGGCCGACGTACACCAGACCGAGATGCGTAGCCGAGATGCCACCCACGTGGATCGGTGCGCCGTCTCCGTCGAGGGCACCGAGCTCTCGCAGGTAGCCGAGGCTCGGTCGGTACCCGGTGGCGAGGATGATCGCGTCGACCGGCTCGCGGTTCCCGTCGCTCCACGCAACCTGGTTCCCGTCGAGGGCGGTGAACATCGGGCGCTGGTCGAGGCGGCCCTCGGCCAGGGCCTGCTCGAGCCCCACGCTGTCGGTGATCACAGCGCCGCCGGTGATCCTGCTGAGCCAGACCGCAGGAAGCGTGTCGAAACCCGTCTCGCGCAGCCAATGGTGCACGTCTTCGCCTCGCAGGCGTTGAGGCATGAACCGCAGCGGATGGCGGGTGGCGAGCGTGACGGTCGCCACGGATGCGAGCTCGGCGGCGACCTGCGCCGCCGAATCGCCTGCGCCGACGACGATGACGCGGCGGCCGACGTACGGCGAGGGATCGCGGTAGTCGGCGACGTGGAGCAGCTCTCCCGTGAAGCCCTGCTCGCCTGCGAACGACGGTCGATGCGGGTTCGAGAACGACCCGCTGGCGGCCACGATGCCCGATGCGGGAAACGCCCGTCCGTCGGCCGTGCGCACCACGAAGCCTCGGCCCTGCTGGTGGACGGTTTCCACGCGGGTATCGAACCGGATCTCGACGTCGATCTCCGTCGCGTACCGCGCGAGATAGTCGGCCACCTCGTCGCGACCCGGGTACCGGCCCGGCTCGCCTGGGAAGGTCAGCCCGGGCATCGAGCTGAACCCCGCGGGCGAGAACAGGCGCAGGCTGTCGTAGTAGTGGGGCCACGACCCTGCCGGCCGATCGCCGGCTTCGAGCACCAGCGTCGGCATCGCGCGCAAGCGCAGCGCCCTCGCGGCTGCGAGCCCCGACTGGCCGGCACCGACGACGATCACCGGAGGGTCGGCCCCGTGCAGAGGTTCCGTCTCCGTGGTCATCGTTCCGATAGGTATCGACTCCAACGAACGACGTCAATCAGGGAGGGCTCCCGGGCGAGTCGCCCGAGAGCCCTTCCCACGAAGGTGGAGCGTGATCATGCCGAGGCCAGCACGGGTTCGGCGTACGTCCGAGCCGTGATCTCCTGCGTGATCGGCGAGGGCCTGAAGCCCTTGACGACGAGGTAGATGCCGAGCGACAGCTCCCACACGAACTCGAACGCCGTCGCAGCGGCCTGCCAACCCGACCCCGAGTCGAAGGCACCGAACAGCACCCCGACGAAGCCGACCGCCAGCAGCGGTCCGCCGATGAGGCCCAACACTGCCATGCGCCGAGGAACGAGGCCCGAGCGGTACATCAGGTATCCCAGGATCAGTCCGTTGCCGATGCCGGCGACGAGACCGGGACCGAACAGGAAGGCCCACTCGTAGGTCGCCACGAGCGCGGAGCCCGCAGCCGAGATCGAGCCGGCATCCGCCCCGAGGTCGTTGCGAAGGGTCACGACCGACAACAGGCTGAGGAGTCCGACCAGGATGAACGCGCACTCCATCAGGCGCGCGGCGACGTAGCCGACCGCGCCGATCTCACTCTGTCGCTTGAGGACCGGATAGAGGAACACCGCGGTCGCGATGTTGGTCGCGATGACGCCGAACTCGAGGATCGCGGCGACGTACATGCTCGTGTCGGAGCCCGCACCGATGCTGAAGCCGAGGTCGCTCCACGTTCCGTCGAGCCCATCGACGAACAGCACCCGCGCTCCGATCCCCGTGATGAAGGTGGCGATGAACAGCCACCCGACGGTCCGTGCGATCTTCTGAATCTCCATCCGACTTCCTCCCTCTCGTGGCGCACTTGCGTACGCTGTACGCACCGACCGTGGTACCGTAGCGCGTACGGTGTACGCATGTCAAGCGGAAGGCCTGAGATGACCCAGGAGAAGCAGGCGACGCCCCTGAGCAGGGAACGCATCGTGACGGCCGCGGTCGCCCTCGCCGATGCCGGCGGCTTCCGGTCGCTCAGCATGCGCAACATCGCCGAGGAGCTCGGCGCCGGCACGATGGCGCTCTACCGTCACGTCGCCAACAAGGAAGATCTGCTCGACGACATGGTCGATGTCGTCTTCGCAGAGATGTACGTCCCCGCGATCGGAGGGCGATGGAAGCACGAACTCCGCGAGCGCGGCACCTCGGCGCGCGCCGCGCTGCGACGCCACCCGTGGGCGGTCGGCCTCATGGAGACGCGCATGCATCCCGGTCCCGCGAGCGCGACCCACCACAACGCGACGATGGGGTGCCTGCGCGAAGCCGGCTTCCCGTTCAGGGAAACGGTGCACGCCTACAACCTGCTCGACGCCTACACCTACGGATTCGCGCTGCAGGAGCAGACGATCCCGTTCGAGACGCCCGAGGAGTCGGGCGACATGGCGGTCGAGCACCGTGGGCGAGCGCGGCGATGAGTACCCGTACCTGGCCGAGGTCGTGATCGAGCTGAGCAAGCGCGGCTACGACTACACCGAGGAGTTCGAGTTCGGCCTCGACTTCATCGTCGACGGCCTCGAGCGGTACCGGCGCAGGGTCCGTGCCGGACGGGATTCACGCTGAGCCGTGCCTGCGCAGGACGATGTCGAAGTCGGTCTCGAAGTTCGTGCCGTCCTCGGCGATCTCCCAGCGTCCGGTGATCGTGTTCCCGTCGTCGCTGAAGCTCGCGGTCAAGCGCTGGGAGAACGGTTCGCCGTCCCGCCAGAGCCTCCATTCGCCGTCGTGGACACTCATCTCGTAGACGCGGCAGACGCCTCGCTCGTCGGAGTACAGATACGAGTACGTCCCGTTGGCGCCATCGCATCCGATGATGGAGACGTTGTCGGGCGCCTCGGGAAGCGCGACCGTCGTTCGTTGGACCAGATGTGCCCCCGAGGGGTGCCACTCGAAGGTGACACGTCCCCCACCCGGCCAGGGCTGCCCATCGGGCCACGTCGCTTCGAGGGTCCATCCGCCGACGAGCGGCTCGAGGCGGCGGAGCGCGTCGTGTGCGGTTGGCTGATCCATCAGGCAAGGCTATCGTCGCGCTTCCGACGCCGCCGGCTCATCCGGTCTCGGGCATCGGGGCGTCGAGGAACGATGTGACGATCGGCACCAGCAGGTCGGCGCGCGACTTGATCGACACGTGTGACGTGCCGGGCAGCACGGCCAACTGCGACGCCGGCAAGCCGGGAGGCATGTCCCCGAACACGCCGCCTCCACGCAGCCGGAACATCCCCACCGCGTGCTCGGGACGCACGAGATCGGAATCCCCGAGCACGATCAGTGTCGGGGCTTCGATCTCCTCGATGTCCTCGTCCGACAGGTCGGTGAGCTCGGCATCCATCTCCGACTTCTTGGCGAAGAGCGTGTCGAAGTCCTCGGGCCGTGGCGCGATCCGCATGTACTCGTCGTGCCACTCGGAGCCGTGCATCATCTCCGGCGTCATCTCACCCAGACCCTCCATCAAGCCGGGATGCACACCGGCCCTCGTGTAGGTCGCCGACATGAACACGAGCTTGCGCACGAGGTCCGGGCGACGAACGGTCACCAACAGGGCCACGAACGCGCCCATGCTGTAGCCGTAGACATCCACCGGGCCGAGTCCCATCTGCTCGATCGCGGCGCTCACGTCATCGGCCATCGCACCGTAGGTCAGCGGGCGGTCGATGTCTGCCGTCCGGCCGTGCCCCTGCAGTTCGAACGCCACGACCTTGCGACCTTCGGCGAGGCCCGGCAGAAGATCGCCGAACGAGGAGCCGATCGCCGAGAACGCGCCGTGAAGGAGCACGAGCGGCTGTCCCTCGCCATGGATCTCGTAGTACATCTCGAGCCCGTTCACCGCCACGGTGCCGGTCTCGGTGGTCGTCGTCATCGCGCTGCCCCTCCCGATCGGCGGTCACCGTCTACTCTAGGGAGGCTCCGGTGCTACGCCCCCAGACCGAGAGAGCGGGCCTCAGGAGCGTGGAGCGAGCGTCGACGCGGTCGCCGCGGCCACCATCTCCTTGAGGACCTCCGTATCGACCTTGTCGAGTGCGGTGAATCGCACGCATCCCTTGCCGACGTCGGCTCGGGGCAGGCGATCCTCGAACGAGGCTGCCAGGTAGCCGCCGTCGGGGGCCTGCGTGTTGAAGTAGAGCGATATCGCTCGCTTGTTGCTCGCGAGGCCGATGACTGCACAGTCGCCTTCACGACCCGACTTGTAGACGTAGTGCATCCTGCCGTAGCCGATCGCGCCCATGTCGATGTGCGGTTCGAGCGACGGCGCTTCCCGACGGATCAGATCGTGAAGCTGCTGGATCTGCTCCTTGCGAGGCGAGTCGAGCTCGGCGATGTACTCCTCGGGCGTAGCGGCGTTCTCGGACTGCCCGTGCATCGCTGTTCATCCTCCCTCGTGTTCGGTGACTGTTGGCATCGTAGCTCGGTCACCGGCCGTGCATCTCGGGTCATGACTTCGGAAGCGTGGCGACGAGGCGGCTGATGCGCCACGTTCCCGGAACCCCCTTGAGCTCGCGTTCACCGAACTCCTCGAAAGTCAACCCGGAGCCGGCGGTGAGGTCGCGGACGGTCTGCGACACGAGGACTTCGGAAGGGCCGGCGATCGCCGCGATGCGAGCGCCGATCACCACCGCGAGCCCCCCTGCCTTGCCGGCGATCGTCTCCACCTCGCCGGTGTGGAGACCGATCCGGACCTCGATCCCGAGTCCCGACACGGCACGCGCGATCTCAGCGGCGCAGCGGACCGCTCGTCCGGGCCCGTCGAACGTCGCGAAGAATCCGTCCCCGGCTGTGTCCATCTCGCGACCTCGGAACCGAGCCAGCAGCGCTCGTACCTTCGCGTGGTGCTGCTCGACGAGTCGCTTCCACGCGCTATCGCCCATCGACGAGGCGAGCTCCGTCGACCCCACGATGTCGGTGAACAACACTGTGGCGAGCACACGGTCGAAGACCTCTTGCTCCTCCTGCACTACGGAAGCGAAGTCCTGGATCGCAGCGCTCGCCTCATCGACGTCGCCGATCCACATGTCCTCGCCGCGACCCTCGAGCGTCACGACGGTGGAACCTGGGATCTGGGCGGCCGTCCACCGTGTCTCCTCGACCACGTCGTCAGGCCACGGCGATCGCACCAACAGGCGGGTTGCCACCTGGATCAGCGGAAGCGCGCTCCGAGCGTCGGTCGAGAACCACACGCTACTGAAGAGATGCAGGTCGCCGGGCGACACGGCATTCCGTTGGAACCTCATCAGCCACGCCACGAACGCGGGATCGCGGCTCAGCTCCGGACCATCCCACGGGAACGTCATCCGGGTCGATTCCTCACCGCGGGCCGTGTTCCCCCAGAGCTCGCGGCGATCGTCGAGCCGCTGTTCGAATGCCTGCTGGGTCATGCCCCATGGGTAGTCGGGAGCCCAGGCCGTCCTCACGTTCCCGCTGTACAGGAGCAGGCCGAGGCACCGGTCGGGGTAGGTCGCGGCGAAGAGCGCGGCGAGTGCCCCTCCGTCGCCGTTGCCGACCACCAGCGCGCGCTGGGAACCGGCCGCGTCGAGGACCGCCCGCAGGTCGTCGAGGCGCGCGTCGAGCGTGGGCAACGACGACGACACGCGGTCGGAGAGCCCGACGCCACGCTTGTCGAATACGATCACGCGGGCGAACCGCTTCAAGCCCGCGAGCAGACGCTCGAACGACGGCAATTCCCAGAACAACTCCACGTGCGTGACGAACGCGCTGATCATGACGAGGTCGATCGGTCCGTCACCGACGACCTGATAGGCGATATGCACGCCGTCCTGGGTCACGGCGTAGCTGGTCGGCGGACGGTCCATCGCAGACATCCTCACGGAGCGACCTGGTTCCTACAAGCGGCGCACCTCGGGTACCGTTCCGTCGGAGCGTTCGCAGGAGGTGTGACCGATGCAAGCTGATGAGATCCGCTTCCTGTTCGCCTACGACCGATGGGCGACCCGCCACGTGCTGACCATGCTCGACGGCCTGGACCCGGGCGTGTGGACACGGACCGATGCCGTGGATGAGCGTGGGCTGGGTGGGATCCTCGTGCACCACCTGGGCGCCTCGCAGCGCTGGCGCCACGGGTTCCAGGACACCGGCGAGTCACCCGAGCCCGAAGACGAGCCGTTGCCGACGATCGATGAGCTGCGGGCACTGTGGGACGCCGAGTGGGCGGTCGTCGATGCCTGGCTGCCGACGGTCACCGATGGCTTCGTCGGGCACGTGCACGAAGGGGTGCCCGTCTGGCAGATGCTGGTGCACGTCGTCAATCACGGCACGCAGCACCGAGCGGAGGCGGCGGCGTTGCTCACCGCCGAGGGACGGTCACCCGGCGAGCTCGACCTGATCAACTTCGCCGAGGAACAGACGGGCGGCGGCGGCGCGTAGCATCGGTCCGTGGCGTACGACGAGGATCTTGCCGATCGCATCAGAGCACTCCTCGAGCACGAGCCCGGCCTGACCGAGAAGACGATGTTCGGCGGTCTCGCGTTCCTCATCGGGGGGAACATGGCCGTGGCGGCGAGCGGTCAGGGTGGCCTGTTGGTCCGCGCCGACCCGGAGACCTCCGACGACCTGCTCACGACGGCCGGCGTGCGCCTCATGGAGATGCGCGGCCGGCAGATGCAGGGTTGGCTGCGTGTGGACGACGAGTCGATCAGGACCAAGCGTCAGCTCCAGAAGTGGGTGCGCCTCGGCGCAGGCTACGCCCGAACGCTGCCGCCGAAGCGTTAGCCCTTCGCGACGACCTTCAGCCCTCGCGGTTCACACGGGCGACGCCGATCGCCGTCATGACGACACCCACCACGAGCGGGGCGATCGCCACCGTGCTCCACCAGTGGCGAGCGATGTCGAGCACACCACCTGCCACCTCGGAGGCTGCCCAGAGTGCCGGCAGCACCCCGGTAGCGATGAGCATCAGCCCGAGCCACGCGACCCGTGTGCTTCTCACGATGACCTCCTTGGTGCGGTTCCGATGATCATCGACCGGTCGCGGATGGTCACACAAGCGGAGCGACCGAAGCGTCTCGGTTCCGTCACGCGATCGTCACGAGGTCAGGCGGTGGCCGACCGAGACCAGCAAGCGTTCACAACAGCGGTGCGAGCTCGCGCTCGAACGTGTGAGCGATCCTGCGGTACCCCGTCCGGTTCGCGTGGGGATCGGTGAACGTCCGCTCCGAGCAGAACCAGGTCCACCGGCACGCGAGCGCGACGTTGACCGGGATGCGCCCGCGACCCGGCACGAAGACCGTGTCCTCGAAGTCGTCGATGCGGAACGTCCTCGCCACGTCGGCGACCTCGGCGCCTGCGCCGACGTAGGCGGACTCCAGCGCCTGGTTGAACACGGTCCACGCGCGCTGATCGGCGTGCGCGAGCGCGCGGCCGCCCGGCACCAGTCCCCACAGTCCCAGGAACGGGTTGTAGTAGTTCATGCCCACGATCGGCACGCCGGGAGCGGCCGCCGACAGGGCATCCACGATCTGCCCGACGCGGTCCGCCAGACGAGGACCCAGATCCGTCGCGCACGACCTGGCGATCAGCAGCGATGGCTGCAGGCACCGGTTGACGAGGTCGTTCGCCCCGACGTCGATCGTGACGAACGCGACCTCGCCCGCGTGCGCCGTCAGGAATCGCACCGCCGCGTCCAGCTGTGACCCGGCCGGGTATCGGCACGGCGACCGCTCCCCCGTGATCAATGAACGGCTGGTCTCGCCGGGGCAGCCGACGTTCCGGAGCTGCAGGTACGGCAGGGCGTCCTTCCTGATGCGTCGAGCCAGGACATCGACGTATCCGTGCGCGGTCTCACCCCGGCCGGGCTGATACCCGACGGCGAGCGAGTCGCCGAGCGCCAGGTAGTAGGTGGGGTTGGAGCCGCCGGCCTGCGCGCCAGGCAGCTGCAGCATCGCGAACACCGCCGCGACGACAACGACGAAGGAGACCCTCTTCATCGACACGTTCCTTCCTCCGTGGAGGGTCGCGGGCCGCCCACCGAGCCGAGATGCGACGGGAGTCTAGATGAGCCTTCTGCCGCGATGCAACGGCACGCCGACGACGTGCCCGTCAGCCCCCGTGAGCTAGACGGTGATGACGATCTTCCCGGATGGTGCCCCTCTGCCAGGTAGCGGATCGCGTCGGGGGCCTCGATCAAGGGATAGACCCGGTCGATCACGGGCATGAGCGTGCCGGCGTCGACGAGGTCGGCGAGCGTGACGAGGTCGTCTGCTCGATCTTCGTGGCCAGCCCGCGCAGCCGTTGCCCCGTGAAGAGCGACACGATGGGCGCGCGCAGCACCCCGCGGAAGAAGCCGCCGGTCCAGCGTCCGCCCCCGTCGCCGCCGACGATCACGAGGGTGCCCTTCGGGGTGAGGGCGCGGCGCAGCTGCGAGAGCGGCCGACGCCCTGCGGTGTCGACGATCAGATCCCATCGCCGAGACCCGTCGGTGACATCCTCACGCGTGTAGTCGATCACGTCGTCGGCGCCGATCGAGCGGACCAGGTCCTCCTTCGCCGTGCTGCACACCCCGGTGACCTTCGCGCCGAGTCCCTTGGCAATCTGCACGGCGAGCGAGCCGACGCCTCCCGATGCGCCGATGACGAGCACGGTCTGACCGGGCTGCACCCTTCCCTCGTCGCGCACGGCCCGCAGGGCTGTGATGCCCGAGATCGGAAGCGCAGCGGCCTGCTCGAAGCTGAGGCTGGCCGGCTTCGCGACGAGCTTGTCCGCGGAGGTCACCGCGAGCTCGGCGAACGAGCCCTGCTCCGCGGTGCCCATGACCTCGTCGCCGGGCGCGAAGCGCGTGACGTTGGCACCGATCACTTCGACCGTGCCCGCGACGTCCCAACCGCGCACACGGACCTTGGGCTTGCGCAGACCGATCATCGGGCGCGCCATGTACGGCATGCCGGCCATGATGTGCCACACATCGGGGCCGCAACCGGCGGCGTGCACGCGCACGAGCACGTCGTCGTCGCCGACCACGGCTCCTCGATGTCTCGGAACCCAGCACGTCGGGCGAGCCGTATCGATCCTGCACGATCGCCTTCATCAGGTCTCCTCTCGCTCGCCGGATCACGTCAGCCGATCACGGTGATAGCGACCTTGCCCTGCGCGTGGCCTTCCGCCACGTAGCGGATCGCGTCGGGAGCTTCGATCAGCGGATAGGTCCGGTCGATCACGGGCGTGACCGTGCCGGCTTCCATTAGCTCGCGCAGGGTGTCGAAGTCTTCACCGAGCTCCTTCGAGACCAGCATCGTCAGGCGCTGTGAGACGAACATCGACGCCAGGCCCGACCGCAGGTTGCGATCGAAGCCGCCGAGCCAGTTGCCACCGCCCTCGCCGCCCACGATCACGAGGGTGCCCCTGGACGCGAGCGCACGGCGCAGGTCGGTCAGCGACCGGCGACCACCGGTGTCGACGATCAGATCCCAGTGGCGCGTTCCGTCGGCGAAGTCGTCGCTCGCGTAGTCGATGACGTCGTCGGCGCCGAGCGCTCGGACGAACTCCATCTTCGTCGCGCTGGACACGCCGGTGACCTCGGCACCGAACGCCTTCGCGAGCTGCACCGCGAACGAGCCGACACCGCCCGATGCACCCACGACCAAGACCTGCTGCCCAGGCTGCACGTTGCCCTTGCGCAGGGCCTGGAGCGCGGTTCCCCCGGAGATCGGGACGACCGCGGCCTGCTCGAACGTGAGGGTCGTCGGCTTGAGCGCGAGCCGTGCCTCGGGTGCCGATGCGTACTCCGCGAATGAGCCGTCGGCGGTTCCGAACACCTCGTCGCCCGGCTGGAAACGGGTCACGTTCGTGCCGACGGCCTCGACGACACCCGCGACGTCACGACCCCGCACTGGCACCTTGGGCTTGCGAAGACCGAAGCCCATGATGCGGAGCAGGTAGGGCTTGCCGGCCATGACGTGCCAGGTGCCGATCTCAACGCCCGCGGCCCTGACCTGTAGCAACACGTCGTCGTCCCCGATCACCGGGGCCGGCAGATCCCTGAACTCCAGCACGTCGGTCGATCCGTAGGTGTCCTGTGTGATCGCCTTCATCGTGCTCCCCCTCCGGTCGTGGCGTACGGTTTGTGTACGCCGTACACTTGCTCGTGTGCAGCGTACGTGTACGGCGTACACTTGTCAACCGTAGGAAGGTGACGAGGTGAGCACGGAGATCGAGACCGGCCCCCAGACCCGGACGCCGCTGACCCGTGAGCGGGTGCTGCGCACCGCCGTGGCGCTCGCCGATGATGGCGGCGTCGAGGCGCTGAGCATGCGGAAGCTCGCCCAGGCCCTCGACGTCGTGCCGATGGCGCTCTACCGGCACGTGTCGAACAAGGACGAGCTGCTCGACGGGCTGGTCGACGTGGTCATCGGCGAGATCGACCCCGCGCTCGTCGGCGTCGACTGGAAGTCGGCGATGCGCGAGCGCATCCTCTCGGCGCGCCGTGCGCTCCTTCGCCATCCGTGGGCATCGAAGGTGATGGAGTCGCGCCCCACCCCCACACCGGTCGTGCTCGGCTACATGGACTCGATGATCGGGCTGCTCCGCACTGGTGGTTTCTCGCTCGAACTCACCCACCATGTGCTGCACGCGATGGGAAGCCGCACGTTCGGCTTCACCCAGGAGCTGTTCAACGACAGCGCCGACGTCGACCCGGAGGACGAGGCGGAGATGTGGGGCGCGATGGCCGGCACCTACCCGTACATCTACGAGATCTTCACGACGATCTCCCACGACGACGGCTCGGTCGTGGGCGCGGGCTGTGACGATCAATTCGAGTTCGAGTTCGCCCTCGACCTGATGCTCGACGGCATCGAACGGCTCAAGGACCGTTCGTGAGGCGCTCGGTGGGAAGGATCTCCGAGAGGTCCCAGATACGAGCATCGGTCGCAGGGAGCCGGAGCAGCACGCCGGGCGTCGAGGCTCGCGCGACCGAGAACCGGGGACCGTCGACCGGTCCCAGGTAGCGGGCCGCGATCGCAGCGCGCACCTCGCTCACATCACCGCGGCGCAGCTCGGCCTCGTTCCGCACCTCGATGCCACGGAACGGGGGCACCGCCTCGAACACGACGAGCATGCATCGGGGATCGCGGGCCAAGTGGCCGAGCTTGACGTCGCCGGCGGCGATCACGACCTCGAAGGTGCCATCGTTCCAGTGGAACCACACCGGCGTGGTGAACGCGCTGCCGTCCTTCCGGTAGGTCGTCAGCACGGCCGGCGCAGGACCTTCGAGCAACGATCGCAGCCCCTCGATGCGTTCATCGGTCACCTGACCGAGCCTACCTATCGTCTCGATCGCGACCTTCACGCCCGAGGGCCGTGCTCAGGTACCTCATGCCCGAAGTCTAGGCCGGCGGGCCGTTTTGGACGGTCGTCGGTGCTCGCCCGTAAGGTCGACGCATGACGAACGCATCGATCGTGCTGGTACCCGGATTCTGGCTGGGCGCCTGGGCGTGGGATGAGGTCGCCGAAGCGCTTCGAGCCGACGGCCACGAGGTCACCGCGCTGACCCTTCCCGGCCTCGACTCGGTCGACACCGACCGGTCATCGATCACCCTGAACGACCACGTCGAGGCGATCTGCGACGCGGTCCGCGCCGCCGGTGCCCCCGTGGTGCTGGCCGTCCACAGCGGCGCCGGCGTCCCCGGATACGGCGCGACCGATCGTGTGCCGGAACGCATCGCGCACATGGTCTACGTCGACACCGGCCCATCGGTCGCCGCTCTCGATCCCGATGTCGATGGCGTCGAGCATCCGCTGCCTCCACCCGAGCAGCTGGCGGAGCAGGAGAACCTCGACGGGCTGACCGAGGAGCATCTCGAGACGTTCCGAAGCCGGGCCATTCCCGAGCCGGCCGGGGCGATGCGCGACGCGCCCGAGCTCACGAACGACGCCCGGCTCGACGTGCCGAGCACCCTCATCGCGACGGCCTACACCTCGCAGGAGTACCGCGACGCTGCCGCCGAAGGCCAGACGTGGCTCGGAGGTCTCACCGAGCTGCGGAACATCACCTACGTGGACCTCCCGACGAGCCACTGGCCGATGTGGTCACGGCCGAAGGAACTCGCCGAGATCATCGGCGACATCGCGAACGCTCACCCAGCCGATCGATAGACGGAGCGACCTCATCCGAGGAACGCGTTGATCGTCTTGCCGACCGTCGACGGATCGTCGAGCCAGACGAGGTGACCTCCGTCGTCGATGAGCTCGAGCTGTCCGTGTGGCATGCCTTCGGTGAAACGCTGCCATGTCTCGGTGCTTCCCACCGGGTCCGCGGTGCCGTAGACCATCAGGGTCGGCGCTTCGAGCGCGGCGATCTCGCCCTCGGTGGGCACCAGACCGGGAACGAACCCCTGCCCGTCGACGATGCTTCGCACCATGTCGCGCTCGTGGCGCCCCCAATGGGTGTATCGCGTGAGCGCCACGTGCCAGTCGACGAAAGCATCCGGAACACGGCCCGCCTCGATGCTCACACGGTGCCCCATGCTCGAGAGCTGCTTGCGGAACATGCCCGGCCGCTCGGGCAGGCGCACGATGATGTTCCCGACCGGCGAGCGCAGGAGCCTGATGAACGGAGGAACAGTGACCGCCGGCGAGATCGGACCCCCTCCCAGCAGGATCACACGCTGGACACGTGACGGCTCGGCCATCGCGAAGCGCAATGCCCAAAGATCACCGATCGAGGCACCGACCACGTGCGCGCGTTCGACCTCGAGCGCATCGAGCGTGTCGCGCAGGATCTCGGACACGATCTCGGCGTAGGCGCGTTCGGAGTAGTCGACCGGAGTGCTTGCCGTCCATCCAGGTCGATCGATCACGAGGCAGCGGGAGCCGCTCAGCTCCGCGATCAAGGGTGCGAGATAGGCCCCGGAACCCCCGGTCCCGTGCACGAACACGATCGGCTCACCGGTCCCCACCTGCTGGACCCGCAGCGACGACCGAGAGCGGCCAACCGTCAACGTGTGCGAGATGGGCGCGAGCCCGTAGTGATCCCACAACGCCGCTTCGGCGCCCATGTACTGCTCGAGCGCGTGCGTCCCGTTCCTGTCGGCTTCCATCTCGGCCACCTCCGGCGATCGGATGCCCCATCGTGCGCCAGGCCAGCCGTCGTCGTGAAGGACGAAAGATGGACTAGCGAACCGTACCCGGTGCGAGCGACACTCCGGGCATGCGGACCTACGGCCAGTACTGCCCGATCGCGAGGGCATCGGAGATCCTCGCCGAGCGTTGGACACCGATCATCCTGCGGAACCTGCTGCACGGCTCCACGACGTTCACCGAGATCGCCGCGGGGGCGCCCGGCATCCCGCGCACGATCCTGACGAAACGGCTGCGTGAGCTCGAGCGCGTCGGCGTGATCGAGGCGACACCGAACCCCAGCGGCCGTGGCTTCATCTATCGTCCAAGCGAGGCCGGTCGCGACCTCGCCGACATCATGGCGGCGATGGGCACCTGGGGTGAGCGCTGGATCGAGCTCGCGCCCGAGCACCTCGACCCGGGCATGGTGCTGCATGCGTGGGTGCACTGGTACCTCGCGCTCGATCGCCTGCCGTCGCGACGGGTGGTGGTCCGCTTCGGATTCCGGGCGCCACGCGGCGCCGGCGCGAACCTCTGGATCATCTTCGACGCCGAGCGCTCGGAGGTCTGCCTGCATCACCCCGGTTTCGCCGAGGACGTGATCGTCGAGGCCGAGCCGCGGGCCCTCGCCGAATGGCATCTCGGGCGCATCGAGTGGCGGGACGCGGTGCTCGACGGCCTGATCGAGGTGCAAGGACCGCCGGGACTGGCTCGGGCCCTGCCCACGTGGAACCGGCGGAGCGACGCCACTCGGCAGTCGGGCTCCCGACGGGGGTGAGGGGAACGGTGGAGCAGATCGAGGTCGAAGGGGGAACGATCGCCTTCGAGCGCGCGGGCCAGGGGCCGCCGCTCGTGCTGCTCCACGGGGGGCTGTCCGATCACCGCGAGTGGCGTCCACAGATCGACGACCTCTCCGACCGCTTCGAGGTCGTGGCATGGGATGCGCCCGGCTGCGGCGGATCGACCGATCCTCCTGAGCCGTTCCGCATGCCGGACTACGCGGCACGGCTCGCCGCCTTCATCGAGATCTTGGGACTCGACCGTCCCCACGTGCTTGGACTCTCGTGGGGCTCGACCCTCGCGCTCGAGCTCTATCGGCGTCGCCCGGACCTGCCCCGCACCCTGATCCTCGCGGCCGCGTACGCGGGGTGGGCGGGCTCGCTTCCGGCCGCGACCGTCGCCGAGCGGCTCTCGTCGTCGTTGCACGGCCTCGAGACGATGACGCCCGAGGGCTTCGTCCGGACATGGGTGCCGTCGCTGTTCAGCCACCGAGCGAGCTCCCGCGTGGTCGAGGAGTACGTCGCGGTGATGGCCGGCTTCCATCCGCGTGGGGTGAAGCAGATGCTGCTCGCGATCGCCGAGGCCGATCTGCGCGAGGTGCTCCCCGCGATCGACGTCGCGACCCTGCTGCTGTACGGGGAGGAAGACGCACGATCGCCGCGACCCGTCGCCGAGGCGATGCATCGGGCCATCCCCGGATCCGAGCTCGTGGTCCTGCCCGACGTGGGGCACGTGAGCAATCTCGAGGCGCCGGATCTGTTCAACCAGGCGGTGCGCCGTTTCCTCGACGATGCCGACCGCTTCGATGCTTCCCGTCGCACCTCATCGCCCTAGCTGTTCCCATCGGTTCCAGACGATGATCACGCCGCCTCCCGTTCGTGCGAACATCGGCTGATGCGTGATCGTGTGCGCGACACACCCGAGGAACGACCCCTCGCGCCGCTCGCGTGGACCCGCAGGCGGCTGCTCACGACGGGTCTCGTCACCGCCGGTGCCGTCGCACTGCCGCGGGTCGGCGCGGTGCGAGCTCGCCCAGTTGCCCTCGAGCCCAGGGACCGGCGTGGGCTCGACGGCGAGATCACCGACCTCATGGCCCTCGGCACGCTCCCCGGCGTCTCGGCTGCGGTCGTGCGCGGCGACGAGGTCGTGTGGGCACGCGGATACGGGCACGCGAACCTCTGGCGACCCGAACGGGTTCGCCGGAACACCCTGTTCATGCTCGCGTCGATCTCGAAGACGGTGATCGCGACCGCCGTGATGCAGGCGGTCGAGCGCGGCCTGTTCGGCCTCGACGACGACGTGAACGACATCCTGCCGTTCTCGGTGCGCACGCCGCAGCATCCGCATCGCGCGATCACCGTGCGGCACCTGCTGACCCACACATCGAGCATCCGCGACCGGTGGCCCGTGTGGGACGACCTCTACGCCGAGGGCGACTCCACGATCCCGCTCGGCACGTTCCTCGAGGGATACCTCGTGCCCGGCGGCGAGGACTACCGGCGGCCGAACTTCTACGACGCGAAGCCGGGCTCGAGATACCGCTACTCGAACGTCGGAGCTTCGCTCGCCGCATTCCTCGTCGAAGCGGCAAGCGGTGCCGGCTTCGACGCGTGGTGCGAGACCAACATCTTCGCGCCGCTCGGCATGGGTCGCGCCGGGTGGCACCTGGCCGACGTGCCCGAGGGCGACGTGGCGATGCCCTATCGGTGGTCGGCGGCGCGGGACCGCTACGTGGCGTACGGCCAGTACGGATACCCCGACTACCCCGATGGTGCCCTGCGGACCACGGCTCCCCTCCTCGCGCGCCATCTCGGCATGATGATGAACGGCGGCACGTGGGCCGGGGTTCGCGTGCTCGAACGCGACACCGTGCGGGAGATGCTGCGCTCACAGATCCCCGACACGACGTACGGCCAGGGGTTGCTCTGGTATCGGACCCGCTCGCGCGGGCGCACCTTGATCGGCCACAACGGGGGAGACAGCGGCGTCGCGACGGTCGCCTTCTACGACCCGAACGACGGCATCGGGGTGGTCGTGCTCGCCAACGGGAACTGGCGGAAGGTGGGAGCGCGCTGGCCCTTGCAGCAGATCATGCATCTGCTGTTCGATCGAGTGCCCATCGGGGCCTCGTAGCCGCTGGGCACCGAACGGGGCTCAGCCGTCTGCCAGGCTCACGATCTCCCACGCCTCGACCGGGCGCGCCGCTCCCTTCACCGTGAGCGCGCCCCGTTCCTGCGCGTTCACGCGCTCCTTCACCAAGGCGTAAGTACGGAAGCCGCAGAGGATCGAGCCGGGGTCTGCGGCCGTCTGCAACCGAGCTGCCACGTTGACCGCGAATCCGACCGCCATGTACGCCCGCATGACCTCGCTGCCGAACACACCCACGGTGCAATGCGCGGTGTTGATGCCGACCCGGATGTTCAGATCGGCGGGGATACCTCGCTCTCGGAGCGAGGTGCCCAGCTCGCGGCACCGGCGCTGCATCTCCATCGCCGCTCGCACGGCTGCCCATGCCTGATCGGCCTCCGGCATCGCTTTCGGAGCGCCGAACACGGCCATGACGCCGTCGCCGATCAGGTTGTCGACCGAACCACCACACGCGATGACCGCTGCCGTCATCTCTCGGAGATACCCATTGAGGACCTCCGCGAGCTCCTCGGGCTCGAGGCTCTCCGCCAGGTCGGTGAACCCGACCATGTCGGCGAACAGCACCGTGATGCGACGCCGCTCGAACGAGTCTTCCTCGGCGCGAAGCTCGCCGCCGATGAGGCCCTCGGCAACCTGGCGCGGCAGGAACCGCGCGAGCTCGCCGGTGCGCACGAGCTCGGCCATCTGCTCGTCGATCCTCGCTTCGAGCTGACGTCGCGTCTGCTCCAGTTCGGTGACGTCGTGGTAGATGATGTAGAAGCCGATCGGCTGGTCGCCCAGCATCACGCGCACGGCCACGATCTCGACGTCGACGAGCCTTCCGTCTTTGTGCGAGCGTCGCCCGATGCGACGGAAGGACTCTTCGTCCCACGCCTCCTTGCTCCAGGCGGTGGCTTCGGCGTGGATCGCAGGATCGTGCGCGATCAGCTCGTCGAGATCGGCGCCCATCGCCTCGGCGGCCGTGTATCCGAAGAGCCGTTCAGCGCCCGGGTTCCACAGGGTCACCTCGACGTCGCGGTTAACCATGATGATGGCGGCGGGGCTCATCTCGACGAGCGATTCGAAGAAGCGACGCTGCCGCACCAGCTCGCCGATATCTTCGAAGAGCGCGAACGCGCCCACGAGCTCCCCGTCGATCCTGATGGGCACCGCCTTGATCGCGACGTCGACCAGCGTGCCCTCTTTCGTCGAGCGGCGGGTGATCAGCTCGACCGGCGTGTCGAAGACGCGGTCGTTGACCGCCAGGGCCTCGTCTCGGATCGAGTCGTGGTCGGCGATCAATCCATCGATCGGCCGGCCGAGCGCCTCGGCCGCCGTGTAGCCGAAGAGTCGCTCGGCGGCCGGGTTCCACGAGGTGACGACCAGGTCCGGATCGCAGGCCACGATCGCCGTCGGACTCGCCTCTACCAGTGCCTCGTAGTAGCGGCGGTGGTCTCCAGGCGTTCCGACCGGAACCTGCGCGTCGGTGGACATCGTCGCGAAGCCTAGAGCTTGCAGAGCAGGGCGGCTAGACGCACACGGCCTTCACGACACGGGTGGCGACGCGGTGCTAGCGTCGACCTGTGGCACGTGACGGTCGTGTGGACGTGATGCTCAAGACGACGGACATGGCCGCGACGCTCGCGTGGTACCGCCGAACCGGGTTCGATTGCAGCGGAACGTTCCCCGATACCGGCGAGCCGACCTGGGCCGAGGTGCAGCGCGACGGTGTGGTGCTGCAGTTCCTGGCGGGTGAGACCCCGTGGTCCGCCTCACCTGCTCTGACCGGCACGATCTACGTCTACCCCGAGAGCGTGCGCGCGGTTCACGAGCAGATCCGCGACGAGATCGAGCCTGCCTGGGGGCCCGAGGTCCGGGAATGGGGCACGCTCGAGATGGGCCTGCAGGACCCCAACGGCTACTTCCTGACGTTCACCGAACCCGCCGACGGAGGCTGAACAGGAACGGCTCAGTCGACCGCTCTGGTGACGCGGTACGTCGCGGCGACGAACTGCCCGTGTCGCTCGACGTTCATCAGCGTCAGCTCCGAGGAGAGCAGACGCCGAGGAAGCAGCGGCGCACCTGAGCCGAGCGATACCGGCGCGATGCTGAGGTGGATCTCGTCGAGCAGGCCGTGATCGGCGAACTGACCCACTAGCTCACCACCTCCGACGAGCCAGATGTTCGTGCCGTGCGCGGCCTCGACCATGTCCGCATGGATCGGCGCCACCCGTCCGCGTACGAACCGAAGATCTGCGCCCGGGATCGCGGGCAGCTCCCGGTGCGAGAACACCCAGCATGGCGTGTCTGCGTAGTACGCCCTCCACTGCTCGGGCCGGTCGAGCAACCGATCGTGATCGACGATCCACTCGTATGTGGTCGACCCCATGGCCATCGCGCCGACGTCGTCGAAGAAGCGCGCGAAACGATCTTCGTGACCTACGTCGTCGACGCCCGCGGGGACCTGGAACAGCCACTCGAGCGAGTCGTGTTCGTCGGCGATGAACCCGTCGATGGTGGTCGCCGTGTAGAAGATGGTGCTGCCCATCGACCAAGACTGGCATATGCGGAAGGAGCTCCGCCATGGGGACCCTGCACTACACGGCGATCGCATCGCTCGACGGCTACGTGGCGGACGAGCGAGGCAACTTCGACTGGGCCGCGCCCGACGAGCAGGTGCATGCGTTCGTCAACGACCTCGAGAGGCAAGTCGGCATCTACCTCCTCGGGCGGCGGATGTACGAGGTGATGGCCTACTGGGATACGGCACCCCTCGATGCCGATAAGCCGGCTGTCGCGCTCGACTACGCCTCGATCTGGCGCGCGATCGACAAGGTCGTGTACTCGACCACGCTCGATGAACCGTCAGCCGCTCGCACGCGACTCGAGCGCACGTTCGACGCCGACGCCGTACGGCGGATGAAGGCGTCGTCGGCGACCGGCATCAGCGTCGGCGGTCCGGAGCTCGCGGGGCACGCTTTCGAAGCCGGACTGGTCGACGAGTGTCACATCTTCGTGAACCCCGTCGTGGTGGGAAGCGGAACGGCATGCTTCCCGGGCCACCTTCGGATCGAGCTCGAGCTGCTCGACGAGCGCCGATTCGACAACGGCGTGGTGCATCTCCACTACCGGGTCAGCAACGAGGAGGAGCGGGGTCATGCAACAGCTGGCTGACGCCGTCGACACGACCGCCGAACGGACCGGGTTCTCCGGGGTCGTACGGGTGGACCGACCGGGCGACGTCACCTTCGCGAAGGCGTATGGGCTCGCCGATCGCGCACACGAACTCGCCAACACGACCGACACGAAGTTTGCGCTCGCGAGCGGTGCCAAGGGCTTCACAGCGCTCACCATCATGAGCCTGATCGAGGAAGGCGCGCTCGACCGTACGAGCACCGCTCGCTCCGCGCTGGGTGACGATCTTCCATTGATCGACGACGCGGTCACGGTGGAGCACCTGCTGGCGAACCGATCCGGCATCGGCGACTACTTGGACGAGCACGCCGTCACCGACATCACCGACTACGTCATGCCGGTTCCGGTGCACGAGCTCGCGACCACTGAGGACTTCCTCGCCGTCCTCGACGGACACGAGACGGTCTCCGAGCCGGGTGAGCGCTTCGCCTACAACAACGGCGGGTTCGTGGTGCTCGCACTGATCGCCGAGCGCACGAGCGGCACGCCGTTCCACGAGCTCGTGCGGGAGCGAGTCTGTGAACCGGCGGGCATGGGCGACACGGGGTTCCTCCGATCCGACGAGCTCCCTGGAGACGCCGCACTCGGCTACCTCACCGTCGACGGTCACCGGACGAACGTCTTCCACCTTCCGGTGCTGGGCACCGGCGACGGAGGCATCTACTCGACCGCAGCGGACATGCATGCCTTCTGGCGAGCGCTGTTCGCCGGCGCGATCGTCTCGAGCGACCTCGTGGCCGAGATGGTGCGCCCACGCAGCGACTGGCCCGAGGAATCGAGGCGCTACGGACTCGGGTTCCACCTGCACGCCACGAGCGACGTCGTGTGGCTCGAGGGCTACGACGCAGGTGTGTCGTTCAGCAGCACGTACGACCCAACCCACGAGACCACCGACACCGTCATCTCGAACTGGTCCGACGGGGCATGGCCGATCATCGAACTTGCTCGACGAGCTGCTGGGCAGGTGAGCAAGCGCACTCCAGACGGGTCAGGCGCCGAGGGACTTGATGCCTTCCTCCCATGCGGCATCGAGGTCGGCGTCCGGAGGGAAGCGGCCGTCGAGCTCCAGGATCGTCATGCCGTGCGCGAAGGCCCACGTGGCGCGGGCGCGGTGCTCGCCGCCGGCGACCGTGACCACCGGCTCCGCCGCCCACGCCTCGAGCCCGTCCGGCAGCAGCTCACGCCGCAGCTCACCACCGGTCGCCATCCGATACAGGTGCGGATGGGCGATCGCCCAGTCGCGATAGGTCTTCGCGAGCACCCGTAGTCGCCTCACACGGGCCGCCCGGGCCGGCAACGCCGCCATCGCGTCGTGCATCGTCTGGCCCCATCCACGGAACGCCTCGGCGATCAACATGGCCGTCAGCTCATCCTTGTCGGCGACGTGCTTGTAGAGCGAGGGCGCCCGCATGCCCATCGCCGCGGCGAGCGCGCGCATCGTGAGGCCATCGGGACCTTCGGACTCGAGGATGCGCATCGCGACCTCGACGAGCTGCCGGCGTCGCGCCGACTCCACGATGCCGGTCACACCCTGTTCCGCAGCTCGACCACGCGGGCCGCCAGCGCCGCGTTGACCCGCTCGAACATTGCGGGCGTATCGTCCTCGATCAGCGAGCGGAGGAACGGCACGAGCAGCCCGCGGAACCGCTCGCCCTGCACGAACCTCACGCGGCCGGGCTCCTCCTCGTGGATCTCGAAACGGTGCTCGCCGTCGAACAGGCCGGGCATGAACAGATGGCCGAGCCAGCGCAGCTCTCGGCCGGACTCGGCCACCAGCACGGTGGGGCGCATCCGCATCGTGCGGTCTCCCTTGAGCGAGAACGCGATGTCGAGCTTCGTGCCGGCCTCGGGCCGACCCTCGATCGAGGCGAAGGCCGGATTCCACTCGTGGTAGGAACCGAAATCTGAGAGGACGCTCCAGACCTCGTCGCGCGTGGCGTCGATCTCGACCTCCGTGTGGATCTCGTTCGTGAACATCATCCCCTGCCTCCTCCATCTCGGCTAACAGCGTTAGCCCAGGATAAGCTAACGCCGTTAGCCTGTCAAGGGACCTGATGCGGGCCGGCGGGTGTGGCAGCATCCCGTGTGCGGAAGATCAGCGTCGCGGAACGCCGAGCCCGGCTGGCTGGTCGTCATCGCCTGCTGCCGGCAGATCGGGCGCGGCGACGTCGTCGAAGCGGCCACGAGCATGGTCGGCCTGCACGGAACCGATCCCGCGACCATCTACCTGTCGGCTTGGGCGCGCGTCGACGGGATGTCCACGACCGACCTCGAGCAGGCCCTGTACGTGGATCGATCGTTGGTCAAGCACCTCGCGATGCGCCGAACCCTGTTCGTCGTTCCACGCGAAGTGCTCGGCGTCGTGCAAGCCGGAGCCAGCGACCGCGTGGCCGACATCGAGCGACGCCGCCTCATCCGAGACGTGGAGCGGGCGGGACTGCACCGCGACGGCACCCGCTGGCTCTCCCGCGCATCGAAGCAGGTGCTCGCCGTGCTGTCCGATGGGAGACAGGCCACGTCGTCCGAGCTCCGCGACGAGATCCCGCTGCTCGAAGGCAGGATCGCCTACGGAGAGGGCAGGTCGTGGGGTGGAAGCGTGCCGGTCGGTCCCAGGGTGCTGACCACGCTGTCCGCCGCGGGTCACATCGTGCGAGCTTCGAACGACGGCTCATGGACCACGTCCCGCCCTCGATGGGCATCGATGACCTCCTGGCTCGGAGAGCCGCTCGAGGTACCGCCGCACGCGGAGGGCGTGGCCGGGTTGGTCGAGCGGTGGCTGCGTGCGTTCGGCCCCGGCACCGCCGTCGACATCAAGTGGTGGCTGGGCTCGACGCAGGCGGCGGTGCGGCAGGCCCTCGCTCACCTCGAGGCGGTCGAGGTCGACCTCGACGGTCGGCTCGGCTACGTATCGGGCGACGACCTCGAGCAGCCCGATCCGGTGGAGCCGTGGGCCGCCCTGCTGCCACCGCTGGATCCGACCACGATGGGATGGTTCGAGCGCGACTGGTACGTGGGTGCCCATCGGCACCAGGTGTTCGACACGAGCGGCAACGCGGGTCCGACCGTATGGTGGAACGGACGCATCGTGGGCGGCTGGCGGCAGACCGATACCGGCGAGGTCGACGTGCAGATGCTCGAAGACGTCGGCGCCGAGGGCCTTCACGCGATCGAGCGCGAAGCCGAGAGGCTCACCGACTGGCTCGCCGGCACCAAGGTGCTGCCGAGGTTCCCGTCTCCGCTCTCGAAGCGATGAGTTTCGGCCCCGCGTGTCGTCGGTATGGGCAAGGACACGGCGAACGAAGGGAGACGAGATGAACCTGAACAGCATCCTGATCGGGTCCGAGGATCCGCAGCGCTTGGCCGACTACTACACGAAGCTGTTCGGAGAGCCCGGCTGGAACGAGGGCGGCTACATCGGCTGGCAGGTCGGATCGGGCGGATTCACGGTCGGCCCGCACGACCAAGTACAGGGGAAGAACCCCCAGCCGGGCAGGCTCATCTGGAACATCGAGACGCCCGACGTGAGAAGCGAGTTCGACCGGTTGGTGGCGGCGGGCGCAACCGTGGTCCAGGAGCCGTACGGCATCGGGGAGAACGACCAGGACTCGATCTGCACGTTCTCCGACCCCGACGACAACTACTTCCAGCTCATGAGTCCGATGGGCTGAGGCCGTTCGAGGCCTGATGACGTCGAGGGAGCCCCGACCTGCAGGGCTCCCTCGTGACGGGTGGAGCGTCGTTCAGAAGGTGGCGCTCCCGGCGCAGGTCTGGCCGGTCGCGACGTTCACCGCGCGGGCACGGAACGTGTCCGAGCCGGGAGGGTTGGACGTCACGATCCTGACCTCGAACGAGCCGCTCGGCGCCCTCGTCTGACGCCGTCCCTGGAAGATCGCGGTTCCGTTCTTCACGATGCGCACCCGCCAGGTCTGGCCGACGACGTTGGAGTCGACCTCGAACTCGACCTCGATGCGGCCGTTCTCGGGCGAGAGCTTGAGCTTCCAGTCGGCTCTGCCGCTGCACGCGCCCTCGCGGATCACGTCGCCGTCGTTCGCGGAAGCCGGCGCCGCGCCGGCGAGCGTCATCGCCATCGACGCGGCGAGCACGATCCGTGCGATCTTGCTGATCATCGTCCGTCCCTCCTTGCGGGATCCGACCGGCGCGTCCGGTCGTGTTCCACAAGGCTGGAACGGGGACGGTCGCGGTCACAACGGGACGACCGTCCCGGGACCTCACGTCGGGATCAGAACGTCAGGGAACCCCTGCAGGTGATGCCGGTCGCCGAGACCCCGCTCGCGCCGATCGTGTCGGCGCCGGCTCGGTTCGCGGTGAGCCTCCTCACGCGCACCTCGCCGTTGCTGTCGGACACCCGCTGACCGCTGAAGATCCTGACGCCGTCGTCGGAGAGGAAGACCTGCCACGACTGGCCCGCGGGCACGTCCTCGATGCGGAACCGGATACGCAGGGTGCCCGCATCTACCTGGTCGACCACGAGCCGCCAGTGCCCGGGGCCCCCGGAGCAGCTCCCGCGCCGGCTCTCGCCCGCGACCGCCGCAGGCGCCAGGACGACGACGAGCGCGACGCGAGCGCGAACGCCGCCGCGGACCGGAGGCGGAGTCGGGTTAAGAGATGCATAAGAGCATGGTGCAGGCCGTCGCCCGGTTCACCAACGGGACTTCCGTCCCGCGACGGTCTCGAGACCTCAGTCGCGCAGGATGCCGGAGCGTTCCGCCCAGAGCGCCGCCTGGGTGCGATCGGCCACCCCGATCCGCTGGAAGAGGTTCGTGAGATGGCCCTTCACCGTCTTCTCGCTGATGCCCATGCGCCGCGCGATCTGCTTGTTCGCGAGGCCCTCGACGACGAGACCCAGCACCTCACGCTCGCGGGCGGTGAGCTCGACCTCGCTCGGCCGAGCTCTGCGGTCGGCCAGCAGCTCGGCCGCGGCGCGGGGGGCGAGGGGCGAGCCACCTCGTGCCGCGGCCTGGATCGCCCCGTGGATCTCGTCGGGCTCCGCGTCCTTCAGCAGGTACCCGATGGCGCCGGCGTCGAGGGCCCGCACGATGCGGTCCCGGTCGGAGAACGACGTGAAGACCACCACGCGCGTGGGCACGGCCGCATCGCGCAGCCGGCGTGTCACCTCGATGCCGTCGACGTCGGGCATGGAGAGGTCGAGCAGCAGCACGTCGGGCCGTTCCCGCTCGCAGAGCGCGATCGCGTCGGCGCCTCCCGATGCCGCACCGACGGTCTCCACATCGCCGAACGTCGCCAGCAGCTGCTCGAGCCCGACCCGGACCACCTTGTGGTCGTCGGCGATGGCGACGCGGATCGGTACGCCTTCGGGCGAGGTCATCGGATCGGCACCTCCATGCGCACCGCGGTCCCGCTCCGGCCGTCGCCTGCATCCACCGTGAAGGTCCCGCCGGCGTCTCGGGCGAGATCGGTCATCACCTGCAGTCCGAGATGGCCCTGGTCGCGAGCGGTGGCGCGCTCGGCATCGGTGATGCCGCGGCCGTCGTCGACGACCTCGAGGATCGCGCGAGCACCCTCGCGCCGCACCGAGACGCGCGCGGTGCGGGCATCGGCGTGCTCCTCGACGTTGCGCAGCGCCTCCTGACACGCACGGTAGATCGACGCGTCGACGTCAGGGCCGAACTCGGTGACGCCGTCGAGGTGCAGCGTTCCCTCGATGCCGTACGGCTCGAGGCGCGCGACCAGGTCCGAGAGCGAGGCGGACAGGCCGGCCTGCTGCAGGTTCGGCGGGTAGATGCCCACGATCGCCGAGCGCAGGGTGCGAACGCTGCCTCGAACGGCGGCCGCCGAGTCGCGCACGACGTCGCTCGCCGCATGATCCTCGATCTGCTCGGCCGACGCCGACAGTCTCATCGACAGGCCGGCGAGCTCCTGCACGGGTCCGTCGTGCACCTCGCCTGCGATGCGCCGCCGCTCGCGGTCAGAGGCGTCGAGCATCTGCTGCATCAGCCGCTCGCGTTCGAGCTGTGCAGCTCGAACGCGTCGCGCGAGGATCCAGGCGATCGGGACCATCAGCAGCGCCAGGGCGAGCAAGGTGGCGACCAGCACCGGCGCGAACGTCGACAGCAGCTCGCGCCGGCGCTCCGCGAGACTCGACGCGAGCTGGTAGGTCTCGAAGAGCAGCGGCGTGCCGCCAGGCGTCTCGATCCTGGTGTAGACCTCGAGCAGCTCACCGAACGGCCGCTCGAAGCGGTTCTCGGGCGCGCTGAGATCCGAGACCTCCGCCTCGACCCCGCCGTGATCGAGCACCGCCGCGTCCTCGTCGCCCAGCGGGTACCGGCTGCCGATCAGTGCCGGCTCGTCGGAGTAGACGATCTCCCCGTCTCGGGTCCAGATCTTCACGCGCACGACCGGCTCGTGCAGCACCGCGTTCGTGACCGCGCTCGCCACGAGCGCCGAGCTGTCGGCGTCACCGGTGAGCAACGGCTCGCTCACCCGCTGTTGCACAACGCGAGCCGAGACCTCGGTGAGCTGACGAGCCTCGGCGAGCGCCTGGTCGGTGGCGAGCCGGCGCACGACCACGATGCCGGCGGCAGCCACCAACGCGAGCGCGGCGAGCGCCAGCACCGCGAACACGAGCATGGGACGCAGCAGAGAGTCGGAGCGGCGCGGCATGGCCGCGATGGTACGCGGCCCGCCTGGCGGCGTGGCCTTGACATGTCACGTCTGCTTCTATAACTTGTCCCTTCTAGAAGGAACCAGTTATGCAAGGTGAGGATGGATGGTCACGACCGAGGTGGAGCTCGACCGGGTGTTCGGGGCACTTGCCGACCCGACCCGCCGGGCGATCCTCACGCGTCTGGCCGAGGGGGAAGCGACGGTCGCGCAGCTCACTGTGCCGTTCACGGTGTCGCAGCCGGCGATCTCCCGCCACCTCAAGGTGCTCGAGCGAGCCGGGCTGATCTCGCGAACGCGTCGAGCGACCGCCCGCCTCAGTCATCTCGAGGCGGAGCCGATGAAGGAGGCTGCCGTGTGGCTCGCCGGCTACCGCGAGTACTGGGAGGAGAGCTACGAACGACTGGACGAGCTCCTCGAGACCCTGCAACGAACCGAGACCGATCGATCGCTGATCCCCGACCAGGGGAGCGATCCGACAGGAAGGAGCACACCATGACCGAGCTGAAGGTGACTGCGGAGCCGGGCGTTCCGCAGGTCTTGACCGAGCGGGAGTTCAACGCGCCGCGCGAGCTGCTCTTCCGCGCGTTCACCGACATCGACCTCCTCACGCAGTGGCTGGGGCCGCGGCAGTACACGATGAAGGTGGACCGCTTCGACATGCGCGACGGCGGTTCCTACCGTTACCTGCACGTCGGAGACGGCGGCGACGAGCACTGGTTCCATGGCGTCTTCCACGGGGAACCATCGCTCGACGGCATCGTGCAGACCTTCGAGTACGAGGGCGTGCCGGGACATGTGTCGCTCGACACCGTCACGTTCGAGGAGCGCGACGGCAAGACCGTGGTCCACACGAACACGGTCTTCCAGTCGATCGAGGACCGCGACGGCATGGTGCAGTCGGGCATGGCCGATGGCATGAACGACGGGTACGACCGCCTCGAGGAACTGCTCGCGAAGCAGGTCACCGGCTGACCGAACAGCGCGACTCCAGCACACCACACGAACACCGAGAAGGAGGCACCGATGCAGAAGATCAGCCCGATGCTGTGGTTCGACGACCAGGCCGAGGAAGCCGCGAGCTTCTACGTCTCCCTGTTCGACGACGCCGAGATCACCAACGTGGCGCGATACCCGGAAGGATCGCCGGGTCCCGCCGGCGCCGTCATGACGGTGAACTTCACGCTCGAAGGCCAGGAGTACACCGCGTTGAACGGCGGCCCGGAGTTCACGTTCACCGAGGCGATCTCGTTCGTCGTCCGCTGCAAGGACCAGGAAGAGGTCGATCACTTCTGGGACCGGCTAGTCGAGGATGGCGGCGAGGAGGGCCAGTGCGGGTGGCTCAAGGATCGGTTCGGCCTCAGCTGGCAGATCGTTCCCGATAGGCTGGGCGAGCTGTTGGGTGACCCCGTCCCGGCCCGCTCGCAGGCGGCGATGCAGGCGATGCTGCAGATGAGCAAGATCGAGATCAAGACGTTGGAAGACGCGGCCGACGCCGCCTGACCGCAGGGAGCGATGCCGACCATGGACCTGAAGCTGGAGCTGCTTCCCGTGCCCGTCACCGACGTGGATCGCGCGAAGGCGTTCTACGCCGACCGGCTCGGGTTCGTGGTCGATGTCGATGACTCGCCGATGGAAGGCATCCGGGTGGTGCAGCTCACGCCCCCCGGTTCGGCGTGCTCGATCATGGTCGGCACGGGCATCACCAGGTCCGAGCCCGGCTCCCTGCAGGGTCCGCAGCTCGTCGTCGACGACATCGAGGCCGCGCGCGAGGAGCTGGCCGGCCGCGGACTCGAGATGAGCCCGGTGCAGCATTTCGAAGAGAGCGGCTTGGTCGACGGCAAGGGCGGACCATGGAACTCGTTCGTCTTCTTCGACGACCCCGACGGCAACGGCTGGGTGTTGCAGGAACGTCCCGCTCCCGAGGACCGGTAGCGCGGTCGCCGGCCGCGCCGACCGTCAGGCGAAGAACTCCACGAGGACCGCCGCCATGACGTGGGGGGCGACGTCGTGCGTCTGATCGTCGAGCAGGCGGAGCTCACCGTCGGGGATGATCTCGGCCAGGGCGCGCGCGGTCTCGCTCATCCAGGGGAAGCTCGCGGTGCCGGCCATCACGATCGTCGGGACCTTGACCGAGGCCGCGCGATCCACGGGTAGCACGTACTCACCCATGATCGTCGCGTCGTAGGCGAGCGTGTGCGCCAACGCTTCCTGCTGCGGCCAGAAGGGCGCGGAGCGTGCCTGTGCCACGAACTCGTCGGGAAGCCCGACCACCTTCGACATGAAGTGCTCGACCGCGTCGCCGCGTCGGCCCGCCTCGACCAGCTCGGTGAACGTCTCGGCGGTGTCCGCCGGCGGCCGAGGCATGCCGTCGGGGATGTACGGCGGCTCCCACAGCGCGAGCTTCGTGATGTCGAGCCCTGTGGCCGCGGCCTCGAGCGCCAGGGCCGCACCCGACGAGGTTCCATACAGGCGGGCATAGCCTCCCGCTGCCCCGATGACGGCGTCGATGTCCTCCACCTCGCGCTCCACGGCGTACGGAGGCGTGTCGCCGCTGTCGCCGCGCGCTCGACGGTCGAAGTTGAAGACGGTGAACCGCTCTGCGAGCAGCTCGGCAACCGGAGCGTTCGACGTGCGATCGACGGAGCCGCCGCACACCAACACGACCGGCGGCCCCGCGCCGAGTCTGTCGAACGCGATGCTCGTTCCGTCGTGTGACTTCACGGACTCCATGTGTGGGCTCCCCTCATGAGTCGGTGTCGTGGCGCGCCTTGAGCTCTCCGCCGACGTGCTCGGCCAAGCGCTCGAAGAAGATCAGCGAGCCGCGCATCGCCCGCGAGTACTCGTCGGCCGGCAGGTTGCCGCCGCGCTGTGTGAACGTCATCTCGGTCCTGCCATCGCCGAGGTCACGGAACTCGGCGGTCAGCACTTCGACGTTGTCCGCGGCGTGGGGGTCATCAGGCTCGGCGAGCGTCAACACCACCCGCTCGGGTTCCACGACCTCTCGGAACTCGCCCGCGAACGGGATCTCGATGCGGTCGGGACCGTGCAGCATCACGGCGCTCCACGCGCCACCGGGTCGTGCGTCCATGGTGATGCGCTCGAGCGGGATCGATGATCCGTGCTCGCCGAACCACGAAGCGAATCGCTCCGGTTCGGTCCACGCCTTGAAGACCAGCTCTCGCGGCGCGTCGAAGACGCGGACGATCACGATCCCTTCGGCGTCGGACGCAGCGGAGACCACGCCCTCGGGTGGTGTCGCGTCAGCCATCGTCGACTCTCCCTTCCGTGTCGGTGTCATGCCGTGCGTCGAACTCCGTCGAGTCGACCGGTAGCCCGGCTCTCTCCGTGTCCACGAGCATCGCTTCGAGTCGGTCGAATCGCCGTTCCCATTCACGCCGGCGCGCCTCGATCCACGACGTGACGTCGTCCATCGGTTCGGCGTCGAGTCGGCATTCGCGAGTGCGCCCTCGCTTCAGCGTGGTCACGAGGTGCGCCTGCTCCAGGATGCGCACGTGCTTCATGACCCCGGGGAGCGAGATGCCGGTCGGCTGTGCGAGCTCGCTGATCGATGCGGGTCCCACCGAGAGGCGCTCGAGGATCTCGCGGCGCGTCGGGTCCGAGAGGGCCGACAACGTCCGATCGAGCGTCTGAGACTGAACCATACGGTTAAGTATTGTCTTGGCATGAACCGTTCGTCAACCCCATCCTCAGGTGCCTGCCCGCCCGAGCCGGAGCTTGCGCAGGAGCTGTGCGTTGAGCGCGACGACGATCGTCGACACGCTCATGAGCACGGCGCCGACCGCGGGAGCCAGCGTGATGCCGGCCCATGCGAGCACCCCCGCAGCGAGCGGGATGGCGACGGCGTTGTACCCGGTGGCCCACACGAGGTTCTGGACCATCTTGCGGTAGCTGGCCTTCGACAGGTCGATGACGTCCACGACGGCGCGAGGATCGTCGGAGACGAGCACGACCCCCGCTGACTCGATCGCGACATCGGTGCCGGCGCCGATCGCGATGCCCACGTCCGCACGAGCCAGGGCCGGCGCATCGTTGACTCCGTCGCCGACCATGGCCACGGTGTGCCCGCGGCGCTGCAGGTCGATCACGGCCGCGTCCTTGTCCTCGGGGAGCACCTCGGCGTAGACCTCGTCGATGCCCAGCTCACGCGCGACCGCCTCGGCGACGGGCTTGGCGTCTCCGGTGATCATCGCAACCGTGATGCCGAGCTCGTGCAACGCATCGACCGCCTGTTGCGACTCGGACCTCACCTCGTCTTCGAGCGCCATCGCGCCCAGCACGTCGGCGCCCTGCACGACGTAGAGGACAGCCGCCCCCCGATCCGACCACTCGGCCGTCTTCGGGTCGAGCTTCCTCGGAACCGTGATCGAACGGTCACGAAGGAGCGTCGGTCCGCCGACGGCGATGGAGCGCCCCTCGACGGTCGCCTCGACGCCGCGTCCGGTCATCGACCGGAACCCCTCGGCCCGTGGCACCTCGCCGAGTTGCTCGGCGGCGGAGGCGATCGCACGCGCGAGCGGATGTTCGCTGTCGGCCTCCACCGAACCGGCGATCCGCAGCATGGCGTCGGCGTCACCATCGAGCGCCATCGAGTCGGTCACGACGTGGTTGGCCGCCGTCAGCGTGCCGGTCTTGTCGAACAGCACGACGTCGACCTCACGGGTGCGTTCGAGCGCGAGGCGATCCTTGACCAGGATGCCGTTGCGGGCCGAGAGCGCCGTGGAGATCGAGATCACGAGCGGGATCGCAAGCCCGAGTGCGTGCGGACACGCGATCACGAGCACGGTGACCGTCCGCTCGACCGCGCTGCGCGGCTCGCCGAGCACGGTCCATGCGAGGTAGGTGACGACGCCGGCCGCGGTCGCGACGTAGAAGAGGAAGCCGGCAGCCCGGTCGGCCAATGCCTGAGCGCGCGACTTCGATGTCTGCGCCGACTCGACGAGACGCCGGATCCCCGCCAGCGCGGTGGCGTCGCCCACCGCATCGACCCGGACCCGAACGGAGGCGTCGGCGACGACCGCTCCCGCCACGACACGATCCCCCACCGACTTGGGTACCGGCCGTGATTCCCCGGTCAGCATCGACTCGTCGACCTCGACATCGCCCTCGACCACCTCGCCGTCGGCCGGGATGCGTGCGCCCGGACGAACGAGCACGACATCGCCCTCGACGAGCTCGGCCACCGGGACCGTCTCGGTGGTGGATCCGGTCACGCGCTCGGCCTCGTCAGGAAGCAGCGCCGCGAGCGCGTCGAGCGCACCGCTCGCTTGGCCGACGGCCTTCATCTCCTGCCAGTGGCCGAGCAGCATGATGGCGATCAGGGCTGCGAGCTCCCACCAGAAATCCAGGTCGAAGGCACCGAGCTCGGTCGCCACGCTCGCGGCGAAGGCAACGGTGATGGCGAGCGCGATCAGCAACATCATGCCCGGCCGGCGATCCCGAGCCTCCGAGACGGCGCCAGTCAGGAAGGGCCAACCGCCGTAGAGGAAGATCACCGTTCCCAGCACCGGCGGGATCAGCTCGCTGCCCAGGAACGAGGGCGCCCGATAGTCCAGGAGCATCTGGAACATCTCGCTGAAGTAGATGACCGGAACCGTCAGGGCCACCGTCAGCCAGAAGCGATCGCGGAACATCGTTGCGTGGTCCGCGTGTGCGGCGTGAGATCCGCGATCGCCCGCGTGATGGGCATCGTCCGTGCGGCCAGTCTCGGTCGCGTCGGAGGGGCCTTCTCGGTGGGCCGCCTTGCGCTCGTCGGTATGCCCGGCGCCGTGCATCATCGCTGTCTCTCCTCCGTCGGTCGTCGACCCATACTATACCCCTCTAGGGTATCCTGATGTCGATCGCGGGTTCGAGCGGACGCCACACCTCGCGATCACGTCGCGATGAGTTCGGATCCCGCACTCGGTCCCACCTCACGGATGACGATCATGTTGATGCTGCCCACTCCTGTCGCCCCGAGCGACGTCGCGGCCCTCTGCGACCGTGTGCACGCGCTGCTCGAGGCGCGCACCGGCACGATCGTGTGCGACGTCGGCACCGTGAGCCACGCCGACGCGGCGATCGTCGAGGTCCTGGCTCGCCTCCAGCTCACCGCCCGGAAGGCCGGGTGCCACCTCGTCCTCATCCGCATGAGCAGCGAACTCGAGTCGTTGATCTCACTCGTCGGCCTCGTCGACGTGTTGCCGGTGATCTCCGGATCAGACCTCGAGGCGGTCGGGCAACCCGAAGAGCGGGAACAGGTGCGCTGTGTCGAGGAAGAAGGTGATCCCGGTGATTCGACCACCTGAGACCTCCAGCACCTGCAGCGCCCACGGCTCGTGGCCTCCTTCGGCGCTGGGCTTGTACTGAGCGAACGCCGGAGACCCGTTGGCTTCGATCGGCAGGAGTCGCGAGCCGCGACATCCGATGCCCGGGCCCAGGCACCAGGTCGTGATGTCGTCGTGTGTCTGCAGCCAGAGGCGGTAGGGCGGCATCGACCACGTCGCGTCCTCGCGCAGCAGCGACGTGAGCGATCCCATGTCGTATCGCTCGAACGCCTCCACGTAACGTTCCAGCAACGCTCGCTGTTCGTCGTCCATCGGGCGGAGCGGTTCCGCGTCGGAGACGGTGGCGGACTCGAGCGTGGCGTGGGCTCGCTGCAGGGCGCTGTTGACCGAGGCGACCGACGTGTCCAGCAGTTCCGCGACCTCCGACGCCTTCCAGCGGAACACATCACGGAGCACGAGCACCGCTCGCTGCTTCGGCGGCAGGAGCTGCAGCGCCGCGACGAACGCGAGGCGGATCGAATCCCGGACCTCGGCCGCTTCGGCAGGGTCACCGCTCGTGGGCAGCACGCTGGCGTCGGGCACCGGCAGGATCCACGTGGACTCGGCGAGCGGCTCGCCCATCAGCGAGATGTCGGCCTGCTGCGCCGGCCCGAGATCCATCGGACGGGCTCGGCGCTCCTTGCCACTCAGCATGTCGAGGCAGACGTTCGTCGTGATGCGGTACAGCCAGGAGCGCAGCGTCGACCGACCCTCGAACCGGCCGAAGCTCCGCCAGGCTCGGAGCATCGTCTCCTGCACGGCGTCCTCGGCCTCGAACGCCGAGCCGAGCATGCGGTAGGCGTACGCCGTGAGCTCTCGCCGGTGCAGCTCCAGTCGGCGATCCAGGTCTCGGTCTTCCGGCGCACGAACCATGCATCCACCCTACGAGGTCGTCGCGAGATGAGCCCCGGAACGATGAGTTCGCCGACCGCATGTCGTCGGAGCAGGTGAGACCACGTTCACGACGACGCGGAGGTAGGAAGATGTCGCTCGAGATGCAGACCGAGACCGAAACCCCACCCCAGGCGACGCGGCGCGAATGGATCGGGCTCGCGGTGCTCACGCTCGCGTGCTTGCTCTACGCGATGGACCTCACGGTGCTGCACCTCGCGGTGCCCTCACTCAGCGCGGACCTCGAACCGAGCAGCACCCAGCTGCTCTGGATCGTCGACATCTACGGGTTCATGGTGGCGGGCTTCCTCGTCACGATGGGAACCCTGGGAGACCGCATCGGACGTCGACGCCTGTTGATGATCGGGGGCGCCGCGTTCGCCGCCGTCTCCGTCGTGGCCGCGTTCGCCACGAGCCCCGAGATGCTGATCGCGAGCGAGAGCGCTGCAGGGCGTCGCGGGGGCGACGCTTGCGCCCGCGACGCTGTCGTTGATCTTCAACATGTTCCTCGACCCGCGGCAGCGCACCGTCGCGATCGGCGTGTGGATCATGGGGTTCTCGGCGGGCGGCGCGGTCGGGCCCGTGGTCGGCGGCGTGCTCCTGGAGAACTTCTGGTGGGGCTCGGTCTTCCTGATGGCGGTGCCGGTGATGGCGTTGCTGCTCGTGCTCGGACCGAAGCTGCTGCCCGAGTACCGCGCTCCCGACGCGGGCCGGCTCGACCTCACGAGTGCGGCGATGTCGCTGGTCGCCATCCTGGGCGTGATCTTCGGTCTCAAGCAGATCGCGCAGGACGGCATCGGTTGGCTCCCCGTCGCCGCGATCGTCGCCGGCCTCGCGGTCGGCATCATCTTCGTGCGACGTCAGCGCTCGCTCGACGACCCGATGATCGACCTCGACCTGTTCCGCAACCGCTCGTTCAACGCGGCCCTCGCGGTCAACATGCTCAGCATCTTCGTGGCGTTCGGCTACTTCCTGTTCGTCGCGCAGTACCTGCAGCTCGTGCTGGGACTGTCGCCACTCGAGGCGGGCATGTGGTCACTGCCGTCGGCGCTCGGATTCATCGTGGGAGCGCAGGTCGCACCGCGGCTGCTGCGGCGGTTCCGCCCGGCGTACGTGATCGGCACGGGGTTGGCGATGAGCGCCGTCGGCCTCGCGATGCTGACCCAGCTCGACGGATCGCCCGGTCTCACGGTGCTCGTCGTGGGCTCGGTCGTGATCTCGCTCGGCCTGGCGCCCGTGTTCACGGCGACGACCGACCTGATCGTCGGATCCGCTCCCCCCGAGCGCGCGGGGGCGGCCTCCGGCATCTCCGAGACCGGCGCGGAGCTCGGAGGTGCGGTCGGTATCGCGATCCTCGGAAGCATCGGCACCGCCGTCTATCGCCGAGAGCTGCTCGATCTGGTGCCCGCGGACGTACCGGTCGAGGCCGCCTCGGCGGCCCGCGACACACTCGGCGCCGCCACCGCGGCAGCGGATCAGTTGCCTGCGTCGTTGGGCGCGGCACTGCTCGATGCCTCGCGCGAGGCTTTCATCCTCGGCATGCGGGTGAGCACCGCCGTCGCAACCGTCGTGGCGATCGGCATCTCGGTGCTCGCGGTGACGATGCTCCGTCATGTGCCCCCGGGGGTCTCTCAGGATGTCGAGATGGAAGCCGACGGATCGCAGGACTCCCTGCAGCCGGCGACCACGGGCGGGTGAGATCGCACGTCGCACGGTCGAGATCCCGGCCCCTTGATGTCGAGGATCGAGGCTCGTGTTCGTCGTTGGGGCAGATGCGCGGACACCGAAGGCCGCGCGGGAGGAGGGGAACATGAGTGACTTCCTGCTGCTCTACCAGGGTGGGTCGATGCCCGAGACCGAGCAGGAACAGAAGCAGGTCATGGAAGCGTGGACGGCCTGGTTCACCAACCTGGGCTCAGCCGTGAAGGACCCGGGAAACCCGTTCTCGGGTGCAGCGAAGTCGATCGCCGGCGATGGGGCCGTGTCCGACGGCGGGGGCGGCTCCGCGTCGGGCTACTCGATCCTGACGGCCGACTCGCTCGATGACGCCGTCGCCTTGGCGAAGGACTGCCCGGTGCTACAGGGTGGCGCCGGCATCACGATCTACGAGACCTTCGAGGTGATGTGAGGGCCTGACGGACCACGAGCGCGGGGCCGCGCCGAACGGCCCCGCGCTCGCTCGTCGGAACCGCCGGATAGTGTGAGCCGCGATGGAGCAGCGGTTCACCATCGTCACCCTGGGCGTCGCCGACGTAACGGCAGCCCGGAGCTTCTACGAACGCATGGGCTGGCGCGCCGACCTCGAGGTCGAGGAGACGGTGTTCTTCCGCGTCGGCGGCATGTTCCTGATCCTGTGGAGCCGGCAGAAGCTTGCCGAGGACAGCGGAGTCGCCGACGGCATGGGCTGGGGCGGCGTGACCCTCGCGCACAACGTCGGTTCGACCGATGAGGTCGACGCGGTGATCGAGCAGGCTCGGGAAGCAGGTGCACGCATCAGCGTCGAGCCTCGCGACACCTTCTACGGGGGCTACGCCGGTGTCTTCGTCGACCCCGATGGACATCCGTGGGAGGTCGCGTTCAATCCGAGCCTCGTGCTCGACGCCGACGGCGCGATCGCGTTCCCATCTACGTCGGGTGAGAGCAGCTTGCCCGGAGCCGATACGTGAACCCGCGCGACGTGACGATCGGCGACCTCGCGGCGTCCAAGGGCATCTGTCGATGCCTGGGCTTCACCGTGCTCGCGACAGCCGATCGAACTACGCCAGCGACGCGGCGGGCACCTGCTTCTTCGGGTCGACGAAGGGGATCGCGGCGGTCGTGCCCACGAGGTGACCGTGCTGGGATTCGACGTCGAGCGTCGTTCCCGGTTCCGAGAGCTCGATCGGCACCCACACGTAGCCGATGTTCCGCTCGAGCCGGGGTGACCACACGGCGTCGGTGACCTTGCCGACTTCCTTGCCCTCGTGGAACGCGGGCCAGAAGTCGGCCGGGTCGATCTCGAACCCGCCGTCGGCTTCGAACTCGATACCGACGAGCTTGTCCTTCACGCCTTCGCGCCGGATGCGCTCGAGCGCCTCCTTGCCGATGTAGTCCTGGGGCTGTTCCTCCACGAGCCGCTCCAACCCCATGAGTTGGAACGGGTTGTTCTCGATCGTCATGTCGGAGCCGTAGTTCATCATGCCGGCTTCGATGCGTTTGGCCATGCTCGGCGCCGCGACGCTGATGTCGAACTCCTCGCCCGCCCCGAGCACCGCGTTCCAGAGGGCATCGCCGTGGCTCGAAGTCGAGGCAGTTCACCTCGAAGCCCGGAGCGGCGGTGAACCCGGTGCGGCTGATCACGACCGGCATGCCCTCGATCTCGAACCGACCGCACCAGTAGTACTTCAGGTCGTAGATCGCCGGGCCGACGAGCTTCTCGAGCGTCTTCGCCGACGACGGCCCCTGCACCTGCATGGGGTAGACGTCGGGGTGGAAGACCTCGACGTCGAGACCGAGCCCGGTCGCGATGCCGAGCGCGTACAGACCGGCGTCGGAATCGGCGAGCTGCATCCACCACTGGTCCTCGGCGACGTGCAGCAGCACGGGGTCGTTCACGATGCCGCCGTCGCGCGCGGTGACGAGCATGTACTTCGCCTGACCGATCGCGCACTTCGTGAGGTCGCGACACGTGATCATGTCGATCAGGCCGATCGGCGTCGGGGCCGCTGACCTCGATCGTCCACTCGGCGCCGACGTCCCATACGACCACGGCGTTGAGCAGCCGCTCGTACTCCTTGTTGGGGTCGTCGTAGTAGCCGGGCAGCATCGTGTGGTTGTAGACGTCCCACTGCTTGCACCCGGCCCGCACGGTGGCCTCGAAGTACGGCGACCGCCGGTACCACGGTCCGGTGAAGAAGGTCGCTTCGGTCAGGTATCGCTCGGCGCTGGTCATGCCTCGTGCCCCCGTTTCGAGATTAGAATGGGATTCTAGGATGGTCGATCGGGCGAACGCAAGCGGAAGCGATCGAGGCCGCGAACGTCGGGAGCGCGTGATGGAAGCCGCGCTCGCCGTCATCGCCGATCGCGGGCTCGCGGCGACCCGCATCTCCGACATCGCCGATCGGGCGGGCATGAGTCCGGGCCACGTCATGTACTACTTCCGCAGCAAGGATCTCGTGCTCATGGAGGCGTTGCGGTTCGTCGAAGATCGCATGCACGAGGAGGTCGACGCTCAGCTCGACGTCGATCGCGCCCGGGCCCAAGCGGCTCCGACGGCTGCTCGAGCTCAACATGCCCGACGGGCCGGCCGACCCGGGGTGGGCGCTCTGGCTCGAGGCCTGGACCCTCGCGGCGCATGATCACGGCGTGCGCGAGCTCGTCGCCGAGCTCGAGGCGCGGTGGGTCGGGCTGCTCGGCGAGGTCGTGCGCTCGGGCGTCGCGGCCAGAGCCTTCCGGTGTCGTGCCGTCGACAAGGCCGTGACCCACCTCTACGCGACCGTCAACGGACTCGCCGTGCAGGTCGTGACCGGCACCGGCGGCATGACCTTCGACACGCGGTCGAGGTGTGCATGCGCGCCGCAGGGTCCGAACTGGGGTTCACAAGAGCTCGCCGATCTCATGAGCGAGACACGTAGACCCTTCATCGATCCTCCGGAGGCGAGGAGCGGTCGCGAGCCTGCCCGCGGTGGCATCATCTCGCGTGATGGGAGCTGAGCATCGACTGGCGCAGGCCGCGTTCGAGGAAGCGCACCGCACGTTCACCGACAACGTGCGCGGCATCTCGCTCGACGAGGCGCTCGACGCGGGTGGAGGCTTCCGTTCGATCCTCGGGCTCATCAAGCACACGGCGGGGTGGAGCGCGGTCTATCACTCGTTCGCGTTCGACGAGGCGCCACGCACCTGGGAGCAGATCGAGTGGCCCCGCGGGCTCCGTGACCAGATCGATCCGACCGAGGCCTACCTGCGCGAGATCCTGGAGTGGTCGGTGCTCACACAGGAGCGGTGGCTGACCTCGACCCAGCCTCCAGCCGACCTCGATCTCGAGCGGCCGCTGCCTTGGGGGCGCAGCGTGCCCCTGCGCGAGATCATCGCCATGATGGCCGGCCACGAGATCTACCACGCGGGCGAGATCAACATGATCCTCGCGATGCGACGGGGAGAGGCGTGGGAAGCGGGCGAGCAGGTCGAGGAGAACCACATCGACACGACGGGCCACGTGGTCGACCCGAACGGCTGATCAGCCGGCGCCGGTGAGCGTCTGAGCGACTTCCTCGGTCGAGGCGCCGGTGCGGCGGAGCACGAGCGCGACGGTGCCCAGCGCGACGAGCGTCAACCCCAGCACGATCGTCGACATCGACGCGATCTCGGGGCGAAGCGTCGACCGCAGCGCGCTCACGACGACCACCGGCCACGGGGTCGCCCCCGGCACGGCCACGAACGACGAGATGATCGTGTTGTCGAGCGAGAAGCTGAAGGCGAGCAACGCGCTCGCGAGCACGGCCGGCGCCATCAGCGGCAGGGTGATGGTGCGGAACCGCCGCCCCGGCGACGCGTACAGATCGGCGGCGGCCTCCTCGAGCGACTCATCGAGCCCCTGGAGCCGCGCACGAACGATGAGCGTCACGACGGCCGCGCTGAACAGCGAGTGTCCGACCCAGAGCCGCAACAGGCCGAAGCCCACGGGCAGCGGGTTGTCGGGACCGAACGGCCCGCCAACACGCACGTACCAGATCAGCAACGAGATCGCATCCACGATCTCGGGAGTCACGAGCAGCAGGAACACGAGGCGCGAAGAACAGCGGTATCCACCGCCCCTTGCGGCGAGCGAGCGCGATGCCGGCCAGCGTGCCCAGGATGGTCGCGATCACCGAGCTTCCGATCGCCGCCAGGATCGAGGTGCGGACCGCGCCGGGTATCACCTGACTGTCGAACGCGCGCGCGGAACCCCGACAGCCCCAGTCCCTCCCACACCACCATCGCTCGGCCGTCGTTGAACGAGTACACGACGATGACCGCGATCGGCAGGAACAGGAAGATGTAGACGAGCACCCCCCACAGGCGCAGGAGACCGTTGACCGGATCGCGACGCCGGCCGTGCGGCGACCGAGCGGCCGAGCGATCCGCAGCGGCGCTGGCGGATGGAGCCTCCACAGCCGAGCTCATACTCCTGCCACCGCCGGGATCTCGAATTGCCTGCGTGACCGAAGCGCCCAGCGGGTCACCAGCAGGAGCATCGCGCCGGTGGCCACGACCGCAAGGATCATGATGATGAGCATCACCGCCATCGCCGAGCCGAGCGGCCAGTTCTGCCCAACCGTGAACTGGCTGGCGACGAGGTTGCCCACCATGTTGCCTTTCGCGCCGCCGAGCACCAGCGCGGTGATGTAGTCACCCGTGAGCGGGATGAACACGAGCAGCACGCCGGCCGCGATGCCGGGCGAAGCCAGCGGCACCGTGACCTGGCGGAAGGTGGTGAGCCGGGTCGCTCCGAGATCCTTCGAGGCTTCCCTGAGCGCCGGATCGAGGCGCTCGAGGGCGACGAACAACGGGAAGATCATGAGCGGCAAGTAGTTGTAGACGACGCCGAGCTGCACAGCGCCCACGGTGTCGAGGAAGTCGATCGGCGAGTCGCGGAGCCCCAACCCGTTCAGCAGCCCGTAGAGCGGACCTTCGGCGGTCAACAGGATGAACCATCCGATCGTCCGCACGAGGAAGTTCGTCCAGAACGGCACGATGCAGAGGCCGAGCAGCAGACCCTTCCATCGCGAAGAGACGCGGGTCGCCAGCCAATAGGCGAAGGGGAACCCGATCGCCAGGCACAATGCCGTGCCCAGCAGCGAGATCTTGAGCGTGCCCGTGAACACACGGAAGAAGGTCGGATCGAGCGCGTCGCGGTAGTTGTCGAACGAGAGGCGGTCGGTCGCGATCGTCCGGAACGGGTCGGGCTTGTATCCGAAGCTGTAGTACGCGATCCACAGGACCGGGATGGCGTAGAAGAAGACGAACCACGCCCACGCCGGGATCGCCAGGAGGAACCGGGGGGCCTTGATACGCCGGGCCCCCGGCCCTCCCTCCGCGACTGATTCCGCCATCTGCTGCGCCGCTCCCGATCAGACCCCGGCCGCAGCCTTGCACTTGTTCCAGATGTCGATCTGACGCTGCTGGGCCTCGTTGACCTCACCGGCCTGAACGTCGCGACCTGCGCCTCGTCGAAGAACACGATATCGAGGCGCTCCAACCCCGCTGCCTGAGCCTTCTCCTGAACGCCTATGATGCCCGTGTTGTACCCGTGATACGCGAGGTCCTGCAGCGAGTTCTCGGGATCGAGGATGAAGTTGATCCACTCGTAGGCGGCGTTTGGGTGCTGCCCGCCCTTCACGAGGACCCAGTTGTCCATCCACAGCTCGGTGATCGGCGCCCCGAGTCCCCACACGTACCGCTCAGGGTCGTCGGCCTCGAGGATGCCGGCGCGAGCGTCGCCGTTCCACACCTGCGACAACGCGTACTTGCCCTGGGTCAGCGTGATGCCGGGATAGGAGTCGAACGCCTTGATGTGCGGGGCGAGGTCGAGCAGTGCGGCCTCGGCGTCATCGAGTTCGCCGGTGTCGGTCGTGTTCCAGTCGCCGTTGATCGACCAGAAGTAGATGCCCACCAGATCGTTGGGAGCATCCAGGACCGACGTCTTGCCGCTCGCCTCGCCCTTGGCCACCTCGAGGAAGTCGGCCCAGGTCTCGATCGGCGTGCTGATCTGCTCGGAGTCGTAGACCCACCCGGTGGAGCCCCAGTCCTTGCACACCGAGTACCCGTTGCCCGGGTCCCACGGCTGGTCGGTGTACGCAGGGTCGATGTTCTCGAAGTTCGGCAGCCGAGTCAGATCCATCGGCTCCAGCAGGCCGAGCTCGACCATCTGCGGGATGTACACCCCGGTCGGAACGACGATGTCGTAGCCGCCGGTACCCGCCCCGGCCGTCAGCTTGGCGATGGCTTCCTCGTTGGACGCGTAGATGTCGATCTGGGTCTTCGCTCCGAACTCTTCGGTGAACTTCTTGAAGAGCTTGGGGTCGTCGTACTCGGCCCAGTGGAAGAAGTTGAGCTGGTCCTCGACCTCTCCCGCCGGAGCGGCCGACGTCGTGCCTCCGGTGCCGGGATCCGGCTCGTCGGAGCCGCACGCAGCCAGCAGCACGCTTCCCGAGAACACCGCGACGGCGGAGCCTCCCAGGAACGCCCGACGCGAGACCCGCGCCGCTGCTGCTTCCGACGCCAAGATCTTGAGCGGTCTATCCGTCATGTTCCCTCCTTCACGCGTGGACCGTGGCGGCCTCTGCCGCCGGGTCCGCCATCACGATGTCTGCCTGTTCCGCTCCGAAGACGTGCACATGGTCTGCGTCCCAGGTGCACCAGACCCGCGATCCGACCTGCAGCCGCGGCGCCTTCGGCCGAGGAAGCCTCGCCAGCACGTCCTTGTTGCCCGCCACGATGACCACGAACTGGATCACATCGCCGAGGTGCGAGATGTTCGCGAGCGTGCCCTCGATCGAGTTCTCCGGCGCGGCGGGCCGGGCCTCCGACAAGGTCACCGCCTCGGGGCGGATCGCCGCCAGGGCAGCGGCGCCGTCGCCGATCCCGTTCGTGCGACGGGTCGAGGTGATCGTGCACGTCTCGCCTTCGACCGTCGCGCCGCCGTCGCTGGCCGTGCCCTCGAAGAAGTTCTGTTGACCGATGAACCCCGCGACGAACGCCGAGTCCGGGTGGTCGTAGATCGTGTCGGGGTCGGCGAGCTGCTCGACGTGTCCATCGAGCATGACCGCGATGCGGTCACTCATCGACAGCGCCTCCTGCTGATCGTGCGTGACGAAGATGAAGGTGGTGCCGATCTGCGACTGGATCAGCTTGAGCTCGATCTGCATCTCCTCGCGAAGCTTGCGGTCGAGCGCGCCGAGTGGCTCGTCGAGCAACAGCAGGCTGGGACGGTTGACCAGGGCGCGCGCGAGCGCGACGCGCTGCTGCTGCCCGCCGGACAGCTGCTGTGGCCGGCGATTCGCCATCGGCGACATCTTCACCATCTCCAGCGCCTCGCCAACACGGCGCCCGATCTCGCCCTTGTCGACCTTGCGCTGACGCAGCCCGTAGGCGACGTTCTGTGCGGCGGTCATGTGTGGGAAGAGCGCGTAATGCTGGAACACGGTGTTCACGTCCCGCTTATGGGGGGGCACACCCTGGACCGCCCGCCCCGAAACGTAGATCTCACCGGCGTCGGGCTCCTCGAACCCCGCCAACATGCGCAACGACGTCGTCTTGCCGCACCCCGACGGACCGAGCAGCGACAGGAACTCGCCCGGCTGTACGAACAGATCGATGCCGTCGACGGCCGTGACGGGGCCGAAGCGCTTGGTGACACCGACCAGCTCGACCGTTCCTTGCTCGACGCTCACCGCGTGCGCTCACCCCTCGCCCGATCGCCCGGAGTCGGGCGGAGCATCGCATCGAACGGCGTTCGGTCGCAACCTAAGGCCGCATCAGCCACCTGAGGTCGCGGGTCGGCACCCTCGCCGGCGCGATGAGCGTCATCGGTCGAACGTGCGTCAGGACCGCTCGCTCGAGCGTTCCTCCGCATCCATGTGGGAGACGGCGATCTCCTCTTCGTGCCGCACACGATCGCGGATCTCGGAGAACTTCGTCGCCTCGAAGACGATGAGCGCGATCATGACGGCGGCAACGACGGCGAGCGCGGCCAGGGCGGGCAACTGCGCCGCGGCGGGGACGAGGGCGATCAGCGCCACGGCGACCACCACCCGCTGCACGTTGACGCTCCGCACGTTGCGATAGCGGAACGCGACGTGCGCGAGGAGGTAGAGGGCCACGCCACCGAACAGCGCGACGAGCGGCAGCGGCTCGAGCGCGTCGCTCAACTCATGGGCTGTCGAATCCGCGACGTACTCCATCACCTTCTTCAGACCGAGGGCCAGCACGATGACCCCGGCGATCATGGGGAAGTGGAGGTAGCTGTAGGAATCGCGAGCCATGCGGGCGCGCTGCTCCCCTTCGGCCTTCCTCAGCACGCGTTCCGCAACGAGCGCCACCACATCGAAGTAAGCCCACCAGATGCATCCGGCCACCGTGAGGCCGAGCACCCCGGCCGCGATCACCGGCCAGGAGATGGGCTCCTGGGAGACCCCGACCCCGATCGCGACGATCGACTCGCCGAGCGCGACGATCAGGATCAGGCCGTGCCGCTCGGCGAAGTGACTCGCCGAATTCAGCCTCCACCCCGAAGCGCCCGCGAGGATCGTGCCGGCGTAGTCGACGATCACCACGGCGACCCACGCGAGGGTCTGCGCCCGTCCGGCGAGCTGCGAGGCGACGAGCAGCACCGCCGTGCTGCCCAGCACCGACGGGGCGAAACGGAGCAACTGGCCTCGCAGCGCGTAGTCGTGGCCGGCGCCCGCAGCGAGCCAGAAGATCGTGAGGTGCAGCAGTCGCACCGCGAGATAGGCGAACGCGAGCACGACCGGTCCTTCGAGCCCCCCGTCGATGTCGTCGAACGCCTCCGGCACCGTGAGCGCCATGACGAACATGGCGGCCATGGCGCCGAACATCGCCGCGCGCCCGACGCCCTCATCGGCCTGCACGATGTTGCCGAGCCATGCGTAGCCAACCCAGCACCACCACAGCAGCGCGAGCACGAGCAGGCCTCGAACCATGCCGCGGACCGTGAGGTCGTCGGCCATGAGGGTGGTGACCTGCGTCAGGGAGAAGACGAAGACGAGGTCGAAGAACAACTCGATCGGCGTGACCCTGGCCTCTTCGGCGACGGCCTGCACGCGAGGTCGTTTCGGTGAACCCGACACGACGGGAATCGTCTCACGGCCCGAGGCCACGACGGGTCCGCGTGCGCCTCGACGACGATGTGTCTCGCTCTATTCGGCGTTCTCCCAGAGACCGAGCACGTTGCCCTCGGTGTCCTTGAAGTAGGCGAAGGCCCCCATGCCCGGGATCTCGGTCCTCGGCTGTACCACGGCGCCCCCGGCTGCTTCCACCTGGTGCAGGGAATCGTCGATCGAGCCGACCCCGATCGTGAGGACGGGCGACGGCGTGTCCGACGATCGCTTCATCATGCCGCCGTTGATCGCACCCGGCTCCGTCGGCATCTGCGTCTGGTCGTCGACGGCGGTCGTCATCGCGATCGTGTAGTCCATCTCGTCCATCGTCTGCAGGTTCCATCCGAAGATCGACCCGTAGAAGTCCTTGGCCCGAGCGAGATCGTCGGTCGGGATCTCGAAATGCACGACCTTGTCCATGTCCGTTCGCTCCTTCCGGGTATCACCCCGTCGTCGTCACCCGTTCGACCGTGATCGCGTGTTCGGGAGAGTCGGCCTGCGCAAGCCTCACCAGTCGTGCGAGCTGGGGCCCGACCTCCCGCATCGTCACGACAGCGTAGCGCCTGCACCCGGTCGTGGAGCGGCGAGGGCACGCCCGCACTGGGGCACGGACGATCGAGCCGCCGCTCCTGCCTAGTGCGAACGGAGCAGGGCCCTGATCGGGTCCAGGATCGCACGCACCTCGCCCTCGGCCGACACGTGGGTATGTCCGGGGAGCGAGAGGAACGCCGCGTTGGGAATCTCCTCGGCCGCGCGGCGAGCCGCGTCGTGCATCTCATCGTCGCTGCCCGCATAGATCAGGCAGGGGGTGCGCCACCTCGTCAGGTCGTCGCTGATCGAGCCCTCGGTGGCGACCGACCGCCAGGCCGCGTCGATGGCGCCCGGGTCGTTGGCCAGCTCGAGCGTGCGAGCGGGTTCGGAGAACCGGACACCCAGTCCCGATTCGAAGCCCTCGATCAGCGCCTGCATGCCTCCGGTCCGCGACGCCTCCACGCCGGCAGCGACCGCTCCGGCGATCGGTGTGGACAGGTCCCACGCGTACGGTTGGTTGCCACACAGTACGAGCGAACGCACCCGGTGGGGAGCGTGCTCACCGATCGCGAATCCGAGGCGGGCTCCCCACGAGAACCCGATCACGTGGGCACGCTCGATACCGAGCGCGTCGAGCACCGCGATGTGGTCCGCCACGCGCAAGGGGAGGGCGTACGCCTCGGGACCGTGCGGCTTGTCGCTGTTCCCGTGACCTCGATGATCGGCGAAGATCATCCGGAACTCGTCACGCAGGCCGAGCGCGATCCCGGACGCCTGCGCCACGGCGATCGGATCGAGGAACCCCGTGTAGACGACCACGGGCGCACCGGCCCCGCCCCAGTCCTCGAAGGAGATCCGGAGCCCATCGACATGGTTGGTGGCGTACGACATGGCGAGAGACCGTCCCGAGCCGTGCCAGCCTACGCTTCGTGCTTGCCGCGTCGCCACTACGGTGAGCCGATGACCCGTCGATCGGACGCGCAAGCAGTGCTGTTCACGGGCGTGTACGGAACCGGCAAGACGTCGATGGTCGAGGAGATCGCCGACATCATGGAGGAGCATGGACTGCGGTACGGCGCCATCGACCTGGACTGGCTCGGATGGTTCGACCCGGGGTTCGGTGATCACGATGCCGGTCGGCCGGTCATGCTTCGGCAACCTCGATGCGGTCGTCGGCAACTACTACTCCACCGGCGTCAGGCGGTTCGCGATCGCAGGCGCGCTGGCGACGACTGATGAACTCAGCGATCTGCGGAACGTGCTGTCGATGCCGGTCACCGTCGTTCGGCTCACGGCGCAGATCGACGAGATCGAGCATCGTCTCGGCAGTGCCATCACTGCAGGTCGGAAGGACGACCTGCGTGTAGCGAAGGAGTGGATCGCAGCCAACCGCGGAGAAGAGCTCGGCGGTCTCGTCGTCGCGAACGACGGACCGATCCGCGACATCGCGCTCGGGGTGGTGTCCGACCTCGGCTGGCTCGAAGAGCATGAACGGCGATGGGACATCGACGAACGCGGAGTGGGCATCGCGACAGGAGCCGCATTCGCGCCCAATGTCGATGAGCTGAGGCAAGCGATGCGAGGCGAGTCGTGGGTTGCAGAAGATGCCGAAGCCCACCTGATGCCCCACATCCGTGCGGCCTGCGACGCGGACGGTTCACACGTCGTCGTGCTCGACGCGACCGTGCTCGATGCGGTGCTCGTCGTCGACCTCAGATGGGTAGGACGCGGAGCCCGGGAGGGCCCGACGCCGTACGCGCCGAGGTGTTCCGCGTCGTCGGATCGTTCGCGGAGCACACGACACACGTCGCGCAGCACGCGGTCGACCATGGCGTCGAGTTCGAGATCACGACCGGGACCACCAGCGCCGAGAGCTCGTTCCTCCCGCATGGACATCTCGTTCGCATCGATGTCGCGGACCCACGCTAAGTCGGAGTCGAGCAGGATGCGGATCATCGTCGAGCACGTGGCTGCGAGCGCACTCGTACCTGCGCACCGAAGCGCCGCCTGATCCGTGGCAACCCGATGCCGACGACGAGACCTTCTTCGGCCTGTTGGGGGAGATGATCGTGATGGGGCTCGCGAAGGGCAACGAGCTCAGCGACCTCACCCTGTCGTTCGCGAACGTGACGATCGACGATGCCGCTTCTGACCTCATGCCCGCGGGGGATCACGTCGCGGTGACGATCCGAGGACCCGCTGACTGGAGCCCGCAGTACGTCTGGGACGAACACAGGCCCGAGGCAGCTCTCCCGTTCGACTCGGCGGATCTGCGAGCAGCGACGGGACGCGCCGGTGCCTCCTTCGGATTCGTCGGGCAGACGGGGAGCGACGAGGGAGGCATCACGATGCTCTTCAGGGTCGCGTAGGCGAGACGGTCCGGCACGTGGCTACTATCCAGACGGAAGCCGCGGAAGGAGCTCAGACGTGGACACCAGCCTCACGCTCTCGGACGCGTCGCGCTTCACGGCCGGAGTGCTCCTGCTCACGATCGTCACGATCGAGCTCGGAGGCACGTACCTGCTGCGCATCGTGCGGGGCGCCGCGCCGGCCACTCCGTTCCAGCTCGCGTTCGCGCGCGCGGGCCATGCGCACGCCGGTGTGCTGGTGATCCTCGCGCTCGTGTGTCAGCTCTTCGTCGACGCCATCGACCTCGCCGGCTTCGGCGCGATCGTCGCTCGCAGCGGGGTCGCCGCGGCGGCGGTCCTCATGTCGGCCGGCTTCTTCCTGTCGTCGGCGGGAGCGGGACGTTCGCAGCCGAACGGCCTGATCGCGATCGTGTACGTCGGCGCGGCGTCGCTGGCGGCCGGCACGCTCACGCTCGGGTGGGCGCTCGTCACCTCTGCGTGACCGTTTCCAGCCGCCGCCTTCAGGGCAAGACAACGTCGGATGGAAGACTTCGTCGATGGCCTGACGCGAGGGAACGTCTCACAGGTGAAGACGGTCCTCGCCTCGATCGTGCTCGCGCTCGCCGCCTATCAGGTGCTGCTGATGGCCGTCGGCTACGGGAAGCTGCGGGTTCCGTTCCTGAAACCGAAGGCAGCCGCCTTCGCGCATCGGTCCGTCGGAGATGCGGCTGTCGCGGTCGGCATCTTCGTCGCGTTCATGTGCTACTCGTACTTCGGCGTCGAGGACGGCATCGAGCATGCGCGCGGCGAGGAGTCGGCCCGGGCGACGATCCACGTCGTGGCCGGCTCGCTCTTCGTGGTGGTCGTCGCGCTGAAGATCGGCGTGGTCCGATGGTGGCATCGGCTCGACCGTTTCCTTCCCGCGATCGGGCTCACGCTGTTCTCGCTGCTCTCGATCGCATGGGTGACCTCGGCGGGCAACTATCTCTGGGGAGGATGATGATGGCCCGAGGAACCTCGTACACCGCCCAGGTGGTCGGATCGCTGCTCGCCGCGGTGCTGATCGTGGCGATCACGATCGGTGCCGTCACGCTCGCGGTCGGGCCCGGTCTCGATGCGAGCGAGCTCCGAGATCGCCGGGAGCAACAGGAGGAGCGTCGAGAAGACGCCTCGCCGTGATCAGCCGGCGCTGGAAGGAACCGCCCGACGAGCGAGTTCGGTCCGTACGGCGGGGGCGACCTGCGTGCCGAGGAGCTCGATCGAACGCATCAGCTTGTCGTGCGGCAGCGAGCCGACGCTGAACTGCACCAGGAAGCGGTCGTGATCGAAGATCTCGTGCTGGAAGAGGATCTTCTCGATCACCTGTTGCGGTGACCCGACGAAGTTCGCTCCGCGCAGCGTCGCGCCTGCCTCGTACTGCTCGAGCGTCATCGGCTGCCACCCTCGCTCTCGGCCGATCGTGTTCATCATCGCCGCCGCGAACGGGAAGGACTCCTCGATCGCCTGCTGCGAGGTCTCGGCGATGTAGCCGTGTGAGTTGATGCTGAGCGCCGGGAGCGGGTCGTGACCGGCCTGGTGCGCCGCGTCGCGGTGCAGTTCGGCGAAGGGCGCGAACCGCTCGGGCATGCCCCCGATGATCGCGAGCGCCATCGGGAGGCCGAGCGAGCCCGCGCGGAACGCCGACTCGGGTGCGCCACCCACGGCGACCCAGATCGGCAGCGGATCCTGCACGGGGCGGGGGTACACGCCGATACGCCCGTCGAGGGGTGCGCGGTGCTTCCCCGACCACTGCACGCGGTCGCCGCCGCGCAGCGCGATCAACATCTTGAGCTTCTCCTCGAAGAGGTCGTCGTAGTCCGCGAGGTCGAAGCCGAAGAGCGGGAACGATTCGGTGAACGAGCCACGTCCGGCCATGATCTCGGCGCGCCCGCCCGAGAGCAGGTCGACGGTCGCGAAGTCCTGGAACACGCGCACGGGGTCGTCGGAACTGAGTACCGTGACGGCGCTCGTCAGCCGGATGCGCTCGGTCCGTGCAGCTGCCGCCGCCAGGGCCACGGCGGGCGCCGACACGATCAGGTCGGGCCGATGGTGTTCCCCGATGCCGAAGACGTCGAGCCCGAGCTGGTCGGCGAGCTCGACCTCTTCGATGAGGTTGCGCATGCGCTGCTCCGGGCTGATGACCTCCCGGGTGCGGGGGTCCGGATACAGCTCGGCGAAGGTGTAGAGACCGATCTCCATATGTGGGCTCAACCCCGTCAGGGCGGGAGTTGTTCCGCCATACGGGCGATCCGCTCAGCGATGCCGGCCGCGTCCAGTCCGAGATCGGCGTCGATCTCCTGCCAGGTGCCGTACTCGTGGACGAACCGTCGCGGCACGCCGATGAAACCGTAGGTCGCCGGCACGTGGCCGAGCGCGCGCGTGAGGACCGACGCCGTCGAGCCCTCGTACCACGGTTCGACCGCGACGATGTGGGGATGCGCTCCCGCGATCGAGGCGAGACCGTGATCGTCGAATGGCGCCACGCTCGTCGCGTAGGCGACCGTGACGTCGAGACCGGCCGTCGCCCGCAGGGTGCGAGCGAGCATCGGGCCGAACGCGACGACGACGGCTCCGGCGCCGCGGTGCACGACCTCGATCCGGCCGGGTGCGACGTCGTACGGCTCGTCGTTCGTGGCGAGGCTCGTTCGCACGTAGGTGGGAGCGCCATCGGCGTACGTGGAGCGCAAGAGGCTCGCGACTTCGCGTCCGTGGCCGGGCACGAGCACATGCATGCGGGGGATCGCGAGCATCGCCGCGACGTCTCCGGCCGCGTGATGGGTTGCCCCCTCGCTCGCGTAGTCGTACGAGCCACCGGCGCCGACGAAGGTACCGCCGAGTCCCTGATAGCCGAAATCGAGCTTCAGCTGCTCGAACGGCCGCTCGGCCATGAACGGGGACAGGGAGTGCGCGATGGGATGGAACCCCTCCATCGCGAACCCGGCCGCGACGCCGACCATCGCCTGTTCCGCGATGCCCACGTTGACGACGCGAGAGGGATCGTATCGACGCGCTTCCCGGAACAGTTGCGTGCTGATCTCCGCCAGCACGATCGCCACCCGTGCATCGGCGATGAGCAGCTCGGTCGCGGCGGATGCGAACCCCTCGCGCATCGACCGAACCGCGTGGCCCCTGGATCGTCATCGTCACCACTCCCCCGCAGGCACGTCGGCGATCACGGCGAGGGGGCGGTCGCGAGGCGCGGTGAACGCCTGCTCGAGCGCATCGTGGTCGTGACCATCGACCTCCAGGACGTGCCACCCGAACGAACCGAGGCGCGCGGTCCACGACTGCGTCTCGAACGACGAGCTGTGGTTGTCGAGGACCACGAGGGTGAGGTTCACGAGCGCTGCGTGCGGCGCGAGGGCGATCGCTTCCCAATTCGAGCCCTCGTTCAGTTCCGCGTCACCGCAGAGCACCACGACGCGCTGGCGGTCCAGACCTTTCGCTCGCAGCGCGAGTGCGACACCGACCGCCATGGGCAGGCCGTGTCCGAGCGACCCCGTCGACGCCTCGACTCCCGGCACGAGCGTTCGATCGGGATGCGAGCCGAGCTTGCCTGCGTGGTCCATGAAGTCGTCGAGCCACGCCTCGGGGAAGAACCCCTTCGCCGCGAGGATCGCGTACAGAGCCATCGGCCCATGGCCTTTGCTCAGGATGAATCGATCCCGATCGTCGGCCGCGGGGTCGGCGGGATCGACGCGCAGGACCCGGTCGTACAACACCCACAGAGCGTCCAGCGTGCTGGTCGAGCTCTCCTCGTGCTTCTCGTCACCGGTCGCCCTGACCATCAGCGCGCGCACGTGCGAGAGCGGGTCGGTCGTGGTATCCATCGGGTCGAACGTACAATTTCAAGTGGACTTGAAGTCAAAGGTCACCGACGGGAGGGATGGTTCATGCGACCAGATGATCTGCTTCCCATCGGGGATGTTGCCTCCCGAAGTGGCCTGGCCACCTCCGCGATCCGCTACTACGAGGCTGAGGGGCTGATCACCGCGACACGAACGGCATCGGGCCATCGCCGGTTCTCGCGCCACACCCTGCGGCGCCTGGCATTCATCAGGGCCGCCCAGCGCGTAGGACTTCCGCTCGGCGATGTTGCCGTCTCGCTCCGCACGTTGCCTGAAGATCGAGCACCCACGAAGGCGGAATGGGCGAAACTCTCACGCGCGTGGCGCAGGCGACTCGACGAGCGCATCCGCGAGCTCGAACGGCTCCGAGACGACCTCACAAGCTGCATCGGCTGCGGCTGCCTCTCGCTCACGACGTGCCGCCTCTCGAATCCCGACGACATGGCGAGCAGGAACGGGGTCGGGGCACGGTTCTTGCTCGGCGATGATCCGGTCGAGTTGCGAACGGCGATGCGCCGCGCCTGAACCGCGACCGCATCGGGCCAACGTCGGGCAGGGGAAGGCCGACTAGGCGTGGTCGTCGGCCCCGCCCTCATCGGGTGTTCCGTCGGGGTCGCCGGCGTCCCCCGATCCGGGCGAGCCTTCGTCATCGATGTCGCTGTCGGTTACCTGGAAGTTGGCATCGAGCTGCACCTCGACCACGCTTCCATCATCGAGCAGCACGGCGACCTCGTACGCTGCGCCCCCTTCACCGGCCTCGCTCTCGATGACCCGCAGGCCGCCCGTGTGCTCGAGTGCCGACCGGCTCGCCCGCTCGAGCTCCGTTCCGGTGAGCGAGGAATCATCACCGGCGAGGGCTCCGCTGACCGTCGCCGCCGCGCCCGCGACCACCGCAGCCGTGCCGGCGACGATGAGCAGCTTGGTCTTCGTTCGCATCGCGCGAACCTCTCGAAGGGGGGGTCGAGCGGATGATGAGCCGTCGTTCCTGACCCTCCGCTGAATCGGCGCGGGGGTGGACCGACGATCACGACGGTGCGGTCGGGAAGCGTGCCTGCACCCGGGCGCCTCCTTGAGGGGCCTCGACGAACGACACCTCGCCCCCGTGTGCCTCGACGACCGCCCTCACGATCGCGAGTCCGAGCCCCGCACCTCCTCCGTCGCGCGCCCTCGCGTCGTCGAGACGCACGAATCGGTCGAAGACACGGTCGCGATCGACCGCCGCGATGCCGGGACCATCGTCATCGACGGTCAGCACGACCTGCTGGCCCGAGTCGGTCACTCCGAGTCCGATGCCATCAACCGCATGGCGGGCTGCGTTCTCGGCCAGGTTGCGCACGACCCGTTGGAGCTCGCCCGCGTTGCCGAGCACGCGGCCCGCACCCACGCCGGTCGTGTCGACCGACAGTGACGTGGCCGATCGCAGGCGGGCAGCTTCCGCGAGCACGACATCGTCGAGGTCGACCTGGTCATCGCCGTCGTGCCCACCCTCGTCGAGACGGGCCAGCAGCAACAGGCCGTCGACGAGTTGTTCGACGCGGAGGTTCTCGGCGTGCACGACGTGGGCGAGGTCGGCGACGTGGGCGTCGCCGGGATGCGTCAGCGCCACTTCCGCATGCTGACGGATCGAAGCGACCGGCGAGCGCAGCTCGTGCGCGGCGTCGGAGACGAACCTCCGCTGGCGCGCTTGCGACGATTCGAGCCGTGCGAGCATGCTGTTCATGGTCGTGGCGAGCCTCGCGATCTCGTCGCCGGTGTCGGGCTCAGGCACGCGGCGGTCGAGCCCGGCGGCCGAGATCGCCTCGACCTCGGCACGGATGGCCTCGACGGGTTGGAGCGCGCGACCGGTGATCCACCACGTCACGGCCGCGACAACCAGCACCAGGAGCGGCACGCCCGCGGTGAGCAACGGAGCCGCCGCACCGGTCGCCTCGCCGATGTCGTCGAGGTTCCGACCGACCATGACGGTCAGCGCCTGGGGCGATGCCGCGCTCTCGGCGACCACGAGCCATCGCCCGTCCTCGAACGGCACCGACTCGAGCCGTTCGGCATCGCCGGGCTGGGGCGACGCGAGGACCGGGTCGCCCTGCACGTTGGAGCTCGAGTCTTCGACCTGCCCGGCCTGATCGACGACCTGGACGAACTCGTCCTCGGGATCGCCCTCGAGCGGCACCTCGTCTCCGGCTTCGAGCGCCATCGCGATCTCGCTCGCCCGGGTTTCGAGCTTGTCCTGGATGTCGGCCGTCAGCGCCCGTCCCAGCAGCACGAGCAGCGCGAACGAGGCGACGACGAGCGCGAGGCCGACGACCGTCGCTGCCGCGAGCGTCGTGCGAACCCGCACGGACCGGAGAGGACGGCGGCCGTCGCCCATGCTCACCCCCCGTCCGGGGTCAGCCGGTACCCGGCCCCTCGGACCGTCTCGATCGACTCGCGTCCGAACGGGCGGTCGAGCTTGTTCCGCAGATGCCGAACGTAGACCTCGACGATGTTGAGGTCGCCGTCGAACCGGTCGTCCCACACGTGATCGAGGATCTCGGTCTTGGACACGACCTCGCCGGCGCGACGCATCAGGTACTCGAGGAGTGAGGCCTCGCGGGACGTCAGTCGCACCTCGGTCTCACCGCGCCATGTCCGTCGGGCCCCGGGATCGAACCGCAGGTCACCCGCCTCGAGCACGTTGGGGCGCTCGGTCGCGCCCCGTCGCATGAGCGCACGCAGCCTCGCCACGAGCGCCACGTACGAGAACGGCTTCGTGACGTAGTCGTCGGCGCCCGTATCGAGCGCCTCGGCTTCGTCGTACTCACCGTCCTTCGCCGTGAGCATCAGGATCGGGGTCCAGACCTCGGACTCCCTGATCGCGGCGCAGACCTTGTAGCCGTTGAGGCCCGGCAACATGATGTCGAGCACGATCGCGTCGTAGTCGTGCTCGAGCGCCATCGAGAGCCCGTCGGTGCCGTCGTGGGCGACATCGGTCGCGAACCCCTCGGCCTCGAGCCCCCGACGGATGCCCTCGGCGAGCGCGACTTCGTCCTCCACGACCAGCACACGCATGCCCGATCACCCTTCGCTCTTCGGGGCCATCTTCCCTCGTCAGGCTGAAACGCGGCTGAAGCACCGCGAGGAAGGATCGGCCTCCGGCGTGACGAAGGTCACGGTGACATGTGCAGCGCCTCACGACCATCGGCCATTCGAACGGAACGCGAGGCCGACCGCCCGTTCGAGGCAGCACCGGATCTCCCACCCTGACCCACCCGGTCTGCAGGTCGCCTACGAGCAGTGGGCGGGAGAGCCACGACTCGCCGTCGGACCCGTTCGGTTGCCGCTCGCGATCGGTTGGCGCCTCAGGAAGGCGTGATCGATCAGCTTCCGCCCGACGCGAATTCGTCCCAGATCGGATCGGTGACGGCGTCGTTCTCGGCGAGTCCCCACGTCTCGGCGACCTTGCCGTCGACGATGTGGAAAACGTTCACGTAGTTGTATTCGGCGCTCTTGCCGCTCGGCGCGGTGACGACGGCGGTCCCGAGCACCACGGTGTGGTCGTCGTTGGCGATGATGTCGTGGACCTGCGCCTTCATCGTGTCGGACGACGACGCCTGGCCCATCAGCTCGCGCACCTCGTCCTTCCCGCGACGCACGCCGGCAGCCTTGCTGTTCCCCCCGGTGTGCCACACGATGTCGTCGGCGGTGTGATCCTCCAGCCACTGCACGTCGCCGCGCTCCATCGCGGCGAACATGTCGCGGACCAACGCGGCGTTGGGGTGTTCGTCCATGCCTGCTGCTCCTTCCCCTCGTGAGAACCGGGCCGACAAAGCCCGATGGATGATCGCCCGTGAGCCTTGCACGCAGCCGCGGGAAGGCGCAACCCCGAGTGATCGCAGGAGCGTTCGCGTCAAGGGATGTGACCCATAGTCGTACATATCGACTTGCGGGAGCGATGCAGCACTCACTAGCGTCGCGCCGGATGCGGCGTTCATCGATCGCTTCGGTCCTTGCCTTCAGCGCGGTGACGCTCGCGCTCACCCTTCCTTCGACGTCCGCGATCGCGGGCGCGCCGGCGGTCCGCATCAAGGTGATGTCGTTCAACATCCAATACGGCGCGTCCTACTCCACGCTCGATGCTGTGGTCGAGGCGATCGTCAGGGCCGACGCGGATGTCGTCGGCCTGCAGGAGGCCTTCGGCAAGACCCGGAAGATCGCCCGCATGCTCGGGTGGTACGCCTCCCCCCGCCTGCACCTGGTGAGCCGCTTCCCCATCGTGCACCCAGGTGGCAGCCGCGTGTCGGGACCTGTCGGTGGGCGCATCCCGGAAGGAGCATGGGCGTACCTGCTGCTGGGAAACGGCTCGGTCGCCGCGATCGCCCAGACGCACACGCCGTGGTGGCCGAGCGGCATGTACGCGATGTTGCAAGGGGAGGACGAGGCGGAGGTGCTCTCCCGCGAGCAGCGCAAGCTCGCCTGGCTGCAGCCGCACCTCGACGCGGTGGCGGGCCCCGTGGCGGCCGGTGTGCCCACGTTCTTCGTCGGAGATCTCAACACCCCGTCGCATCTCGATTGGACCCAGGCGGCCGTCGACGCGCTCGGCTGGCAGCCCGAGACGCTCGATCCGCCCGGCGAGCGCTACGTCGTGGCGTGGCCGGTTACCGTCGAGATGGAGGCGGCAGGATTCTCCGACACGTACCGGGAAGCCCATCCCGATCCGATCACCGACCCGGGGTTCACCTACTGCGTCGACCTCTTCCCGGCATGCGGCAAGTGGGACACGTGGGACCGCATCGACTACGTGTACACGGCCGGCCCGATCGGCATCGTCGCGAGCGAGGTCGTCGGCGAGGGCGGTCCGTACACCGATATCGGCAGCCGTCCATGGCCGACCGACCACCGCGCCGTGGTGTCGACGGTCGATGTCACCCCGGTGACACCCGATCCGTGGGCCGCTCCCCTCGACGAGCGCGTGTTCATCGGGCGGCCGGTCGACGCCGCGTTCCACCATCCAGCCGCGGTCGGCCGCACCATCGGACTCTGGCGGTCGGGCGACGACCCGGCCGTCGATGCACCCGCGTCGTCGGCCGCGGTCGACGACGGCGCGGTGGACGACACGGTGCCCATCGACACCGACGGCCTCGATGCCGGCGAGTACACGGTGGCCCTCGTCGACGGGCCGAGCGTGGTGGCGACGTCGAGCGTGGCGCTGGTCGAGCGCAGAGCACCGGCGACGATCACGACGTCGGCCCGCCGATACGAGCGTGGGGAGCCGATCCGGGTGTCGTGGACCGGCGGGCCGGGCAACCGGTACGACTGGCTCAGCCTGAACCGCAACTGCTTCGATCCTAGTGTCTGCCCGTTGCGGCAGTGGCGGTACGTCGACGCCCGCATCTCGGGCGCCGCACGCTTCACGAGAGGATCCGAGGGCATCTGGCCCCTGCGCGCCGGGCGGTACGCGGTCTCGCTCTGCATCGACGACGATTACCGGTGCGTGGCGACGAGCGAGATCTTCCGCATCGTGCGGCCCTGAGCATCTCCGAGACCGGATCCCAAGGCTCACGGACGGAACCGACAGCGTGAGCCCGCACCCGGGCCCACGCTGTCACCTCCGGCCGCCCGCGGCCGTTGTCACGCGATGTCGCGCTTGACCAGCGCCCTTGTCCCCGCTGCGAGCGAGAAGGTGGCCCACAGGGCGAGCAGGCCTCCTCCGATCATCGGCGCAACGAGCACCGCATCGCCGGCCGACATCTCCAGCAGCGCGCTCGTTGCCTGGCCCGGCAGGTATCTCGCGATGTTCGGCGCGACGATCCCGACCAGACCCTCCCCCACCAAGAGCCACATCATGGCCCCGACGATCGCCGCAACCTGATGCGAGACCACGAGTCCCACACCGAGACCGACCGCAGCCCATGCCAGTCCGATGGCGACCGCCTTCGCTGCGAGGATGGCGAGGGCTGCCGCGTCGACGGTGAGGGTGATGGAGCCCGCGGCAGCGAACCACGCCGCCGAGATGCCCGCTGCGAGGACCGTCGCGGCCAGTGCGAAGCCTGCAGCGGCCCCGCCGATCACCGCAAGCTTCGCGAAGATCACGCGGCGCCGATCGGGGGTCGCCAGCAGCGTGGGAACGATCGAGCCGTGCCGACCCTCGTCGGTGTAGGAGCGGATGCCGAGCACGACAACGAACACCGGCACGATCACCATCAGCTCCATGAACACCGGTAGGCTGGTCAAGGCGACCACGCTTCCGGTCTCGATGCCCGCGAGGATGCCCCACGTCGCGAGTCCGGTGAGCGCCAGCAGCCCGGCCAACAGACCCCACGCGCTCCGGGTGGTCCAGAGCTTCCTGAACTCGGACCTCATCTGCGCCTTCATCGTTGCACTCCTTCCGTCATCTCGAGGAACGCATCCTCCAGGGTCGAAGGCTGCGTGGTGAGCTCGTCGAGCACGACGCCGGCGCGCAGCGCGATCTCGCCGACGCGCTCGGCGGAGACGCCGGTGACGATGTAGCGATGGTCGTCGACGCGGGTCTCGAGCCCGGCTGCGATCAGGGCACGGCCGAGCGCTTCGTGCTCGACCGAAGAGACGCGGAGCGCTGTGCTCGCGCCGGTCATCGCCTCGACCGTGCCCTGGCGAACGAGACGGCCGTGGTCGATCACGATGACCTCGTCGGCCATCAGCGCCATCTCCGAGAGCAGGTGGCTCGAGATCAGCACCGCGTTGCCGTCATCGGCGAACCGCCGGAGGAACCTTCGCAGCCATCTGATGCCCGAAGGGTCGAGGCCGTTCGCGGGCTCGTCGAGGATCAGGACCTGAGGGTCGCCGAGCAGCGTGCCCGCCAGGCCGAGACGCTGCCGCATGCCGAGCGAGTAGCTCCCTGCCTTGCGATCGGCCGCGTCGCTCAACCCGACCTCATCGAGCACGTCGCGGACCCTCGAGTCAGACAACCCCGCTGCGGCGGTGAGCACCCGTAGGTGGTTCCTGCCGGTGCGGAGCGGGTTGAAGCTCTGCACCTCGAGCAGACCGCCGACCACCGAGCTCGGCCGGTCGAGGCTCGCGTACGGCATACCCATCACCGTTGCCGACCCCGATGTCGGACGCACCAGCGCGAGCAGCATGCGCATGGTGGTGCTCTTGCCGGCGCCGTTCGGCCCGAGGAAGCCGGTCACGCGCCCGGGGTGTACCTCGAAGCTCAGATCCTCGACCGCGGTGACCGAGCCGAACCGCTTCGTAAGGTGTCTCGCCACGATCGCCGGCGAGCCCGGCTCGTCCATCGATCTCGTCGCCATGGTCTTCCTCCTTCTCGTCGTCATCGATCGATGACCACGCTAGGGAGGCACGGTGGCGGCGCCGTCGTCCGCAGGTACCGTTCTTCGGTCATCCTCGGGGAGGACTCGGAACCGATCGGAAGGCGGCGGTCAGGCTCCCGGCTGCACCAGGCCCGATTCGTAGGCGAGCACCACCGCCTGCGCCCGGTCCCGCAAACCCAACTTGTGCAGCACGCGCCCGACGTGGGTCTTCACGGTGGTTTCCGCCACGAACAGCTCGTGCGCGATCTCGGCGTTGGAGCGTCCGCGCGCCATGAGCACCAGCACTTGACGCTCGCGGTCCGTGAGCTCGTCCAAGGCCGCGGGCGGCACGACCGCCTCCGGCCGGCTGGCGAACGCTTCGATGAGACGACGCGTCACGGTGGGCGCGAGCAGCGCGTCACCGCCCGCGATCACACGAACCGCCTCGATGAGCTCCTCGGGAGGGCGATCCTTCAGGAGGAACCCACTCGCTCCCGCTCGCAGGGCCTCGTAGACGTACTCGTCCAGATCGAACGTGGTGAGCATGAGGATCTTCGCACCAGGATCGAGCTCGGTGATGCGCCGGGTTGCCTCGATGCCGTCCATCGTCGGCATGCGGACGTCCATGACGACCACGTCGGGATGGAGGCGCTCGAACCCCCGCACGGCGTCGGCGCCGTCGATCCCTTCACCTACGACCTCGATGTCGGGTTCGGCGTCGAGGATCATGCGGAACCCGCTGCGCATGAGTGCCTGGTCGTCGGCGATCAGCACCGCGATGAGACCCTCGCGCGACCGGCTCATGATGCCGTCACTCCGTCGAGCGGAAGGCGCGCCCGCACGACGAATCCACCGCCGGCCCTCGGTCCGGTTTCCAGCGATCCACCGAAGACGGCGAGCCGCTCTCGCATGCCGATCAGGCCATGACCCACCGGAGCTCCAGGCGTCGCTGCGGCTGCAGGCATCGGTCCTCGTCCGTCATCGGCCACCCGGAGCTCGAGCGCCTCATCGCTCCAGCGCAGCTCGACCACGGCGCTCGCGGACCCGGCGTGCTTGACCACGTTCGTCAGAGCCTCCTGCACGATGCGATAGGCGGTGAGGTCGACGCTCGGCGACATCGCCCTCGGCTCACCCCGCGTGACGGTCTCGACCGGAACCCCGGCGTTGCGGATCGTGCCGAGCAGGGCGTCGAGCGCCCCGAGCCCGGGTGCGGGGGTCAGCTCGGCGCTCGCATCCTGCGCCTTCAGGATGCCGATGAGACGGCGCATCTCGGTCATGCCTGCCCTGCCCGTTTCCTCGACGCGAGCGATCGCCGCCTTCGCTGCTGCGGCGTCTCGGTCGACGACCGAGCGGGCTGCACCGGCCTGCACCACCATCACGCTGATCGCATGCGCGACCACATCGTGGAGCTCTCGCGCGATGCGAGCGCGCTCGGCGGTCACCGCATCATGCGCCGCGCGTTCACGATCGATGGCGATCCGTCGCCGGCGGTTGAATCCGACGCGACCGAAGATCATGGGCAGCCCCACGGCGAAGGTGGTGCTGATCAGCACCTCGACCCAATTCGTGCGCGGGTAGCCGAGCGAGAAGGTGACCACCGCGGCCATCAGCGCGACCGGCAGGATCCGCCGCTGGAACTCCGCTCGATCCGAATGGCCCGCGGCGGTGAACGACGCCACCACGAGGGCCACGGCGAGGTCTGACCCGCCGGCTCGGAACGCCAGGACGGCGGAGGCGGCGCCGACGAGCGCGAGCACCAGATCCGGTCGGCGCCGCCTGAACACGAGTGGCGCGCAGCCGAGCACGAGCAGCAGGTACACCTCGACACCGGGCGGTCCGGAGACGGCGACCGTGCGGCCGGCACCGTCCGGAGCGGGCCGACCGAGGATCGCCCCACCGATCGAGACGGCCAACACCGCGACAGCGACGACGACGTCCCAGAGGAATGGATCGACGCGCCGCACCCGCTCCGAGAAAGTCGCCTCGCGCATGACCCGAACGGTAGTCCGCCCGATGCGCTCACGGCGTCATCCCCCGGGATGACGCGTGCGATCCAGGGTGTTCTGTCGCGACGAGCGAGATCGTCGATGTCGTGCGAACCTGTCGTCGTGGAGACGTGGGACGCCATCAGGTCGCGGCGCAACGTGCGAGCGTTCGCCGATGCGCCGATCCAGCCGTACGAGTTCGATCGCATCCTCGAGGCGGCCCGCCGCACGCCCTCGTCGATGAACCAGCAGGCGTGGGACTTCGTGCTGGTCACCGAACGCGACACCCTCGTCGAGCTGTCGACGGTCTGGCGCTTCGCGGAACACGTCGCGCGCTCGGCGGCGACGATCGCGTTGGTCGCACCTGCCTCACGCGAGACCGACGAGCGCGAGACCTTCCAGTTCGACCTCGGTCAGGCGTCGATGAGCATCATGCTTGCGGCGGCGGATCTCGGCATCGGGAGCTGCCATGCCGCCATCGAGGACCAGGCGCTCGCGCGTGACCTGCTGGGTGTGCCCGAGGATCGAGAGTGCATGTGGCTCATCTCCCTGGGCCGGCCGTCGGGGCACGAGCTGGCACCGATCGATCGCCCGAACCGTCGGGCCTTCGACGACGTGGTGCATCGGGACGGGTGGTAGACGTCCTTTTCAGCTGCCGAGGGGCAGCGGCTTGTCGCTGAAAGCCTCGAGCTCGTCCGCAGGCACCGGGTAGGCGAACCAGAACCCCTGCGCGAGGCGACAGCCGTTCGAACGCAGGAAGACGTATTCAGCCTCGGTCTCCACCCCCTCGGCGAGCGGCACCATGTCGAGCGACTGCGCGACCTGGATCATCGCCCGGACCATGCCGGCGAGACGGACGTCCTTGTCCACGTTGCGGATGAACTCCCGGTCTATCTTGAGGACGTCGACGGGCATGTGCTTCAGCCGTGAGAGCGAGGAATAGCCGGTGCCGAAGTCGTCGAGCGCCAAACGCAGTCCCCAGGCATGCAGCTCGCGAAGCGTGCGCTGCGTGCGATCGGGGTCGACCATGGCGGTCGATTCGGTGATCTCGGCCTGCACCGTCGACGGATCGACGCCGGCATCGCGGAGCTTCTCGATGACGCGTTCCGCGAGCCGCGGTGTCCACAGCTGCCGAGGGGAGAGGTTGAACGACAGCTCGAGGTCGAGCCCCGCCTGCCTCCAGGCCCGCTGCTGCTCTGCGATGCGATCGATCACCCAGTCGCCGATCGCCTCGATCAAACCGAGCTCCTCGGCGACGGGGATGAACTCGCCCGGCGGCACGATGCCGTGGGAGTCGTTCCAGCGGATCAGCGCCTCGGCTCCCACCATGCGCCGGTCGGCGAGGTCGATCACGGGCTGGTAGTGCAGCACCCAGCTCTGCTCCTCGACGGCATGCCGCAGACGCTGTTCGAACGACAGTCTGTGGGCCGCGTCGTCACGCTCCGTGGCGAAGAACGTGTGGCCTCCCGGTTCCGTTCGCTTCGTGCGATACATCGCTATGTCGGCGTTCTTCAGCAGCGTCTCGGCATCGAGCGCATCACGCGGATAGACGCTGATGCCGATCGATCCTGCGGCATGGAACTCGGTTCCGTGCAGTTCGAAGGGCTGGGCAAGCGCCTCGACGACCCGATCCGCGACCCGGGTTGCCGACGCTTCCACCTCCGTCATCTCGAGATCCGCGAGCAGCATGAGGAACTCGTCGCCGCCTTGGCGGGCGACGAGGTCGGTCTCGCGGGTGCAGGTGCGCAGACGTTCGGCGAGCTCGCTCAGCAGCAGATCACCGGCGTGGTGACCGAGCGAGTCGTTCACGAGCTTGAAGTTGTCGAGATCGAGGAAGACCACCGCGACCGCCTTGTCGTCGCGCTTGGCTCGCTCGACCGCCAGCATGAGCGTCTGCTCGAACAGCTGCCGGTTGCCCAGCGAGGTGAGGCTGTCGTGGTAGGCCATGTGCGCGACCCGGGCCTCGGCCTCCTTGAGCTCGGTGACGTCGAACAGGATGCCGTGCTCGAACACCGCCCTGCCGTCGGCGTCGCGGTGGGCGTACGCGCGGTCTCGCACCCAGACCACGCGTCCGTCGGGTCGCACCATGCGGTAGTCATCGAGGTCGGCTCCGCCGCCGGCGATGAACGCGATGCTCTGAGCCTCGACGCGGCTGCGATCGTCCGGATGCACCATGCGGAGCCACATATCGGGATCGGCCCGGTACGCCTCGGGCGTGACGCCGAGGATCGACTCGATCTGCGGATTCACGTAGCTCGTGACCTTCCCGTCGTCGGCGTAGACGACCGCCGGGATCTGTTCCACGAGACTGCGGTAGCGGGCTTCCGCCTCCACCAAGGCGATCGACGCCTCGCGCCCTGCGATCAGCTCGCGGGCGTCTCGCACCGAGACGACCGCGCCCTCGTCGTCGAGAGGACCGACACGGATCTCGACCGGCAACGGATCACCCTCGTGGCACAGGAGCGAGGCCTCGTACGGCACCGCCCGGTCGGGGTCCTCACGCCACTCCGGGATCAGATCGTCGACAGCGGCATCGGTCGGATCGGAGCCGAGCAGCGTGACGAGTCGGGCGTTGACGCTCTCGATGCGCCCGCCGCGCACGACGAACAACGCCTCGGGCGACGCATGGAACAAGCGCCTGAACTCGAGGTCGAGATCGAGCGAGGTCGGACCGTCGTGCGACACGATGTGCCTATCATCGGAACGTCGGCCCCCTCACCTGAGCCTCGCGGCGCACGGGCGCGCTGCGGGGGGTCCGTGCGATGTCAGCGGCTCAGTTGTTGCGTCGTACAGGAGCGAGGATCGAGCTCTGGCAGCCACCGCACGAAGGTCGCGGCCTGTCGGAACCGCCCGCCCTGCACCCGCTCGAATCGAACCTCACACGCGAGCGCCGGCGGCACCCCGACCCACGTCGACCGCAGGGGTGACAAGGTCACCGCCACGGGGTCGACCGTCTTCAGCACCCCCGCCATGTGCCTGCGCGCGGGCGCCCGTCGGAGGGCGACGGTCCTGCCCACGTCGACGAGCTCGCCATCGTCGTACATGCCCAGACGCACCGCACCGACCTCCCCCGAGCCGGTACGACGGAATCCCGTCACGACGCACGAGGCGGTCCGGAGCCGGCGCACACGAACCCAGCGCCGACCGTCGGCGTGACGGGCGATCACGCCCTCGCGTCCTGTGTCGTCACGGTCGAGGAGCCACGCGTGCGCCACCCGGCGGTCGAAGGTCTGCGGCGACACCAGTAAGGCGCGGTCTTGCGGCGTGCGACGCAGACGCGAAGGAGCCATCTCGATCGAGGCTTCGGATGCGAAGCGCTCGAGCATGCGGCGCCGCTCGTCGATGGTCGACGCCTGGAGGTCCATCCCCCCGCGCTGCACCGCGTCGGTGAGCACGAGGGTGGCCGGCGTGGCCTCCGCCAGGGACGCGACCCGGCTCTGGGAGGGATGCAGCCGCCTGCGCACCACCTCGTGATCGATGCCCGAGTGACCGACCACGATGAGCGACCCTCGCACGACCACCTCGCCGACGGACATCACCCGAATCGCCTGCACTAGCTCGGGGAAGAAGCGGTCGAAGCTGCGGCCTCGATCGGAGATGAGGCGATCGGCACGCGTCGCCGAACCGAACCGGGCGATCACGTTGAGCCCATCCCAGTCGGGCTCGAAGCGCCATCCCCTTCCCGTGGGAAGCCGGTGGACGACCTCTCCGGTGTGCGTGGACCCGTCGAGCGCGACGAGGTCCAGCGCCAGGTCGACCACCGCCCCCCTCCCCTCGCGCCGCATGGGCCGACCTTCGCATCAGGACCCGGCGGGGCGCATCGGGAACACGGCCGAGATGTTCTACGCCGAACGGCTGACCCCGGAGACGAGGGAGGTCGTTACGGGATCGTGGTCGTCGGCGAGATCGACGGCGAGATCGAGGACCCAGGAGCGATGGTCGGGCTCGGAGCGATGGTCGGGCTCGGGGTCGGCACGGTCTCCGCGAGGAGCACGTCGGTGGATTCGGCCGGCACGAATCGCACCACGCCCGCTCCGAGTGGCGGAACCGACAGGATCGTGCAGCCGGCACCGGAACCACCCAACGGCGAGCAGGAGCCGATCGATCGGTCATCCACGGCGACCAGGACGCTCATGTATCGCGCCCCGCGATCGAGCGCGACCGTCTCACTGACCGGCACCCGTCCGGCGGAGTCACCGCTCGCGGTGACACGGCCGATCAGCACGCCCGGTGCACCCTCGGCCGAGTACTGACGCATCTCGACCGTGACCAGGTCGTCGGTCGCCACGTCGCTCGCGTCGAGCTGCACGGTCGCGGTCACGACGCGCGTTCCCGCCGCGAACGTGACCGTCGGGGCGGGGACCGGGGTATCGGCGTCGAGGATGGGTGGGACGATCGCCGAGGCGAGCGCGACGGTGAAGATCCCCGCCGAGATCATGGCCGACACCGAGAAGAGCTGCATGCGGCTCGCGTAGTGCCGACGCAGCACGAACGTGTCGTTGGCGTTGCCCTCCGCGTCGCTGCGGCCGAACAGGCTGATGAGGCCGACCGCCATCGCGGCGATCGCCATGGTCACGGCGAAGCCGAGCCAGCCCGGCGTCTCGCGCACCGCGTGCGCGAGCGCGCCCGACGCCCATGCGAGGCCTGCGAGCCCAGCGGCGATCACCATCTCGGCAACGAGCGTGAACCGCAGGCGTCGCTCCGCACGCAGACTCGGCGTGGGCGGAGCGAGATCGACGATCGCCGCGTCCTCGAGGGCGAGGTCCCATCCGACGGCCGGGGTGCCGAGCACGTCGGCGGGCTCATCGTGGCCGAGGCCGGTGAACACGACCCGGTGCTGCACCGGTGGGTCACCGACGGGCGTGGGGCACTCGACCACCACGCGCCACGGCCCCGTGCGCTCGGCGAGCGCGGGAACCATCACCGGTGTCGTGCGGATCGCGTCGATGATCGAGTCCCGGTCGGGGGCGGCCTCCGCGATACGGGTCGAGAGTTCCATCACCGGGAAGACCCCCTGCGGCAGCAGGCTCGCTCGCTGCACCTGGTCGAGCTGGGTGGAGGTCATGGTCTCGGTCGCGGTCGCCGTCTCCGCCACGGCGGGTCCGGGCTCGGCGTCGGTCAGCACGATGACATCGTCTACGCCGGGGGAGGCGTCGAGCCGCCGGTCGAGGAGGGTCGCGATCGACGGGTCGGCGCGCCGGAGCTCGTCCAGCTCGTACAGGCCCGGCACCCGCCCTCCGGGCTCGGTTCCCGAACGAGCCTCGAGCACGACGGGAGCGTCGATGGGCGCGGTCGTGCCCGACAGGATGCGCCGGACCTGCGCTACACGCTCGAGCGGATCGTCGGTGCCAACCCGCATCACGCGCTCGATGACATCGTCGGTCGACGCGAGGTAGGACGACTCCCGCGGCAGGAACTCACGCTCGAGCCGGACCTGAGCGGTGACGTCGACCGCGTGGGCGCGTCCCTTGCGCTCGTGGCCGGGGTGGGCACAGAGGTAACGGGTCATGGGAAGCCTCTCTATCTCCGGTTGCACCGATGCGCGACCACGGTTCGCCGCGGGACGGTGTTCCAGGCGTACGCTACACGTGGGGGAGGGCTGAAGAACAGCCCCTTCCCGTGCGCAGCAGGCAACATCGCGACCTTCGGCCTAGGTCGAAGGGCGAGCCATCGCGACCGAACCCCGCGTGTGCGTCGAGCAGGGCACGGTAGTCTGCGCGGCCATATGGTCGCCCACGTGCCCGACGACGACCTGCTCCGACGCATCGACGCCTACCTCGACGCCGCGCCGAGGACCGGCGCCCAGGCCGAGACGGTCGGACCGTTCACGCTGTTCCTCAACGAGGGGCACGGCTGGCGCTACTACGCCCGGCCCTCACCCGGCGGAGCGAGCATCGACGTCGAGGCCGTGCGGGCGGTCCGCCGGCGTCAGCGATCGCTCGCCCAACCCGAAGCACTCGAGTGGATCGACGAGCTCGCGCCCGAGGTCGCCCCCGCCGCATCCGGCGACGGCATGCGCGTCGTGCGGCACCCCCTCATGGCCCTGTCCGTCGGGGCGTTCGCACCGGCCGCACCTCCCCCCGGCGCCGCCGTGCGGATCGTGGACGCCGACGACGATCTCGCGGGCCTCGGCGCCGTTGCCGAGGTCGGATTCGCCTCACGTGGAACCGCCGTGGGGCCAGAAGGCGCCGCCGAGGCCACACGGGCGGCCGCACGAGCGAACAGGGACACGATCGCGTTCCAACGTGGTCGCATGCTCACCGGGCTCACGATCGCGGCAGCAGCCGACGTCTCGGGCGTCATGGCGGCAGTGGGAGCGCATCAGCCGCTCGAGGCGACCAGCGAGATCGTCGGGGTGGCGACGCTTCCCTCGTACCGGCGCCGGGGTCTCGGCGCCGCGGTGACCAGTGCGCTCGTCGCCGACGCCCTCGAGCGGGGCGTGACCACCGTGTTCCTGTCTGCCGACGACGACGACGTCGCTCGGGTCTACGAGCGCATCGGGTTCCGGCGCATCGGCACAGCCGGTGCGGCGTCGATCCCCTCGGGGGAGTGAGCGCGCCTCGTCTCGTGCGCGTCACGCTCGAAGACGGCTCGCCACGCCAGGGCGCGCGCCGCGTCGAGGTTGGTCTCGAACGCGGCGGGGGTGATCTCCCGCACCCGCCACCCCACCGTGAACGTGGCCCGAAGCTCGCCCTCGGTGACGCGCCGCGGCCCCCATCCAGGCGGTTCGTCGTCACTGAAGCAGAGCATGTGGAGCACGCCACCGGGCTCGAGCGCGGCGTGCACGGTCGCGGCGTAGACGGCCCGCTCGTGATCGTCGAGCACATGGAAGAGTCCACAGTCGAGCGCCGACCCGAACCTGCGCCCGAGGCCCGCCACGTCGAAGACGTCGGCGACGAGGAAGACGGCCCCGTCGAGACCCCGGACACGAGCCTTGTCCATCGCCTTGCCGATCGCTCGGGGTGAGGCGTCGACGCCGACCACGTCGTGACCACGCTCGGCCAGCGCGAGCGCGTTCTCGCCCGTGCCACACCCGAGGTCGATGACCGGGGAGCGGAACGAGCCTGCGTCGGCGAGCGTGAGCACCTCATGCTGAGGCCGCCCGATGTCCCAGGTCGGCACGCCGATGTAGGCGTCGTCGAAGCTCAACGCTCCCGATGCGCCGTAGGGCCCTGGCGGAAGGGATGCCGTCATGGGCGCCAACCCTATCCCGTCACCCCCGCCGGGGCGATACGGTTGTCGCGTCGCGGGCGACGGCCGGGAGGGGCGGTGCGCGAGGCATGCCGGTGATCGAGATCGAGTCGCTCCCGTCGACCGCGGAACTCGACATCGCCACGGCGCTCGCGCTCGTGACCACCGAGGTGGCCGGCTTCCTCGGTGAGGAGCCCGAAGGAACGTGGGCGATCTACCGGCCGATCGCGCCCGGCCACTTCGCGGAGGGCCCCGATGCCCCGGCGTCCCAGCCGCGCGAGACGCACCCGGCGATCGTACGAGTCCTGGCGAACCGGCCTGATGAGCAGGTGCCGGCGTTGCTCGAGGCGGTGGGCACATCGGTGGTGCGGGCGTTCGGGCTCGAGGACGGGAACGTCTTCGTACGATTCGAGGCTGCCGACCCTCGCTTCCTGTACTGGGGCTGAGCCGCACTATCCTTGGCGCATGAGCGTGTTGCGGCTGCACGACGACCTGCCGACGCTGCGCGCGCCCGTGCTCATCGGTGCCTTCGACGGGTGGATCGACGCGGCCGGCGCCTCGTCGAGCGCCGCGGCACTGCTGGCCGACGAGGCCGACGAGGTCGCGACCGGGGACTCCGACGCCTTGTTCGACTATCGGTCCAGGCGCCCGGTGCTCGACGTCGTCGATGGCACCCTGTCGGAGCTCGACTGGCCGAAGGTCTCGATCGTGCGCCGGGAGCACGAGGGGCGCGACCTGCTGACCCTGCACGGGCCCGAGCCCGACTTCCGGTGGAAGGAGCTCGCGGAACAGGTGATGGAGACGGCGGTGCGCCTCGGCGTCGTGCAATGGGTGAGCCTCGGGGCGATCCCGGCCGCGATGCCGCACACGCGCCCGGTGCACGTGTTCGGCACCGCCTCGCAAGCCGGCTTGCTGCACGACGACGTGGAACAGGGACCTCAGGGGCTCTTGCGCGTGCCCGCGGCGTGCCTCTCGGTGATCGAGATGGCCGTCGCCGGCGCCGGCATCCCGACCGTCGGGTTCTACGCGCAGGTGCCGCACTACGTGGGAGGACCGTTCGCGGCCGCCACGATCGCACTGCTCGAGCAGGTGGGGCGACACCTGGGTGTGGATCTGCCCCTTGGCGAGCTTCCCGACGAGGCGCTCGCCCAGCGTCAACGGCTCGACGCGGCCGTGGGTGGCGACGACGATGCCCGTCAGTACCTCGAGCGCCTCGAGTCGATCGCCGGAGAGGAACACGTGCCCTCGGGCGACGAGCTCGCCTCGGAGATCGAGCGGTTCCTGCAAGGGGAAGCTGGCGGCGGCGAACCACGGATGGGGCCGTAGCGGAGCGGCCCGCGCCGCTCAGGGAGCCGTGAACACGACCACGCCGCTCACGAGCACCGCGACCTCGACGAGCTGGTTCGCAGCGCCCAGCTGATCGCCGTTGATGCCGCCGACCTTCCTGCGCACGATCGCGATGGCGCCCACCGTCGTGCCCGTGCTCGCGACGACCGGGAGCCAGGCCCGCGCTCCGAACCCGACGAGCGAGATCGCGCACGTGATGCCCGCGACGACCCATCCCATCGGCGAAGGCGGCCCCGCGAGCGCGGCCAGGCTGTCGGGAGCCGGCTCGAGCACGCGCATCATGACGAGCGACGACGCTCGGCCGAGCACCATCGCCGGTACGATCGTCGAGGCGAACCCCGTGAGATCCATCGGCGCCAGCGCAGCGAGCTTCGTGGAGAACAGCAGCACGAGGGCGAGCGTGCCGTACGTGCCGAGGCGGCTGTCGCGCATGATGCGCAGACGCTCGTCGGGCGTGCGGCCGCCCCACAGACCGTCCGCCGCGTCGGCCAGGCCATCTTCGTGGAATGCCCCGGTCACGAGCACCATCGCGGTCAGCGCCGCGAGCGTGGCGAGGAGTGCGCCCAGGTGGGCCTGCAATCCCCAGCGCACGACGATCCCGACCGCGGCGACGAGCACGCCGATCAGAGGGAACGCCCCAGCGGCCCGCTGGAGATCACCGGGCTCGAACCTGACCCGCACCGGCACGCGCGTGAGGAACTGGGTCGCGACGCCGAGCAGCCGCGCCCATTCCGACGGCCGCACGGTGCGCCCGGCGATCACGCGAGTCCCCACTCCTCGAACGTCGCGACCTCGGTCACCGATGCGGCCGCGAGACGCACGATCGGTACGGCGACCAGGGCGCCGCTCGCTTCCCCCAGGCGCAGGCCCAGATCGACCAGGGGCTCGAGACCGAGCCGGTCGAGCAGCTCGCCGTGGCCGGGCTCGGCCGATCGATGCGCGGCGAGGCAGTGGTCGAGCACACCCGGCAGGGCGGCGTGCAGCGGCGCGACGGCGGCGCCGACCACGAAGCCGTCGAGCACCACGGGCAACGATCGGCGGCGCGCCTCGACGACCGCCGCCGCGATGGCCACGAGCTCGGCGCCCCCGACGTGACGCAACGCGTCGAGCGGCGCAAGGGCCCGGGCCCTGTCGCTCGCCAGCGTGACGGCCTCGACCTTGCGCGCGAGCCCGGCGTCGTCGACGCCCGAGCCGCGTCCGGTCCAGTGGGAGCCATCGCCACCGAGGACGGCTGCGCAGACGGCCGCTGCGGCCGTGGTGTTGCCGATGCCCATCTCGCCCAGCACCAGCAGGTCCGTGCCCTCGTCGGCCGCTCGCGTGGCCGCTGCACGCCCGGCCTCGACGCAGCGGTCGAACCGATCGGGGGTCAGGGCCGCTTCGACCCTGATGTCGCCGCTCGGCTCGCCCACGCCGACGTCGATCGTGCGGAGCCGGGCACCGAGCGACCTCGACATGACCGCTGCGGTCGCGACCCCGGCATCGAGCGCACCGAGCATGGACTTCGTGACCTCCACCGGATACGCGCTCACGCCGGCGTGGGCCACGCCGTGGTCGGCCGCGAACACGACCGTCGACACCCGCTCGGCCGATGGACGGGTGGTGCGCTGCCAACCGGCGAGCCAGACCGCGACGGCGTCGAGCCGAGCCAGCGCACCCGCCGGGCGGAGCACCGACGCGGCACGCGCCCTCACAGCGGTCATCGAGTCCACGTCGGGTGCGGGAAGACCGTCGAGCATCGCCTCGAGGGCGTTCATGCCGAGGGTTCCGAGATCATGGCCGCGAGATCGGGGATCTCCAGGGGCACGATGCGCCCGGCGACCACCAGCATGGCCTGCGCAGCCCGGTCGGCGAAGGCTGCGTTCACCCGGCCGAGCACGTCGCGATACGCGCGCGCCAGATCGTTCACCGGCACGATGCCCCACCCCACCTCGTTGGTCACGACGACCGTCGGCATCGGCCGCGCAACCGCGAGTCGCGGCCGCCGCATCGGCGAGCTCGACCACGCGTTCGCCCGTCTCGCCCCTACCCATGAGATTCGAGGTCCACAGCGTCAGGCAATCGACGATGACGAATGCGTCCGCCCGGGCGCGGTCCAGAGCGCCCGCGAGGTCGAGCGGGTCTTCGACGACCCGCCACGCGTCCGGGCGCTCGGCCCGATGCCGCTCGATGCGGGCTCGCATCTCCTCGTCGCGGGCCTCGGCCGTCACGATCACCTCGACCGGACCACCCGAGGCCGACGCGAGCCCCGCCGCGAGGGTCGACTTGCCGCTCGCGACCGGGCCGGTGAGCAGCGTGAGCGCGTTCGGTCGCTCCCCCGGCATGGATGGGACGCGCATCAGTAGTCGATGCCTCGCTTGGCGAGCAGGCCGGTCTCGAACGCGTGCTTCACGTTGCGCATCTCCGTGACGGTGTCGGCGATCTCGACGAGCGCCGGCGGGGCGTCGCGCCCGGTGGCGACGACGCTCACGCGTTCGTCGCGCCCCGCGATCGCGGCCACCACATCGTCGGTGTCGATCCACCCCCATGTCATGGGGTACGTGACCTCGTCGAGCACCACGAGCTCGTGGGTACCCCCGGCGAGCGCCGCCTGGGCTGCAGCCCATGCCTGCCGTGCGAGTCCGGCGCTCGCCTCCAGATCTGCGGAGTCCCAGCTGAAGCCATCACCGACCGCGAGCCAGTCGGCGCCGAGGCGCTCGAGCATCTCCTGCTCCCCCGCCCGCCAGTCGCCCGACTTCACGAACTGCACCACGAGCACGCGCCACCCGCGGGCCCGCGCCCGCAACGCCACCCCCATCGCTGCGGTGCTCTTGCCCTTGCCGTCACCGGTGTGTACCAGCACGAGCGATCGGGCGTGGCCGAGCGAGGCGGTCTCGGGTGCCGACGTGGGGGGCTCGACGGTCACAGCCGCTCCGCCTCCGGCCGGCCGACGCCGGTCCCCCGTGGCTCGCCGGCTCCTCGTCGAACCGGCACCAGCACGTGGCCCCATCCATCGACCGGCACGAGGCGGACCGAGGCACCGAAGAACTCACCGACCACCTGCTCGGTCAGAACCTCGCTCGATGCACCCTCGGCCACCTGGTTCCCCTCGTGCAGGAGCAACAGCCGCTCCGCGAATTGCCCCGCGAGCGAGAGGTCGTGCAGCGCGGTCACCACCGTGACGCCCCGATCGCGGCGGAGCCCTTCGACGAGCTCGAGCACGTCCTGCTGCCGTCCGACGTCGAGCGAGGTGGTGGGTTCGTCGAGCAGCAGGAGGGACGGCTGCTGCGCGAGCGCCCTCGCGACGAAGACGCGCTGCGCCTCGCCCCCCGAGAGCGACGTGACCGAGCGCGCCGCGAGGCCGCCGAGGTCGAGGGCGTCGAGCACGTCGGCGACCACCTCGCGGTCGCGCCGCCCCATCGATCCGAAGTACGAGACGTGGGGGGTGCGGCCGAGCGAGACGTACTCGACCACGGTGGCACCCTCGGGCACGACCGGCTTCTGGGCCACGACGGCGACATGGGCGGCGAGCTCGCGTCGTCGCATCGCTGCGGTGTCATGCCCACCTACGAGGATCTGACCGTGGTGGCCGACGAGGCCGGCGATCGCGCGCAGCAGGGTCGACTTGCCGGCGCCGTTGGGGCCGAGCACGCCGAGCCATCCGGCTTCCTCGAGCGCGAGCGACACACCGTGAACCACCGCGCGTCCTTCGAGCTCGACGGTGACGTCGCGGAGCTCGAGCTTCATGCCGGGCCTCCGGCGCGACGGAGGAGCACCGCGAAGAACGGGGCGCCGATGACGGCGGTGACGACACCGATCGGGAGCTCACCGGGAGCGACCACCGTTCGGGCGGCGAGATCGGCCAGCACGAGGAACGCCGCCCCCGCGAGCGCCGACAGCGGCACGATCCAGCGGTTCGACGCCCCGACGACCATGCGCACGGCGTGCGGCACGATGATGCCGACGAACCCGATCAGGCCGGCAACCGAGACGGCGGCCGCGGTCGCGAGCGACGCGGCCACGACCACGGTGAGGCGTACCCGGGCCGGGCGGAGCCCGAGGCTCTCGGCCTCGTCGTCACCGAGCCCCAGCACGTCGAGCAGACGGCCGTGGAGCAGGAGCGCGGCGACGCTCACGATCGCGTACGGCAGGATCAGCACGACGTCGTCCCAGCCCGCGGTGCCGAGCCGGCCGAGGATCCACGTGTAGACCTCGCGCAGGGTGTCGGAGTTCTGTTGTTGCACGAACGTCTGCACCGCCGTGAGGAACGAGGCGACGGCAACCCCGGCGAGCACGAGTCCGGTCGTCGTTCGGCCCCCCATCGACCCGCCGACCGTGTAGGCGGCCGCGACGCCCGCGAGCGCCCCCACGAACGATGCCAGGGGGAGCACCGGGGTGCCGCCGGCCGACGACCCGGCGGCCCCCGAGACGAGCGCGATCGTGGCACCGAGGCCGGCGCCGGCCGCAGCCCCCAGCAGGTAGGGGTCGGCCAACGGGTTGCGGAACGCGCCCTGGTACGCAGCTCCCGACACGGCGAGACAAGCACCGACCAGGCATGCGAGCACGACGCGAGGAGCACGCAGCTGCCAGAGGATCGTGGCGTGGTGCTCGTCGAGCCCGCTGTCGCCGACGAACGGCAGCCACCCGAACAGCTCGCCGATCACCCCGGAGGCGCCCAGTCGGACCGGGCCGACCAGCAATGCCACCAAGGCCGCACCCGCGAGCGCCGCCACCGCGACCGCGATGACGACCGCCCGGCGTCGACGACCGGTTCCGGCGGTGATCGCGGCCATCACGACGACTCCTGCAGCCCGCGGGCCACCGCTCGCATGAACTCCACGACCCGAGGACCCCACCGCGAGGCCACGTCGTCGTCGATCTCGATCACCGAGCCCTCGGTCACCGCGGCGAGATCCTGCCAACCGGGCCGGGCGGCCACCGTCGCGGCGCTCTGACCGCAGCACTCGCCGTCGGCCAGCACGATGAGCTCAGGGTCGCGGTCGACGATGTACTCCGATGAGAGTTGCGGATAGCCGGAGCCGGCGCCCTTGGCTTCGTCCGCGATGTTGTCCACCCCGAACATCGAGTAGACCTGACCGATGAACGTGTCCGAGGTCACGCTGTAGTAGGTGTCGTCCAGCTCGTGGTAGACGCTCACCCCCGTCGCGGAGGGCGTCTCGTTGAGGATGCGCTCTATCTCGCGCGCCATGTCCGACACCGCGAGGATCGCCTCCCCGGCATGGCCGGTCGCGACGCCGAGCTGCTCCATCTGCGCGTAAGTGTCCTCGATCGTGGCGGCGGCGGGCTGCTGCAACACCGGCACGTCGAGCTTCTCGAGCCCCTTGACGACGCCGCCGATGTCGTCGGAGAGCACCACCAGATCGGGTCCGTACGCAGCGATCGCCTCGATGTTCGGCTCGAAGCCCGACAGGTCGGTCACGGGTGCCTGCGCCGGGAAGTCGGATTGGTCGTCGACCGCGACGACCTGCTCACCGGCCCCGATCGCGAACAACATCTCAGTGGCCGTCGGCGAGAGCGACACGATCGCCGAGGGCCGCTCCGGGAGCGTGACCGGACCGTCGACGGTCTCGAGCGTGACCGGGAACGTCGCCACCCCCGTCGACGACCCCTCGGGGCTCGGGTTCGGTGGCGCGTCGCTGCCGCACCCGGTGAGGGCCCACGTCAGCAGGACCGCACAGACCACGGAAGAAGATCCCTTCCGCATGACACATCCTCCCTTCCGGAGGATGAGGAAAAGACGCTCGGCGCTGAGCCGAACGGAGCGTTCCTCATCGCGAGAACGATTCCGCCGACACGGGTCAGGCGACCTGGCTCGTCCCCCTAGGGGGCATCACAGCTGCGCGACAGCACCGGACTCTCACCGGACTTCGCTGATCACCGTGCCACCCGGGCCTCGGTGCACCCGGATGTCGGCACGATAGCACCGAGCGCGCCCCACGCGCGTGGTGGCAGGTAGCATCCGGCCATGTCGCAGGCGCCGACCCCCCGCACCCGCGTTCGCCGGCTTCCGGAACTGGGCGTGTACGACCGGGAACGCGTGCACGCGATCCTCGACGAAGCGCTCTACTGCCATCTCGCCTGGGTGGGCGCCGACGGCGACCCGCGCGTGATCCCGACGATCCACGTGCGCGCGGGCGACGCCCTGTACGTGCACGGCTCCGCGGCGTCGAGCACGCTCCGGGCGATCAAGTCCGGGCTGCCCGTGGCGATCGCCGTCACGATCGTCGACGGCATCCGGTTCGCGCGGTCGATGTTCGAACACTCCATGAACTACCGCACGGTGATCGTGTACGGCACGGCCGAGGAGGTCTCCGACACCGACGAGCTCACGACGATCTTCGACGCGATCACGGATCATGTGGCGCCGGGCAGAAGCGCCGACGCGCGGCGTCCCCACGCGGGCGAGCTTCGCCAGACCACGTTCGTCAAGGTCGGGCTCGACGAGTGCAGCGCGAAGGTCAGCGAGGGGTTCCCCGAGGAGCCCGACGAGGATCTCGCGCTCGACGTGTGGGCGGGCATCCTGCCGCTTCGAACCGTGGCGGGAGAGCCGGTCGGAGATCCTCTCCTGCGCCAGGGCGTCGAGGTTCCCCCCTACGTCACCGGCTGGACGGGACCCGGCGCCTGACGCCCGCCCTCACAGGCGCACGACGAATCGCTCCAGCGCGGCCGCCGTCTCGAGCACGGTGAGCTCGCCCGTGGCGGCCACGGCGACGACCGCGATCAGCTCGTCGTCGACGGCGTGCAGGTCGAGACCGTTGCGGTTGAGGAAGACGACCGTGGCCAGCAGGGAGACGCGCGCGTTGGCTCGATCGAACGGCCGCAGCCGCAGCATCGCCAACAGGAGTGCGGCCGCCTTCGGCACGAGACCCGGATACGCGTCGGACGCCCCCTCGCGTCGGGCGGGCTCGGCGACGACCTCGGCGAGCGCTCGGTGATCGGGGAGCACGTCGTCGCCCAGCTCGGCCTGGGCGATGCCCACCACGTCGTCGGCGCTCAGGAACCGCGGCGGGTCTACAGCTCCCCCAGCCGATCCAGGGTCGCTCGGAACCGGTCGCGGGCTCGCTCGGTGAAGGCACGCACCTCGGCGTCTCGACCCGAGGTCTCGAGGTATCCGCGGACCGCCAGGCGCAAGTGCTCCTCCTCGTCGATGCCGGTGACCGTGGCGAGCATGCGCAACTGCTGGGTCACCTCGTTCGAGACGCGGATGGTCTGCTGCACGGGGGGAACACCTCCGGATGCGCGTACGTGTCCATCTTCACGCGCGACAGGTCCCGGGTCGAGCATCTGGGCCGACCGTCTCGCCGACGTGAGTCGACGGAGTTGACGCAGGCGGGTACAGCCGGTAGATATATCGAACCGATATATCGAACGTTATCATCGTCGGAGGTGTCCGACGGACCAGGGAGGAACGGAACGTCACATGCTCGAGCTCGCGATCCTCGGCCTGCTGAAGCAGCAGCCCATGCACGGGTACCAGCTCTCGCGTGAGCTGGGCGGCTCGCTGGGCGGCTTCTGGCGGGTCTCATACGGTTCCCTGTACCCCACGCTGCGCCGGCTCGAACGCGACGGCCTCGTCGCCCCCGTGCCCGGGGAGGGCACCGGTGGCAGGCGCAAGAAGACGGTCTTCGCCATCACCGAGCAGGGCGAGCGAGCCTTCCTCGATCTGCTGCAGGAAACCCCGAACGACAGCTCGACCGAAGACGCCCGGTTCCGGGTGCGGCTCGCGTTCTTCCGGTACCTGCCGCCCGAGACCCGCATCAGGTTGCTCGAACGGCGGCGTGGCTTCCTGCTCGAGCGTCTGGGCGCGATCGACGACTCGTTGCGCACGTCGCGCGACGGCGCCGACGACTACACCCTCGCGCTGATCGAGCACGGCCGCACGGTCACCCGCTCCGACATCGACTGGCTCGACGGGCTGATCGACAACGAGCGCGCCCACACGACACCGAGAGATCCCGCGCGAAGCGGGGCGAGGAGCCGCCGCACAGCGGTCCTCAGCAGGAAGGAGCGTTCCGCATGAGCACCGTTCGCATCGCGATCGTCGGCGTGGGCAACTGCGCGTCGTCGCTCGTTCAGGGACTGACCTACTACCGCGACGCCGATCCGAGCGACGACGTGCCCGGCCTGATGCACGTGGACCTCGGGGGCTACCACGTGCGCGACGTCGAGGTCGTCGCGGCCTTCGACGTCGACGCGAACAAGGTCGGTATCGACGTCGCCGACGCGATCTTCACCGAGCCGAACAACACGATCCGATTCAGCGACGTGGCGGCGCTCGGCGTGGAGGTCGAGCGCGGTCACACACTCGACGGTCTCGGCACCTACTACCGCGAGACGGTGACCGAGTCGGACCGACCCGAGACCGACATCGTGCAGGTGCTCCGCGACACCCGGGCCGACGTGCTCGTGAGCTACCTTCCGGTCGGCTCCGAGCAAGCCGACCGCTTCTACGCGCAGTGCGCGATCGACGCCGGTGTCGGGTTCGTCAACGCCCTGCCGGTCTTCATCGCGAGCGATCCCACGTGGGCCAAGAAGTTCGCCGACGCCCGTGTGCCCATCGTGGGTGACGACATCAAGAGCCAGGTCGGCGCGACGATCACGCACCGGGTGCTCACGAAGCTGTTCGAGGATCGTGGCGTCGCGCTCGATCGCACCTATCAGCTCAACTTCGGCGGCAATATGGACTTCAAGAACATGCTCGAGCGCGAACGCCTGCTCTCGAAGAAGATCTCCAAGACCCAGTCGGTGCAGAGCCAGCTCGAAGAGCCCCTCGCGGCCGGCGACATCCATATCGGCCCGAGCGACCACGTGCCGTGGCTCGGGGATCGCAAGTGGGCCATGATCCGGCTCGAAGGACGCAACTTCGGCGACGTGCCCCTCACGATCGAGATGAAGCTCGAGGTCTGGGACTCGCCGAACTCGGCCGGCGTGATCATCGACGCCGTGCGCTGCGCGAAGCTCGCCAAGGACCGCGGCATCGGTGGCCCGATCATCGGCCCGAGCGCCTACTTCATGAAGAGCCCCCCGGTGCAGTTCTCCGACGAGATGGCCCGGGAGATGGTCGAGCAGTTCATCGTCGGAACCGACGATGGTGCCAACGCGGACTGGAGCGCCTTCTTCGATACCACCGGCGCCTGACCGCGTCTCGACCGGGACGCGACGGTCGAGCTCCGATGTGGACGGGGCCGGGTCCGCTTCGCGGACCCGGCCCCGACGCCGTCCGGGAGGGGGCGGACGTTGGTGCGTGCCGTACGTGCTAGGCGATCGTGAGCGAGAGCGGCGGCGACCAGGCCGATGTGGCGCCGGTCGAGACCTTGCGCATCCGCGCCCTGAACGCGTAGACACCACTGCCGGCATCGGGCGTGAGGATCCCCGAACCCACGGTGACGGCCGACTTCCACAGGGCCCACTTGCGCGACCCGGGCCGCAGCACCTGCACGTCGACGACGTACCCCGCTGGCAGCGTCGCCAGGGTCGACCACGCGAGGGTGATCTGCGACGACGTCGAGCCGCTGGCCGCCGATGCCCTCATCGGCACGGATACGGTGCCGGTCATCTTGCGGTGGTCGGTGCAGCGGAAGGCGTAGGTGCCGGCAACCGCGTAGCGATAGGCGAACGATGTCCCCGGCCCCTTGCTCGCCGAGTCGAACAGACCCAATGAGCTTGCGTCGGAGACGTCATGGGCGCTGGGGCCGGCGAAGTCCCACACGATCTTGGTACCGACCGGCACGGTCGGATTCGCCGGCGAGAACGCGGTGTCGCGCGCGGCGACGTGCACGTCGGCGGGGAGCGTGACCGCCGGGGGCGGCGCGGCTGCGAGCACCGCGGTGTTCGTCCCCCAGCTCGGGTTCAAGTCGTCGGCGCCGGCCGATGCGATCGGCGTGCCGAGCCCGGTCGCGAGATCGACGCTCTCGACCTCGAAGCCGGTGGCAGCGACGGCGGTATCGTTCGCGACCACCAGCCTCGCGCCGTCGGGGCTGAAGACCGGCGTATAGACGAACGTGGCGTCGTCGGGAGCGTACGCGAGCGAAGTCGCCCCGCCGTCGGCGTCGGCCACGAAGATCTGCGTCGGGGCCGCATACAGATCCGCTGCCCCACGGAACGCGATGCGGCTCCCATCGGGCGACCACGACGGCTCACCGATCAATGCGCGAGGCACCGATCCCGCGAGCACCACCCGGGACGGCGCGGAGCCGTCCGGTGTCGTCGTGAACAGCTGTGAAGAGCCGGTACGCGTCGACACGAACAGGATCTCGAGGCCGTCGGGCGACCAGTCCGGTGCCCAGTCGGCGTCGGCCCCCGAGGTGAGCTGGGTCACCGCGCCGCCGGCGGCCGGAACACGGAACAGGTGCTTCACACCCCCGGAGCGCGTGCTGGCGAACGCGATCGTGGACCCATCGGGCGCCCATGTCGGCCCGGAGTCCACGACGCCCGAGGTGAAACCGGTGAGCGGCGCGGCGCTGGAGCCGTCTGCGTTCATCACCCAGATCGCGCGGCAGGCGTTGGTGCAGGAGCCGCCTCGCTGGAACGCGATCCGACTGCCGTCGGGCGACCACGCAGGATCGGCATCGACCACCGTGTTGTCGGTGAGCTTCGTCGGTGCGGACCCGTCGGGGTTCGCGACCCAGATCTCGAAGTCCCCGTCGCGCTCGGACTGGAACGCGATCTGCCCGGATGGCCCGCCGACGACGGCGGCGGCGCTCCCCGAAGGCACGGCGATGATGCCACCCGCCAGTGCGAGGACCAGGAACGATGCGGTGCGATGCGTTCGGGTCATGACGCCAGGGTGGGCCACCGTCCGTATCCCCGCTACCGCCGACGGGCCGACACCTGGCGGCCGATGGTCGCGAACCGGGCGGCGTCGGCCACCTAGTGCGAAGGGCCGAGCGAGGGGACGCCGAACGTCGACCGAGCCGTCGGCGGAGGCTCTACGCGCGCATCTCGAGCAGGCGTCGCACAGGATCGAGATCGAAGGGGGTCTCACCGTCGGCGCCGAGACCGACGATCAGGTGCTGAGCTCCCGCCTCGAGGAACGCATCGGCCCGATCGACCTCGTCGGTCTCGATCAGCACCGTGCGCTCGATCTCACCGGGGTCACGACCGATGCGCTCACACCACGCGTCGAGCACCGCGCTCTTGGAGGCGAACCGCTCGGGCGGACCGAAGCCGTTCCACGCGGTCGCGTGCTCGGCCACCAGCCGCAGCGTGACCTGCTCGCCACCCCCGCCGATCAGCAGCGGCATGGGGCGGCGTACGGGCGGGGGGTCGAGACTCGCGAGCCGTGACTCGATGCGCGGCAGCGCGGCTTCAAGCGCGCGCAGTCGATCGGAAGCCGTGCCGAACTCGTACCCGTACTCGTCGTAGTCGCGTTCGAACCACCCTGCGCCGAGGCCCAGGATCAGCCGGCCTCCGCTCAGATGGTCGACCGTGCGCGCCATATCGGCCAGCAGCTCGGGGTTGCGGTAGGAGTTGCAGGTCACGAGCATGCCGAACTCGGCGCGCTCGGTGTCGCACGCGATCGCGGCGAGCAGTGTCCAGCCCTCGAAGTGCGGCCCGTCGGGGCCGTCGTACAACGGGAAGAAGTGATCCCACGTCCAGATGGAGTCGACCCCCATGGCGTCGGCCTCGCGCCAGCCGCGGCGAAGGTTCGCCATCGACGTGTGCTGCGGATGGAACTGGGCGCCAACCTTGAAGCGGGCCAACTCGCCGTGCCTCCCCTGAGGACGTCGTCTCGCGGCCGTCCGCCGATGACGATCCGACCGACCGGAAGCCGCGACGCTACCTCAGGCCTCGGTTCAGCGACCGCCCTACGATGGCCCGCGATGAGCGGCCCTTCGCAGCGTCGTATCGGAAGCCCCCGCGACGCGCTCCGCCACGCCGACTTCCGGAGGCTGTTCGCGATGCGCATCGTGAGCCAGTCCGCCGACGGCTTGGTGCAGGCGGCGCTCGTCGCTTCGCTGGTGTTCTCGCCCGAGCGCGCGACCACCGCTCGGAGCTTCGCCCTCGCCTCCGCGATCGTGATCGTGCCGTTCTCGGTGATCGGGCCGTTCGTGGGGGTGTTCATCGACCGGTGGTCGCGCCGGCGCATCATGATCGTCGCCCCCCTGACACGCGCGGTGCCGGTGTTCCTCGTGCTGGCGAGCCCGACCCGCCAGGCGGCGCTCTACTACGGCGGGGCGCTCTTCGTGACGTCGGTGAACCGATTCTTCCTCGCGACGGCTCAGGCGGTGGTGCCCCGGCTGGTGCCGACCGAGGATCTGCTCGCCGCCAACTCGATCGCAACGGTCGGCGGCACCGTCGCGCTGCTCGCCGGCGTGTTCGCAGGCGGGCTCGTCGCCGACGCGCTCGGCGCGGCCGCGATCGTCTCGGCCGCCTCCGCCATGTGGATCGCAGCGTCGCTGCTCGCGCGCAGCATCGCGAGCGACCTGCGACCGCTGCAGCTCCCCGATCCCACCGAGCTGCTGCGCCACCAGCTGCGGAGGGTGCTCGCCGAGCTCTCCGACGGTCTGCGCCATATCGTTCAGACGCCGCGCGCCGTGGGTCCGATCACCTCTATCGGGCTCGATCAGATCGGACAGGGCTTCATCCTGGTGCTGGCGCTCGTGGTGTTCCGTGAGCGATTCGACCAGGGGGTCGGGTCGTTCTCGTGGCTGATCGGCGCCGGCGGGGTCGGCGTGTTCGCCGGGCTCGCCACCGTCGGCGCCCTCGACCGACGGTTCCCGCGCCAACGCATCGTCGCCGGCGCCTTCGGTGTCGGCGGCACCGGCGTGCTGCTGGTGAGCGCCTACGTCGCCCCGTGGACGCTGCTGCTCGCGAGCTTCGTCGTGGGCCTCACGTTCGCCTGGAAGAAGGTGCCTGTCGACACGATGGTGCAGGAAGCCGTGCCGGACGGGCTGCGGGGACGTGTGTTCGCGGCCTACGACGTGGTGTACAACCTGGCGCGCCTCGCCGCCGCGGTGCTCGCGATCCCGTTGCTGCCCACCCTCGGCGTCCAGGGCTCCGCCGCACTCGTCGGTATCGCCTTCCTGCTCTGGGTGCCCGTGCTCCCCCGTTGGCTGGCTCGGGCTCCGGAGATCCGGTTGCGGTTCACCGAAGGCGCCGAGGCCGCGGAGTGGCCGCGTGCCGTGGTCTGGGGAGGGGTCGAAGAGCCCGTCGACGTCATCCGGAGCGCGCTCGACGAGCGCAACGGCGTGCGGACGCGCCGGTTCCGGTTGGCGCTGGCAGACGGCACCGTGCTCGACGTGAGCCGCGACGAACCTCACGGCGACTGGCGCATCGATCGCGAAGTCGTCTGAACGGGCCCGGGGCCCGTTCAGCTCCCTACGGCTTCGTACGTAGCTCTACTTACTGAGTGAGAGGTAGGTAGGTTCCCCATCGCGCGGGTATCGACGCGGGTCGACCTCTGCGGCACCATGTGCCCGCGACACCACCACCGACAACATCACCGACGCAGCGCCAGAAGGGTTGCAACGCCGGAACGGTTGCAACGCAGAGGCAAAGGAGAACCACGATGGGCGGACACGGGCGTCACGGAGATCACATCGCGGGCACCGTGAGCGCGTGCCGTGCCTGCACCTCAGTGGCCTACGAACCCAGCTGGTACGCATCGCTCCTGATCGTCGCATCAGCCCTGGGCGCCGAGCAGATCGGCGCTTCGCAGATCGTCAACACGTAGCCCGGGATCCCCCTCGCGGGCTCACGGAGGCCGGAGCCGGCCGGGAACGCGCCGTACCACGGTGACTCCCGCGCCGCCTCCGGTCTTACCCTTGCTCGGCGAGGGCCGGCACATGTGCCCGGCGGAGGCGGACCCCGAGCAGCGCGGCCCCGAGCCCCGCTGCGACCACCCCGCTCAGCGCGAAACCGACGCGCGGACCCAGGTGCTCGCCGACGAACCCCGCGATCGGCGCCCCGATCGGCGTCGAGCCCAGGAAGACGATCCCGTAGAGCGCCATCACTCGCCCACGCGCCTCGGGACGCGACGCGAGCTGCAGCATCGTGTTGCCGGTGATCATGAACGCCATGATCGTGAATCCCATCGGGACCATCGCGGCGCCGGCGAGCACGAGCGTGGGCGCGATACCGCTGAGCACGAGGCAGACGCCGGTCGCGATCGCCCACAGCGAGAGATCGCGCATGCCGGGCGCAGGCTCGCGGCTCGCCATCACGATCGCCCCGAGGAACGAACCGACCCCGGCGAGCGCCGAGAGCACCCCGAACGTGCCCGCATCACCTCCGAACGTCTCCTTGGCGAGCAGCGGCACGAACACCGCGAAGTTGAACGCGACCGTGAACACCACCGCCATCACGATCAAGGGCCGCCGAAGCTCGTCGGTCGTCCACACGTAGCGCAGACCGGCGGCCAGATGCCCACGCACCCGGGTCGAGCGCTTCTGCGCGTGCAGCTCCGCGGGGCGCATCGCCGACAGCGCGAGCAGCACCGCCGCGTAGCTGATGCCGTCGATCAAGAAGCACGCCGCGATCCCGACCGTGTGGATGAGCAGCCCCGCGATCGCCGGGCCGATCACGCGCGAGCCCGTGAACGCGGCGCTGTTCATGCTGACGGCGTTCCGCACGTGTTCCTCGCCCACCATCTCGACGTAGAAGCTCTGCCTGGACGGGTTGTCGATCGCGGTGACGATGCCCGAGGCCACCGAGAGCGCGTACACCATCCAGAGCTCGACCAGATCGCCGGCCACGAGCGCCCACATCGCGAGCGCGACGACACCGTAGGAAGCCTGCGTGATCATCAGGATGTGACGCTTGTCGAAGCGGTCGGCGAGCACGCCCCCGTAGGCCCCCAGCAGCAGGACCGGCAGGAAGTAGAGCGCGATGTTGGCGCCGAGCGCCGTTCCGCTCTCGGTGAGCGTCAGCACGAGCCACGCGCTGGCCGTGAAGTTCATCCATGTGCCGATCGCCGAGACCGTGTTCCCGGTCAGGTAGAGGCGGAAGTTCCGGGAGCTCCGCACCGACGAGAAGGTGCGACCGAGCACCGCGGTCACCCGAGGGCTCATGGCTGCTCCGTCACGCGACCGAGGATCTCGGCGGCACGCTCGAGGGTGGCGAGCTCGTCGGCATCGAGCCGACGCAGCCGCTCCGCGAGGTAGCGGTCGGTGCGACGCCGCACGTTGCGCATCAGGGCGCGCCCCGACGGCGTGAGCTGCACCCACGAGATGCGTCGGTCGATCGGGTCGGGCGTGCGCTCGACGAGTCCCTCGGCCACCAGCGCGGCCAGGATGCGCGTCACCGTAGGCTTGCGGACCCGCTCGTGCACCGCCAGGTCGCCCGCCGTCATCGGCCCGTGCCGGTCGATCGTGGAGAGGGCGGCCAAGAGCGTCGGGGAGATGCCCGAGTGGCTCTCACGCCGCAGCGTGCGCGATGCCCGGAACACCGACAGCCGCAGATGCGAGGCGAGGCGAGCGAGGTCGGTCGCGGGGGGAGCGGTCGGCATGCCTGCGATATTAGTTCACACCGCTAACTATCGTCACATGAGCGAGGGACCTCCCAGCCCAGGACCCGATCGAGGCGTATGGTCGATGGCGTGAACCACGCCGATCACGAACCCGGCACGATGCAGGAGTGCGCCGAGTGCCGCGCCCTGGCGCTGGAACCCGGGTGGTACAAGGCCATGCGCGACGAGCGGGTCGTCGGCCGGCGCCGCGACCGCGTGGTCGTGCCCGAGGCCGGCGAGCCCGACGTCGAGGTCGTGGTGACCGACATCCCGGCGCGCCCCGACATCGAGGTGCTCGACCTGGAGCCCGCCTCGCACGACGAGCGCTGACCGACCCCCCGACAGGGCGCCGAGGTCAGCACTCGAGGCCGCGCGAACCCGCGGCGCGACGAGGCTACGCTTCGATCCGTGACGCGCGACTGGGACGCCGCCGCCTACGACCGGCTGCCCATCCCCATGACGCGGTGGGGCGAGATCACGCTCGGCCGGCTCGTCCTCGCAGGCGACGAGCGGGTCCTCGATGCCGGATGTGGCACCGGCCGGGTGACCGAGTTGCTGCGGCGGCGGCTTCCACGGGGAAGGGTCGTCGCGCTCGACGGCTCCGCATCGATGATCGAACGGGCGCGCGAGCGCCTCGGTGACGACCGCGTGACCTACGTGGTCGCCGATCTGGCACGGTCGCTCCCGATGGGCGAACGGTTCGACGCGGTGCTGTCGACGGCGACGTTCCACTGGGTGCTCGATCACGAGGCGTTGTTCCGCAACCTCGCGACCGTGATGCGACCGGGAGCGCAGCTGGTCGCACAGTGCGGAGGACGGGGCAACATCGCCTCGATCGAAGCGGCCCTGCAGGCGATGGGCGAGGATCTCTCGGGGCGCAAGCACTACGCGGACCCGGCCTCGACACGGCGGCGCCTGCTTGCAGCCGGGTTCACCGATGTGGCGACGTGGCTGCAGACAGAGCCCACGCCGATCGCGGCGAACGACCTCGAGGCCTACCTCGGCGCGATCTGCTTGGGCGACCACGTCGTGACGATGCGCGACGACGAGCGGGCTCGCTTCGTGCATGAGGTCGCCGAGCGCATGCCGGAACCGGCCATCGACTACGTGCGGCTGAACATCACGGCGCGCCGAGCCCGCTGACGAGTGACCCGATCCGGCGCCGCCGCCCATCACTCAGCGTTCTAGTAGTCCATACCAGACTAGACCGAGGGCGGCGCAGCCGGCGATCACCGGCAGCACCTTCCATCGCAGGCGCCAGAGGCCGATGAAGGCGACGGACGCGACCACCGCTGCGAAGACGTCGAGGCTGGACCAGACCGGGCTGGGAAGGTCGAACCGTGCCAGCAGCCGGGCGGTGCCGACTTCCTCGAACAGTGCCGCGATCGCGAACGTGACGGCGAGGTTGGCGATGACGCCGACGACGGCGGCGGTCACCGTCTCGAGCGTAGCGGCGAGGCGACGGTTGCCGCGCAGGCTCTCGATGTACGGCGCACCGAGGAAGATCCACAAGAAGCAGGGCGCGAACGTCGCCCACACCGCGATCGCGGCGCCGAGCGTGCCGGCGATGAGCGGGTCGAGACCGCCGGGGTTCTGATAGGCGCCGACGAAGCCGACGAACTCGAGCACCATGATGAGCGGACCGGGCGTGCTCTCTGCGAGCCCGAGCCCGACCACCATCTGCCCCGGAAGCAGCCACCCGTAGCTCTGCACCGCCGCGACGTTGACGTAGGCGAGCACGGCATACGCACCTCCGAACGTGACGAGGGAGGCGCGCGAGAAGAACCAGCCCATATCGGTGAGCGTGTCGCCTCCGCCACGCCACGCGGCGACGAGCGCGATCGGCACGAGCCACACGACCAGGCCCACGGCGAGCGTTCGCACCGCGCGCGTCGTCGACGGCAGCGTGTGTGCAGGGCGGACCCCGTCGTCGGCGAGCGCGACACGCCCCTGCTCCTCCAGCTCGCGCGCGACCCCGACCTCGAACAGATCCGGTCGCACCACACCACCCATGAACCCGATCACCGCGGCGACCAGCACGATCACCGGGAACGGGACGTGCAGCACGAAGATCGCCACGAACGAGGCGGTCGCGACGCCGAGCATGAGGACGTTGGCGAGGGCCTTCGCCCCGATGCGGATGGTCGCCGCCGCCACGATCGCGATCACGGCGGGTGCGAGCCCCGCGAACACCGCGCTCACCCAGGTCACGTTGCCATGCGCGGCGTAGAGCCACGACAGGCCGAACATCACGAACACGCTCGGCAGCACGAACGTGATGCCGGCGACCAGCCCGCCTTTGACGCGATGCAGGAGCCACCCGATGTAGATCGCGAGCTGTTGCGCCTCGGGGCCGGGGAGCAACGTGCAGTAGTTCAACGCATGCAGGAACCGCGAGTTCGTCACCCACCGCCGTCGCTCGACGATCTCGTCGTGCATCAGCGCGATCTGTCCCGCAGGGCCTCCGAAGTTGATGAAGCCGAGTTTCACCCAGAAGCGCGTGGCTTCACCGAACGACACCCCGTGCTGCTGCGGCTGCTGCGGCTCGGCGCTCACCGGGCGAGTCTATGGACCTCGCTCAGCTGTCCGGCGCCCTGACCGGCTCTTCCTAGATGAACAAGGAGACCGCGGCGTCGCGCATCTCGGCGATCGCCGTGGCCGCCCCGATCGGCTCCTCGAGTCCGTCGAGCAGGTCCGAGCGTTGCAGCCCGAGCAGGTCCATCGTCATCTGGCACGGGATGAGCCGCACGCCGAGCTCCTGAGCGGTCGCGATCAGCTCCTCGGGCTCGGCGACATGACGGTCGCCGGCGAGCTTCTTGAACATCGCGGGCCCGGCGCCGGCGAAGTTGTAATGCGAGAGCTTCGCTCTGGCGGCCGAGCCGGGGTTCATGGCGCTCATCATCTTCTGCATCCAGTTGTCGCCCGTGATGCGCACGCCGGGTCGCACGATCGCGAACAGTCCCCAGAACGTGAAGAACACCGTCGACTCCATGCCGCTGGCCGCCGCGGTCGTCGCGAGGATCGTCGTCGGCCAGATGCGATCCAGGTCGCCGCCCCACGCGATGATCGTGAGCTTGTTCTTCTTCGCGACGGCGCCGACCGAGGCAGCTTCCAGCGCCTCGACGCGCCGCAGCAGGTCGACGTAGGCCGGGGTGTCGACGAGCTCACCCGAACCGAGCGTCTCGACGGACATCTCAGACCTTCCTGACGAGGAAGCGGTACTCGCCGCCGCCCTCGCTCGACTCGAGCAGCTCGTTCCCGCTGATCTCCGCCCAGCTCGGCACGTCGGAGCGTGAGCCGGGGTCGGTGGCGATGAGCTCGAGCAGGTCGCCGCTGCCGGCTTCCCGCAAGGCCTTCGCGAGCGTGACGAGCGGACCCGGGCACGACTGCCCCCGGGCGTCGACGGTGATCGCAGCGCTGGTGGAAAGGGTCGAAGACATGGGTGCACCTCCGGTGCGGTGAAGGGACGAGGAAGCAGGTGGCGCGCGGCGCTGAGGCCGTCCCTGGTCAGCAGGGACAGCAGATGCGATCGGGGATCATGGCCCCCACGATGCCGGCTTCGCGCGTGCAGATCATGTGCAGGTGCAACACCATAGTCCTCACGCGTGTTCCCAACAATCGCGCACGATCACGCGACCCGGGGATCCCGCAACGCGACGTCGCTACGGCACCGCGGGGGTCTCGAGGCAGCCTTCGGAGCGGCCGATGCGGCGGAGGCCCTCGATGTCACCCGGCCCGAGGTCCGAGACGCCTCCTCCCGACGGGTGCATGAGCTGTCCGGATTCCTCGACGTGATCGAGGCCCATCACGTGGCCCCACTCGTGCAGCACGATCGGGCCCTGTGCGTCGGGTGAGTCGAACCCCGGCACGTTCGGATCGTCGGCGTTGATCGCGATCCAGCCGCTCACGATCACGTCGCTGCCGGGCGGCGTGAAGGGTGTCGCGACCCCCGCCGCGATGTCACCGTCGCTGCGGAACGACACGCTCGACGTATCGGGGTCGACCCACGTCACGAGCACGGGTGCCCAGCGGTCGCCGTAGCGGTCTTCCTGCACCACATCGCGGCGCCGCTCGAGCACCTCGTCGGTGAGACCTTCGTAGGCGAACGCGACGCCCGTGACGGCCGAGATGCGGCGCACGGCTTCCTGCACGTCGGCGATCGAGCCGGGAGGCGCGTCGGCGACGTTCACGACGTAGCGCAGGGGCTCGCACGGGTTCCAGCGAACGGGGCCGCGCCGACCCTTGCGCGATGAACGCGTACTCGTCACGGTGCTCGTCGGGGTCGTACCGAACGATGTACGACGTGACGGCCGCCGACACCATCATCACCACGGTGAGCACCGCGGAGCCGATCACCCACCTGGGGAACCGCCGGCGAGGGGGCTCGAGCGGAGCTCGCAGCGGTGGCCACGCCGCCGGTGGCGAGGTCGGGCCGGGGTGGAACCGGGGGAAGGGCCGGGTTCAGGACGTGCTCCTCGTCGGATGTGATGACCCATGCATCGTAGGACACGACACCGCGCTTGAGGGCCCGCGGCCCGGATGCCCGGTTCCGGAGCGGCGAGTAGCATCCGCGGCGTGATGGTCCGCCGCATCGCCGTCGTGGCCGCCTGCCTCGCGGGCGCCTTCGTGGCGATGCCTGCGCCGATGACCCTCGCGGCCACCACGATCACGATCGACACCACCACCGACACGTTCGACGGCTCGTGCGCCGACGGGGATTGCTCGCTCCGCGACGCGGTGAAGAGCGCTCGGGCCGGCACGCGCATCGTCATCCCATCCGGCTTCTATCCCCTCACACGCGGGGGCACGGGAGGGGTCGGCCACGGTTCGATCGAGCTCCGCCGCGCTGTCGAACTCGCGGGCGTGGGCGAGACGGGGGTCTTCATCGACGCGACGGCGCTCGGGGCGTCGGCGTTCACGGTCGCGCCCCGGCGTGATCCTCTCGCGCGCGTGACGCTCGCGGGCCTCACGCTCTTCGGCGCGCGCACCGCCTCGCTGACCGGGGCCGGCATCGACGTGCGGGGCGGCGTCGTCCACCTCGTGCGCGTCACGATGGTCGGCGGGGTCGCCGACCGAGGCGGGGCCATCGCGATCGCCGCGCCCGCTCGTGCGCGACTGACCGACTCGCTGGTCATCGGCAACCGGGCGGCGGCGGGCGGTGGTGTGTGGAACGGCGGCGCGCTGGTCGTGTCGGGCTCCGCGATCGTCTCGAACCGTGCGAGCGACGGTGGAGGGATCTGGTCCGGACCCGGTTCGACCACCGTGCTCGACGACACGACGGTGGCCGAGAACACGGCCGGCGACGAGGGAGGAGGGCTCCGGCTCGCCGGCCAAGCCGAGCTCACGGCGACGACGGTGGGAGCGAATCGAGCCGCGACCGGCGGCGGTGTCGTCGTCGCGCCCGGGGCTTCGGTCGACGCCGGGCGCTCGATCGTGGCGGGGAACCGTGCCGGTCGCGCCCGCCAGTGCCGCGGCGCCATGCAGAGCCTCGGCGACAACCTGGACCAGGGGCACCGGTGCGGGTTCGATTCCGCGAGCGATCGACGGGACACAGACGCGCGACTCCTGCAGCTGGCACCGAACGGCGGCCCCACGCCCACGATGGCGCTCTCGGCACGGAGCCCGGCGGTCGACCTGGCGGGCGACTGCGGCGAACGCGATCAGCGGGGCGCACCACGCGACCGTCGCTGCGATGCCGGAGCCTACGAGCTCGTGCACTGCCTCGGCGTCGTCGTGAACATCGTCGGCACCCCGCACGACGACGAGTTGAGCGGTGGGCGAGGTCCCGACGCCTTCCTCGGCCTGGATGGTGACGACGAGTTCCAGGGCTCGATCGGCGACGACCGGGCGTGCGGTGGAGCGGGCGGCGACCTGTTGATCGCTGGTCCCGGCGAGGATCGCTTCGACGGGGGAGCCGGTGACGACCGCGTGCGAGGCGAGGCAGGCGACGACCGGCTCGCCGGTGGACCCGGACGCGACCGGCTCGCCGGCGGTCCCGGACGCGACCGATGCGAGGCCGATGGTCGCGATCGGCGCTCGAGCGGGTGCGAGCTCGTTACCTGACCCGGCGGCGACGCTCCGGCGGCCAGTAGACGAGCAGCACCTTCGCCGTGAGCGCCTCGGCGCGCACCGGCCCGAAGGCACGCGAGTCGGTCGATGCCGGCTCGTGGTCGCCTTCGACCCAGAACTCGCCGGCGCCGAGCGTGCGACCATCCGCCCGATCACCGGGCACGCCCACCAAGCGCTTCACCATCTCGTAGCCCGGCCGTGCGGGATGCTCGACCACGACGACGTCGCCGCGGACGAACCGGCGCGGTGCGGCGACCAACGCCCAGTCCCCCGGGAGGAGCGTCGGCGCCATCGATGCGCCTTCGATCTGCACCCGGGAAGGCCGGGAGCGCAGGCATGCCCACGCCAGCCCGGCCACCGTGAGCACGGTCGCGCCGGCGCCGGCAGCCCGCTTCCGGCCTCGGTGATAGGTTTCAGCCGAAGCGGAACCGGACACGATCCCGGCATCGCCGCCGGCATCGGCGGACCGATCCGTTCCATCGGAGGGAGGGGATTCCATTGCTCGAAGCATTCCTCAAGCCGCGGCGCATCGTCCATGCGCACTGCGACGTGCCGTGCGGTGTGTACGACCCGGCGCAGGCCCGCGTCGAGGCCGAATCGGTGAAGGCGATCCAGGAACGTCTGCAGGATCCCGAGGGCAAGAAGTCCGACACCGAGACCGCCGAGGAGTACCGCGAGCGCTGCATGTTCATCAAGGAGCAGCGTGCCGACCTCGTGAAGCACCACCTGTGGGTGCTGTGGACCGACTACTTCAAGCCCGAGCACCTCGAGAAGTACTCGGACCTGCACGACACGTTCTGGAACGCCACGAAGCTCGCGGGTGCATCGAAGCGCTCGAGCGACCCGGCGCAGGGTCAGAAGCTGCTCGACGCCATCGACGAGATCGCCAAGATCTTCTGGGAGACGAAGAGCTAGCTCTGCTTCTCGAAGGCGCGGAGAGCCGGCGGACCGGGGCCGTCGGATCCCCGGCCCGCCGGACGTGATGCCCCCGTGCCAGCCTGGTCGAACCCCCCGTCCGGATCCCGGGCAGCGCGTGCAGCCACGGGAACGGACCTGGCGGAACGGAGTGGGTCTGGCGGCACTCCGCCCCGCCCGGTCTCCCCATAGACATCGGTCGCCTCACGCGTTGCGGCGCATGGGTCCAAGGGCGGTTCGTCGAGGTCGAAGGTCCGAAGCACTTCGGCTGCCGCATGCGCCCCGGCATGGGCGCGGGCGGCGTTCGGACGGTGTCGACAGGCCCGCCTGAGGCCCCTGTTAGTCTCGCCGGCCGTGAAGGACATCGGGATCGTCGGCGTTCCATACAGCGGCAAGTCCACGCTGTTCACGGCGCTCACGCGCGCCGGATCGCACGGCGGCCAGGCCAACGTCGCGGTCGTTCCGGTGCCCGATGAGCGGCTCGCGGTGCTCACCGAGATGGAACGCTCGGCCAAGACGGTGGCGGCGCAGGTGCGGTTCGTCGACGTGCCCGGCGGCGTGTCGAGCGCCCAGGGCCTCGCGAAGCTGCGGGAAGTCGATGCGCTCGCGGTCGTGCTGCGGTGCTTCGGCGCCGACGCCACCCCCGTGGACGACCTCGAGACTTTGCGCGCGGAACTGTTGCTCGCCGACCTCGCCGTGATCGAGAGCGCGCTCGACAAGGCGGTGAAGAAGGCGCGGCAGAAGCCCGGCCCCGAGGTGGACGCGCTGCGGCGAGCCAAGGAGGCCCTCGACGCCGAGACGGCCGTTACGCGACGCCGGCGTGACCGATGACGACGTCGTGCACCTGCGCGGCATCGCGCCCCTCACCCTGAAGCCCGAGGTCGTCGTGGCCAACCTCGAGGAAGGACTCGACGTGCCGCCCGAGCTCGCGGCTGCCGGCGCGGTCGGCGTGTACGCCTCGATCGAGGCCGAGACGGCGGAGATGGACGCCGACGACGCCCGCGCGTTGCTCGAGGAGTTCGGCGTGTCGCAGCCGGGCCTCGAGACCGTGATCGAAGCCTGCTACCGCGCGCTCGACCTCATCACCTTCCTCACGACGGGCGAGGACGAGACCCGCGCGTGGGAGGTGCGCCGCGGCGCCAAGGCGCCCGAGGCCTCAGGCGTGATCCACACCGACCTGGAACGCGGCTTCATCCGCGCCGAGGTGATCGGTTACGAGGAACTGGTCGCCGCCGGCTCCATGGACGCCGCCAAGTCGAGCGGCAAGCTCCGCGTCGAAGGCAAGGACTACGAGGTGGCTGAAGGGCGACATCCTCCACGTGCGCTTCGCGGTCTGAGCACGAGACCCACCAGACGATATCGGCGTCCACTTCCTGGACTCGCGGAAGCGGATCGTGCGTCAGGCCATTCAGGTACTTCGGTAGTCGACGCGCGAGAAGGGCCAGTCAGCGTCGAGCCAGTCCGAGACCGCATGCCAGAGCGCAGTATCCAGCTCGGCACGCGATGCGCGGACCCACGACTCGACGCGAGCGTCGTGATCCTCGTCCTTCGACGGGTAGATGTAGACGCAGCCGATCACCTCGTCGGTGTCGGGGTCGAGCACGCTGTATGTGAAGCCTCGCCGGGCTGCGAAGTCGGCCGCGTGGCCCTGCAGGTCACCCAGGTTCTCCTCGAGCGACATCGGGCGTGGCCACGCTGCATCGCCGTCATCGTCCGTGTCACTGTCTCGGAAGCCGGGAGTGGCTCGGATGTGATCGATGCTCGAGGACCAGGCCTCGTGGTCCCGCTCGTTGTGCTCGGGACCGAGGGGCTCCAGGCGCATCCCGGGAAGCACCAGCCCGGACGGCGCCCCGTAGTCATCGGGTACGAACGGCTCGGTCATGCCCTCGAGTGTGGCAGGTCGGTCGGGTCATACTCAGCCACGTGAGTCCAGACGTGGGATCCGGAGCCCCCACCACAGCCTGGTTCAACCCGGGCGTGCGGTCGATCGGGCTCGCGAGCTTCCTGTCCGATGTGGGGCACGAGATCCCGACGTCGCTGCTGCCGAGCTTCCTCACGGTCACGCTGGGAGCACCCGCGTCGGCCCTCGGACTGATCGAGGGGGTCGCCGACGGCGCGGCGGGCGTCGCGAAGCTGGCCGGCGGGGCGCTCGCCGACGACCCACAGCGGCGCGCGAAGGTCGCGGTCGGGGGGTACGTGACGACCGCGGTGCTCTCGAGCGGCATCGGGGTCACGGCCGCGCCGTGGCAGGTGTTCGTGCTGCGAACCGGCGCCTGGGCCGCGCGCGGGGTGCGCGGTCCGAGTCGCAACGCGATCCTCGCCGACGTGGTGCCGCCCGCGGCGTACGGGCGCGCCTACGGGTTCGAGCGCGCGGCGGACAACCTCGGGGCGATCGTGGGGCCGCTGCTCGCGATCGCACTGATCGCGATGTTCGACGTGCGCACGGCGATGCTCGTCTCGACTCGTGCCAGGCCTGCTCGCGGCGGTCGCGATGCTCGCCGCCGTGCGACACGTGCGGCGACCGAGCGCACGGGAGCGGCGGCCGATCCGCCTGCAGGTGCGCCCGGTGCTGAGGGGCGGACTCGGGCGCCTGTTCGCCGGCATGGGGGCGTTCGAGTTCGGCAACTGCGCCGCCACGCTGCTCATCTTGCGCGCCACCGAACTGCTCGAGCCCGGGCGTGGACAGGACCGAGCCGCGAGCATCGCCGTGCTGCTCTACGTGGCATACAACGTGGCCGCGGCGCTCACGAGCCTGCCGGCCGGCCACGTCGGCGATCGGCACGGCACCCGGCTCGTGCTACTCGCGGGAGCAGTGTCGTTCCTCGCGGCCTACGTGGTGTTCGCGGCCGCCGGAGCGAGCGTGGCGGTGCTCGCAGCGGGGTTCGTGCTCGCCGGCGTCGGCATCGGCGCAGCTGAGACCGCGGAACACGCCGCCGTCGCGGCGCGGGCGCCCGAGCAGATCCGCGGCAGCGCGTTCGGGCTGCTCGCCGCGATGCAGAGCGCCGGCAACCTCGCGGCGAGCGCCGTCGCCGGCATCCTATGGTCCACGGTCTCCCCCGGAGTCGCGTTCGTCTGGCTCGCCGCCTGGATGCTCGCCGCCGTGATCGCGTTCGCACTGATGCCGGACGGCGCGACGGGGTAGCCTGCCGATGCGATGACCGGCGCCTACCGCATCGGCGAAGCTGCAAAGACGCTGGGGGTCCGCGTCGAGACCCTCCGCCGTTGGGAACGCGAGGGCAAGCTGCGCGTCGAGCGCACGTCGGGCGGCCAGCGAACGGTGGCGGCCGCCGAGGTCGCGCGCCTGCTTGCCGACCGGCGCCACGACGAGCCGATCGCGGCGGCGAGCGCACGGAACCGCTTCCCAGGAGTCATCACCGAGGTCAAGCGAGACGGACTGGCCGCGACCGTGGAGATCCAGGCCGGGCCGCATCGTGTGCTCGCGTTCATCACCAGGGAAGCCGCCGACCAGCTCGGCCTCGAACCAGGCATGGAAGCCGTCGCCACCGTCAAGGCCACGAGCGTCATGGTCAACGTTCCTGAGGGATAGGCATCCCGACGATTACTGATTCCCCCTTCTCTTTTCACCATGAAATAGCAGTGGCATCACCATCTATACCTGTGCATCTATCATCGTGAACCGATATGCTGCGCCTCCCAGCATCCGAGGAGGATCCATGAAAGGGAAGCCCGTCGCCCTGTGCGCTCTGTCACTCGTGTTGAGCGCGTGCTCGTCTGACGACACGAACTCCACGTCCGACGACGAGAGCCTTGCGGCCGAGCCCACCGAGCTCACGGTGTTCGCAGGTTCGTCGCTGACGGCGGCGTTCAGCGATGCGATCGGTCCCGACTTCGAGGCGCAGAACGACGGCGCCACGGTCATCTTCAACTTCGGCGCGTCGGACTCGCTCGCCGGACAGATCCAGAGCGAAGGCTCGATCGATGTCTTCGCCAGCGCGAGCGGCACGTGGATGGACGCGGTGGCAGAAGACCCCGGCGTCAGTGACCGCACCGACTTCGTGCAGAACCGGCTCGTCATCATCACGCCGCCCGACAACCCGGCCGGCATCGCGTCGATCGACGACCTCGCGACCTCGGGGGTGCAGCTCGTGCTCGCCGCCGAAGGGGTTCCCGTCGGCGATTACTCGCGCGAAGCGCTCGGCAACGCGAACATCCTCGACGAAGCCGAAGCCAACGTCGTGTCGAACGAGGAGGACAACGCGAGCGTGGTCGCCAAGATCGTCGCCGGCGAGGCCGACGCCGCCATCGTGTACGAGTCCGACATCTCGGCTGCCGCCGGCAACGACGTCAACGCGGTCGAGATCCCTGAGATCGTGAACGTCATCGCGACGTACCCGATCGCCGTCGTCGCGGGAGCGCCGAACGCGGAGCTGGCGGCAGCGTTCGTCGACTACGTCACGGGTCCCGATGGCCAAGCGACACTCGTGGAGTACGGGTTCGAGGCGGCGGCGTGACCTCGCACATGCGCTGGCGCACGCCGCTTCCCCTCTCGATCCTGGCCGGCGCGGCCGCTGTGTTCGTCGCGCTGCCCCTGGTTGCGTTGCTGATCAGAGCTGAGTGGGGCGATCTGGCCGGCGTGCTCAGCGACGCCGGCGCGGGCACCGCGCTTCGACTGTCGATCATGGTGTCCCTGGCTGCCACCGGGCTCTCGGTGCTGTTCGGCGTGCCGCTGGCGTGGGTCCTCGCGCGTGCACCGATCCCGGGCCGCTCGGTGCTGCGGGCGATCGTCGTCCTCCCGGTCGTGCTCCCCCCGGTGGTCGGCGGCATCGGATTGCTCTATGCCCTCGGGCGCGGCGGCGTGATCGGTCGCTTGCTCTACGACGGGCTCGGCATCCAGCTCACGTTCACCATCTGGGGTGCCATCGCTGCCACCACGTTCGTCTCGATGCCACTCATGGTGCTGGCCACCGAGTCGGGTCTGCGCTCGATCGATCAGCGGTACGAGCGCGCGGCAGCAGCGCTCGGGGCGAGCCCCCGCTATGCGATCCGCCGCGTCGTGCTGCCGATGCTCGGGCCGCAGCTGGCGGCCGGCGCGGTACTAGCGTGGGCGCGAGCACTCGGCGAATTCGGCGCCACCATCACCTTCGCTGGGAACCTCGAGGGTCGCACGCAGACGTTGCCGCTCGCCGTCTACCAGGCTCGCACCACCGACCCCGGCGTCGCGATCTTCCTGTCACTGATCCTGGTCGCACTGTCGATCGGCGTGCTCGTGGCGATGCGCGACCGCATCACCCAGGCCCGCTGATCCCTGCCAGGATGCCGCCATGGGCTTGCGTGCAGACTTCGCCGCTCGACGGGAAGGTTTCGAGGTCGCGGTCACGCTCGACGTGGCCGACGGCGAGACCCGAGCGCTGCTCGGTCCGAACGGAGCCGGCAAGTCCACGGTCGTCGACGCCTTCACTGGCACCTTGGAGCTGATCGAGGGCACCATCGAGCTCGACGGCAAGCGGATCGACCGGCTTCCACCCGAGCGGCGGTCGATCGGCGTGTGCTTCCAGGACGACCTGTTGTTCCCGCGACTCTCGGCCCTCGAGAACGTGGCATTCCCGCTCCGCGCCCAGAGGATCGCGAAGGGTATCGCCCGTGCGCGAGCCACGGAGCTGATCGAGCGACTGGCGCCGGGGGTCGACCCTGCCGCGAGACCCGGCTCGCTCTCGGGAGGCGAGCGGCAGCGGATCGCTCTGGCACGCGCGCTCGCGCCCGAGCCGCGCCTGCTGCTGCTCGACGAGCCCTTCTCCAACGTCGACGTGTCGGCACGGCCGGGCCTGCGCGCGCTCGTTCGAGATGTGGCCCGCACGTTCGGCGGTGCCACCGTGCTGATCGCGCACGACCCGCTCGACGCGCTCAGCCTCGCGGACCGCGTCACCCTGCTCGAGAGCGGTCGCCAGACACAGACCGGCACCCCCGACGAGATCCGGTCGGCGCCCATGTCTGCGTACGCGGCCGACCTGGTGGGCGTGAACCTGTTCGCCGGCGTGCTCGAGCCGCTCGACGACGGTGCGGCCACGCTGCGACTGGCCGATGGGACCGTCACGGTGGCGCCCGATGCGCCCGTCACGCACGGCTCGCGAGCCCTCGCGAGCCTGAAGCCGATCGACGTGTCGCTGCACATGAGCGAGCCCGAGGGGTCCGCTCGCAACGTCGTCCGCGGACCGATCGCGGAGGTCGCCGTCGACGGTGATCGCGCCAGGGTGCGGATCGACACCCATCCGCCGCTCACGGCCGAGATCACGGCCGGGTCGGTGGCACGCATGGGACTGCGCCCCGGCGTGGAGGTCTGGGCCACCTTCAAGGCGGTGGAGGTCTCGCTGCAGATCGACGGCATCGCCGACGTCACGGGAACACCCGGTACCCTTGGCCGGTGAAGACCACAGAACGCGACACGCTCGAGGCACCAGACCCCGCGAAGCGCGATCCGGGCGCCACCGAGAAGCACCGGAATCCCTTCCTTCAGTTCGTCGGGGAACTGCCCGGTCTCATCGTGATGGCGTTCGTGCTCGCGCTGCTGATCAAGACGTTCCTGGTGCAGGCGTTCTTCATCCCGTCGGGCTCGATGGAGCCGACGCTGTTGCCGGGCGACCGTGTGCTCGTGCTGAAGGTGCCGTACTACTTCGGTGACCCTGAGCGCGGCGACATCATCGTCTTCGAAGATCCGGACCCGTCGAAGCAACCCGACCGCGGCGTCGTGGGCGGGTTCTTCCACTGGATGTTCGAGGGGCTCGGGGTGCAGCGCCCCGATAGCGAGGACTTCATCAAGCGGGTGATCGGCACCCCGGGAGACGTCGTCTACGGCCGCGGCGGGAAGGTGTTCGTCAACGGCGAGGAGATCGACGAGCCGTACCTGACGCAGCCCACCGACCGCTTCGACCGGTTCGAGGTGCCGCCCGGCGAACTCTTCGTGATGGGCGACAACCGTGGGAACTCGCTCGATTCACGCTTCACGCTCGGAACCGTGCCGCTCGACAACGTGATCGGCAAGGCCGAGGTCGTGATCTGGCCCCCGGGCGACCTCAGCCTCATCTAGTCTCGTCTGGACTACCTGCGGTCTCCTCAACTTCACGCGCTCGTCGTCGCGTGAGACCGCCGAAGAGCGGATCGCGGGCGCGCGGGCCGACCGGCTGCTCCCCGGGCACGAACAGCCTCGCGAACGACCAGACGATCGCCGCGATGCCGAACCCAGCCAGCCACACGATGAGCGGCGGATCGTCGAGCGCGAAGAACGCCTGGCTCGGACCCCACGACATCGCCGCCACGAACACGCCGGCCATCGCCCAGATGAGCATGAGCCGGGGCCTCGACAGCGGCGCGGCGAGGATCGAGAGCACGAGGAACCCGATCCAGCGTGAGCACCATGAGGGCGGTCGTCTGCGCCTGCACCAGGGTGACGCCGGGCTCCTCACGAGCGAGCGCGTACGCGAGCAGGGTCGCGATCGCGGCGAGCGTTCCCGTCGGGATCGCGAAGCGCAGCACGCGCCGGACGAACCCGGGCCGGAACCGTTCGGCGTTGGGCGCGAGCGCGAGGAAGAACGACGGGATGCCGATCGTGATCGCGCCGATCAGCGTGAGGTGCCTCGGCAGGAACGGGAAGACGAACCCGAGCACGCCGGTCGCGAGCGAGATCAGCATCGCGTAGACGGTCTTGTTCAGGTAGAGGCCGCTCGTGCGCTCGATGTTGCCGAGCACGCGCCGACCCTCGGCGACGACGGGCGGCAGCGCATCGAAGGTGGAATCGAGCAGCACGAGCTGAGCCACGGCGCGGGTGGCGTCGCTTCCCGACCCCATGGCGATGCCGATGTCGGCTTCCTTGAGAGCGAGCGCATCGTTCACGCCGTCGCCGGTCATCGCGACCGTGTGGCCGTGCTCCTGCAGGGCGAGCACCATCGATCGCTTCTGCTGCGGCGTCACGCGGCCGAACACCGAGTGCGCCTCGAGCATGCCCGCGAGCTCGTCGACGTCGTCGGGAAGCGCTCGCGCATCGATCGGCTCGTCGGCTCCCTCGAGCCCGAGCCTGGTGGCGATCGCGCCGACCGTGCGTGGATCGTCGCCCGACAGCACCTTGACCGTGACCCCTTGCTCGTCGAAGTACCGCAGGGTGTCGGCGGCATCGGGCCGCTCCCGGTCACCGAGCACCACGAGCCCCGCGGCCTCGAGTTCGGCCGGAAGCCGCTCGGCCGTGATCGCGGGGGCCCTGGCGACGAGCAGCACGCGGTGCCCCTCGTCGGCCAGCCGTCGCACACGCTCGCGCAGATCCCGGCTCGCCTCGATCGAGGCGAGCATCACGTCGGGCGCTCCGAGGAACCACGCGCCGCGCTCGTCGAACGATGACGCGCTCCACTTGCGCGCGCTGGAGAACGGTATGCCCCCGGTGGCGCGCCAGCCCGGTTCCTCGGGGAAGCCGCGCGCGATCGCCAGGGTCGTGGCGTTCGGCGATGGATCCGCGGCCGCCAGCGCGGCGAGCGCCACGCCGAGAGACCGGTCGTCGCCATCGAGCGCCTCGATCCCCTGCACCGTGAGCTTGCCCTCGGTGAGGGTTCCCGTCTTGTCGATGCAGAGCATGTCGACCCGGGCGAGACCTTCGACAGCGGGGAGCTCCTGCACGAGCACCCGTCGCTGCGCGAGCCGCACCACGGCCATGGCGAACGCGAGCGACGTCAGCAGCACGAGTCCTTCGGGCACCATCGCCACGGTGCCCGCGACCGCGCCCGACGCGGCTGCACGCCAGTCATCGCGAGCGCGGAGCTGACTGAAGAAGAGCAACCCCGCCGTCGGCACGATGGCGACCGTCACGTACGTGAGGATCGTGTCGATGCCCGAACGCAGCTCCGATCGGGTGAGGCTGAACCTGCGGACGTCCTCGGCCAGGTTCGCGGCGTAGGCTTCGGCTCCGACCCGGCTCGCGCGGTAGCGACCGGCCCCAGCCGCCACGAACGACCCGCTCAGCACCTCATCGCCCGGCTCCTTCACGATCGGCTCGGACTCCCCCGTGAGCAGCGACTCGTCGACCTCGAGCCCCTCGACGCTGAGCACCACGCCGTCGACCACGATCTCCGAACCCGCGCCGGCGTCGAGCACGTCGTCGAGCACGACGTCGCCGACGTCGACCTGGCGCACGTCGCCCTCGCGCACGACCCGGGCCTTGGGCGCTGTGAGCACCGTCAGCCGATCGAGGGTCCGCTTCGCGCGGAGCTCCTGCACGATGCCGATGCCCGCGTTCGCGATCAGCACGAGGCCGAACAACGCATCCTGCAATGGGCCGACCACGAGGATGAGCGCGAGCATCGCTCCGAGGATCGCGTTGAAGCGCGTGACCACGTTGGCGCGCACGATCTGGGCGACCGTGCGTGTCGGGACCGCCGGTACGTCGTTGATCTCGCCGCGCGTCACACGATCGACGACCTGGGCATCGGTCAGCCCTCGCATGGGGTCGACGTCGTGCGCATCGACGGTGGTCGCCGGCATGGCACGGAGCGTAACGGGCTACGCTGGAGCGATGCGAGGCGTGCTGATCGCGGTCGCCGTGGTGGCAGCGGTGTGGATCGTGGCGATCGTGGCGCTCTGGATCTTCGGGCGGAAGCTCGCCGCCGCCCAGCTCGCTCGTGCGATCCCCGACATGATCGCGCTCTGCCGCGGCCTCATGCGCGATCCGCGGGTGCCGAACGGCTCGAAACTGCTGCTCGGCGGCGCGCTCGTGTGGATCGCCTCGCCCATCGATCTCGTGCCCGAGTTCATCCCGGTACTCGGCCCACTCGACGACGTGATCGTCGTGGGGCTGGTGCTGCGGCACCTCGTCAAGCGGGCGGGTGTGGAGGTCGTGCAGGAACACTGGCGGGGCGATCCACGGGTACTGCGCGCGGCGCTGCGGGTCGTGGCGATCCGGCTCCCGGAACCGGAGCTCCCCGGGGCGCGACCCGAACCCGAGCCGTGAGCGTCGTCGCCCGGTGACGCGTCCACTCATCCGCCCCGCCCCGATGCGCGATTTCGACGTCGGCGATCGGTCGAGCACGTGGCTCGAGCTCTTCTTCGATCTCTGCTTCGCCGCCGCGATCGCCGCCCTCGCCGACGGCCTGCACGCCGAACCCACGCTCGACGGGCTCTGGCCGTTCGCCGCGCTGTTCGTGCCCGTCTGGTGGGTCTGGACGGAGTTCACCTGGTTCGCGTCGGCCTGGGACAACGACGACCTCGTCCATCGTGTCGGAACGCTTGCGGCGATGCTGCTCGTGCTCGTGCTCGCCGCGAGCGTCCCGCGGGTCCTCGACGGCAACGGCACCCTGTTCGCGGTGACCTACGCAGGTATGCACGGTCTGCTGGTCGTGATGTTCGCCCGCGTGCTCCGTCATGCGGGCCCCGCGCATCGGCTGGCGCGCAACTCGATGATCGGCAACCTGATCGGTGGCCTGATCATCCTCTCGTCGCTCTGGTTCGACGAGCCACTGCGCTACTGGATCTGGGCGATCGCCGTGGTGGAACTCATGGCCGTGCCGGTCCTCGCCCGCCGATCGTTCGACGGACAGCCGTTCGACCCGCGACACCTGCCGGAGCGCTACGGCCTGTTCACGATCATCGTGCTCGGTGAGAGCGTCGTGACCGTCGGCATCGGCCTGGGCGAGGTGCGATTCGACGGCGGCGCGGTGGCCTCGGCCGTGCTGGGGTTCGGTATCGCCGCGGCGATCTGGTGGAGCTACTTCGAGACCGTCTCCTCGAAGGCCCTCGAGCGAGACCACGTCTGGCACTCGTTCGTCTGGGGATACGGACACCTGCTCGGGTACGCCGGCATCGCGGTCACCGCCGTCGGCGTGGACCTCGCGATCGAGGCGGGTGCTCAAGCCGACCACGCCCTGTCGCTCGCGAGCCGGCTCATGCTCTGTGGTGGTTCGGCATCCTTCCTGCTCTCCCTCGTCGCGGTGCACGCCGTCGAACGAGGCGGACGCGACGCCGGCATGGTGCAGCGGTGGGTCACGATCGCGGCCCTGCTCGCCGTCGCGTTCCTCGCGCGAGGATGGCCACCCGCCGTGATCGTCGGCGTGGTCTTCGTGATGCTCGTGATCACGGTCACCTTCGACGTGGTGCTGCTGGGCGGAGAAGGCCTCGCCGCCGACCATCTGCCCGACGATGAAGACCGCGCAGCGGTCGAGGGCTCGGGCAGCTAGCTCCGCAACCCCTGCTCGGTCGCCCACTCGTCGAGCAGGCGCAGGGCATCGTCCTCAGGGATGGGGCCGCGGTCCAGACGCAGTTCCATCAGGAATCCGAGAGCACGCCCGACCTGGGGTCCCGGACCGATGCCGAGGTGATCCATGACCTGCTTCCCGTCGAGGGGCGGGCGCAGGGCATCGAGGTTCTCCTGCTCCGCGAGGCGCGCGATGCGCTCCTCGAGGTCGTCCTGCAGCGCTCGGAACGCGTCGGCTCGGCGCTGGTTGCGCGTCGTCACGTCGGCGCGCGTCAGCTGGTTCAGCTTGTCGAGCAGCGGCCCCGCGTCGCGCACGTACCGACGCACGGCTGCGTCGCTCCAGCCGTCGCCGTACCCGTGGAAGCGCAGGTGCATCTCGACGAGCGTGCGCACCTCGTCGATCACGTGATTGGGATAGCGCAGCTCGCGCAGTCGCTTCTCGGCCATGCGCGCGCCGACCACCTCGTGGTGGTGGAACTGCACGCCCTCGGTGGTGATGGCCCGCGTCGACGGCTTGCCGATGTCGTGGAGCAACGCCGCGAGCCGCAGCACCGGGTCGGGCTCGCAGCGTTCGACGACCGCATACGTGTGCTGCAGCACGTCCTTGTGCCGGTGCACGGGGTCCTGCTCGAGCTCGAGCGCGGCGAGCTCGGGCATGACGACGTCGGCGAGCCCGGTCGTGACGAGCAGCGAGAGCCCGTTCGTGACGTGGTCCCCGACGAGCAGCTTGTCGAGTTCGGCGGCGATGCGCTCGGCCGAGACGATCGCGAGCCGCTCGCACATCGCGCGCATCGCCGCCACGACGCGTTCGGACGGCGTCACGCCGAGCTGCGACACGAAGCGGGCCGCGCGCACCATGCGCAACGGATCGTCGGTGAACGAGACCTCTGGCTCGAGCGGAGTGTCCAGCGCCTTGGCGGCGAGGTGACGCACCCCCCCGTACGGATCGACGAGGCCTCCGTCGGGAAGCTCCACGGCCATGGCGTTGATCGTGAAGTCACGCCGCGAGAGATCGGTGTCGATATCGTCGCCGAAGGTGACGGCGGGCTTGCGATGTTCCTCGGCGTAGACCTCGCGGCGGAAGGTCGTGATCTCGACGAGGGTGCCCTGCTTCAGCGCGCCGACGGTGCCGTACCTGACGCCGACGAGGTACCGGCGCTCCGCCCAGCCCTGCAGCACCCGGGTCGTCTGCTCAGGGTGGGCGCTCGTCGCGAAGTCGAGGTCGCTCGAGGGGCGCTGCATGAGCAGGTCGCGCACGCTACCGCCGACGAGGAAGAGCTCATGACCCGCCTCGGCGAACCGGGCGCCCAGCTCCTGCGCGATCGGCGGCACGGCGAGCCCGGCGCCCGGAGCGGTCTGGTCGGCCATGGCGGCCCGAGCTTACCGTGGAGGCCGTGCCCACCTGGCTCGGCTTCATCTGGACCTCGCCGAACACGTTGATCGGCGTCGTGCTGGGCCTGCTGACCTTCCAATGGCCGACCCTTCGCGACGGCGCGCTCATCTTCGACAAGGCGCCGCGAGGACTCACCTGGCTCCTGCCCCGGATGCACCGCTCGGCCATGACCGTCGGCTTCGTGATCGTGTCGTCGGAGCCGGTGACCGGGCGACTGCTCGCGCACGAGCGGTGGCACATCAGGCAGTTCTGCCGGTGGGGGCCCCTGTTCATCCCCGTGTACCTGCTGCTCGCGATCGTCTACGGATATCGTCGCCACCCCATGGAGATCCGAGCGCAGGTGGCCGCCGGTGAACGTCCCCCTTCGCGCCCCGACACGCCCGACTAGCTCCGGCGCGCTTCGAGGCCAACGATCCAGCGGCCTCTCCAGGTCTTCCCCGGGCGTCGTCGGTGCGGCTCGGTCATGCAGGCTCCGACGTGCCCAGGGCGATACGCGCCAGCTCTCGCAACGTCGAGCGGGACGTGACGTGCACCGCGGTGGCGGCCGGTGACAGGCGCGACGCGTGCCGCGGCATGCGGACCCGCAAAGCGCCGGGCCTGGTCGTGAACACGAGCGGCGGGTCCATCGTGAGTGCCTCGCCGTCGACACCGATATCGATCGCGCCACCCGAGGCGACCTCGAAGTGCTCGGCCGTCCACTCGCGCCAGCCGTCGAACCGATCGAGCTGGCCCACCGCCTGCATCGACAACAGCCGTTGCACGTCGGCCGCGCTCGAGAGGTTCAGCGTGACGACGCCGAGGACGCCGTCATCGATGCGCGCCCGGGAACCGCGCCCCTGGGCATGCCGCAGCTCGTACGGGCCGTTGGAGACCAAGATCACGGCTGCCGTCTCGAGCGCTTCCCCGTCGGGCCCGGTGAAGCGAAGGTCGAGCGGCTCCGCGTCGGGGCCGATGAGCTCGGGCAGCATCTCCACCGCGGTCTGCACCTTCGCGTCACGGTACTCCGGCGACTGCACGATCCTGGCGTACAGCCCTAGGGTCGCGTTGTTGACGAAGACGCGGCCGTTCACCTCCGCGAGGTCGACCGTGCGCTCGACGCCGTCGCCGAACGCGTCGAGGGCCCCAACTACGTCCTCGCGGTCGAGCCCGAGGTCGAGCGCGAAGTGGTTCCGTGTGCCTGCGGGCACCACCACGTGCGCGATGCCGTGGGCGCTCGCCACCGCGCCCACGAGCGCCTGCGAGCCATCACCGCCCGCCATGCCGATCACGTCGGCGCCGCGCGCGACCGCATCTTCGGCGAGCTGCCGCACGTCGTCGCCGGGACCGAGCACGATCGGTTCGATGCCTCGCTCGCGACATTCACGCTCGAGCTCGAGCTTCACGACCTTCCCGCCGCCGGACTTCGGGTTCATCAACAGCATCGGGCGTTGCGGCCTCGGCGCAGGCGCGGCATCGGCGGCAACGTTCGCCTCCTGCCGCTCCCTGCTCCGCAGGGCGTACCCGGCCGTCGCGACCGACGCCGAGGCGGCAACCACCACGAACACCCAGGGCCAGAGCTTCGCCTCCCCGACGACGATGGCGGCGATCACGATCCCGATGCCCACCACGATCAAAACCAGAGAGACGAGCCGCACTCCGCCCTGGCGCGACAACGAGTACCAGCAGCCCACGACCGCGACCGCTAGGCCGACGCTCGCGACGACGACGTTGCCGATGTTGTCGACCGCCCCGATCGCCACGATGGCGATCGCGACCGCGAGCATCGCGATGGCGGCGATCGCGGCGAGACGTTGCGCGAACGTCGGTCTCGTCGTCGACATCATGGCGGGTCCTCCTGATCGCCCGCACTCGCTCGCGGGACTCCGTCGAGACGCCTCGACCGACGCGTCCATCGCCGGGACGAAGCGCCGTGGGTCGACGGTGCGTTGGCCCGTACCACTCGATCTTGCGGCGAACCGGTCGTTCACATCCGCGAACGCGAGTGAGACGCCGCGGGCATTCAACCACGCGGTTAGGTCTTCCAGCATGTCGGCGAGCCGTCCGTGCCGATGTCGGTAAGGGGTCCGCCGCGAGCACGATCCATCGCAGGTCCGGCGTCGGCCGTGGCCACCTCGATGACCCTCTCCCGGAGCGTGCGGCAGGTGGCGAAGATCGGTCTCGCGTCGAACCGGTACGCGGGCCGGGCGAGTGCTCGGCCTCGGGGCATCGCGTCACGTCGTGGAGCGAACCATCCGCCCGAGCCGGCACTACCGCCCGAGCGGCGTCACTGGTTCCGCTGCAGACCCTGCCCTAGAAAGGAAGCCCTCCCTCGGCGCCTCCGGCGGGCATGCGGTCGAGCACGCCGCCCATCTGCAACGCGAAGTCGTGCGGGTTCGTCGCCGCCCGCCGAGCCTCGTCCTCGGTGACGAGGCCTTCCTTGGTGAGCTGCACGAGGGACTGGTCGAACGTCTGCATGCCGTAGAACTCGCCCTCGGCGATCACGTCGACGATCTGATCGGTCGTGTCGGGATCGACGATGCGGTCGAAGACCCGCCCGGTGTTGACCAGCACCTCCACCGCCGGCACGCGGCCCTTGCCGTCGGCTCTCGTCACCAGCCGCTGCGACACGATGCCGCGCAGCGAGCCCGCGAACGACGACCGCACCTCACGCTGGTGCTGGGGCGGGAAGAGATCGAGCACGCGGTTGATCGTCTCCATGCAGTCGATGGTGTGCAGCGTCGAGATCACGAGGTGGCCGGTCTCGGCCGCCTGGATCGCCGACATCGCAGATTCCGGGTCACGGATCTCACCCACGAAGATCACGTCGGGGTCCTGCCGGATCACGTGGCGGAGCGCGCTCGCATACGAATCGGTGTCGATGCCGATCTCACGCTGCTGCACGATCGACTGCATGTCGTCGTGCATCACCTCGATCGGATCCTCGATCGTGACGATGTGTGCGCGGCGGTTCCTGTTGATGTGGCCGATCATCGATGCGATCGTCGTGGTCTTGCCGGTGCCGGTCGGACCGGTGACGAGCACCAGTCCCCGGGGCGCGTCTGCGAGGGAGGCGATGACCCGCGGCATGCGCAGCTCGTCGAACGTCGGCACGTCGCTGCGGACTCGCCTGATCGCGAGCCCCACCACGCCGCGCTGACGGAACACGTTCACACGGAAGCGTCCCACCCCCGCGAGCGTGTAGCCGAGGTCGGCCTCGTTCGTCGCGGCGAATTCGTGCTTCTTGTGGTCCGACATCAGCAGCGAGGAAGCCGTCTCCGTGTCGGCGGGGGTGAGCACGTCGAATTCACCGGGGAAGAGCTCACCGTCGATGCGCACGAACGGCACGTTGCCGACCTTCAGGTGCAGGTCGCTCGCGCCGCGCTCGACCGTGTAACGGAGCAAGGCATTGACATCCATCGCCGACGACGCCCTCCATCGTGCCCGCGGCGGTCGCGGGCCACGCCGTTCCATCGGGACGCGCCCGAGTGCACCTGAGCCCGGAGGCTAGGATTCTCGGGTGAGCGACCAGCCCACCTCGGACGGGCAACCACCTCGGAAGCGCCGGCGGCGACGACGGAAGCGGTCGAGCGCGACCGGCACGGACACCGCCGGCGCACCCACGCCCGCCGTGGCTGCGGCAGGGACCAAGGCCAAGGGCCGGCGTCGCCGAGGGCCGCCGGTTCAACGCGAGGTCTCGGCGGGAGGCGTGGTGTACCGCCGCGAGGCCGACGAGATCGAGGTGCTGCTCGCGTCGCGACGCACCCGGCGCGGAGACATCGCCTGGGGCCTCGCCAAGGGCGGCATCGAAGACGCCGAGAGTCTCGAGGATGCCGCCGTCCGCGAGGTGCGTGAAGAGACCGGCTACACGGCGGAGATCGAAGCCTCCCTCGGTGATACCCGCTACTTCTACGTCTGGGAAGACGCGCGCATCGCCAAGACGGTGCACTTCTTCCTGATGCGGTGCACCGGCGGCGACCCGGAGGACCGCGACGACGAGATGGAGGAGATCCGCTGGTTCCCCCTGGAACGCGCGCTGAAGCGCGCGGCGTACCGGGGCGAGCGAGAGGTGCTCGCGCGCGCTGCCGAGAAGCTCGGGTGAGGGCGCCGTGATCGCGGCTTCGGCCCTGGAGTCGCCGCTCGAGCTCGTGCTCGGCGTGCTCATCGGACTCGTCTCCGGCGTCCTCTCGGGTCTGTTCGGCGTCGGCGGCGGCATCGTGATGACGCCGGGCCTCCAGGTGTTGGTGGGCGCGGCGCCGATCGTCGCGATCGCCACGCCGCTTCCCGCCATCCTTCCGACCGCGTTGACGGGAGCCGTCACCTATCAGCGAGCGGGTGAGCTCGATCGGCGCGCAGCGGGGTGGATGATCGGTCCAGGCGTGATCGCTTCCGTCTTCGGAGCCCTGTTGACGCGGGTCGTCGACGCGCGGGTGCTGCTGCTGATCACCGCGGTGCTGCTCGCACAGCAGTCGGTGAACATCCTGCGTGGGTCCACGGATCGCCGAGGCCCTTCGTTCGTCGCGACGCCGGCGATGTTCATCGGCATCGGCTTGGCGGCCGGGTTCGTGAGCGGGCTCCTCGGCATCGGTGGCGGGCTCATCATGGTTCCGATGCTCGCCGGCTGGCTGTCCATGCCGCTGAAGCGCGCCCTCGGCACCTCGCTGATCACGATCGCCGCGCTCGTCGTTCCCGGCACCATCACGCACACGCTCCTCGGACACATCGACTGGGGGCTGTTCGCCGTCGTGACGGTCGGAGCCGTGCCTGGGGCGCGGCTCGGCGCCCACGTGGCCCTGGGAACGCGCGAGCGCACCCTCCGGATCGCGGTGGGCGCCTTCCTGCTCGTGGTGGCCGCCGCGTACGGCATCTCCCAGCTGGTCGAGCTGCTGGGGCGCTGACGCGCCCCCACTACGATGGGTCCGTCATGACCCGCTCCTCCGCCGTGCGGCCGCAGCCCACGATGGTGCTGCTCGGGATCCTGCTGCTCGTGTCGATGGTGATCGTGCCCGGCCGCGTGGCCCTGGGGCAGGAGCCCGAGGTCTCGCTCACCCTGTTGGCGCAGACCGCCGTGACCACCCACGACGCCCCGGTCGTCACCATCAGGTTCCGCGCGGAGAACCTCGGCGAGCGCACGCTCGAGGATCTGTCGGTCGCGGTGATCATCGGACCGGCCATCAGGTCACGCGACGCCTACGGGACCGCGCTTGTCGAAGGCCCCGGTGCGTCGCTGATCTCGCTCGAGACGTTCACCCAGACGGGCTCGCTCCAGGCCGGGGCGAGCCGCGAGCTCAGCGCCGAGGCAGACATGAGCTCGATCGACGACGTAAGTGACGACGACTCGGCGATCTACCCTGCCCGTGTCGAGCTACGCGCCTCGGGAGTCGCGGTCGCCTCCATCGACACGCCGCTGGTCCACCTCGTGCGCGAGCCCGACGTTCGCATCGAGTTCGCTTGGTGGACCGAGCTCGCCACACCGATCGCCTTCGACCCGGCGGGGCTGCTCGCCGACCCCGCGTTCGAGGATGCGGTCGCTCCCGGTGGAGGGCTCACCCGGCAGGTCGAGGCGCTCAGGGCCGCGGTCGCCTCCGACGACGAGGCGGGCACGGTGCACCTCGCCATCGTGCCGACGGTCGTGGACCAGCTCGTGCGCATGGCCGACGGCTACACGCGAGCGTCCGGCGGGTCGGTGAAGGCCGGCGAGGGAGGCGCAGCCGACGCGCGCACCCTGCTCGAAGCCCTGCGTGCCCTCGTGGCCGACGAGGACGTCGAGGTGGTCGCCATGCCCTTCTCGGCGCCGTCGCTCCCGAGCCTCGCCTCGGGTGGCCTCGCCAGCGACCTGGATCGCCAACAGGACCTCGGAGAGGCGGTGCTCGCCGAGCACCTCGGCGTCGACGGCTCGGCCGCCCTGGCACGCCCCCCGCTCGGAGCGCTCGACGACGACAGCCTGCGGTGGCTCGCCGACCGAGGAGCCACCACGGTGCTCGCGCAGGCTGACTCCGTGACACGTACCGCTCAACCGAACGGGTTCGCGCCGCTGCCCACGGCACCCATGACGACATCGAGCGGCGCACCCATCGACCTGGTGCTTCCCGACCCCGGAGTCCAGGCGCTACTGGGCGACCCTGTCCTGCTCGGTGACCCGGTCCGGGCGAGCCAGGCGGTGCTCGGGGAGCTGGCCTCGATCTGGCGGGAGCAGCCGGTGCCGGGGCCTCAGCTCGACGGCAGCGAGACGGTTCGCGGGGTCGCCGTCTTCGTGCCGAGCTCGCTGCCCGCCGCGATGTGGGATCCGCTCGTCCGACGGCTGACGAGCGCCTCGTTCCTGCGGCCCATCGCCGCCGACACGCTGGCCGACCGCGTGCACCCGGTGCAGGAGGACGCCGTCGTCGTGGAGTCGGGCGATGTGCTGGCTCGTGACTACGTCGATGCGATCCGCGTGCAGCGGCGCAACGTCGCCGCGCTCCGGTCCATGCTCGGACCCGGGCCGGCGACTCTTCCCGCGAGGCTCGAGCGCAACCTGCTGTACGCGGAGTCTGCCCAGTACCTCTACGACCCCGTCGCCGGACGGCGCTGGTACGACGAGGTGCGCGCGGCCACCGATGCGGTCTTCCAGGACGTGCTGCCCGACGTGGAGCAGGAGTTCCTGCTCACCTCGAGCGAGGGATCGATCCCGATCCGCATGGGCGACCCGGGGGGCGCGCCTCTGACCGTGCAGGTGGTGCTGCGTTCCGCATCGTTCGAGTTCCCGGCAGGCGCCCAACAGACGGTCACCCTCGAAGGTCCCGACGAGATCGTGACCTTCGATGTGGTAGCGAAGGCCAGCGGGCCGCAGACGATCAAGGTCAAGATCCGCGCGCCGGCGCCGTCGGGGCGCGACATCGGCGAGGACCAGAACCTCACCGTGCGCACGACCGCCGTGAACGCCGTTGCGCTGTGGACGACGATCGGGGCCGGTCTCGCGCTCGTGCTGCTGTGGTCGAGGAGGTTGGTCCGACGACCGAGGCCATAGAACCCTACGTGCGCAACACCGCGCTGATGACCGCCGGCACGACCTTGTCGCGCCTCACCGGCTACGTGCGCATCGCGGCACAGACGGCGGCGCTCGGCGTCACGGTCGGCGCGTTGGGCAACGTCTACGTGCAGGCCAACACCACGCCGAACATCGTCTACGAGCTGATCCTCGGCGGCGTGCTCACGTCGGTGTTCGTGCCCGTGTTCGTCGATCACCGCCGCGCGCAGGGCTCCGAGGCCGCCTTCGATCTCGGAAGCCGGGTGCTGACGCTGGCGCTCGTGATCCTCACGGCGCTGGCGGTCGTCGGCATCGCGCTCGCGCCGCAGATCATGCGGCTCTACCTCGCCGCGTCCGACGCGCGCCGACCGCGCGGCACAGATCGAGCTGGGGGTGTTCCTGCTCAGGTGGTTCATGCCGCAGGTCGTGTTCTACGGCATCGGGGCGATCGCGGGCGGGTTGCTCAACGCCGAAGGCCGCTTCGGGGCACCCATGTTCGCCCCGATCCTGAACAACGTCGTCGCGATCGCCGCGTTCGGCACCTACGCGGTGCTGCACGCGGGATCGGCTCCCTCGGTCGAGGGCATCACGTGGCTCGAGAAGACGGTGCTCGGCGCCGGAACGACGCTCGGCGTCGTCGCGATGACGCTCGCGCTCTGGCCGTCGCTGCGAGCCGTCGGGTTCCGCTGGAAACTGCGCGGCGGGTTGCGCCATCCCGGCATCCGGCGCGTCGTGAACCTCTCGGGATGGGTCGTGCTCTACGTCTCGGCGAACCAGCTCGCCTACCTCGCGATCATCGTGCTCGCAGGAAGCATCGATCGCCCGGCCCGCTTCCAGGTCTATGCCACGGCGTTCGTCGTCTTCCTGCTGCCCCATTCGATCTTCGCGGTGTCGATCTTCACGGCGCTGCTGCCGAGCATGGCCGAGCGCTGGGGAACGGGCGACCTCGCGGGGGTGCGGCGAGCGCTTCTCGCTCGGGCTGCGCGACACGGTGGTGGTGATCGTGCCGGCCGCGCTCGGGTTCATCGTGCTGGCCGGTCCCATCACGTCGCTGCTGCTCGAGCACGGCGCGGCCGGCGCCGCCGATGCCCGGCTCATCGCGCGCACGCTCCAAGGCTTCGCGGTCGGCCTGCCGTTCTTCTCGGCGTTCCAGCTGATCACGCGCACCTTCTACGCTGCGCAGGACAGCCGGACGCCGGCGCTCATCAACGTCGGCGCGGCGGCCGTCACGGTGGGGGTCGACGTGGTGCTCGTCGTCGTCGCGGGCTGGGACGTGCCGGGGCTGGCGCTCGGCCATGCCGCGAGCTACGTCGTCGCGACCGGCGCCGGCATCGTGCTGCTGCGCGTGAAGCTCGGCTCGATCGACGGCGCCCGCGTCACGCGGACCCTCGTGAGGACGCTCGCCGCCGCGGTCACCACCGCGCTCGCCGCGTGGCTGGTCGCGACCGGCGTCGCTGCCGTCATCGACACGCAGCCGACCATCGGCAGGCTCGTGCAGGTCTCGATCGCGGTCGTCGCCGGTGCGCTCACCTATCTCGCCGCCGCGCTCATGTTCGGCCTGCAGGAGGTCGATGAGGTGGTGGGCGCGGTGCGCAGGAGGTTCCGCGGATGAGCCAACAGCAGGCATGGAACGGCCAGGACGGCATGGTCGGCAAGACGGCGGTGATCTGGATCGCGCTCGCCGCGCTCATCGTCGTGGCCGGGCTCGATGTGGTGTCGATCGGCCGCAGCACCTTCCGGCTGTCGGAGGTCGCGTCGGAGGCCGCGAGCACGGGCGCGACCCTCTACCGTCGTGAGGGTCGCAACGAGATCAAGGCGTGCGAGGCGGTAGCGGCGAGCGTGGAAGCGCTCGACCCTACCCTGAAGGTCGGGCGGAACGGGTGCCGCGTGGAGCAGGAGAGCGGGCGCGTCACCGTGACGCTGAGGGTCACCGCCGACACCATCCTCGCCGGACGATTCGGCGCCACCGAGGACTACGCCCAGGTCGTCGTGACCGAGACCGCCGGCATCTCCAACGTGTAGCGTCCGGCCGTGAGCGAGCCCGAACGCGACGAGGATCTCGTTCGACGCTTCGCGGAAGGCGAGGTGGATGCGTTCACGGTGCTCGTGCAACGCCACCAGCAGCGGGTCTACTCCCTCTGCCGCAGGATCCTCGGCGACGCCGACGCGGCGGCCGACGTGGCCCAGGACACCTTCCTCACGGTGCTGCGCAAGATCGACGGATTCCGCGGCGATGCGGCCTTCACCACGTGGTTGCATCGGGTCGCCGTGAACGCGTGCTACGACGAGCTTCGGCGAGCCCGTCGCCGGCCGATGCTGCACGTGGTGGCCGACGGCGATCGCGAGCACGAGCCCGGGCCGCCGGCCGTGGATCATGCCGACGAGGTCGCCGGTACGCGTGATGCGGCGTCGGCCCTCGCCCACGTGCCCGAGGAGTTCCGCGTGGCGTTGGTGCTCGCCGACGTGCACGACATGGCGTACGAGCAGATCGCCCAGATCCTCGAGGTCCCGATCGGCACCGTGAAGTCACGGGTGCACCGGGGTCGCCTCGCGCTCGCGCGGGCGATGGGTATCGTCGACGATCGAGACGACCGTGCGCAGCGCGCCGTCACGGGACATCAGAGGCCCGCCAGTGGGGAACCTGCCACGGGCACTCGAGCGTCGGAGCAGGAACCGTGACGCATCCCATCGAACTCCTCGCCGATGAGGTCGACGGCACGCTCGAGCCCGGCGATCGTGAAGCGCTCCACGACCACCTTCGATCGTGCTCCTCGTGCCGCGACGACCTGCGGCTGGCCGGCTCCGCTCGTCAGGCCCTCAAGGCCCTGCCCTCGGTCGACGCACCCGACATCGCTGGGGGTTTCACGCCCGAGCGCGTCGCGGCGATCCGCGCATCCTCCGCAGCCGCGCCGGTGGCCGGCACCCGCTCCCCGTGGTCGAGGGTGGTGCCGACGCTCGCGGCCGCCGCGATCGTCGGCGCCGTCGCGCTCGTGCTGCCCCGTGTGCTGCGCTCGCCGGACGCCGTGGATCGGGCGGGCGCACCTGCGGCCGAGGCCGTCGTCGATGGGGCGCGATCGCTGCAGATCGACGACACCGCATACGACGCGGCCACCCTCGATCGGCTCGCGACGACCCTGGCCGCGACCCTCGCCGCTGACCCTGGCGCCGCGTCGGTACCGTCGGCCGCCGAAGTCGCAGGCGAGTCCGGCGCGGCCGCGAGCGACCAGAGGTTCGACGGGGCCGCACGCGAGGCGGTCGAATGCCTGCAGCGCGCATTCCCGCAGGCTTCGAGCGAGCTCGAGCAGGTTCGCCGGGCCACCTACCAGGGGGAACCGGCCTACCTGGGCATCGTCGTCGAAGGCGTCGAGGCGGTCGACAGGGTCACGATCCGGGTCGCGGCGGTCGACGACTGCTCGAGGCTCGCGCTCGCCTCCTCCGGCTCCGGCTGACGTCAGTCACCGGACATGTTCGGGAATGCCCGAGCGTTGTGCCTGTGGGAGGATTCCGTGACCATGCCAGACGAACGCAAGGTGATCGTGATCGGATCGGGACCCGCGGGGTACACGGCGGCGCTCTACGCCGCCCGCGCCAACCTCGCGCCCCTGGTGCTGAAGGGTCTCGACGCGGGTGGGCAGCTCATGCTCACGACCGACGTAGAGAACTTCCCGGGGTTCCCCGACGGGGTGCTGGGCCCCGAGATGATGGATCGGTTCGAGAAGCAGGCCGCCCGGTTCGGAGCCGAGATCCTGCCGCTGCACGTGACCGAGGTGGACCTGTCGAGCCGCCCCTTCCGGGTAAACGCCGGCGACCAGGCGTGGCAGGCCTCGACCGTCATCGTCGCCACGGGTGCCAGCGCCCGATGGCTGGGGGTTCCGGGCGAGGCGCAGCTCCGCGGCCGAGGCGTCAGCGCCTGCGCGACCTGCGACGGCTTCTTCTTCCGTGAGCGCGAGCTCGTCGTCGTGGGCGGCGGTGACACCGCCATGGAGGAGGCCACCTTCCTCACGAAGTTCGCATCGAAGGTCACGATCGTGCACCGGCGAGACGAGTTCCGCGCCTCGAAGATCATGCAGGAACGCACCCTCGCCAACCCCAAGGTCGAGGTGGTGTGGAACACGGTCGTGAGCGAGATCGTCGGTGAGGGCGCCGTCGCGGGGGTGCGGCTGACCGACACCGTCACCGGCCACGAGCGCGAGATGGCAACCGACGGCGTCTTCGTCGCGATCGGTCACGATCCCAACACGTCGCTCTTCGCCGGACAGCTCGATCTCGATGACGAGGGGTACGCGATCGTGGCGGAACCTCGCACCCTCACGAACGTGCCGGGTGTGTTCGCGGCCGGCGACGTGACCGACACGATCTACCGGCAGGCGGTCACGGCGGCCGGGCAGGGCTGCAAGGCCGCGATCGACGCCGAACGATTCCTCGAGGAACAGGCGCATGCGGGCGCCTGATCCTGGGAATCACCCCGAGGCGAGGCGCGTTAGCACCCACGGCGCCTGAGCGCGGCTCGGTCGCTCGCGCGACACACGAAACCGACGGGAGAGATGAGGATCATGACGAACGTGAACAGCGTCACCGACCGAGAGTTCCAGGGCTCGGTGCTCGATTCCGAGACCCCGGTGCTCGTCGACTTCTGGGCGGAGTGGTGCGTGCCCTGCCACATGGTCTCTCCCGTGGTCGAGGAGATCGGTCAGGACAAGGGCGACGGCCTGAAGGTCGTGAAGCTCAACATCGACGAGAACCCTCAGGCCACCCGAACGTACGGAGTCATGAGCATCCCGAGCCTGATCCTGTTCAAGCAGGGCCAGGAGGTGGCACGCGTCGTCGGGGCGAAGCCGAAGGACGCGATCCTGCGCGATATCGAGCCACACCTGGCCTGACCCGAGTGTCCTGACCCGACCTCACGGCTCGGCGGCCGGAGCGGCGGTTGCCGCGACGCGCGGCGGCCACGCAGACTCGACGGATGCGCATCTACCGCGTCGGCGACGAGGGCCGCGAGATCGGCGACATCCAGGAGCGCCTGCTCGGTCTCGGTCTCGCGATCGACCCCGCAGAACTCGGCGGGGTGTTCGGGCCGTCGACCGACGAGACCGTCCGCACGTTCCAGGACGCGCGGAGCCTGCGCGTCGACGGGCTCGTCGGACCCGACACCTGGGGCCAGCTCGTCGAGGCGGGCTATCGGCCCGGCGACCGAACCCTGTACCTGCACTCGCCGCCGTTCCGCGGCGACGATGTGAGAGCGTTGCAGCGCAAGCTGAACGCGCTCGGGTTCGACGCCGGCCGCGAAGACGGCATGTTCGGGGTCATCACCGATCGGGCCTTGCGGGAGTTCCAGCGCAACGTCGGTGACGAGCCCGACGGCATCGCGGGCCCGCAGACCATCGAGACCCTCGAGCGCATGCGTCCCATGGAGGCGGCACCGAGCCGCGCCGTGGTGCGGGAAGCCGAACAGCTCCGGGGTGCGCGTGGCTCCATCGCGTCCCAGGTGCTCGCGATCGACCCGGGTGACCGCGGCGACGCGGGCGCCGGGTGCACGTACGCCGTCGCCGAGATGCTCCGCGGCGAGCTCCTCGCGATGGGCGCCACGCCGGTGATGGTGCGCGGGCCCGACGATCACCTCGCGCCGTCGGCACCCGCCCGCGCCGCGAACGAGCTCGGCGCGGCCATGTGCATCTCGATCGCGCTCGCCTCGGGACTGCCCCAGGCCTCCGGTCCCACCGTCTCCTACTTCGGGAACGAGCAGACGCACTCCCCGGGGGGCATGCTGCTCGCCCAGCTCATCCTCGACGAGGTCGAGATCGCCCTCGGCACGAGAGGCCGGCTGCAGCGGTTGTCGATCTCGATCCTGCGCGAGACCCGCATGCCGGCGGTCCTGATCGAACCGGCGTTCCTCACCAACGCCAAGGAAGCCCCACTGGTCGACGATCCGAAGTTCACCGAGAGCGTGGGCAGAGCCGTGGCCTCGGGGATCAGACGCTTCTTCGGCGACTGACGAGGCGCAGGAACGCTCCCAGGGCCGCGCCCAGCACCGCCGCACGCAGTGCCCGTTGCGACTCGCTCAGGTGCGGTCGCGAGGTCGGGAGCCCATCCGTCATCGCGGGCTATGCTACGCGCCCATGCGGTTCTGCCTGATGCTCGAGGGACAGGAAGGCGTGACCTGGCCCGAATGGCTCAGCGCAGCCCGGGCCGCCGAACGACTCGGGTTCGAGGCGATCTTCACCTCCGACCACTACCTGTCGGTCATGCCGGGCACCGGCCACGACCGCGGCTCGTCCGATGCCTGGGCGTTGCTGTCGGCGCTCGCGGCATCGACCGAGACGATCCGGCTCGGCACACTGGTCTCCCCGGTGACGTTCCGGCCCCCCGCGGTCCTCGCCAAGGCGGCCGTGACGGTCGACCGGGTGAGCGGTGGTCGCGTCGAGATCGGCATGGGGGCCGGGTGGTGGGAACGCGAGCACCAGGCTCACGGCTTCCCGTTCCCGGACACGCGAACGCGTTTCGACATGCTCGAGGAGCAGCTCGAGATCGTGCACGGCCTGCTGACCGACGATCGCTTCTCGTTCCATGGGACCTCCTACGTGCTCGACAACGTGGCCTTCGCCCCCAAAGGCGTGCAGAACCCCCACCCCCCGATCGTGATCGGTGGCAACGGCGGCCCTCGCATCGCGGCGCTCGTATCCCGCTGGGCCGACGAGTTCAACACCGTCGGCCCCTCCCCCGAGCAGGCGCGCGAGCGCTTCGCGCCGGTGCGCGACCGGCTCGACGCCGACGGACGGGACCAAGGGACGCTGACCACGTCGGTCATGACGTGGTGCTACGTGGGTGAGACCGAGGCCGACGCGATGCGAGTGGTCGAGCGGGCGCGGGCGCGGGCGATGCGCGCGGCCCGGTTCGAGGACGAGCTCGAGGAGCTCGAGGCGCATTGCATCGTCGGCTCGGCCGCGCGGGCGGTGGAGCGCTTGAACCAGTACGCCGAGGCGGGGGTCGAACGGATCATGCTGAACCACGAGCTCTTCGACGACCTCGAGATGCTCGAGGTGCTGGCCGAGCGGGTCTTCCCCCACGTCGAGCCTTCGGCATGAGCGACACGCCGACGGTCGGGCTGATCACCGGCGGCGCCGGCGGCATGGGCCGTTCGATCGCCGCCCGCATCGTGCGCGATGGCGGAACGGTCGTGCTGGCGGATCGCGATGCGGAGGGGCTCGACCGGGCGGCGACCGAGGTGGGGGGCGCCGACACGCTGATCGTCGACGTCACCTCGGTGGCCGAGTGCGACCGCATGGTCGCCACCACGCTGGAGCGGCACGGCCGTCTCGACCTGCTCGTCACCGCGGCCGGCGTGTGGGTCGAGGGGCCGAGCGCTGAGACGACCGAAGCTCAGTGGGACCGCACGATCGACGTGAACCTCAAGGGCACGTTCTTCGCCTGCCGTTCGGCGATCCCGGCGCTCGTCGCGACGACAGGCAGCATCGTCGCCATCTCGAGTGACTATGGACTGGTCGGAGGGCCGGGCGCCGCGGTCTACTGCGCCTCGAAGTTCGGGGTGAACGGAGTGGTCAGATCGCTGGCCCTCGAGCTGGCCCCGTACGGGGTACGCGTGAACAGCGTCTGCCCGGCCGACGTCGACACCCCGATGCTCGCGGGCCAAGCGCGCGACTATGGAGCGGAAGATCCGGCGGGGTATCTCGCTGCCCTGAAGGCCACCCTTCCGCAGGGTGAACGCGCGAGGTTCATCGCGCCCGACGAGATCGCGTCGGTGGTGGCCTTCCTCGCGTCGCCTGAGGCGCAGCCGATCACCGGGGTGTGTCTGCCGGTGGAATGGGGCGTCACGGCCGGGTACTGACGGTGCGCCCGGGCCGCCGGCGTCCGGCGCGCTGCTAGCCTTCCGGGCTTCCCATGGCCGAGCTCTCGATCGATCGCTTCGTCGACCTGTATGCCCACCGCACCGCGGGCATGTCGGCGTCCGAAGTGAGGGCGTTGTTCGCGGTGGCGTCGCGGCCCGAGGTCGTCTCGCTCGCGGGCGGCATGCCGTACGTGCAGGCGTTGCCGCTCGACGAGGTGCTCGACGTGGTCCGAGCGATGCTCGATGAGCACGGGTCGACCTCGCTGCAGTACGCCGGCGGCCAGGGACACCTCTCGCTGCGTCGCCGGCTCGTGGAGCTGATGGCCGCCGAAGGCGTGGATGCCGATCCCGAGGATGTGGTCGTCACGACGGGTGCCCAGCAGGCCCTCGACCTCCTCGGCACGATCTTCATCGACGCGGGCGACGAGATCGCTGTCGAAGCACCGGCGTACGTGGGGGCGTTGACGGCGTTCGGCGCATACGAACCCCGGTTCCTGCAGATCGACATCGACGACGACGGCATGATCGTCGATCAGCTCGAGGCGGCGATCGCACGCGGCGCCCGTCCGAAGTTCGTCTACACCTGTCCGAGCTTCGGCAACCCCTCCGGTGTGACGTTATCATACGACAGACGGCAGCAGCTGACCGCGGTGTGCCGAGAGGCCGGCATCCCGATCGTCGAGGACAACCCGTACGGCCTGCTCCGATACGAGGGAGCGACGCTTCCCACCCTTCGCAGCCTCGATCCCGACAACGTCATCTACCTCGGCACCGTGTCGAAGGTCTTCTCCCCCGGGGTGCGCGTCGGCTGGGCGCTGGCCGAGCAATCGGTCGTGCAGCGGCTCGTGCTGGCGAAGGAAGCCGCCGACCTCTGCGGCTCCGCGTTCACGATGCTCACGACCGAGCGCTACCTCGCCGACGACGAGCGGTGGCGCACCAACCTCGCCACGCTGAACGGGATCTATCGCTCCCGCCGCGACGTCATGCTGGAAGCGATCGGGGAGCACTTCCCCACCGAGGCGACCTTCACCCGCCCGGAGGGCGGCTTCTACGTGTGGGTGACGCTTCCGTCGTGGATCGACACTCGCGCGATGCTGGCGGCGGCGGTCGAGCGCCGGGTTGCCTACGTTCCCGGAACCGCCTTCTACCCCGACGGACGGGGGGGCAACCAGATGCGACTCGCGTTCTGCCATCCACCCGAGGATCGGATCCGGGAGGGCATCGCGCGCCTCGGGAGCCTGCTCGAGGACGAGCGCGCCCTCTACGGGAGCCTCCATCCGTGAACGTCGCCGTGCTCGCCGGCGGCAGGACGCCCGAGCGCGACGTCTCGCTCCGGTCCGGGCATCGGGTGATGGGCGCGCTCGAGGAGCTCGGTCATGGCGCCATCGTGATCGACCCGGGGGAGGTGGCCCTCGCCGAGTTGCTGATCCAGGATCCGCCGGACCTCTGCTATCTCACGCTGCACGGCAAGGAAGGGGAAGACGGCACGATCCAGCGCCTCCTCGACGTGCTCGGGATCGGCTACACGGGCACGGCGGCGTTCGACTGCGAGATCGCCTTCGACAAGCTGCTCGCGAAGGATGCGCTGCAGCGAGCCGATGTCCGTACGCCGGCGTGGGCCCCTGTGGAAGGCTCGGCCCTTCGCGACCTGGGCGCGGGGTCGGCGCTCGCCCGGGTGTCGGGCACGGTCGGGTCACCGTGCCTGGTGAAGCCGTCGCGGAGTGGTTCGGCGCTCGGGGTCAGCACCGTGCGCGCTGGAGGCGACCTCGCTGCCGCGGTCATGCACGCCCTCTCGTTCAGCGGCGCGGCGATCGTCGAGGCCCAGGTCTCCGGCGTCGAGGTGGCGGTCGGGGTGATCGGCGATGGCGAGGCCCTGCCGGCCGTCGAGATCGTGCCCAAGTCGGGAACCTTCGACTACGCCGCTCGATACACGGCCGGGGCGACCGACTACTTCGCGCCGGCCCGGCTGAGCGAGACACATTCGTCAGCATGCCGTGAGGCGGCGTTGGCTTCCTGGAAGGCGCTGAGACTGCGCGACGTCACTCGGGTCGACATGATCGTCGACGAGACGGGGGAGCCCTGGGTGCTCGACGTGAACGTTTCCCCCGGCATGACCGAAACCAGCCTGCTGCCGATGGGGGCGGGCGCGAGGGGCATGAGCCTCGCTCAGCTGTGTGATGCGGTCCTTCGGTCGGCCGCCGCCCGCTCGTCCGGCGCGCCGGCTGAGGGGTGAGGCGCGGGCCGTCGGCGCTCAGTCCGGAGCCAGACCCGGCCCGGAGCCGACGATCTCCGACACGATCCGATCGAGGTCGTCGACCGATCCGAACTCGATCACCACGCGGCCTCGCTTCTTCGAGTATTGGATCTGCACCCTGGTCGCGAGCTGTTCCGACAGTATCTCCTCGATCTCGGCCATGCCGGAGTCGGTCGGTGGCGGTGCGGCGTCGTCATCGGCGGGGGCCACCGCGGGCTCGACCGGAGGCTCCAGGTAGCGGCGCACGAGCTCCTCGGTCTCACGGACGGAAAGATCCTCTGCAGCGACCCGCAACGCGAGGGTGTTCATCGCCTCGGCATCGCCCAGCGACAGGAGCGCTCGCGCATGCCCTGCCTGGATCTTCTCGTCGGTCAGGAGCTGCTGGGTCTCGAGCGGAAGCTGCAACAGCCTGATCGTGTTGGCGATGTGTGACCTCGACACACCGACGCGCTCCGCCAGCGACTCCTGTTTCAACCCGAGGTCCTCGAGCAGCTGCCGGAACGCCTCGGCCAGCTCGATCGGGCCGAGATCCTGCCGATGGATGTTCTCGATCAGCGCCTCGCGGAGCAGGTCCGAATCATCGGTGTCGCGTAGCACGACCGAAACCGTCGCGAGACCGGCCACCTTCGCAGCACGCAAGCGGCGCTCACCGGCTACCAGTTCGTACCCGTCGTCGCCGGAGCGCCGGACGACGATGGGCTGCAGGATGCCGACTTCCCGGATCGATGCGGCCAGAGACTGGATCTCCTCGTCGTCCCAGCGTGTGCGGGGTTGCTTGGGGTTGGGAGCCACGGCGTTCACCGGCACCTCCAACAGGCCCGGTGCGCCGTCGCCCGCCTCGGGAGCTCCCGGGATCAGCGCCGAGAGCCCTCGGCCGAGGCCACCTCGCTTCGACATCATTCGCCTCCCTTGCGGAACAGTCGCCATCGCCGCTTGTGTGATCCCTCGTTCTCCTTGAGCGTCGCACCGATCTCAGCGACCGCATGCCCCGGATGTTCCTGCCCTGCCTCGCGATCGGGGGGAGGAGGCGCCGGGCGCTGGTTCTCGTCGATGACCACGACCCGTCTCTCGGGAAGGGTTCCCGCCGGCGGCGGCTCACGTGGAGGACGGACGCGAGGAGGCTCGGACTCGGAGTCTTCCCACACATCGTCGTCGTCTGCCTGGGACGCGGGAGGGCTGCCGCTCGCGGCGGGCGTGGGCGCTGGTTCGGGCGCTGGTTCGGGCGCTGGTTCGGGCGGTGGTTCGGGCGCTGGTTCGGGCGCGGGCGTCGGGCGTGGTGCGGGCGCGGGCTCGGGCGCGGGTTCGGGCGTGGGTTCCGGCGCGGGCGCGGGCTCGGGTTCAGGCGCAGGCTCGTCGCTGCGCTCCGCCACCTCGCTCACCGTCGGTACCTCGTCGAGCTCGCCCTCGTCGACCGGCGTTGGCGCGGCGAGAGATGAGTCGACCGGAGGCACGATCACGGTTGGAAGGTCTTCGTACACGGGCATCGGCTCGGTCGGTGGTGGCCGCAGCGCGACCTCACGCGCCAACTCCCGATAGCTGGCTGCTCCCTTGGACTTCGGGTCGTAGACGTTGATGGGCTGTCCGAAGCCGGGGGCTTCCGACAGGCGAACGGTCCGGGGGATGATGATGTCGTACACGACCGGTCCGAAGTAGCGGCGGACCTCGTCGACCACTTGCTCGGAGAGCTTCGTCCTCGGATCGAACATGGTCATCACGATGCCGGACAGCCGGAGCCCGGGGTTGATGTTCTGTTGCACCAGGGACACGTTCCTCAAGAGCTGGCCGAGACCTTCCAGGGCGTAGTACTCGCACTGGATGGGCACGATGAGCTCCTCGGCCGCCGTCAGGGCGTTGATCGTGAGGAGGCCGAGCGACGGGGGACAGTCCACGAGGATGAAGTCGAAGACACCCTCTCGCACGTCCGCGAGAGCCTTCTTCAGACGGGTCTCTCTGGAGAATTGGCTGACGAGCTCGATCTCTGCCCCCGCGAGGTCGATCGTCGAGGGCAGGGCGGAGAGGTGCTTCACAGGCGTCTGTACGATGGCATCCCGCACCGAGGCCTCCGCGACGATGACGTCGTAGACGGTGATCTCGCGCGCCTCATGTCGTATGCCCATCCCGGTCGAGGCGTTGCCTTGCGGATCGAGATCGACGACCAGCACCCGATAGCCGAGATCCGCGAGCGACGCTCCGAGGCTCACCGCCGTGGTGCTCTTGCCCACCCCGCCCTTCTGGTTGGCGATCGCGACGACCCTTGCGATGCCGGGCGTATCGGGAGGTGTGGGCACGGAGCCCCGCTCGGTTCGAGGAGACGATCGCTCGGCAGCTTTCGTCTTCGCCTCGGATGCGGTTGGTGAGCCGCCCTTGGAGCTGGAGCGCGTGGACGTGCCCGGGGCGCCGCTAGCCGCGGCAAGCGCCTTCGTCACTACCGCGTCATGATAACCAGAGGGCCCGACCGTGCAAGTCCCGGCGTGGCGAAAACAGCGGCGTTCACGCCTTCCGGCACGTCCCTGCCGGGTTCGAAGGACGAACCGGCCCAGTAGATCAACGGAGCGCCCGGTTCGAGGATCCTGTCCGCGGCCGCCCACGACATTGGGGCGGGCGCGAATGCCCTCGCCGTGCACGCGTCGACCTCGGTCCGGAACGTCTCGGCCCGCCGAGCATGCACGGTCACACCTCTGAGGCCAAGCATCGAGACCGTCTCCTCGAGGAAGCCGGCTCGATTCCGCCGTACCTCGATAAGGACCCACCGAAGGTCGGAACGCACGATGCTCAGGACGAGCCCAGGCAGTCCGGCCCCTGAGCCCAGATCGCAGACGGTCCCAGCCCCTGGCAGGTACGGCGCGGCCCGGATGCTGTCCAGGATGTGACGCTCTCGCACTCGTGGCACATCCGACGCCGCGATCATGCCCATCGGAGCAGCGCGTTCCACCAATGAAGTCTCGAACGCATCGAGCCGCTCCCGCATGCGCAAGCTCAGCGCGACGCCAGCAAGATCGGCGGCCTCGTCCCAACCCTCATGTTTCACGTGAAACATCTCGCGGTTCTTGGAGAGGTGAGCAGTGAAGGAATGGGTGGTGGGCTAGGCCAGCCGCAGCACGACATATCGCTCCGGGTCGACGCCGCGAGACTCGGTTTCGATGCCGTCGACCTCGGAGACAGCGTCGTGAACCAGCTTCCGCTCGTAGGAGTTCATCGGTTCCAACTCCTCCTCCTCACCCGTGCTGAGGACGCGCTCAGCCAGCTCGCGGGCATGCTCGACGAGGCGCGACTCACGCTGTTTCCTGAAGTCGTCCACGTCGACGATCACCCGGACCCGCTGGTCGAGCCGACGGCCCACCGCCATCCGCGTCAGTTCTTGGATGGCCTCGAGTGTCTGTCCATCGTGGCCGATGAGCAACGCCATGTCGTCGTCGGGTCCATCGACGATATCGACGTACATGTGTCCTTCGTGGGCGTTGGGCTCAGCGATCGCATCGATGTTCATGCGTGCCAGGAGCTCGTCCACGAAGTCGGCGGCTGCGTCAGCCTGCTCCTCGAGTTCGTCGAGGGTCGGGTCCCCGGGTCGGTCACCCATGTTTGCCATCCGACCCCGGCCGCTTCGGCTTGCGCTGCGGAGCACGGGAGCCCTTGGCCGAGGCCTTCCCGCCATCGCCCTTCTGGGTGGGCTTCTGGGTGGGCTTCTGATCGCGCTCCTTCATCGTCCGCTCTTGCTCCGCGCGTTCCATCATCGAGGCCATGAAGCCCTTCTTCGCGGGCTTGCCGGCTTGTTCGGCCATCTTGGCCTTCTGCTCCGCCATCCGCTTCTCGAGCGCATCCGGCCCGATGTGCCCGGCGCGAAGCAGCAACGTCTGTTGGCCGATCATGAACAGGTTCGACACGGTCCAGTACAGGACCAGTCCCGACGGGAACGTGAACCCGATGAACCCGAAGAACAACGGCATGAACCGCAGGATCATCTGCTGTTGCGACGACGCGGCACCCTGCGGGCTCGCGCGCTGCGTCTGGAGGGTCTGGAAGAAAGCGCTGCCGATCATCAGCCCGAGCAGCAGCACGTAGCCGACCTTCGAGGTGAGTCCATCGTCTCCGCAGGGGATCGTGGCGCGCGACTGGAACGAGTCGAGGGGCTGTCCGTCTTCGCCCACCAGCGGGATGCCCTCTTCCACCTTCACTTTCGGGGGACTGTCTCGGATCGTGCTCTTGTCGACGTTGCCGGCCTGATCCGCCGAACACTGGAGGTTCAGCCCGAGGAAGCCAGTTCCGTCGTGCGTCACGACCGCCTCGAACAAGGCGCTGTCGGTGGGAAGGTGGTTCCCCGTGATCCGGTAGGCGTCGAACTCGCCGTCGGCGGCCTCGACCACCTGGCCCTGGGCATCGACCCGCTCGTAGATGGGAGGCTTGATCACCGCATACATGGCGATGAGCAGCGGGAACTGGGCAAGGACCGGTAGGCACCCCCCCAGTGGATTGACGCCCGCCTCCTTGTAGAGGCGCATCGTCTCCTCTTGCGCCTTCGGCTTGTTGTTCTTGTACTTCTTCTGGATCTCCTTGATCTTCGGCTGCAGAGCCTGCATCGACTGCATCGACTTGATCTGCTTCACCCCGAGCGGGAAGAGCAGGAACCGCAGCACCAGCGTCAAGATGACGATCGCAACGCCGTAGTTGGAGACGACGTCATACAGCGACGCCAGTACCCACCCGATCGCATCGAGCAAGCCCTGGAAGATGGGCGAGATGACGGGGATCTCGGCCAGCATGCCTACGCGCGCGCCTCCGACCGGCGTGTGATGCCATCATACGCGTGTCCAGATCGAGCGGGTGGTTTTGGCGCAGGGTCGATGCCACCCTGACCATAGGGGTTGCACCGGGCGATGCGCCAGAGCGCGAGCCCGATGCCTCGGAACGCCCCGTGTTCCTGAACCACCTGCTCGGCGTAGTGTGAACACGTCGGGAAGAACCGGCACTGGCCTCCGAGCCAGCCCGAGAGCGATGCCCGGTAGAGGTGGATCGCGAGGACGAGGACCGCACGCAGGGGGGCCCCGGCACACCACGCCGCCACGCGGAGGCTCATCGGGTACCCGCCTGTCGCGCCAGCAACTCGCTCATCTCGCTCACCAGATCCTGCGTCGTGGCGCCCCGGATCGCCTCGCGAGCCACCAGGACGGCGTCGAAATCGCCCGTGAGCTGCGGCGGCACCTGCCTCCAGGCTTCGCGCAGCATGCGCTTCGCTCGGTTCCGATCGACGGCGCCGCCGATCCTTCGCGCAGCGACGGTCGTCCAAAGCCCCGAGCCGGGCGACAGGAACAGTACCACCCGTGTTCCTCGACAGGTGACGGCAGTATCGAAGACCCGGCGCACGTCGCGGGCGCGCACGAGCGGCCCGGAACTCAGGCGGTGAGCCGGGCACGCCCCTTGCGGCGGCGTGCGGCGATGATCGAGCGTCCTGCACGCGTTCGCATGCGCAGACGGAAGCCGTGTCGGCGTGCGCGACGGCGCACGTTCGGCTGGTATGTGCGTTTGCCTTTGGCCATCGCGGAGTTCCTTCACATCGTCTTCGTGGATCGTGGGGGAGGATCCGGGCCCATAGTGGGGTGCTCGACGACCGATGAGTATACGGGCTCCGTCGGCGTCGCTCGCAGCGCAGCGCTCCCGGCACGAGAAAGAGTGTCAAGACCCGCCGCTCGGGCGCCGGTGCCGCGAGGTCGTGTGCTAACGTGCGCCCCGCCTTCCCCCCGGCGAACCGGGCCTTCATCGGGCCCGGCGTCACGACGAACGTTCCCCTGTTTTCCACCGGTGTGGAAAGGTGCTGTGGATTCGAGATGGCGGTAGCGTCCCCTGAGCACGCGGCCCGCGACGCATGGGCCCACGTGTTGGGCCGGGCGCGCGAGGAACTCCCCGAGACCACCGTCGTGATGTGGTTCTCCGAGGTCCGGGCCCTGCGCCTGGACGATCGCTCGCTCTCGCTGGCGGTTCCGAGCGCCCTCGTCCGCGAACGCCTGCAGCACCAGCATCTCTCGCTCATCGAGCGAGCCTCGCAGGAAGCCGCCGGCCGCCCACTGAAGGTCGATCTCTCGGTCGACGAGGCGCTCCGTGACCACCCCCAAGCCGAGGCGAGCCGACGCGAGGCCGGCGTCGGCGAGGCGGCTCCGCCCCCGCAGGGCACCGCGAGGGATGCTCGGTCCTCCTTGCCGCCGGTCCCGCCGTCTGCGTCTGCACAGCCCCTCGGGGCTCCGGGTCTTCCGTTCCCGAGCTACACGTTCGACGCCTTCGTGCCGGGGCCCAGCAACCGCTTCGCGCACGCCGCATCGATGGCCGTGGCCGAGGCTCCGCCGTCGACGGCGTACAACCCGCTGTTCATCTACGGGGGAGTGGGCCTGGGCAAGACCCACCTGCTGATCGCGGTCGGCCATCACATGTACCGGCTCGCGCCCTCGCTGCGCGTCAAGTACGTCACCTCGGAGCAGTTCGTGACCGAGTTCATCAAGGCGGTGCGCGAACGCCAGGGCGGCGACGCGTTCCGCCAACGCTACCGCGAGGTCGATGTGCTGCTGGTCGACGACATCCAGTTCCTCGCCAAGCGCGAGGAGACCCAGACGGAGTTCTTCCACACGTTCAACCACCTGCACGCGGCGGGCAAGCAGATCGTGATCGCATCGGATCGTCCCCCGCATGAGCTCTCGGGTCTCGAGGAACGGCTCGTCAACCGTTTCCGGTGGGGGCTCTGCGTCGACGTGCAGCCTCCGGACCTCGAGACCCGCATCGCCATCCTGCAGCTCAAGGCCGAGCGCGAGCACATCACCGTGCCGCCCGACGTGATCGAGTTCGTCGCCTCGAAGTTCGACCAGTCGGTGCGCGAGCTCGAGGGGGCGCTGGTGCGCGTCGTGGCGTGGAGCGAGCTCACCGGGCAGCCGATCGACACCGCGCTCGGTGAGCGGGCCCTCGAGGATCTGATCCCGCAGACCCAGAGCGAGATCCCCGCCCCGTTGATCTTGGACGAGACCTCGAAGTACTTCTCGCTCAGCCCGGCCGACCTCATGTCGAAATCGCGCTCTCGACCGCTGACGCAGGCTCGGCATATCGCCATGTACCTCACCCGCGAATGCACCGGGTTGTCGCTGCTCAAGATCGGCGAGATCTTCGGCGGGCGTGACCACACCACGGTGCTCCACGCCATCCACAAGATCGAGGACGAGATGCGGGCGCGCGATGCGACCTTCCGCCAGGTACAGGATCTCACCCGCATCATCAGGGGCAGGGTGCGTGCCGCGTGAGCACACTGCGCTCGACGGAGATGCGCATCCTGTGGAGAAGTGCCGGCGCCGCTGTGGGTTCCGCGGCCGCAGCGTGCGGACCGACGCAGAGCGACACCTTTTCCCCACCCGTTTCCCACATGTCTGACGGCCCCGTTACGCTGCCCATATGGGGGGTTCATCCAGATTTCCACAGCACCTACTACCAGCGCTCTTTCCTTCTCTCAAGAACAGCAGATGCAGGGGGTGGAACCGATGAAGTTCCGATGTGACCGCGACGCGCTGTCCGAGGCGCTCCAGACCGTGCAGCGCGGCGTCTCTTCGAGACCGGGCATCCCCGCGCTCACCGGCGTGCTGATCGAGGCTGCCGACGGCCGCCTCACACTCACCACGACCGACCTCGAGGTGAGCGCGCGATTCGCGACCGACGCCCAGGTGAGCGAGCCGGGCACGGCGCTCGTGCCGGCGAGACTCCTGGGCGACACCGTGAAGTCGTTGTCAGACGCACCCGTCGACGTCGAGACCGACCAGTCCCAAGCGCACATCCGCTGCGCGGCCTACGAGGGCACGCTACGGTTGCTGCCCGCCGAGGATTTCCCTGGGCTCCAGACCCCGAGCGGCACCCAGATCACGGCCGACGCGGGCGCCTTCGCCGACGCCGTCCACCAGGTGGCACGTGGGGCGTCGCGCGACGAGGCACGCCCCGTGCTGACCGGCGTGCTGATCGAGGTGAGCCGCGAAGGGGTCGTGATGGTCGCCACCGACTCCTACCGGCTGGCCGTGCGCGACCTCGTCGCCACCGCCGACGGCGAGGGCAAGGCGATCGTGCCGGAGCGGGCGTTGAGCGAGGCGGGACGAGCCGCCTCGGCCGACGGGAAGACCTCGATCGAGGTGTTCCTCGATGACTCGCAGGTCGCGTTCCGTATCGGGGAGCTGACGCTCACATCGCGGTTGATCGAGGGGGAGTTCCCCAACTACCGACAGCTGCTGCCCGACCAGCACGAGAGCCGGCTCACGATCTCTCGCCAGGCGCTGCTCGACGCGGTGGGAAGGGTCGGTCTGCTCGCGCGCGACACGACGCCGGTCCGCATGGAGCTGAACGCGCTCGGCGTGAAGCTCTCCTCGTCGAGCCCCGATCTCGGCCAGGCGGTCGAGACGGTCGAGGCGCGATACGAAGGCGACGACCTCACGGTCGCGTTCAATCCGCAGTACCTGGCCGACGGGCTTCGCGCGGCCACGGGGGAGAGCGTGCGCCTCGACGTGCGCGACGGGCTCAAGCCGGGCGTCGTGCGCGGCGACGGCGACGAGTTCACCTACCTCGTCATGCCGGTGCGGCTGCCTGCCGCCGTGTCCTGACATCGCCGGCCACCCAGCGCTCGTCGATGCGTCTCGCATGGGTCGAGCTCCGGCGGTTCCGCAACCACGAGCACACGCACCTCGAGCACCTCGCTGAAGGGCTCACCGTGATCGTCGGTGCCAACGGCGAAGGCAAGACGAACCTGTTGGAAGGCATGTACGTGCTGTACGCGACCGCATCTCCGAGAGCCTCGGCGAGCTCGGCCCTGGTGCAGCAGGGCCACGACGCGGCGTATGCGCGCGGTGAGCTCGAGACCCGCGAGGGCAAGGTGCTCGTCGAGGTCGAGATCCCGGTGAAGGGTGCGAGCCGCGTGAAGGTCAACCGGTCGCCGGTGCGCCGCAAGCGTGATCTGCGTCGCCAGGTCCGCGCGGTGCTGTTCGGCCCCTTCGATCTGCCGATCGTGATCGGCGACCCTTCGAAGCGCCGGGCGTTCCTCGACGAGGCGGTCACCGCGCTCTGGCCCCTGAAGGAAGGGATCTTCTCCGCATACGACCGGGTGCTCCGCCAGCGGAACCGCCTGCTGAAGGAGTGGGACGGCGCCGGCGCCCCGGTCGGCATCGAGGCATGGGACGAGGAGCTCGTCGGCGCCGGCGTCGCGGTCGTGGCCGCACGTGCCGAAGCGGCCGATCGGCTCGCTCCCCACGCGGCCGAGGAGTTCGCCCACCTCGCCGGCTACGAGCTGCGCGTGCGATATCAGCCCAACGTCTGGAGCGGGAGCGATCTGGAGGAGGCGTTCCGTGCCCGCCTCCAGGAACGCCGCCGCGACGAGATCGCCCGCCGCACGTCCCTCGTCGGGCCACACCGTGACGATCTCGGCCTCGACGTCCGGGCGCTGGGTGCTCGATCCGCCGGATCCCATGGGGAGACGTGGGCGACCGCGCTCTGCCTTCGCGTCGGCCTCGCATCGGCGGTCGCCGAGGAGATCCGCGAGCCACCGGTGCTGCTCGTCGACGACCCGTTCAGCGCGCTCGACCCGGCCCGCCGTGACCGCCTCCTCGAACGTCTCACGCGGCGACCGGGACAGGTATTCGTCTCGGTGGCCGACGAGGCCGACGTTCCCCCGTCGGCGGCGGCGGTCTGGGGCGTCAGGTCCGGCTCGGTGATCGAGCGGCGTGCGTCCTGATGCCGGACGCCAAGGGCTTCGGAGGTCGTGGACGCCCTCGCTCGGGTGAGTCGGTCTCGCTCGGGGAGATCGTGGACGGGCTCCTCCGCGAACAGGTGTTCAGTCGCGGCATGCCGGTCGCGCAGCTCGCATCGCGATGGCCGGAGATCGTCGGTCCCCGTCTGGCGGCGGAGACCGCCCCTGCGGCTCTCGACGACGGTGTGCTGACGGTCGAGGTCTCGACCGGACCCTGGGGGGCGCAGGCGACGTTCCTGCACGAGGAGATCAGGCGCAAGGCCGATGCCGCCCTGGGAGAAGGCAGCGTCCGGCGGGTCCGGGTCGTAGTGAGAACTCCCAGGTAGATGGCGGTTTTCGCGACCCGAAACGGGGTCGAGGGTCGTTCGGCTGCGGTAAGATGACGGTCGTCCGTGCGATCTTCCCCGCGCACGCTCCCCGTACGCCGCGACGCGGTACCTCGCACGCCCGGAGCACCATCGATCGGAGGCCCGTTGGCAACCAGAGCCAAGAAGACCACGAGCTACGATGCCGGCGACATCCAGGTGCTCGAGGGCCTCGAGCCTGTCCGCAAGCGTCCCGGCATGTACATCGGCACCACCAGCGCGCGCGGGTTGCATCACCTGGTCTACGAGGTCGTCGACAACGCGATCGACGAAGCCATGGCCGGGCACGCCGACAGGATCGTGGTCACGATCCACGACGACGGCTCGGTGAGCGTCGTCGACAACGGACGCGGCATCCCGGTCAAGCCCATCCCCCGCGCGAAGGACCGCAGGCCCGCCGTCGAGGTGGTGCTCACCGTGCTGCATGCCGGCGGCAAGTTCGGGGGGGCGGGGTACGCGATCTCCGGGGGGTTGCATGGGGTGGGCGTGAGCGTCGTCAACGCCCTCAGCGAGAAGCTCGACGTCGAAGTGCTGCGCGACGGATTCTCGTGGTCGCAGTCCTACGAACGCGGCAAGCGCCTCGCGCCCTTGAAGAAGGGCAAGGCGACGGCGAAGACCGGCACGCGGGTGCGGTTCTGGCCCGACCCCGAGATATTCGTCGAAACGCTCGAGTTCAAGCGCGAGACGCTCGCCGAACGTCTGCGCGAGCTCGCGTTCCTCAATCGAGGCGTCGAGATCAGGTTGCTCGACGAGCGAGAGGCTCCGAGGGCCGAGGAATCGTTCAAGGCCAACGGAGGGCTGGCCGACTTCGTCCGCTACCTGGCGCAGGGGAAGGACACCGTCAGCAAGATCATCGCCGTCGAGACGGGCGCGACCGACGAGGGTGAGGTCGAGCTCGCGATGCAGTGGAGCACCGGCTACACCGAGTCGCTCTACTCGTTCGCCAACACGATCAACACCCACGAGGGCGGCATGCACGAGGAAGGTCTCAAGAAGGCCCTGACCAACGTGCTCAACCGATACGCGCGAGCGAAGGGCCTGTTGAAGGAGAAGGAAGACAACCTGATCGGCGAGGATGTGCGCGAGGGCCTGATCGCCATCCTCTCGGTGAAGCTCCGCGACCCGCAGTTCGAAGGACAGACCAAGACCAAGCTCGGCAACGCGTCGATGCGTTCGCTCGTCGAGACGACCGTGAACGCCGACTTCGCGACGTGGCTCGAAGAGCATCCGGGAGAGGCCAAGCGCATCTTCGCGAAGGCTTCGAGCTCGGCCAAGGCGCGATTGGCCGCACGCCAGGCCCGCGACCTCACGCGGCGCAAGTCCTTCCTCGAGAGCGGATCGCTGCCGGGCAAGCTCGCCGACTGCCAGCTCACCGATCCCGCGTCGTGCGAGCTGTACATCGTCGAGGGCGACTCGGCGGGAGGCTCGGCCAAGAGCGCCCGTGACCGCGCGACGCAGGCGATCCTGCCCATCCGCGGCAAGATCCTCAACGTCGAGAAGGCGCGACTGCACAAGATCCTCGAGAACAACGAGATCCAAGCGCTCATCACCGCGATCGGCACGGGCATCGAGGACGAGTTCGACCTCGACAAGGCTCGGTACCACCGCATCGTGCTCATGGCCGACGCCGACGTCGACGGCGCCCACATCCGCACCCTGCTGCTCACGTACTTCTTCCGGTACATGCGGCAACTGATCGAGGCGGGATACGTCTACCTCGCACAGCCGCCGTTGTACCTGCTGAAGCAGGGCAAGGAGGAGCTCTACTTCTACACCGAGCGTGGATGGGACGAGTTCCGCAAGAACGCGAACGGCAACAAGAAGCTCGGCGATCCCCAGCGCTTCAAAGGCCTCGGCGAGATGGATGCGATCCAGCTCTGGGATACCACGATGGACCCAGAGCATCGCACCCTGCTGCAGGTGACCCTCGAGGACGCCGTGACGGCCGACAGGCTGTTCAGCGTGTTGATGGGTGACGACGTGCCCTCGCGCAAGCAGTTCATCGAGTCCAACGCGAAGTACGTCCAGAACCTCGACGTCTAGGAGCTGAGCACACACCGTGGCGGAACGCTCGTGGAGCCGAAGGCATAGCGGATGAGTCAGGAAGGCCTCTTCGCCGGCAACGTCGAGCAGGTACAGCTCGAGGATGAGATCCAGCGCTCGTACCTCGACTACGCGATGTCCGTCATCGTCGGGCGTGCGCTGCCCGACGTTCGCGACGGGCTGAAGCCGGTCCACAAGCGCATCCTGTGGGCGATGCTCGAGGCGGGCTACAGGCCCGACCGCCCCCACCGCAAGTGTGCGGCCGTCATCGGCGACGTGCTCAAGAAGTACCACCCCCACGGAGACCAGTCGGTCTACGACGCCCTGGTGCGCATGGCGCAGGATTGGTCGCTGCGCTACCCGCTCGTCGACGGCCACGGCAACTTCGGATCGGTCGACGGCGATCCGGCCGCCGCATACCGGTACACCGAGGCGCGGCTGGCGCCGATGGCGATGGAGCTGCTCCGCGACATCGAATCCGAGACCGTCGATTTCTACCCGAACTTCGACGGATACGAACAGCAGCCCACGCGTGCTGCCCTCGCGGTTCCCCAACCTGCTCGTCAACGGAGCGGGAGGCATCGCCGTCGGCATGGCGACCAACATCCCGCCGCACAACCTCAACGAGGTGATCGACGGGGTCGTGCACTACCTCGAGCACCCCGAGGCGACCCCGTCGGAGCTCATGAAGTTCATCAAGGCTCCCGACTTCCCGACGGGGGCCACGATCATGGGCCGCCAAGGCATCCGCGACGCGTACGAGACCGGGCGCGGCTCGCTGAGGGTGCGCGCGGTGACCGAGATCGAGGAAGAGCTCGAACGGCAAGAACAAGATCGTCGTCACCGAGCTTCCGTACCAGGTGAACAAGGCGCGGCTCGCCGAGAAGATCGCCGAGTTGGTGAAGCTGCAGAAGATCAAGGACATCGCCGACCTGAAGGACGAGTCCAACCGCGAGGGCATGCGCCTCGTGATCGAGACCAAGCGCGGTGCGAATCCGCACGTGGTGCTGAACCAGCTCTACAAGCACACCCAGCTCCAGGAGAGCTTCGGCATCATCATGCTCGCCCTCGTCGACGGGGTGCCTCGCACGTTGAACCTCGCCGAGATGGTGGGCTACTACGTCGATCACCAGGTCGACGTCGTGACGCGGCGCACGCGGTTCGACCTGCGCAAGGCCGAGGAGCGCGACCACATCGTGCTCGGCCTGCTCATCGCCCTCGACCATCTCGACGAGGTGATCAAGATCATCCGCGCCTCGGCCGACGCCGACGCCGCCCGCAAGAAGCTGATGAGCACGTTCACGCTCAGTGAGATCCAGGCCAATCACATCCTCGACATGCCGCTGCGCCGGCTCACCAAGCTCGCTCGCACCGAGCTCGAGAAGGAGCATGCCGAGCTGCTCGAACGCATCGCCTACTTCACCTCGTTGCTGGAAGACCCGGCCAAGCTGCGCGAGGTGATCAAGGACGAGCTGCTCGAGATCAAGCGCAAGCACGGCGATGGTCGCCGCACGACCGTCAAGGCCGACGAGGGCGACTTCGACGTCGAGGACCTGATCGCCGAGGAAGACGTGATCATCTCGGTCAGCCGTGCCGGCTACGTCAAGCGCCTGCCGGTCGACGCGTTCAAGAAGCAGAACCGTGGCGGCAAGGGTGTCAAGGGCCAGAACCTCAAGGAGGAAGACGTCGTCAAGCACGTCTTCACGACCACCACGCATCACTGGATGCTGTTCTTCACGACGAAGGGTCGCGTCTATCGCGTGAAGGCCCACGAGATCCCCGAATCCGGGCGAACCGCTCGCGGCATGTACGCGGCGAACCTCCCCGGAGTCACGCTCGACGGCGACGAGAAGGTCAGCGCGGTGATCGACCTCAAGGAGTACGCAGAGGGGCGATTCCTGCTGTTCGCCACGCGGCTCGGGATCGTGAAGAAGACGAAGCTGCCCGAGTACGACTCACCACGCAGCGGCCTCATCGCCGTGAAGCTGAGGGGCGACGACGAGCTCATCGACGTGCGGCTCACCGACGGCGACGACGAGGTGTTCCTCGTCTCGCGCAAGGGCCAGGCGATCCGCTTCAAGGAGTCGCTCGTACGCCCGATGGGCAGGGATGCCGGTGGTGTGATCGGCATGCGTCTGGCCGACGACGACAGGGTGCTCGTGGTGGGTCTGGCCTCCGATGGCGAGGAGATGATCAGCGTCACCGAGCAGGGCTACGGCAAGCGTTCCCGCCTCGCCGACTATCCCCTCAAGGGGCGCGGAGGCAAGGGCGTCATCGGCCATCAGCTCACCGAGAAGACCGGGCTGCTCGCCGGCGCGTACGTCGGCACGAAGGACATCGACATGTTCGTGATCTCCTCGAGCGGCCAGGTGGTGCGGGTCGGTGCAGGCAGCATCCGCCGGGTGGGTCGCTCCAGCCAGGGTGTGCGCACGATGCGGGTCGAGGACGACGCGACCGTCGTGGCGCTCGCCCCGGTGATCATCCAGATGGACGACGAGGCCTAGCTCCCAGACTCAGCGCAGCGTCAGCAGACCGCGGCGAGCACCATGTACGGGTCGACGGCGACCCCGTCGCCCGGGTGCCACTCGAAGTGATCGTGCGGGCCGGTCGCATTGCCGGTCATGCCCACGTAGCCGATCACGTCGCCGGACCTCACCGAGCCGAGCTTCCCGTACGCCGACAGGTGCGCGTTGTACACGTAGCCGGCGTCGCCGAAGACCTTGACGCCGTACCCGCCTTCCTCGCTGGGGTCTGCAACCGCGGTGCCGTCGAACGGAGCCACGATCGGCGTGCCCGTGGCGGCGCTCATGTCGCTTCCCTGGTGCACGTGACCGCCGTCCTTGCCATGGTCGTGCCAGATGCCGAAGTTGTCGGCGATCGAGACGCTGCCGGCGACGGGACACCGCTCGAGCGGGAGGGAGTCGATCCACGAGGCGAGCTGGCTCCGCCGCTCCCGCAGCTCCCTCACGCGCCCGCGGGACGATCGCACCAATTCCCGCTCTTGGCGACGCAGCTCGGAGATGCGCCCGAGCTGCTGGCGGCGGAACCGCCGGTACCGCTCGACGTCACCCGCCTGCAGGGCACCGAACGCACGCTCGATCAGCGCCTGGGCGGAGCGGATGCGGCCGTGCAGCGCCACCCGGCGCACGCGGCGGGTCTCTTGGATCTGCTCGATGCGATCGCGCATGTCCTGCTTGTGCCGCAGCGCCACCTCGACCGACGACTCGGCATTGGCGGCGAACATCGATCCGGTAACCAGGCTTCCCACCAGCAGGATCGCTGCCAGCCGACGTGAACGACGCACCTTCATGAACCCCCCGCTCTCCCTCATGCTCCGTAGACCTGCTGGGTATCGGCAGCACGGCGTGATGGTCTTGAGCGCAGGCGACCAGGTACTACGTAGTCATCGCGGTGGCGTCCGAGGGGGACGTACGTCGGCAGCCTCACAGACGCGCGTTCGCGGAAGCTCGGAACCGGCCCGGCCAGGCAGAGGTCTCCTGGAGAAGCGCCGGGTGACCGGGCGCACGGCACCGCGACGGACCGACGGTGCTTGCGGGTAGCGGGCCGTGCCCTGACGTACCCTTATGGCTTCGAGCTGGCTCCGAGCATCACGAGGGGTTGATGAACACGGCCGACGAGACCACCGCGAAGCGCCCTTCCGAGTCGGCGTCCGAGCGCGGCCCGCGTGCCGCGGGGACCACCACGGTCGCGACTCCGCCGAGCGTCCCCCCGGCAACGCCGACCGCAGAGGATCCGCAACCTGCCCCGGGGCCGACGCCTCGCCCGGACCGTGGATCGCGGCTCCCCCGGGTCCGTCGGCAGTCGCCGAGGCGTACACGGGTCGTGGTGCGCAAGGTCGGGCCGCTCTCGGTCTTCAAGTTCTCGTTGCTCTTCTATCTCTGCGTGATGCTCATCGTGCTCTTCGCCTTGACCATCGTCTACGGGGTGCTGTCGGCCGCCGGTGCGATCGACTCGTTCGAGAGCGTGCTCGGCGAGGTCTTCGGCACCGGTGTCACGAGCACCGGAGGAGCCGAGCCGCTCGAGATCAACGGCGGAACGCTGTTCGCATGGAGCTTCATGGGTGGCCTCGTCTTCGCACTCGTCTGGTCGCTCATCAACGTCTTCGTCGCCTTGCTCTACAACCTGATCGCCGACATCGTCGGCGGGGTCGAGATCACGCTCACCGACAGGCCGCGGGACTGACGCACCGGCACACGGCGCGCGACGGTCGCGTCGCAGGGTGACGACTCACCGCGAGCCGCGAACGGACGCGGTAGGCTCTGCACCACCGATGGGGCCTGTAGCTCAGCCCGGTTAGAGCGCTTCCCTGATAAGGAAGAGGTCGATGGTTCAAGTCCATCCAGGCCCACGGCAGGAACCCTCCTCGTCGACGAGCCGCCGGTGAACAAGCCGGAGAGCGTCGATGCCTACTTCGCCGGGCTCGAGCCCGCGCACCGCGCTCCGCTGCAGAAGCTTCGCGAGACGATCGCTGCCGCGGCTCCACCGGCCGAGGAGGGCATCACCTACGGGATGCCGGGCTTCCTGGTCGACGGTCGTGGTCTGGTCGGCTACATGGCCTTCAGTGGGCACTACAGCTTCTTCCCGATGAGTCCTGCCGCGGTCGACGCTCACCGTGACGAGCTCGGCGATCTCGTGACGGGAAAGGGAACGATCAGCTTCGGGTACGGCCGCCGTCTGCCGGTGACGCTCGTGAAGAAGGTCGTGAAGACGCGTCTCGCCGAGGTCGGGTGGCCGAGCGGATAGCCAAGAGCGGTCTTCACCTGCGAAGATGCGGGTGGGCCGGATGTGGCTACTATCCCTCACGAGAGAGGTCGATGGTTCGAGTCCATCCAGGCCTACCCCCGGAAGGAGGGCTCCCCCATGGCAGATGAAGCGACCGTGACGGTCGAGACCGTCGAGGAGAAGAAGGGCGGATTCTTGAAGAAGCTCATGAAGCTCGCCGCGATCGGCGCCATCGTCGCCGCGATCATGGCGTTCGTGAAGCGTCGCCGAGGCGACGACCTCGACGACGTGGAGTGGCAGGAACTGCCCCCGCCCGCCGGCGGATAGCGCATCGAGCAGACCTCGGTCCCGCAGCTCCTCTCGCGGTCGGGGTCTAGACTCCGCCGCGATGAGCGGCCCCGCGTGGCGCTTGGCGAACGACGCAGCCGCCGCATGCGGCGTTCGGTTGCGACCGCTGACCTCGCTCCGCGACGCCGATGCCGTCGTGCGGGTGATGCTCGCGACCTGGGGTGAGCAGATCCCTCGCGAGACCATCCGTGCGCTCGCGGGTTCGGGCAACGTGCCCTGGGGCGCGTTCGATGGCGGTGACCTGATCGGATACGTGCTGGGATGGGTGGCGGTCGATCCGTCCGACGGCCTGCACGAACACTCCCACATGCTCGCGACGATCCCGGATCGCCGGCATCGGGGTGTCGGACACGCGCTGAAGCTCGCGCAACGGGCCTCGTGCCTGGAGCGCGGCATCGACCTCGTGCGATGGACCTTCGACCCGCTCGTCGCCCGCAACGCCCACCTCAACATCAACAAGCTGGGGGCGTCGTGCGACCGCTTCCACCCCGACTACTACGGCTCCATGCCCGATGCGATCAACGCCGGTGACCGCAGCGATCGTCTCGTGGTTCGCTGGGAGCTGCGCCTTCCGCCTGGTGCCGCCGCCCGCGCCTGGTGACGCGACGCTCGCTCGTGCGAAGCGAGGGGCCGCTCGAGGCGCCGGAACCCAAGAGGGTCGGCGACGTCGGTGGCGAGGAGACGGTGGGGATCCAGATCCCGGCCGATCACGCGGCGGTGCGAGCATCCGACCCCGAGCTCGGCATGGCATGGCGAGACGCTGTGGGTGCGGCGCTCGAGTCGTGCCTCGCACGCGGGCTCTCGGTGGTCGCCTTCGACCCCGATCGTGAGGGAGGGCGGCCGACGTACTTCCTCGCCCGGGAGGTCGCGGCGTGAGTTCGGTGCGGATGATCGAGCTGCGACTGGTCGGGCTTCCGCTCGTCCGTCCGTTCCGCACCAGCTTCGGAACTTCGACCGAGAAAGTGTGCATCGTGGTGCGGCTCGAGACCGACGATGCGCAAGGGTGGGGGGAGTGCGTCGCCGACATCGAGCCCGGCTACAGCGAGGAGTTCAACGACGGCGCCTGGCTCGTGCTGCGCGATCATCTCGGCCCGGCGATGGTCGGGGTCGGCGACCTCGCGATCGACGATCTCGAGCGGGTGCTCGCGGTGGTCCGAGGCCATCCCATGGCGAAGGCGGCGCTCGTCGATGCCTTCCTCGACGCGGAGCTCCGAGCGCGCGGCGAGTCGTTGGCGTCGTGGCTCGACGCCGAGCGCGACCGGGTCGCCTGCGGCGTGTCGATCGGCATCGCGGACTCCACCCAGACGCTGTTGGACCAGGTCGATGGGTACCTCGCCGAGGGGTACCAGCGCATCAAGCTCAAGATCGAGCCCGGCGTCGACGTGGAGCGGGTCGCCGCCGTGCGCGCCGCCCACCCCACCATCGCGCTGAGCGTCGACGCGAACGCTGCCTACGCTATCGGCGACGTCGAGACGATGCGCGCGCTCGACGCCTTCGACCTCCTCATGATCGAGCAGCCGCTGCACCATGACGACCTGGTGCGTCATGCGGAGCTGCAACGGTCGATCTCGACCGATCTCTGCCTCGACGAGTCGATCCGTTCCGAGGCCGACGCGACGGCCGCGATCGAGCTCGGCAGCTGTCGGATCGTCAACATCAAGCAGGGAAGGGTCGGAGGTGTGCCCGAGGCGCGCCGTGTGCACGACGTGTGCCTGGCCGCCGGTGTCCCTGTCTGGTGCGGCGGCATGCTCGAGACGGGCATCGGACGAGCCCAGAACCTGGCCCTCGCCGCGATGGAGGGGTTCACGCTGCCGGGCGATACCAGTGCCAGCGGGCGGTACTTCCACGATGACTTGACGGAGCCGTTCGAGATGGCGCGCGACGGCACGATGGAGGTCCCGAGCGGCCCTGGCATCGGTGTGACGCCGCTGCCTGAGCGACTGGAGCAGACCACCCGTCGCATCGAGACGATCCGCTGATGAGACCGGGCGGCGGGTATCGACGCCTCTTCCGTGATCCACTCCGGAAAGTGTGACAAGAACGCATCCGTGGATTTGACGACGACCGGCCGTCCCCCGTATCGTGATCCGTGAGAGACCGTTGGGGCCCCCGGGTTCCGGCGGTCTCTCACTTCGTGTGCTTCCGGTCAGTTCCAGGGTTGGGTCGGCACGTGCTTGAGCCGGGCCCTTCCACGGGCGACCATAGCGGTTGCCGGCTTCGGCCTTCGCCCACCGTGCACCCAGCGCCGGCGCTCGGTGTCGGGTGGTCCGGCGGGTGCCGAGCCCGGTCATGCTGAGCCGAGGAGCCACATGAAGAAGCGAGTCGTGCAGGCTGGGGAGTTCGAGGTCATCGACGACGACGGCCACGTGCGCGTGCGCATCGGGCTATCGAACGATGAAGATCCGTTCCTGTCGTTGCTCGCTCCCGACGGCCAGGTACGCATGCGGTTCGGTCTCTCGAGTGACGGCGCCGCGGGCCTCGCGGTCGGTGATGAGAACGGCAAGGTGCGGGCGACCGTGGGCCTGTCGAGCGACGGAAGCGCGAGCCTCGCCTTCGGCGACAAGAACGGCCGCATCCGCGCGAAGTTCGGCCTCGCCCCCGAAGCGTCGCCCACGATGGGCATGCAGGTGACCGACGGCGAGCTGACGCAGGTGTACTCCCTCGCCGAGCAGGGTTCGCCCACCCTCGGTCTCTACGATCATGCCGGCAAGGTCCGTGTGCGGCTGGGCCTCGCGGCCGAAGGCTCCCCCGTGCTCCGGCTCCTCGACCGCAGCGGCGAGCTTCGCGCCATCGTGGGCCTGGCCGGTGACGGCTCACCGTTCGTGCAGTTCCTCGACGAGTCGAAGCAGCCCGGCTGGACGATGCGATGAGCCCGAGCCGAGACGCGACCGCCGCCGCCGTATGACGACCCGATGACGAGCGCCGAGCCATGACCGGTTGGTGGACCATGGCCTTCGTGGTGCTGTGGCTCCTCGTCGTCGTGCTCTGCGTCGTGGTCATCGCCCTCGCGCGCCAGGTCGGCACCCTGCATCTGCGCCTGGGGCCGCGCGGGGCGCTCGAGGTCGACGACGAGGGTCCCGCGCTCGGGGAGCCGCTCGAGCCGTTGCCCGCGGTGGCCGATCATGGAGGCACGATCACGGTGGGGGGCACCGGCCGGCCGCGGCTCGTGCTGTTCGCCTCGCAGACCTGCGCGATCTGCCGTGAGGTGTCGCCCGGCGTGCCGGTCGCCGCGGCCGCCGGCCGACTCGAGCCCCAGGTGGTACACGACAGCCACGCCGAGAGCGCGATCGGTGTGCCCGGAACCCCGTTCGTGCTCGTGCTCGACGAGCACGGCGTCGTGCGGGCCAAGGGCACGGTGAACAACCTGGAACAGGTCGAAGGACTCATCGATACCGCGAACCGGCGCATCACGGAGGAACGACGTCAGTGGGCAAGTTGAGCGTCATCGAACGCGCGGAACGATCCCTGGCAGCGCGCAGCACCCGCCGGAGCTTCATCGGCCGGGTCGGCCGCGGCGTGGTGGCGCTCGCGGGCGGCGGGCTGGTCGCGACCGCGCTCGCACCCGATCGTGCCCTCGCGTACCACGTCTGCGGCCACACCTACACGACCGGGTCGTGCCCGCACCCGTTCGCGCCGCTCTCGCGAACCGACCGGTACGGCTATCCGATGCACCCGGAGTACGGCTACGCGGTCGATGACGCCGGTGATCGATACGTCGACCCGGGCGACCAGACCCGCAGCAAGACGTGCGAGCAGATGGTGCCCGAGGAGTATCCGTTCTCGGGGTCGCCGCGCTACGGCGGCGGATGGACGAGGTGCTGCAACGGACGCCTGCGACACATCCAGGATTGCTGCTCGCGCTCCAACATCCGCATCAACGGTGACTATGCCGTGCGCGGGTACTGCCCGCGCCCGCTCAAGGTCTTCTGCATCACCTATCGGGAGCTCAACAAGACGTGCTGACCGGTCAGCTCGTCGCGTCCGTGATCGAGGGCGCGTGGGGCGCTCCCGCCGGCGCGGCCGATCTCGCGCTGGCGCTCGTCGCCGCCCTGATCGCTGCGGCCGTGATCGCCGGGTGGTCGGCGCTCTACGGTCCCTGAGGGCTGTCGATGGTGGAGACCATCACCCCCGTCGTGTACGGGGGCCGCGCGAGATGGATCGGTGCCCTGGCGCTGCACGTTGCGGGGGCGACCTCGACCGCCGCGCTGTTCGGGGCGGTGGCGGGTGCGCTCGGCGCGCTCCTCGGCGCGCCGTGGGGCCGGGCGGGCATGGTGGCGCTGGCGCTCTCCGCTGCCGTGTATGCGATCGGAGAGACGCCGCGGGTGACGGCCACGGTCCCGCAACTCCGCAGACAGGTGCCGGACTGGTGGCGAGGATTCTTCTCGTGGCCGATCGCCGCCGTGCTCTACGGGGCGGGGCTCGGCATCGGCTTCTTCACCTACCTCTCGCACGGCACGCTGGTCGTGGTGTGCGCCGCCGCGCTCGCGTCGGGAGACCCGGTCATCGGTGCCATGGTGGTCGGGTTCTTCGGGTTCGCGCGAGGCCTCTCGGCAGCCAGAGGCGCGAACGTCCGATCCCAGGAAGCGTCGCAACGACTGGTCGACAAGCTCGCCGGCTCACCGGAGCGGAGACGGGAGATCGCCAACGGCATCGCCATCACGGCCGTGGGTGCGCTCGCAGCCGTGCTGGCTGTTCGCACCGTGGGCGGCTGGTCCTCGCTCGCGACCGCGGGCCTGGCCGCAGCGTTCGCGTGGGCGGCGATCTCCAAGCTCGTCGACGGGGAGCGCTGGCGGCACACGGTCGCCGCCCATGAGCTGCCGCGTTCGGTCGAGCCCCTCGCCCGGCGGGCGGTGCCCGTGGCCGAGGCCGTGGTGCCCGCGCTGGCCCTCACGGGGATGACGGCGGCGGCCGGCGCGTGGGCGCTCGTCGCTCATGGCCGTCTTCACCGCCGAAGCGCTCAGAGCCTGGAGACGGTTCGGCGCGCAGGTTCCCTGTGGGTGCTTCGGGGGGCGGGAGCCCATCGCGCCACCCGCGTTGCTGACACGCAACGCGGGGCTTGCCATCGCCGCGGCCGTGGTGACGTGGGGAGCCGCGCCCCCGTCGCATATGGCGTGGCCGGCGCCGCCACGTGAGACCCTCCTGCTTCCCATGGCCCTGACCATCGGCGGACTCGTCGCAGCGGCCGCCACCGCGTGGAGCGCCGCGAGATGGCTCGGACGCGGAGAGCACGGGTGATGCGCCGCCCGCTCGCACCGGTGCTGCTGGGCGCCGTGCTGGCGCTGGGTACCGTCATCGCGCTGGCTGCTCCGTCGTTCCACAGCGACATCGGTGATCCCAACGACACGAAGGGTGTGCTCGATGTCCGGCGCGTGCGACTCGACCACGAGGGCGGGACCGAGGTCACCGTGATCACGTTCACGAGGTGGACGCCGGCGTCGATCTGGGATCGGGGGAACGCCTACGTCTTCCTCGACACCGCGGCGCATGAGGTCCCGGAGTACTTCGTGCTCGTGCGGAGCACCGGCCCCGATCTGCACGCGACCTTGTGGCGTGACCGGCAGCGCGGGCGCGACGTGCTCCTGCGCAAGCTCACGGTCCGCAGGAAGTCGCCCGACGGCGTGTCGGTCTCGATCCCCATCAAGTCGCTCGAGTTCGGACCCGCGCGCGAGTCCTACGCATGGTGGGCGACGACGACGTTCACCGGCCGCCTGTGCAGGCGTACCTGTGTCGACCGAGCCCCCGACCGCGGGGCCGTGGAGCAGTGGCGTCCGGGCATGTCGCCCACTCCGCCTTCCCCGTCACCGAGCGTGTCGGGCACGTAGTGGCGGTCACCGAGGAGGCGCTCGGTGATGTCTTCGATCGGTGGGCCCGGCGCGTGCGAGCCCCGGGCGTGGCGTGGGGGCTCGTGCGCGACGGAGCACTGGTCGCCGCCGGTGGCATCGGCGCCCTGCGCCTCGGAGACGGCGCACCCCCGGGCGGCGACAGCGTCTTCCGCATCGCCTCGATGACGAAGAGCTTCACAGGCGCGGCGCTCATGGGCTTGGTGGCCGACGGGCGGCTGCGGCTCGACGACCCGGTCGCTGGATACGTGCCCGAGCTCGCGTCATGGCGTGGCGCGACGTCGGACGGCCCGCCGATCACGGTGCGCCACCTCGTCACCATGGAATCGGGCTTGCCCACCGACGACGCGTGGGCCGACCGGCACCTCGATCTCAGCGACGAGGAGATGGATGCCCTGATCGCCGGCGGCGCGGCGTTCGCCTGGACGCCGGGGGTTCGGTTCGAGTACTCGAACCTGGGCTGGGGACTCGTGGGCAGGGTGATCGAGCGGGTCGCGGGCGTGCGGGTACAGGAGCTCGTGTCGTCGGCGTTGCTCGAACCGCTCGGCATGTCGAGCACGTCCTGGGAGCGGCCCGTGGAGCATGAGGTCGCGGAGCCATATCGCCTCCAGGAGGACGAGCCGGTGCTCGAGGCTTCCCCGCTCGGCGACGGGACGATCGCGCCGATGGGCGGGCTGTGGTCGACGGTCCGCGACCTGTCACGGTGGGTCGGATTCTTCACCGACGCGTTCCCTCCGCGGGACGGGCCCGACGACGGCCCGCTCCCGCGATGGGCGCGGCGCGAGATGCAGCAGTTCCGTCGGGTCGACGAGCTGGCTCGGGTGCGGCCCGCACCGGACGGGCCGTCGAGGGTCGCGGTCACGGGCTACGGTCTCGGCCTGAGCGTGCGCATCGACGAGCGGCTCGGCGTGTCGGTCGGTCACAGCGGAGGGTTGCCGGGCTACGGCTCACACATGCGCTGGCTGCCCGAGCGTGGCGTCGGCGTCATCGGTCTGTCGAACGTGACGTACGGCAACATGCACGGGGCCTGTCTGGAAGCGCTCGAGGTGCTGGCCGATCTCGACGATCTGGGGCCGGCACACGCGCGTCACGCCGGCGCCCTCGCTGTCGCACGCGGCGAGCAGGGCGGTCTCCCTGCTCTCATCATGGAACGAAACCGACGCGCGCGAGCTGTTCGCCGAGAACGTCGAGCTCGACGAGTCGCTCGCCCGCCGCGCCGCGACTGCCGGGCGGATCGTCGCCCGCCACGGCCCGCTCGACGACGCCTCGCTCGAACCGTCGACCCCGATGCGGGGCACGCTCTCGGCCCGGGCAGGCTCGGTGCGGGTCGAGATCGGTCTGAACCATGCCGGCCGGGTGCAGTGGCTCGACGTGGAGGACCGCACCGTCCCGTCGCGCGTTCCGATCGCGGTTGACCGGGAGCTCCTGCGCGAGACGTCGGGCATCGCGTACGTGATCGTTCGCCCCGTCGCGGCGGTGCACGAGGCCTTCATGCGCTGGCAGGGGCAAGCCCTCGATCGGCTGGCTGGAGCGCGGGCCAGCGCACCCAGCGCCCATGTGACGCTCAAGGCGTTCGGTTCGTCGGGCTCACCGGTGACCGCCGAGGATCAGACGCGCATCGTGGCCCTCGTCGGCGCGTGGGCCGATGGTCGAGCTCCGATCGAGCTGCGTCCCGAACGCCTGGGCGTCTTCGACGAGGACGGAGCGATCCCGTTCGTGGGCGTCGCGCAGACGGACACGCTCACGAGCGCGATGCACGAGCTCTGGCAGCGAGCGGCTGACGAAGGCCTCCCGGCCGGATACAGCGACGCGATCGGGCTGCAGGCGTGGATCCCGCACCTCTCGCTCGCCTACGTGCGAGCGTTCCCGGCCGCGGGGTGGGAGGAGTTCCTCGCGTGGCTGGCGGCCGCCGACGTCGGAAACATCTCCTGCGTGGTGCACGAGGCCGAGCTCGTCGCGTATGACGACGCGGGGGAGCGGCGCCTCGGCGTGTTCCCGCTCGACGGAGCCTGACGACAGAGGGGCCGGATCCCGTTGGCGACCCGTCAGGACGCCACCTGGACCAGGCCCACGCCCATGCGCTGCGCGTGGCCGGGGCTATCGACCTGGAGGCGGATCGAACATCTGATCGAGCGCCGCCGCTTGCCGAGCAGGGTGATGGGCGCGATGGTCGTATCCCCACCGGGCGTGAGCTGCTCGCTCGCCTCGCGAAGCGGACCGATGTCGTCGGGCTCGACGAAGTCCTCGAGTCGTCTGGTCACCAGCTCCGACGGATCGCGACCCAGGGTGTGAGCGAAGGCATCGTTCACGGCATCGAGTCGAACGCTGGGACCGAACACGAACATCGGGGTCGCGCTCTCGGCGAAGACCAGCTGCAGCCGGGCTTCCGCCAGCGATCGAGCTTCCTCGATCTCGGTCTCGTGCGTGATGTCGGTGAAGGTGCCGTGGAACATGTCATCCATGGGCCCCCGTGCACCTCGGGCATGGACCCAGTTCAGTGATCCGTCCGGGAACGTCACCCGGTAGGTGACGTCGATCTCACCCAGCGACACGGCCTGCTCGAGGGCCTCGCGGACCCGGGGCCAGTCATCAGGATGGATGTTGCTGCCCGCAGACTCGGTCGACGAGGCCTCGTGTTGAGGCACCAGCCCGTGCAGTCGATACGACCCCTCGGGCCCGGACACTTCGTTCGTCGCGGGGTCCCACCGCCACGTCGTGACCTCAGGGCTCCCCAGCAGGTCGATCAGCTGACGGATGGGCGCCGATCGGTTCAGCGGATGGCGCAGGGGCATGTCCTCCGCGACGAGGTATCGGCCTCTCCGGCCCGTGCCCTCACGCCTGATGTAGCCCTCGGTCTCGAGATCTCTGAGGACTCGGAACGCGGTGCGCTCGGTGACCCCAACCGCTTCGGCGAGTTCACGGACCGTGGCGTCGGGTTCCTCCACCAACGCGAGCAGCACGAGGGCGTGGTTGTCCAGGAAGTACCAACCGGGCCTGTCGGGAGCCTCGAGGCGCGCCGACCCGGAGTCCCCTGCCCTGCGTCATCGTTCCGGCGTCATCTTCCACGATGTTCTCCGACGATGATACCCGTTCCCTGCGAAGAGAACCTCGCCTGAATCTACGCGAACCCGCGGGTCTGGCGAGTGCCCGCCTGTCGAGCCGAAGGGAGGTTCCCCAGCCGTGGTCTGATATCGGCCGAGCAGGTTCATCCAGCTCGATCGATCGGTGGCGGAACACCAGCCTGACCGACGTGAGCGTGCGCATTCGATCGCGGAGGGTCCGAGGAACGAGATGCCCGACGATCCTGACGTCGAGCTCGCCGGACCCACAGCGGTGGGCTCGCGGTGAACACGCGTTGTCCCTGTTGAAGGAGGGCAACGCCCGCTTCGCCAGCGGCGAACCCATCGGCTCCCGCCGCGCCGAGAACGGCGAGCCTGCTGGCTCGAAGGGCAGGAACCGTTCGCCATGGTGTTCGGTTGCGTCGATTCGCGTGTGGTGCCGGAGATCGTCTTCGATCGCGGCCTGGGTGACCTCTTCGTGATCAGGACGGCGGGCCAGGTGATCGACGGAGCCGTGCTCGGGAGCGTCGAGTTCGGTGCTGTGGCGCTCGGTATCCCGCTGGTGGTCGTGCTCGGACACGAGCGCTGCGGCGCTGTGATCGCAACGATCGAAGCGCTCGAGGCAGGCACGCCCGCAGATGGAAGCATGGCGACGATCGTGGAGGCGATCGCCCCCGCCGTCGAGCGCTCATCCGGCGAGGGTGACGAGCTACCTCGACCGGGCAGTCCGTGCCAACATCCGGGACGTGGTGGCTCGGCTCCGGAAGAGCCCTGTCCTCAGCGAACTCGGAGGCGGGGACGACTCGCGATCGTGGGAGCGCACTACGCTGTCGGCTCCGGCATCGTCGACTTCATGGTGGACCAGTGAACCCCATCGGCAAGGCCTTCGACGCCAGGGTCCACCCGTCTGCCAGCTCGAGACCGGCGGCCCACCCCGGAGCCCGACCGTGTGGCGGGAGCTCGACGAGATGAGTGTCGTGACCACTCGAGGCGAGCAACCACGCGATGAGCGAGTTGGAGTTCCACATGTCTCCCACGCGAAGTTCGTCACGGCCCCAGGTGAGGGCCGGGACGTCGGGAACCAGTTCCAGCAGCCGCCGCGCGACGTCGGCGTCCGCGCTCATGCGCTGAGGGCTGGTCACGGCCTCGTCGGCATCGGGGATGCGACCGTTCAACCACCGGCGAACCTCGTACCGGAAGGCCCTCGAGTGACCGAGCCACCGAGAGCCGACGGGTCCGCGTGCGACGACACCGCGATCGCCGTTGCCGTTCCCCCACGCCGGGGTCATCTCGATCGCGTAGCGGTGGGTGCCGAGATGCACGTCCAGAGCGGAGTGGTAGAGGTCACACGGCTCGCGACGTTCGTATCGCGCCATCAGCGCCTCGAAGACGCGACCGTTCAACCGTACGCACCCCGATGTGTCGCCTGCACCCAACGGCAACCAATAGAGATCGACATGGGCACCCTGCGCGGCCGACATCTCGATCACCTCGCGCCTCGTCGTCGTTCGGCTGACGGATCCACCCTAGTGTTCGGCGTCGCTCGAGTTCGCTGACGTATGACCCGGATCTCGAGGGCCGATCGGTCGATCCCGAACCAGGAACATGACGCTCCGAGTGCCCGATCCGGCGGCGCCGGGCATCGGCCAAGAGAGGAGCCGTGTCGGTGGGGGGCCATAGCACCGAACTGATCGCAACGATCGCGATCGGACTCGGGGCAGCGTTCCTCTGTGGCTTCGTGGCCCGCCGCCTGCGGCTGCCATCGATCGTGGGTTACCTGCTCGCAGGGGTCGCCGTCGGTCCTTTCACGCCGGGGATCGTCGCGGACCCCGACATCGCGGTCGAGCTCGCTGAGATCGGGGTCGCGTTGCTGATGTTCGGCGTCGGACTGCACTTCAGCCTCCGTGACCTGATGGCGGTGCGCGGCGATCGCGGTCCCCGGCGCCCTCGTCCAGATCGCCGCCGCGACGGCCCTCGGACTGCGTCGTCGGACTGGCGTTCGGCTGGAAGGTCGAGTCGGGGCTCGTGCTCGGCCTCGCGATCTCGGTCGCCAGCACGGTCGTCCTGCTCCGCTCGCTCTCCCAACGAGACATGCTGCACACGGAACCGGGCAGGATCGCCGTGGGCTGGCTGATCGTCGAGGACCTGTTCACCGTCATCGCGCTGGTGCTGCTCCCCATCCTGGCGACGGCGGCCGGCACGCGGGAAGCTGCCGAGCCACAGACGCCGGCCGACGTGCTGCTCGCCGTGGGCTCGGCCCTCGGGAAGGCGGCGTTCCTGACGGCGCTGATGCTGGTCGTCGGCGCGAGGGTGCTTCCGTGGCTGCTCTCGCACGTGGAAGGAGACGGCTCCCGCGAGCTGTTCACGCTCGCGGTCGTCGCGATCGCCCTCGGTGTCGCATTCACCGCCACGGTGCTGTTCGATGTCTCGCTCGCCCTCGGCGCCTTCCTCGCAGGAGCGGTGCTGAGCGAGTCACACGTGAGCGAACGCGCAGCGGCCGAGGTGCTGCCGCTCACCGACGTGTTCACGGTGCTGTTCTTCGTGTCGGTCGGCATGCTGTTGGATCCCGCCATCCTGCTCGATGAACCGCTCGCGATCGTGGCGGTGCTGGCGGTGATCGTGGTGGGGAAGTCGCTCGCCGCGATCGCCATCGTCCGGGTCCTCAGGCGTCCGCTCGAGACCGGCTTCATCGTCGCCGCCGGCCTCGCGCAGATCGGCGAGTTCTCGTTCATCGTCGCAACGGCCTCGGTGAGCCTCGGGCTGCTGCCCGAGCGTGGGTTCCAGTTGGTGGTCGCGGCGGCGCTGATCTCGATCACCCTCAATCCCTTCCTCTTCGCGGGGCTCGAGCTCTGGAGAACCTCGCGCGCGGGAACGGCGTGATCGGGCTCAGGAAGCCACCGGCTGACGGATCACGGTCTTCAGCCGCTCGGGCGCCGTTCGTCGCGGATCGCCGAGGTAGATCTCGTGGTGCTTACCGCCGAGCGAGTAGCCCTGCTCGACGATGAAGTCGTGCAGCCGCTCGATGGTCGGGCCTTCAGCGGAGTACGGACCGACGTGCATGATCTGCGCACAGCGACCCTCATCGAATCGCTGGAAGGTGAGTCCATCCAGGGCGGGGAGATCCTTCGTGCGGGCCGACCCGGCGATCGTCTCGCCGACGAGGTCTGCGGTCACGACCGGCGGCTGAGCGATCATCATCGTCCACCTCCACCCTCGTCGCCGCCCCTGCGTGAAGTCGGACATCCGATCGCTCCACCACAGCCCCTCCAGCGGCATCACCTTGAAGTCGACGCTCCCGCCCCGCTTGACCGCGAACTTCACCCCGTAGGAGATCGAATACAGGGCGTTCAGGGCCTCCGCGTACTCGGGTGTGGTGTTCGGATCGCCGCGGCCGTCCACCATCAGGAATGCCATCTCGGGCACGTCGACGAGCACCGGCTCCTTCACCGAAGGCCGATACAGGTCTGGGCGTTCCTTCACCAGGTCGAGCTTCGCAACCATCGTCGTCACCTCTCCGCCCTCGGCGACCGCGTGCCGGCAGTCAGGATGGCGTTCGAAGGGCCGAAGGTAGCTGCTCACCCCACCGACGGGCACGCTCGAGCTCGCCCTCGACCAGCGGGCCCGGGGTGCCGGAGACGGAGAAGCTCTCGGCCGGCTCGACGATGCGGTATCCGAGCTTGCGCAGACGCTTCTCGGCTGCCCGGCCTGCCGACCCGGGAACCGGCTTGTCGATGTGGGTGTCGAACGTGACTGCCGGCGTGTCATCTGCAGCACGGTCGAGCGACTCCAGCCACTCGCGGATCCCGAGTCCCGCCGCTGCCTGGTCCTTGCCGGCCTGGGACATCGCATCCTGTCGGGTCGTCGACCGGCTCATGCCGAAGGCGTGCGTCGGACCTCCGACGACGAGCATGGCGACCTCAGATGCCCCCCATGGAGCGGCTGGAGCCGATCCACACCAAGGGGCTGCAGCGGGTCTTCGGGTTCCTGCGAGTGGCGATGGGATGGACGTTCCTCTGGGCGTTCCTCGACAAGGCCTTCGGGCTCGGATTCGCCACCGGCCGTGACGCCGAGACCGGCGCGATCGTGTTCGGAGGGGCCGACGCCTGGGTGAACGGTGGATCCCCCACCGCCGGCGTGCTCGGGTTCGCGCTCAAGGGGCCGTTCAAGGGCTTCTACGAGACGATCACCGGGGCTGAGATGGGCGCCGCAGGCCCGACCGTGGCAGGCTGGGTCGACTGGGTGTTCATGCTCTCGATGCTGGCCATCGGGGTCGCCCTGATCCTGGGCATCGGCGTCAGGCTCGCCGCGGTGGGCGGCGCCATCTGGATGGCGATCTTCTACACCGCGACGGCGATCTGGCCCGAGCACAACCCGTTCATGGACGACCACATCGTCTACACGGCGGTGCTGGCGGGGCTGTTCCTGGCCAACGCGGGCCGCTACTACGGGCTCGGCAAGATCTGGCAGCGCCAGGGGTTCGTGAAGGACCGCAGGTATCTCTACTGAGATCCCTCACCACGATCGAAGGGCGGGGCCTGAGGCCCCGCCCTTCAGCATGTCGAGGATCATCTGCGCCTCGACGACCGTCACGCCGCTTCGGCCGGGACGGTGCCGACCAGGAGCGTGGTGCCCTGCGAGTCGCTCACCCCGACCGCTCCCGCTCGGTCGCGAGGAAGGGTCGAGTACAAGCTGATGTACAGCTCGCCCGGAGTGCCGGTGAACGTGCCCAGCGGCGATCGCTCACCGGTGCCGGTTTCCTCGAGCCACACGCCGTAGGTCTCACCGACCGGCAGGCCCGAGACCGTGAGCTCGACCCACGTCGAACGAGGATCCTCATGGACCACGGCCTGCCCGGCGACCCCGGCGCGACTGGCCCGCAAGGCCACGAGCTCACCGCCCGGTCTCGTCGGACGTGCGCGTCGAAAGCCCGGCGACGACCAGCAGGGTGATCATCGCTGCGGCGGCGGCGATGCGCGCGGTCACCACACGGCGCCGGGTCTTCGACCGAGCACCCCGCTCTTGCTCGATGCGTGCGAGCACGCCCCCCAGCATCTCCCTCGGAGGTTCCGCCGGCGCGCCGATGCGCTCGGGGTCGGCCAGAGGAAGCAATTCGGCCACGGAGGCGAGCTGGGCCGCCTCGTCGCGGCATGGCGCACATCCTTCGAGATGGGCCCCGACCGCCGCCGCCTCGGCCTCGTCGAGATGGCCGAGCGCGAACGCTCCCAGCAGCGGACGCACGTGCTCGTCAGGGCGTGGGCTCATCCCACCCCATCTCCTCCAGCGTGAGGCGCAGCGCACGCAGCGCGTAGTACACCCGGCTCTTCACGGTTCCCTCGGGGATGCCGAGCGTCACCGCCACCTCCGAGTACGGCCTTCGGCGGTAGTAGGTCTCCAGCACGACCCTGCGATGGTCCTCACCGATCCGGCGGAGTGCCTCCTCGATCTGCCAGGCGAGCAGCGCGTGTTCCAACCGGTCCTCCGAGGCTCCACGGTCCGTCGCTCGCTGGATGGCCTCGTCGCTCACCGGCTCAGGCCGGATCGCACGAGCACGGGCGATGTCGATCACCACGTGCCTGAGGATGGCGAAGAGCCACGTGCGCATCGTGCCGAGCTGAGGGTCGAACCGGTCGCCGAACCGCCATGCGCGCACGAAGGTTTCCTGCACGGCCTCCTCCGCGAGGCCTCGATCATCGAGCGATCGCACGGCGAAGCCGAACATCTCCCCAGCGTGGGCGGCGTACGCGGCTCTGAGCCCCTGCTCGTCGAGGTCGGATCGCGTGGAATCCATCGTCTCGACCAAGGGTACGGGTCGGCCCGGCCGATCGGTTCGAAACCCGACGGCGTGTTTGAACGCCGGGCGGCACGGCGTCCGTACCCCCTTCACACGACGAGGGAGGAGCGATCATGCGGATCGGTGCGATGAGGGTCGTCACGGTGGGACTGGCGCTCTCGGCATCACTCGCCGCCTGCAGCGACAGCGGGGAGGAACCGGCATCCGGAACGACGTCGGCGGCGCAGAGTGAGCCTGCGGAAACGGCCACCGTGCAGGTCGCGGACTCGGACCTGGGTTCGATCCTGGTCGATGCCGAGGGCATGACCCTGTACCTGTTCGAGGCGGATACCGACGGTTCGAGCACGTGCTACGACGACTGCGCCACCGCCTGGCCGGCGCTCGTCGACGACGCCCCCGTCGCGGGAGACGGCGTCGATGAGGCGCTCCTCGGCACGACCGAGCGCGACGACGGCGATGTGCAGGTGACCTACGACGGCCAGCCGCTCTACTACTTCGCGTCGGACGAGGCTGCCGGTGATACCAACGGGCAGGGCGTCGGCGATGTCTGGTACGTGGTCGACCCCGCGGGTACCGCGATCACCGAGAAGGCACGGACGCGCACCGGATACTGATCGCGGCGAGCCGCACGGCTTCGATCGAGGCGCCCCGCCTGTGGCGTGGTTGTCCCCATGCACATGTCCCAGCATCGCGCTAGGGTGTGTCGACACGACGCAACCCATCCCAGGACCATCGGTCCCGGCAGGGCGCCCTCGCGTTCCACCACCGGCGAGCGGGGGGCCCGATCCGCTCACGGAGCACCCCCCGATCCGTCGAGCGGACGTGAGCAGAGGAAGGAGGGCGATCGGGCCGGGGCGGTGGTTCGAGCACGAAGAGGAACCGCCGCGGAGCCGTCCGGCGGCTCGACGGTGGAACCACCGACCGAGCAAGAGGGGGAGTTGGATGTCGAAGAAGCGCATCGCAGCGATCGCAAGCACGCTCGCCGTGTTCGTGACCATGATCGCGTTGAGTCTCCAACCGGCCAGCGCGGGCCGAGAAGGACGCACGATCCGGGGTGTCATCGGCGGCGACTTCCATGGCGTCGCCAGCGCCGGTGGCGACGACTGGGGAGCCTTGGCGAGCCTGACCCGACGGGCCGCTACGCCGATCAGTGACGGTGACGTGGCCGTCGTCGACAACCAGGCGCCCGTCGGTGTGGTCAGCAGCGACGAGGCCGACGTTGCCTGCACCGGCACGTATCAGGTGCCGACCGCCCCACCGGACAAGGTCTGCATCTACATCTCGAACGGAGACAACGCCGTCGACGTCCACGGCGTGTCGATCGTGCCGGGAAGCACCGGTGGCAGCCGGTACGGCTTCAAGATCGTGTGGAGCACGCCCGCCGATGACGCCGACACCTTCGTCGAGGCGTCCTGGGCCTATCGGCTCCCCGGCTAGAAGGGGATAGGGAAACGCGGGAAGGGCGCCGCCCCATGGCGGCGCCCTTCCTACGTCACCCTTCGCTGATCGGCTTCGAGCATGCCAGGCGGGCTCGTCGGTCTCGTTACAATCGAGTACGGCCATGGTCGAAGGGTTCCGTCGTTCCGTGCCCATGTGCCGGACCCGGGCCGGGGTCGCGGGGACGTAGCTCAGTTGGTAGAGCGCCGGCTTTGCAAGCCGGAGGTCGCCGGTTCGATCCCGGTCGTCTCCACCGAACGCACCAGAGGAAGGGGTATCGGTGCGCATGATCCGTCGAGCCGTCACGTTCGTGCTCATCGCGGCGGCGCTCGCGGTATGGGCGTCGCCCGCCCGCGCCGGCGCGCCTGAGTACGAGTCCCGCATCACGTCGATCGGGCCGGCGACCCGCGAGCTCATGACGGGGCGTTCTTGGCGTCCTGGGTGCCCGGTCGGCTTCGACGATCTGCGGCTCGTGCGCATGACCTACTGGGGATTGGACCGAGCGGCTCACACCGGGCGCATGGTGGTGCACCGCTGGTACGCCGACGACATGGCACGGGTGTTCCATCGGCTGTACGACGAGCGCTTCCCTATCGCACGCATGCGGCTCGTCGACCGCTACGGCGCCGACGACATGCGTTCGATGAAGGCGAACAACACGTCGGCCTTCAACTGCCGCTGGCGTGCGGGGGTCTGCTGCCGGTGGTCGCAGCACGCGTACGGACGCGCGCTCGACCTGAACCCGGTGCAGAACCCCTACGTGTGGAGCGGAGGGGTCTCACCTCCGGCCGGACGGCGCTATCTCGACCGGTCGGATCGTCGCCGTGGCATGGTGCATCGGCACGATCGCGTGTGGTGGGCCTTCCATGCCGTGGGGTGGGAATGGGGCGGCGACTGGTCGAGCGAGAAGGACTACCAGCACTTCTCGGTCAACGGGAAGTAGTCCAGACTCAGACTATTCACCTGATCCGGTGCTACCCGCAGCTCACCCTGAGGTAGGCGTACGCGTCGACGGCGCTTCCCCCGTAGGGGTGCCACTCGAAGTGGTCGTGCGCCACGGTCGCGTCGCCGGTCGCCCCGACGTACCCGATCACCGTGCCGGCGCTCACGTATCCGAGCGAGCCGTACGACGAGAGGTGGGCGTTGTAGACGTAGCCGCGGGAACCCGTGACCCGCACCTCGAGACCCCCGAGCTCGCTCGAGCTGGCCGATGCGTACCCGTCGAACGGCGCAACGATCGGTGTGCCCGAGTAGGCGGCGATGTCGCTGCCGGTGTGCCGATGCACGGGCACGTCGGGCAGCCGAACCGTGATGCCGAAGTTGTCGGCGATCGAATGCCACCCACGAACCGGGCAGTACCGGAAGACGCCCCAGGTGGCGATCCACGCGTCGATCGAGCGACGGCGAGCCTGCAGAGCCTCGACGCGGCGGGCGACGACGCGCGCCGACCGCCGGATGCGCTTGGCCGCATCGCGGCGTTCCTGCGGAGCTCGCGGCGCAGCTCGAGGAACCGCTCGGGGTTCGATGTCGCGCCGCGGCCGATCATGTGTCGCATACGGTTCGTGCTGTGCTCGATCTCGGCCCGCATGCGCCTCACGGTGCGCTCGCGGTCACGCCGCAGATGGTCGATCGTGCGCTCCACTTCGGCGCGGGCGGCGAGCTGGTCCTCGAGCGGTGTTCGAGCCGACGCGCCCACCGCGTCGACGAACAGGACCGTGACGAGCGCCATGACCATGGCGGCACGGCGGAGCGATCGGGGGTTGGCATGGCTCGGTGGTCCCTCGTGGGTTCGGCGCTTCGACCGGGTATCGGAGCGAGGGGTTCGAATCTTGAAGGGACCGGTGCGTCGGGACCGTGACGTGCGTCACCTCGAGGTGCGGTTCGCGGGGCCGCGTCGGCGGAGGACCGGCCGCTTGAAGGAACCGGCACCATGACCGATGATGCCGGTGATGAGCGTGATCGGGCGGGTGATCTCACGGTGGCGGGCCGAGTCGGCACCGCGTGCCGACGCCCGCCGATGCTCGGCCGACCCCTGGTCAGATCCGAGGACTGAACGAACTGACCTGCGCGGCGGATTGCTCGAGACGGCGCACGAGCGAGACGTCTCGATCGCGAGAGCGGCGGAAGCCGAAGAGCACGCCCGGCTGGCCGATGAGCGGCTCCAGACGTTCGCGGCCCTGGAGCGCCGGGTGCATGTCGCCGAGCGCAGAGCGCTCGACGCCGAACGCCGCCTCGCCGAGATCAGCGAGCAGGTCTACTCGGCGGCTCCCACCCGACGATGCCGCGCCCGACGAGCCGGCGGGCGAGGGCAGGCCCACAGCGGAGCTGCGAGCACGGCTGTCCCGTGCAGCAGCGCACAGGCGGCCGAACCCCCGAAGCCCGACCCCGGGTAGCGGCTCACACGGCGAGGGCGTCGACCGCGTACGTGTCGCGCAGCCGCTGTTCCACCTCGGCGGCGGGCAGCAGCCACCGGGGCGACACGCCATGGCGCTCGGCGACCTGCAGGTGCTCACCACAGAGCGGGATCAGTTCGCCGTGCGGGAACCATCCGACGTGCTCGGGCGAGGGCCGTCGCGCTCCCGACTTCCAGAAGCAGAACTGGCAGAGCAGCCGGAGTCGCTGCGGATAGGCGAACCGCGCCCGGTAGCCGTGCTCGTGCTCGATCACGCGTCCCCACAACGCGACGCGTCCGAGCACGGCGGGGCACCTCGTCTTGCGGAGCACCTCGATGCCGTGCGTGCCGTGCAGGCCGCAGGTGCAGTCGAGGGCTCGGGCGCGTCGTGCCACCTCGACGCGCGGCACGATGCCTCGACGACCTCGCGGGGGCGCCAGGTGCGGGCGCGTCTCGCGACCGGCCGCAGCAGCAGACCGGAGCCGTCGTGGTGGCCCGTGAGGGCCCACGCCCGCCAGGCCACGATCGGCTCGGTCGAGACGTCGACGCCCAGGCCACCCAGCGTCGACGCGGTGCGGCTCACGTCTGCCCGTTCACCGGCCGCGCCTCACCGCCGGTCCGGGACCTGCCGGTTCCGGCAGCGTTCCGACGTCAGGCTGGTAGGCGGGACCCGGCTCGGCCGGCGCGGCTTCCCCGGGCAGGGGCAGCGAGGCCGGCTCGATCTCGATGATGCGCTTGGGTCGTCCGATGTCCATCGGCCACCTCTCGCTCGTGATCGTACTCCGGCCGGGCGCGTCCGCTCACCCGCCGCGCAACCGGTAGATGGTGCTCGAGTCGCTGAAATAGATGCTGCCGTTGGGTCCGACTTCCATGGACAGGATCGACCCGCCGGGCGCCGTCAGCATGGTGACGGGGCCGCCGGTCACGTCGTCTCGAGCCGCGTCGAGCGATACGCGACGAAGCACCCCGCCGTCGCAGCATGCGCCGAAGAGCAGATCGCCCTCGCGCCCGGGCAGGCCGCACCCATCGCAGAACGCTGCGCCCGTGATGCCGATCGTGCTCGAGAAGTTCACCTCGGGAAGCCGTCGCGGCGCCGGACCGTCGCGGTTCGTGTTCGGGCAGTTCTCGTTCGGACCCCAGGCGTAGTTGCCGCCTCGCCGCACGAGGTTGATCTCGTCGTTGCACGCGGGGACCGTTCTCGGTCTCCCAGAGGTCTCCCGGTCTGCGGGTCGAACGTGAACCCGAACGAGTTCCTGATGCCGAACGCGAAGATGCGGCTGCGCCGGCCGTCGATCACCGGGTTCGTGCGGGGCACCGACCCGTCGGGGTTCAGCCGCAGCATCTTGCCGCGCAGGTTGGCGGTGAGGTCCTGGGAGCTCGCGGGGTCGGCGCCGTCGCCGATGACCACGTAGAGCTTGCCGTCGGGGCCGAAGGCGATGCGCCCCCCGTTGTGGTTGGCCGCGGGGCTGGGGCTCGACAGGATCGTGGTGAACCCGACGCCCCGTCCGTTGCGTTCCCGGATGCGCAGGATCTGGTTGCGGAGGTTCCCGTCGATCGACCGCGTCACGTAGACGTAGACGAAGGGCTTGCGGGGCCAGTTGGGATGGAACGCCACCCCGAGGGCGCCGCGCTCCCCATCGGACCGCACGGCCCTGATGTCGAAGAAGCGCCGGTCGAAGTCGGTCTTCGGGTTGAGGAAGCGGACCTCGCCGCTGCCGCGCTCGAGGTAGACGATCGTGCCCTTCGGCGTGAACGTGAACGCGGCGGAGCCGTTGAGGCCGTCGGCCACCGTCACGGCCCGCACGTTGCCCCCGCCGCCCGCAGCCGCGGGCCCCTGCACGAGTGCGACGAGTAGCGTCGCGGCGATCGCGACGGTGACGAGGCGAACCCCCTTGCGCAGATGTCCGTACGTCATGCAGCCTCTCCTGTCGTTCGCTCCGCGCCTGCTGGCGCGTTCCCTCGTGCTCCTGCACCCTCGTGGGAGCATGGTCCCGTGACGACGCTTCCTCCGTCGACGTTCGGCGTCGCGGCGCTGCGTTCCGAGGATCCGAGGTTCCTGACCGGGCGTGGCCGATACGTCGAGAACCTGTCGATCGAGGGAGCGCTACGGGCCGTCTTCGTTCGGTCCATCATGCCGCATGCTCGCCTGAACGTCGTGCGGACCGATGCCGCTCGCGCGATGCCGGGCGTCGTCGGGGTCTTCACCGCAGGCGATCTCGGCCTGCCGCGCATGCCGCCGAGCGGCAACGTGGAAGGCGCGACCGGCACGCTCGACGGTCCCTTCGGCCGCGAGGTGCTCGCCCGCGAGGTCGTGCGGTTCGTCGGCGAGCCGATCGCCGTCGTGGTGGCTGACTCGCTCGCCCACGCCGAGGACGCCGCCGAGCTCGTGGCCGTCGAGTACGAGCCGCTCGAGGCGGTGATCGACGTGGAAACCGCGCTCGCGGCCGGCTCGCCGCTGCTCTGGCCCGAGCACGGCTCGAACGTCGCGTCGACCTCGTCGTCGAGCTGGGACGACGACGTGCTCGACGGGGCCGAGGTCGTCGTGCGCGGTCGGTTCGTGAACCAACGCCTTGCACCTGTGCCGATGGAGGGCAACGCGATCGCCGTCGAGCCTCTGGGCGACGGCACCTACACGGCGTGGGTGTCGACGCAGGTGCCGTTCGACGTTCGTGACGACCTCGCCGACGCGCTCGGCGTCGAGCGAGAGGCGGTGCGCACGATCGCTCCCGACGTGGGCGGTGGGTTCGGTGCCAAGCTCCAGGTCTACCCCGAGTATCTCGCCGTCGCGGTGGCCGCGGCCCGGGTCGGCCGTGCCGTGCGCTGGATCGAGTCGCGCTCCGAAGGCATGGTGGCGCTCACGCACGGACGTGCCCAGCTGCAGCACGTCGAGATCGGCGCCCGGCGCGACGGCACGATCGTGGGCCTGCGCGCCGACCTGATCGCCGACATGGGGGCGTACCCGATCGCGGCGTTCATGCCGAACACGACGAAGCAGATGCTCTCGGGCGTGTACGCGATCCCGCGCATCGCCTCGAGGGCGCGGAGCGTCGTCACCAACGCCACGCCCGTCGCCCCCTACCGGGGTGCGGGACGGCCGGAGGCCACCGCGCTGGTCGAGCGCGCGATCGACATGGTCGCCGCCGAGCTCGGGCTCGATCCGATCGACGTGCGCCTGCGGAACCTGATCCCCTCCGATGCGTTCCCCTATCGCACCGCGGCCGGAACCGTCTACGACACCGGCGACTACGCGCTGGCGTTGGGCGAGGCGCGACGGCTCGCCGGGTACGACGCCCTTCGCGCCGAGCAAGCCGCCCGCCGGGAGCGGGGCGACCACCTCGCGCTCGGCATCGGCGTGTCCGCCTACGTCGAGATCACATCGTTCAGCTCCAAGGAGTTCGCGTCGGTCGAGGTGCACGCCGACGGCGCCGTGACCGTCGTGACCGGCACCTCGCCGCACGGCCAGGGGCACGAGACGGCCTTCGCGCAGCTCGCCTCGGGGGTGCTGCGCGTCCCATCCGATGCCGTGCGCGTGGTGCACTCCGACACCGGCGTGGTGCGTCGCGGTGCTGGCACCTGGGGGTCGAGGTCGTTGCAGGCAGGCGGGTCGTCGGTGTTCGAGCGCTGCGGTGAGGTGCTCGAGAAGGCCCGGGCGATCGCGGCGCACGTGCTGGAAGCCGACGTGCGCGACATCGAGCTCGCCGAAGGCGCACGCCTCGCGGTTCGGGGCGCACCCGAGCGCGCGATCGAGCTCGGGCGCGTCGCCGAGATCGCGGAAGACGCGTCCTTGCTTCCCGACGGCATGGGCGCCGGCCTTCGAGCCGAGGGGGTCTATCGCGAGCCGGCGTCGACGTTCCCGTTCGGGGCGCATATCGCGGTCGTCGAGGTCGACACCGAGACCGGTGGTGTGCGGCTGGTTCGCCACGTCGCCGTCGACGATTGCGGCCGCGTGCTGAACCCGGCGCTCGTCGAGGGCCAGGTGCACGGGGGGCTCGCGCAGGGCATCGCCCAGGCCCTCTACGAGGAGGTGCGCTACGACGACGGAGGGAACCCCATCACCTCGACCCTCACGACCTATGCGATGCCGACCGCCGCCGAGCTGCCGCACTTCGAGACGATGCGGACCGAGACGCCGACGCCCGTGAACCCGCTGGGCGTGAAGGGCATCGGGGAATCGGCGACGATCGGCTCGACCCCGGCGGTGCAGAACGCGGTGATCGACGCGCTGTCGCCCTGGGGTGTGCGGCACCTCGATCTTCCGCTGACACCCGAGCGGGTCTGGCGCGCGCTCGCCGAAGGTCTGGGCGCGTCGCCAGCGTGATCGGACCCCCCGGTGGGTCTGTTCCCTATTCGGAACTCGGTTCCAACATGTGGAACAGCGTCGCCGAAGAGTCGGCAACGTAGCCGACGCCTCGCGCCCGTCGCCGACGGGTCGCCGCGGCCTGAACGCCGTGGTCGTTCCGCGCACGCCCGATAAGCTCCCGGCCATGACCGATCACATGCCCGCGTGGGAGCGCCGCTTCCGCGCTCCGGGCGTGTCGTTCCCCAGGTGGGCGCGCCACGCTCCCGAGCGCCTCGTCTTCTGGAGCACCGAGAGCGGGGTCTATCAGATCCACGTCTGGGACCGCGAGACCGGGGAGCGCCGTCAGGTCACCGATCATCCGGTCGGCGTGGTCTCGGGCGCGCTCACGCTCGACGGGGAGCGCGTGCTCTTCTGGCAGGACGAGACCGGCAGCGAGGCCGGGCAGTGGCATGCGGAGCCCTTCTCGGGCGGGCCCGCCGAGCCGTTCCTCGCCGGCGTCGCCCAGGGGTGGAACCAGGGCCTCGCGCAAGCTCCCGGCGTCGTGGCCGCGGGCATCAGCGACGCCGACGGCTTCGCGGTCTACGTCTCCGCCGACGGCGAGCCGGCCAAGGAGATCTGGCGGAGCACCGAGGCGATCTCGATCGGCGGTGCCGAGCACGGGCGCGAGGATCTCGGCGGCCTCTCCGCCGACGGAGCGATGCTCGCGCTGGAACACGCGGAGCACGGCGACGCGATGCACCCCGCGCTACGGGTCGTCGACCCTCGCACGGGGTCGGTGATCGCCGAGCAGGTCGACGAAGGCCTCGCCCTGTACGCCGCATGCTGGTCGCCCGTGGCGGGCGATCAACGGCTCGCGGTGATCCACGAGCGCGCGGGCGATGAGTGGCCCGCGATCTGGAACGTGGCGACCGGCGCGTGGACCGACCTCGAGCTCGAGCTCACGGGGCCGGTCGAGGCCGTTGCGTGGTGGCCCGACGCCTCGGCGCTGCTCATCTCGCACAACGACGAAGGCCGCGACCGTCTGTACCGCTACGACCTCGAGACGGCCACGCTCGCACCGATCGAGCACGATGCGGGCTCGATCGGCACCGCCCGGGTCCGGCCCGACGGCGACGTGTGGTTCCGGCTCGAGAGCGGCGAGCGCCCTCCCGTCACGCTCGATGACGCCGGCGCCGACGTGGTGCGCGCGCACGGGGATCGTGCGCCGGCCGGCCGGCCCTTCCATTCGTGGCACTTCGACAACGGCCAAGGCGACCGGGTGCACGGCTTCTACGTCACGCCCGAGGGCGACGGGCCTTTCCCGGTCATGATGTTCGTGCACGGCGGTCCGACCGGGCAGGACACCGACTCGTGGGAGCCCGAGGTGCTCGCCTACGTCGACATGGGGTTCGCGGTCGGAAAGGTCAACTACCGCGGCTCGACCGGGTACGGCCGCGAGTGGCGCGACCGCCTCATCGGCGACATCGGTGGGCCCGAGCTCGTCGACGTCAACGCCGGGCTCGCCGATCTCGTCGCCCGTGGGGTCGCCGACCCGGCTCGCGCGGTCGTCGGCGGATGGTCCTGGGGCGGTTACATCACCCTGATGGAGCTCGGCAAGCACCCGGACCTGTGGCTCGCCGGCGTCGCGGGCGTGCCCGTCGGCGACTACGCGATGGGGTACGAAGACCTCTCGCCGGAGCTGCAGGCCTACGATCGGGCTCTGCTCGGCGGCACGCCCGATCAGGTACCGGAGCTCATGCGCGACCGCAGCCCGATCAACTTCGTCGACCGGGTCACGGCGCCGGTGATCTTCCTCATCGGGGAGAACGACACGCGCTGTCCGCTGCGCCAGGCGATGGTCTACGTCGACGCGCTGCGCGAGCGCGACCATCCCCACGAGCTCGTGCTCTTCGGCACGGGTCACGGTTCTTACGACATCGACGAGGAAGTCGGCCAGATGCGCGCGATCCTGAGCTTCCTCGCCTCGCACGTACCCGGCGTCGCCGTGCCGGCGTAGGCACGCCGACCCGCATGGGATTCGGGGTTTGCCCGGCTGTGAACGCGGATAGCGTCGGAACATGACGATCCTCGTAACGGGTGCGACCGGGGCTGTCGGGGCGCGTCTCGTCGAGCGTCTCGTCTCGGAGGGCGAGAAGCCGCGCGTCGCATCGCGCAACCCGCAAGGGCTGCGCGAACGGTGGCCCGACCTGGAGGCGACCGAGCTCGACGTACTGCGGCCGGCCACGATCGCACCCGCGCTCGACGGAGTGCGTGCTGCCTACTACCTCGTGCACTCGATGGAGTCGGCTGCGCAGGGCCGCTTCGAGGAGCGCGATGCCGAGGGCGCGACCATGTTCGGCGAGGCCGCCACCGACGCCGGACTCGAGCGGATCATCTACCTCGGAGGCCTGGGCGACGACACGGACGACCTCTCCGAGCACCTGGAGAGTCGCCACGAGACCGGGCGCATCCTCGCCGAGGCCGGGCCTCCGCTGCTCGAGTTCCGAGCCTCGATGGTGATCGGTGCCGACAGCGCGTCGTTCATCATGCTCTTCGATCTGGTCGAGCGCCTTCCGGCGATGGTGGTGCCCCGCTGGATCGACATGCCGACCCAACCGATCGCGGTCGACGATGTGATGCGTTACCTCGTGGCTGGGCTCGACACCCCGCTCGACGACGCCCGCACGATCGTCGAGATCGGCGGTCCCGACGTCACCACGTACCGGGCCATGATCGAGACGGTGGCGGCCGAGCGGGGTCGTGCGCCCAGGATCGTCGGCGTGCCGCTGCTCTCGCTCCGGCTCTCCTCGCATTGGATCGGTCTCGTGACCTCGGTGTCGACGGCGCTCGCCAAGCCGCTCGTGGAGAGCATGGCGACCCCTACCGTCGTGCGTGGTGATGAGGCGAGGCGCCGCTTCCCCGACATCGAGCCGATGCCGCTGATCGACGCCCTCCGCTTGGCGCTCGCCGAGACGTGATGCCCTGCGGGGCAGTCGCTCGACCCGACACCGGGGGTTCCGGTCGCGGGGCGAGCGTGTCAGGATGGCCACCCGACCCATCCGAAGCGAGCCGACTGGGGGCGCATACCTCGTGGGTGAGTACGTACGGAGGCTGATGGCCGAGGTCACGGCCAAGAACGCGAACGAACCGGAGTTCCTGCAGGCGGTGAGGGAGGCGGCGGGCTCGCTCGAGCTCTGCCTCGACCGCCATCCCGAGTACCGCGAGGCCAAGGTCTTGGAGCGGTTCGTGGAGCCCGAGCGGGTGATCACCTTCCGTGTGTCGTGGGTCGACGATCGCGGCGAGGTGCGGGTGAACCGAGGCCATCGCGTCGAGATGTCGAGCGCGATCGGTCCCTACAAGGGTGGGCTGCGCTTCCACCCGACCGTCTACCTCGGCATGCTGAAGTTCCTCGCGTTCGAGCAGGTCTTCAAGAACGCGCTCACGACGCTTCCCCTCGGCGCCGGCAAAGGGGGCGCCGACTTCGACCCCAAGGGCAAGAGTGAGCAGGAGGTGATGCGCTTCTGCCAGGCATTCATGACCGAGCTGCATCGCCACATCGGCTCGCACACCGACGTACCGGCCGGTGACATCGGGGTCGGCGGGCGCGAGATCGGCTACCTGTTCGGGCAGTACAAGCGCATCACGAACGAGTTCACCGGAGCGATCACCGGCAAGGGCCTCGAGTACGGAGGCTCGCTGATCCGACCGGAAGCCACGGGCTATGGCGCGGTCTACTTCGCCCAGGAGATGCTCGCGACCCGCGACGATTCCCTCGAGGGCAAGACCTGCCTCGTGAGCGGTTCCGGCAACGTCGCGCAGTTCACGGTGGAGAAGCTGCTGCACCTCGGGGCGAAGCCCGTGACCCTGTCGGATTCCGGCGGGTTCGTGCACGACCCCGACGGCATCGACGAGGACAAGCTCGCGTGGGTCATGGATCTGAAGAACACGCAGCGGGGGCGCATCATGGCCTACGCGGAGCGGTTCCCGCGGGCCACGTTCACGCCCGCCGACCCCAGCGACGATCGGAACCCCCTGTGGGAGGTGCCGGCGGAGTGCGCCTTCCCGAGCGCGACGCAGAACGAGATCAACGGCAAGGACGCGGCGAACCTGATCTCCAACGGGGTGTTCGTGGTGAGCGAGGGCGCGAACATGCCGACGGTTCCCGAGGGCATCGATCAGTTCGTCACGGCGGGCGTGCTGTACGGGCCCGGCAAGGCCGCCAACGCCGGTGGGGTGGCGGTGAGCGGGCTCGAGATGTCGCAGAACGCGATGCGCCTGTCGTGGACGCGGGAAGGCGTCGACGAACGGCTGCGCGAGATCATGCGTCGCATCCACGAGCAGTGCCGCGACGACGGCCGAGGAGTACGGGGAACCCGGCAACTACGTGCACGGCGCGAACATCGCCGGGTTCCGCAAGGTCGCCGATGCGATGCTCGCTCACGGCGTGATCTAGGTGCCCGCCGCCCGCGCGTGGCGGCTCGTCTCGCTCGCCGGCATCGCGATCATCGTCGCTGGTCGGCGCGAGCCTCCCGGGTGGGGCGTGCATACGTGGTGGGGTGTGATCGGCGACCAGCGGGGGCCCACCCCGGCGCACGTTCCGTTCATGGTGTCGATCGCTCCCGCGATCATGCTGGTGCTGGTCGCGATCTTCGTCTCGGGAGGGTTCGTCGACCGGCGCATGTGGTTCGGACCGGCCGTTGCGGTGACGGCCTCATGTGGCTGGTGCTGGTCGGTCGCGTGGATCCTCCTGTACGCGGATCTGACCACCATCGAGGTGCCCGCCGGTGGGTCGTGGCTCATGCTCGCCGGCCTGGTCCTGACGATCGCCGGCGGGGCTCGGCGACACCCGCTCGCTGGCATCGGCGCCAGGCCGATCGTGGTCCCGACGCGGGCTGCGTGATTCCCCGGCGTCCTGGGCACTGGCGGGCGCCGGCGTCGCGATCATCGGGGCGAGCCTGCCGCTCTGGAGTCGCAGACAACCCCTGGGGCACGCCGCTGCCTCCCATCCCCGTCGGGCGTGAATCCCCGTTCGGACTGGGGCTCCGTGAACTGGTGGGGCGTGCTCGGTCCGGACCCCCGCGACGCCGTCGGCTCGCTCACAGAGCTGACCGTCGTGGCGGCGCCGGCGGTCGTGCTCGCGCTCACGCTGCTGGTGCCGCTCAGCCCTCAAGGGTCTGCGGCGATGGTTCGGCCCCGCCGCTCGCCGCCGCAGCGCTGATGTGGCTCGTCTGGGTGATCGCCTGGTGGGGTATCTACGAGGACCACATCGACTCGGTTCGCGCTCGACGCCGGCTCCCTGCTGCTGGCGCTGGGGCTGCTGTTCACGACCGGAGCCGCCTTGAGCGACGCCGCCCATGAGCTTCCCGGCGCCCGCCGGGTCGTGAGGCGCTGCTAGCGTGGGTGCGTGCCCGACTGGCTGCTCGTGATCACGGCGATCGTGGTGGGTGCGCTGATCTGGCGCATCGGTCTCGCGTCGCTGCGCGTGTTCTCGCCCGATCCGGGTTCTGAGCCCCCTCCCGCCGAACCCGAGGACGTCGAGGCGCTCGATGTGTACTTCGTCTGCGGGCTCTGTGGCACGGAGTTCAAGGTCTCGCGACTGGGTGAGATGCAGATTCCCCGGCACTGCGGCGAGAAGATGGACGTGGTGCGGCGCCCGGCCGGCATCTGAGCGAGCGCGTTGTCCACAGCTGTCACGCGGATGTGCACGGTTTCCCACAGGTTGTCCACCGGATCGTGCTCATGCGTCCGAACGAAGCCGGAACGCGCCCTCGGAACGGCCGGGCGTCGTCCACACTGTGGACAACCGCTGTGGAGAGATCACACCGGTGTGATTCGCGGGAAGGACCCCGGCAACCGCCTCAGTACCAGAAGCTCGTACCGATGAACCCGGCGCCGAGCAGTCCGAGTCCGACCCAGAGCCAGACCGACGAGGCTTCGCCGTCCGTGCCCGGCATGAGGCCCATGTAGTTGCCGACGATCACGATCACGCCGAGCGCCATGAGCCCGATCAGCAGGGGTCCGTACCACCGGGGGCTCGCCTTGTGCCGGCGCTTCGCCTGCTGCGGTACCGCCCGGTAGCGGCGGGTGCTCCTCTTCTGGCGGCCCTTGGACTTCGGCATCAGCCGGAGATGGTACCCGGCGCCAGGCGCACCTCGGACACGGCCGCCGCGGTGACCGCGGCCGGCGAGAAGGGGAGCGGGTGGGTCCGTCCGGCGAGCCACAACGGTGCCTGGTCGTTCCAGTGGGGGCTCGCCGGGTTGCCGCTGTTCCCCGCCGGCAGCACGCCGACGCTCCGGTCGAGGTCGGCGAGGTCGTACACGGCCCTCCACGACGGCACCACCGCGGCCGGGAACCCGTCGCGCGCATCGACGCCCGTCTGCAGCACCGTCTGATCGTCGCCTCCGACGCCGGCCTCGAGCGCCACGAACATCTCGCCGAGTCCGGGGATCGATGCCAGCGGATGCGCGAGGGTCACCCGGTGCAGATCGCCCCATCGCCAACCGGACGGCTCCTCGCCGAGGCTCGAGCGAAGCTCGTCGAGCGCGTTCTCGAGCGCGGTGCGCAGCACCGCGGGATCGATCTCGCCACCTCGCAGCATCGAGGCGAGCGCTCCGCACTGGAACGGCTCACGCCACGCGTGATACCGGCGGAACAGCTGCTCGCCGAGCAGCGGCGTGAGCGCCGCGGCGGCGATGTGCGCGCACCACACCTGGTAGAGCGCGGCTGGGGCGGAGTCGGTGGTCATGGCCGCATCCCACGAGCCCAGCTGGTCGAGGGCTTCCTGCAGCGCGGGCGTCTCCGTCGCTGCGGGTGCGTTCCACCAGCAGCGGAACGTTCTCGAGCGCGGCGAGCGAGATGACGTCGGTCTGCAGGGCCGCCATCGATGCCACGTCGTGGTCGGCACCTGACGCGAGCACGTCGGCGATGCGCCGCGCCCTGAACGGCGTGTGGAAGTCGTTCCCGATCAGATGCGGATACGCATCGTCGTGCATGCGGTGGTTCGCGCTCACCAGGAACCCCCGCCGGGGGTCGACCCCCCACGGCAGCTCGTCGACCGGCACCCACCCAACCCACTCATGGTCGCCGGTCCAGCCCGGCACCGGGGCGGTGCCGTCGCCGGCCGCGCGCATCGGATACCGGCCGGTGCACGCATAGCCGATCGTGCCGTCGACATCGGCGTAGAGCACGTTCTGACCCGGGCATGCGAGGCCGTCGAGCGCGGCTTCCCTGAAGGCCTCGAAGGAGCCGGCCTGTGCCACGTCGAGCACGAGCGAGGGGCGGATGCCGTGGTCGAGACCGACCCACGCGAGCGCATAGGCAGGCTCGGCCGGCAGTGCGGCGTGCTCCGGGCGGAGCATGCCCGAGACGAACGTGTCGAGCAGGGGTCCGTGGCGCATCTCGCGCACGTCGAACGCGCGGGGCGAGTCGTCCCCGCGAACGACGATCTGCTCGTGATGCACCGTGAGCCGTTCCCACTCGCCGTCGTGCAGGGCTGCCTCGCGCCGCTCGTCGAGTCGCTCGACGAACAGGTCCTGTACGTCGCCGCTGACGTTCGTCACGCCCCAGGCATGGTGCTCGGTGCACCCGAGCAGCACCCCAGGTGAGAAGGTCAACGCCACGCCGCGAGCCCGGTACCCGGGAGCCGAGAGGTGGCACTCGAGCCAGACGCCCGGCTGCGACGCGAGCAGGTGCGGATCGTTCGCGAGCAATCGGCGCGCCGGTCGAGGTGAGTGATCCGGCGACCACCCATGCGTTCGACCCCTGGCCCTTCGCGCGCGGCATCGCATCGAACAGGCCCCGCGCGAGCGCGCCGGGCACCACCTCGGGGGCATCGGCCGCCGGGGGAGGCAGCAGCCGCCCGGCGAGCTCCGCCCCGCCACGCTCGGCGATCCACGCTCGCAGGAGCTCGGTGTCCCAGTTGCCCGACAGGCCCCACGCGAGCAACACGAATGCCGAGGCCCACAGTGGCCTCGTCGTCGGGGACCCACGGGGTCGCGTCGAGCATCGTGTACTCGATCGGGGCAGCGGGCATCGCGTCGACCCAGGCCCGCACGCCCGCACGGAACCGCTCGTGCATGCGCCGCGAGCGCTCGTCCCACGCGGCTGCGATGCGGGCTCCCGCACGATGGAACCCCACGGTGCGCGCGAGCCGGTCGTCGTCGAGCGTGCGCTCGCCGAACAGCTCCGACAGGCGGCCGGTCGCGGCTCGAAGGGTCAGCTCGATCTGGAACAGCCGCTCGCCCGCCGTGACGACACCCTGCGCGAACCACAGGTCGTCGAGCGAGCTCGCCTCGATGTACGGCACACCCCACGCATCGCGTCGCACCGTCACCGGCTCGCGCAGCCCGCGCGAGCACGATCTCGCCCTCGGCGGGGAACAGCGCCGCCGCGGCCATCGCCCGGAGTCCTGCGGCGGGGTCGGCCGCGTCGGTCACGCGCGATCGTCCTGGAGCTGGGTGTTGCCGAGCCAGCTCTCGAACAATCCCGCGTAGACGCCGCCGAGCGCCACGAGCTCGCCGTGCGTGCCGCGTTCCACGATCTCGCCGTGGTCGAAGACCAGCACGTGATCGGCGTGTTCCGCCGTGCTCAGCCGGTGCGCGATCGTCACGGTGGTGCGCCCGGCGCTGAGCCGCCGCAGCGCCTCGGTGATCCGTGCCTCGGTCGCCGGATCGACCGCGCTCGTCGCTTCGTCGAGGATCAGCAGCCCTGGGTCGGCGATCTGCGCGCGCACGAGTGCGATGAGCTGTCGCTCACCGACCGAGAGCTGCTCTCCCCGCTCGCCGGCACGCGTGTCGAGCCCGTCCTGCAGTGCGCGGACCCAGTCGCCGAGTCCGAGCTCCTCGAACGCGGCCTCGACCTCGCGATCGGTCGCCCCCTCGCGGCCGACCCTGACGTTCTCGCGAACCGTCCAATCGAACAGGAAACCGTCCTGCGGGCACCATGCGGATCGCCACCCGTCTCGACGACGGCTCCACCTCGCGCAGGTCGACGCCCCCGACCGCGATCGCGCCCTGTGCCGGGTCGGCGAGCCGTGTGAGCAGCTTCGCGAACGTGGTCTTGCCGCTTCCCGTCTCGCCCACGATCGCGATGTGGGCGCCCGCGGCGATCTGCACGTCGACGTTGCGCAGCACGGCCGGCCCGTCGCGGTAGCCGAAGGTGAGGTCGTGCACCGCCACGTCGAGGGCTCCGTGGGCCGGCAGGCGAACGCCGTCTGCGGGCTCCACGATCTCGACGGGAAGGTCGAGGACCGCGAGGATCTTGCGCCAGCCCGCGATGGCCTGCTGCGTCTCCGAGTAGATCTCGGGAAGATCCTCGAACACGCTCAGGAACACGTCGCCGAGGAACAGGAACGCCGTGACCGTGCCGAAGGTCAGCCCCCACTCCGGGCCGAAGATCGCGCCCACCGCGATGACCACCGAGAGGGTGAGCGCGTAGAACACGCTCGACATCGGCCAGAGCGTCGCCGCGCGCAGGTGCGCGAGCACCTCGGCGTCGTAGCGGCGTCCGATCGCGCCCGTCACCCTGGCGTGGGTCGATTCGTCGAGCCCGTAGGCGCGCACGACCGCCGCCCCCATGACGCTCTCGCTCACCTCGCTCAGCATCTCGCCGACGCGCGTGCGGGCCGCGTCGAACGCCGCCGACAGTCGCGCCTGCATCGCGCCCATGATCGCGACGAGCGGCACCATGAGCAGCACGACGACGATCGAGAGCTGCCAGCTGTAGCTCGAGCATCAGCGCGAGCGCGCCGATCGCCTGCGCGAACGAGATGAGCCACGCGATGCCTCCCCACTCGGTGAAGTGCTGCAGCGAGTCGGCGTCGGCGGTCACGCGGGCGACGAACACCCCGCGCTTCTCCTCGCTCTGCTCGGCGATCGAGAGCCGGTGGATGTGCGCGAACGTGCGCACCCGCAGGTTCATGAGGGCTTCCTCCGAGGCGCGCACGAGCCGACGACCCGCCGAGCGGGCCGCGAGGAAGGCCACGATCACGAGCACGAACGCGACCGCGCACATGCCGAACACGAACCGCGGCTTGAACTCGGGGGTGAACCCGTGGTCGAAGACCTGCTGCACGAGCACCGGCGTCACGAGCGAGACCACCGTGATGCCGAGCGAGACGACCAGCGTGAGACCGAGCCCCTTGCGCAGCTCCGGACTCTCGCGGATGCCGCGGCGCAGCACCCCGAACGAGCCCTTGAGCTCCTCGGGCACCGGCAGCTCGCCGTCGTCGCCCCGCAGCGCGTGCAGCTCGGCGCTCACCGCTCACCTCGCTCGTACGCCTTGATGATCGCCCCGTATCCGGGCTGGGTCGCGAGCAGCTCGTCGTGTGTTCCGGTGGCCTCGACCCTTCCCCGTCGAAGGAAGATCACCCGGTCGGCGAGCCGGATCGTCGACAGACGGTAGGCCACGACCACGAGCGTGGTCGAGAGCTCCTTGCGCAACGCCCCCAGGATGTCGGCCTCGATCGACGGGTCGACGGCGCTCGTCGCGTCGTCGAGGATCAGCAGGCGTGGCTCGCGCACGAGCGCCCGCGCGAGCGCCACGCGCTGACGCTCGCCGCCCGAGAGCGTGAGCCCGCGCTCGCCGACGATCGTGTCGTAGCCGCGCGGCAACGCCCTGATGAACCGGTCGCACGCCGCGATCTCGGCGGCGCGCACGACCTGGTCGTCGGTCGCGCCCGAGTCGAGCGCGATGTTGGCGCGCACGCTCTCCGCGAACAGGAAGCTCTCCTGGAACACCACCGCGACCGAGGCCCGCAGCGACGCCACGTCGACCTCACGCAGGTCGACGCCGCCGATCTCCACATGGCCCTCGTCGGGGTCCACGAGCCGCACCATGAGCTGGGTGAGCGTGCTCTTGCCCACGCCCGTCGGCCCGACGATCGCGACCGACTCGCCGGGTGAGACCTCGAACGTCACGCCCTCGAGCACCGGCGACTGCTGCTCGTAGAGCAGGTGCAGCTCGTGTACCTGTAGCCCTAGCGGTCCGTCGGGAAGCGGGGTGCCACGCCGTGGCGGCGTCACGGTGACCGGCTCGGCGAAGACCTCTTCGAGCCGGTCGTAGCCGACGACGGCGCGGGGCAGCTCGGCAAGGATCCAGCCGATGAAGCGCATCGGCCACGAGAGCAGTTGGAAGAGCGCCACGAACCCGATGAGGTCACCCAGCGTGATGGCGTTGCTCGACACGCGCCACGCTCCGACCGCGAGCAGCAAGGCGATCGCCATCGTCGGCAGGGCGTCGAGCGCCGCCTCGAACGACGCGCGAACGACCCCGCCACGCACCCGCTCGTCGCGCAGGGCCTGCGCCTTCTCGTGCAGGCGCTCAGTCTCGGCCTGCTCGCGCCCGAGCGTCTTCACGACGAGCGCGCCGTCGATCGACTCGTGCGCGACCGCGCTCACCTCGCCGATACGCTGCTGGGCGAGGCGCATCGGCTCCTCGATGCGCCGGGCGAAGATGCGGTTCATCAGCGCGAGCGACGGGAACACGACGAGCCCTACGAGCGCGAGCACCGGGTCGGTCACGACGAGCGCCACGAGCGCGAGCAGCGTCAGCACGATCACCCCCACCGCGAACGGCACCGGCCAGAACACGTCGACCGCGGCCTTCACGTCGACTTCCATGTGGGCCAGCAGCTCGCCGGTCGGCGTCTCCCGGTGGTAGCGCAACGACAGCTCGCGGTACCGCTCGGCCACCCGGGTGCGCAGCGTCGCCATCACGCGCTCGCCCGCCACCCCCGAGTAGTAGCGGCGGAGCATGATGCCGAGCGCCCGTCCGATGCCGCCGAGCATGAGCGCGCCGACCGCGAGCCACACGTCGCGGCTCGCGACCTCTCCACCGAACGACTCGCGCAGCACGTCGTCGGTCGCGCGCCCGAGCGCCTCGGTCAGGAACAACGACGCGAACGCGAACAGCACCGCGCCCGCCACCGAGGCCGCGAACGGCTTCGGATGCATGCGCACGTAGGACGCGACCAGTCGCATGCCGCGCGTGAAGATCGCTCGGTCGACCGTGGGCATCGTCGTCGTGTGCATGGACGTCGCCTCTCAGGAACAGGAGCCGGATGCACACGCTGCATGCCTCCGGCCTTGCATCGTACGGAGTCGGACGATCGTGGCCGTGGCGCGTGGGGGGCCACGCGCGCGAGCCGGGAAGAGCTGAGCGGTTCCCGCGGTCTGAGCCGCGGCCTCGGTTCCCTCGCGGGACGAGGGTCAGGTCACCGGACCTGTCACCACCGCGGTCGACGTGAGGGAAGCTCCGCTCGAGCCGCCGGTATCGCCGACGATCGCCGACGAACCGAGCCGTGCCTTCTCGATCATCGAGAGCCTCCCCTCAGGTGGTGCCGTGAGGGAGCCATGCTCGCACCCGAAGGGTGGTGCTCGCAACCCAGACCTGGCGTCCGATCTGCAGGGGACGCAGAGGTACGGACCGGACCAGGGTCGCCCTCACCAGGTTGCGACCTGACTTCCCCGCGGCGATGATGCGCCCCATGACCGACCACCGCTCCTGGTTCGCCTCGTACCCGCCGGACGTGCCGCGCTCGCTCGAGCCGTATCCGAAGGAGTCGGTGTTCGCGCTGCTGCAGAGCGCGGTGGCGGGCTTCCCAGACAGGCCGGCGCTCGCGTTCTTCGGCGCGCACATGAGCTACGCGCAGCTCCTCCAGGAGGTCGAACGGTTCAGCGCCGTGCTCGCGGGGCTCGGCGTGCGACGTGGCGACCGGGTCGGCATGATCCTGCCGAACTGTCCGGAGTACGTGATCGCGTTCTTCGCGTGTCAGCGACTCGGCGCCGTCGCGGTCGGCAACAATCCGCTCTACACCGAGCGTGAGCTGCAGCACCAGATCGCAGACTCGGGTGCGAAGGTCATGATCGTGCTCGATCAGATCTACCACCGGTTCGGGCAGGTGCGTGACGCATCGGGCGTGCAGGAGGTCATCGGGGTCAAGCTGAACCACTACATGCCCGCGCCGATCAAGTGGTTGGCGCCGCTGAAGTTCAAGGGCGATGCCCGCAAGCAGGGCACGCCGATGCCTTTCGTGCCGGCCGGTCACCGCGTGCGGTGGTGGGCCGACATGATGAAGCAGGCGGGCCCGGCGCCCCCCGTCGCGACGATCGACGATCCGGCGACCGACGTTGCCGCCCTCGTCTACACGGGTGGCACCACTGGACTGTCGAAGGGCGCGATGCTGTCGCACTCGAACCTCGTCGCGAACGCGCGGCAGGCCTCGGCGTGGCTGAACGTGGTGCGCCAAGGCGAGGACGGCATCGTGGCGGCGCTTCCCTTCTTCCACTCGTTCGGCACGCTCGTGATGGACTTCGCGATCACGAAAGCCGCCAAGCTGATCCTGCTTCCTCGGTTCGAGATCGACATGGCGCTGAAGGCGATGTCGAAGGAGAAGCCGTCGCTGTTCCCGGGCGTGCCGCGCATGTACATCGCGCTGAACCAGGATGCGCGCACGCCGAAGCACGATCTGGCATCCCTGAAGGCCTGCATCTCTGGGGCGGCGCCGCTTCCGATGGCGGTCGCGCAGCGCTTCGAGCAGATCACCGGCGGGGCGAAGGTCGTCGAGGGCTATGGGCTCACCGAGTGCTCACCGGTCACGCACGCGAACCCGCTCGTCGGCGAGCGCAAGGAAGGCTCGATCGGCCTGCCGCTACCCGACACCGACGTGAAGCTCGTCGACCTCGACGAACCCGATCGCGAGGTGGCCCAAGGGGATCGCGGAGAGATGTGCGTCAAGGGACCGCAGGTGATGCTCGGCTACTGGCAGCGCCCCGACGAGAGCGCGCAGATGATCCGCGGCGGGTGGCTCGCATACCGGTGACGTCGCGATCATGGACGAGCAGGGATACTTCTCGATCGTCGATCGCATCAAGGACATGATCCTGGTCTCGGGATTCAACGTGTACCCGACCGAGGTCGAGGCCGTGCTGTACCAGCATCCGAAGATCCTGAAGTGCGCCGTGGTGGGGCTTCCCGACGACACGACCGGCGAGCGCGTGAAGGCCTACGTCGTGCTGCGACCCGGCGAGACGACGACCCCCGACGAGATCGTGGCGTGGTGCCGGGCGCCCGGTCAGGGGCTCACCGGATACCGGGTGCCCAAGGAGATCGAGCTCCGCGACGAGCTTCCCGAGACGCTGATCGGCAAGGTGCTCCGCCGCGTGCTGCAGGAGGAAGAGCGCGTGAAGCGGGAAGCCGCCGGCTCGCGGTGAGCGTGGCCGACCCGCTTCCGATCGATCTCGGCGACGGTGCGGTGGTGCGCCGGTACACGATGGAAGACCTCGACGCGATCTGGGCCGTGGCCTCGGGCGAGCGCGACCGTCTCGGCGAGTGGATGCCCTGGGTCGAGCACACGACCTCGATCGACGTGCAGCGTGTGTGGCTCGAGAAGGTGGTGGCCGAGCACCGGCGGCCTCGAGGGCTGCGGCATCCTCGTCGACGGCGAGCTCGCCGGGGGCGTGGGGCTGTCGTGGGATCCCTTCCTCATCGCCGGCGAGATCGGCTACTGGAACCGCCGAACGTTCGAGGGGCGGGGACTGATCACGCGAGCGGCCTGGGCGTTCACCCGGCTGGCGTTCGAGCATGTGGGCCTCAACCGCGTGGTGATCAGAGCGGGGGTCGGCAACGTGCGCAGCCGAGCCGTGCCCGAACGCCTCGGCTACGTGCAGGAAGGCGTCGAGCGAGGAGGCGGCAAGGGCCTCGGCGGCTTCTACGACATCGTGGTGTACGCGATGCTCGCCGACGAGTGGACTCAGCCCGTCTCGGGGATCGCGACCCGTCCGCGGTAGCGCATGCGGTGCAGCAGCGCCGCCACGCCGCCGGCCGGAAGCGGCAGCCAGAACGACACGAGCCGGTAGGCGAGCACCGAGAGCACGGCGTCGCCGGCCGAGACACCGGCGAGCGCGAGCAGACCGGTCAGGCCGGCTTCCACGAAGCCGAGCCCGCCGGGCGTGATCGGGATCATCGCGAGCACCATCGAGGCGGAGTACGCGAGCAGCACGAGGGTGGGGCGTGGCTTCGCGCCGACGGCGGTGATGGCGGCGAGCAGCGCGAGGTAATCGAAGAGCCAGTTGCCGAGGGCGAGGAGCAACGCCCTCCACCAGTCGCCGCCGAGCCTGCTGACGATGGCGTCGCGCTGCAGCGACGAGCCGGTCGGGCAGGTCGGACACGACCGGCGCACCGCGGGCGAGCCGGTTCCGCAGCCGCTGCACCCCGCGTCCGACCGACCGCAAGCGCGTCGTCGCGGGTGATCAACACGAAGCCGACCAGGAATCCGACCACGAACACGACGCCGCCGAGCCACGCTGCCTGGGCGAGTCCACCGGGAACGGGTTGGCCGAGCAGGGCGGCCGGCACCGTCAGGAGGGGCAGCATGAACAGGGTGCCGGTGCTGATCAAGGAGGCGGCCGTGAGCCCGGTCGCGACCTGGGCGCCGTCGGCCCCGGAATCGGTCAGCATGCGCCACTGCAGAGCTCCGCCGGCGGCCGCGCCTCCGGGCACCACGCGACTGAAGGCGTTGGCGGCGAGCTGCGCCGTCGCGACCCCGAACCACCGGCGCGTGCGCAGGGCGATGCGCTGCAGGCCCCAGATGCAGCCGAAGCTCAGCGCCTCGAGCGCGAGCATGGCGACGAACCAGCCGGGGTTCAGATCGAGCAGCTCGGGCCAGGTCTCGAAGACCGTGAGCAGGCTCGGCCACAGCACGTAGAGCGCGATGAGGGTTGCGGCGAGCAGGACCCCTCGGAGCCAGATGGCTGAGCGTCGCGTTTCCACGGCGACCTGCACCTGGCCGGTGGCCTCCTGCGACGTGCGCACCTCGGCGGCAGGGACCGGCTCGAGGTTGGGTGTGTGGGGGTGACGATGCCCGTGGTCCACGATGCATGAGCGTAGCGCGGCGGGACAGGTTCGCGCGTGGGCGGCGCCGGATCGAGCGGCGAACCCCGATGGACAGATCGCGCGCGGTCTCGCATCATCTGAGGGCGCGGAAGTCCCGGATGCGAGCGCGAAGGCTGGCGGCCGGGCGGAAGGGGGAGCCGATGCTTGCTGACGATGCAGCAGAGCTGTTGGGTGCCGACGCCGCGCACTCGGCCGTGGAGCAGACCCAGGCCGCGATCGACGAGGCTGTCAAGGTCAACGACGATCCTGTGGTGGCCGAGGCGCTCGAGGATGCGTCGGTGAAGGCGGATCAAGCGGGCTCACGGGTCGGGTGGCTGCGCCGGCTCATCCACCGCCGGCACGGGCCGAGCCGCGATCGCTGATCGTCACCGAGCGAGCGGTTCGCCCGGGATCAGCCGCGCGTACTCCTCGTTCACCCGGGCGTAGCACTCGCACGCCTGCTCCGCGAGACCGGCTCTGTCGAGCACGGTGGTCCCTCCCCGGCGCGTGGCGATGAGCCCTTGCGCCTGGAGCCCGCCCAGCGCGAGGGTGACCGACGCCCTGCGCACGTGCAGGATGTGGGCGAGGAAATCGTGCGTGAGCTCGATCTCGTCGCTCGCGACCCGATCGCTCGTCTGCAGGAGCCAGCGCGCCAGACGCTGCTTCACCGAGTGAGCGGCGGCGCACGCCACGCTCTGCGACACGTGAACGAGCAGGGCACGCACGTAGGACTCGGTCGCGTCCTCGAGGGCCCGGTCCCGGCCCAGCTGGTCGCGGAAGACCGCAGCCTCGACACGCAAGAGGCGACCGCTCATCTGGATGACGGCCCGGCCGTACGGGTTGCGATCGTCGCCCAGTGCCTGGAAGGTCCCCGCGATGCCCTCACGGCCGATCGTGGCGGTCTCGACGGCCGACCCGTCATCGAGCACGGTCATGATCGAGACCACACACGAGAGCGGGAAGAAGACCCAGGGCGCGGGAAGGTTGGGCGCGTAGAGCTCGTCGCCGGCGGCGACATCGAGGGTGAGGGCATGCGCGAGGAGCCGAGCCTGGCTCGAGGGAGCGAGCGAGGCGAGGATCCGGTTGGAACGAGCGTCGAGGCCGCCGGGAGATGTCCGAACCGGAGTGATCGAGGGGGTCGCCACGATGGTCGAGCCTACCTGTCCGGCGGCGCGGCTGGTATCAGGTCTGCCCACGTTTAGCCGCTCACACCGGTGGACATGACCATCTCGTCACATCGCTGCGCGGGGACGCGCGCTCACGACGAGGAGGGGAACCATGTTGCAGACCGGACTGGCGCTGCTGGCGCAGAACGGCGGCAAGGAGAACACCACCGACACGATCCTGTGGATCATCGCTGCGGTGCTGGTCATCGCCGGCATCTTCAGCATCGTCCGCGGGGCGCTGCTGTGGGGCATCGTCCTGATCATCGGCGGGCTGCTCGTCGGGCCCGGCGGCGTCAGCATCTTGGACTGACGGCACCCGAGTATCACGAGAAGAGATTGAGGAGAAGAGATGCTCGCACAGGTCGACATCGAAGGAGGTCTCGAGCAGGCGTGGGCTGACGTCGCCACGTTCGCCCCCAAGCTGCTCGGGTTCTTCGTCATATTGCTCATCGGCTACTTCGTCGCGAAAGCGCTGTCGAAGGTCGCCCACACCGTGTTGGAGCGCGTGGGGTTCGATGGTCTCGTCGAGCGAGGCACCATGCGGCAAGCGTTCGAGCGCAGCAAGACCGACCCGTCCGACGTGATCGGCGTGGTCGTGTTCTGGCTCGTGTTCCTGATCGCGCTGCAGCTCGGCGTTCGGCATCTGGGGGCCCAACCCCATCAGCGATCTGCTCGAGGGCATGATCGGGTACCTGCCCAACGTGATCGTGGCGGTCGTCATCCTGGTGATCGCCGCCGTGCTCGCCAAGGTCATCACCGACGTGCTCGAGCCGACGCTCGGTGCCGTGCGCGGCGGATCGGTGATCGCGAAGGGCGCCGGCATCGCGGTGCTCGTGGTGGGGCTCTTCGCCGCGCTCGACCAGCTGCAGGTGGCGCCGAACATCGTGAACGGCTTGTTCTACGCGCTGCTCGTGATGGTCGTGGGCTCGGCGGTCGTCGCCTTCGGCGTCGGCGGTATCCCCATCGCCCGGCGCTACCTCGAGCGGTGGACCTCCAGCGCCGAGAGCACGGTGCAGGGATGTGCGTGAGAACGCAGACCCCGAGGCGGGGAAGCAGGCGGCGCAGCAGCAGGTGCAGGAGCAGCGTGCGGCCATGCAGACGCAGGCAGCAGCGACGGAAGGGAGCGCGTGATGGGTGAGCACCTCGACAAGGCGAAGGGCACCATCAAGGAGAACGTCGGCGACGCAACCGACAACGAGGAGCTCGAGCGCGAAGGCAAGATGGATCGCGCCGGCGCCGACGTGAAGGAGAAGGTGGGAGACGCCGTCGACACCGTGAAGGAGAAGGTCAGCGACCATGACTGACGAGCGCCTCCACGACCACGGCCCCGAGCACGACGACACCCGGGGCATCACGGTGACCGAGGCCCGCACCGAGCCGTCGACCCCCGACCACGCGTCGGGGGTCGAGGTGGCCCGCGACCGCTTCGGCGGCGTCGACCTGCCCGCCAGCATCGCCGGCATGCTCGTCGCGCTCGCGTCGATGCTGCTGCTCGCGGGTCTGGTCTCGGCGGCGATCGGAGCCGTCGCGTTCCAGACGGGGGTCACGGTCAACGAAGAGGAGATCTCCGTCGGCGCGCTGATCGCCGCGGGCGTCGTCATCTTCTTGGCCTTCCTGTTCGGAGGCTGGTCGGCCGGCCGTATGGCCCGCTACAGCGGCGCCCTCAATGGATTCATGGTGGCCGTGTGGTTCCTCGCGCTGTTGGTGGTGCTGGCGGGGCTCGGAGCGATCGCGGGCGACTCGTACGATCTGTTCGGCGAGCTGCAGGTCGCGAAGGCCTCGCTCCCGAACTGGTTCTCCGCCGATGACGCCACCACGGGCGCCATCATCAGTTCGATCGCGTTCGCGCTGCTGATGGTGGCCGGCGCGGTCGTCGGAGGCCTGTGGGGAACACGCATGCACCGTCAGGCGGATCGCACGATCGCGGCGACGCGTTCTGACGCATCGCTGCATCGCACCGAGACCCGGGTCCAGCGCAGCGACGCCTGACCCGCGGCTGCATCGGGACCCGCCACCATCCCCCGGCGGGTTCTCCTCGAAGGCCCGCCCGGCGCCCGCGCCGGGCGGGCCTTCGGATGTCCCGAGGGAGGAGCGAGTTCCGAGCCGGGGCGTTTGCGCCGGCGCACCCGATGGAAAGGAATCCGTCGATGCGATCGGCGTGGCGCCGGTCCGCGGAGGAGGCAGCGCGATGCTGACCACGATGCACACCGAGACCCCCGGCACCGATGACCGTCCCGAGGAGCTTCCCGAGGGCGATCGCCCTGAGGAGCTTCCGCCGACCGAGCCTCAAGAGACGCCCGTCAACCCCGAGGTGGAGCCCGGCAACGCGCAGCCCGAGGTGCAGCCGCTCTCCGAGCCGGACAGTCCCGAGATCGGACAGCCGAGCCCCGGGCCCGGCCCCGATGAGCCTGCTCCGTCACAGGCGGGCATGCAGGTCTACCTGCGGCGTGTCGAGCACGCCGTCGTGGCTGCGAACCCGCGCCGCACCCTCGGGGGATGGCGCGATGGGCTCCGCAGCCGCGAGATGCACGAGCCACGGGAACGGTCCGCCCACGTGGCCTGAGCTGATCGGTCGGTCCCACGCACGACGATGCCCCGGCGCCTTCGGCGCCGGGGCATCGGTCTGACGTGGGTGGGCGACCGATCAGCTGTCGGAGATGCTCGAGATGCCCTGCTGCTGCGAGCGGTTCGTCAGCGAGCGTGCCTTCTCCATGATCTGGTCGTAGCGCTCGCGTCCCGCCCGTGTTCCCAGCAGGTAGGCGCCTGCGCCCACCACCACGGTGCGGAGCAGACGGCCGCGCCGAGGCTTCGTCTTCACGGTCACCGTCTCCCGCTTGTTGAGTGCGTCGAGCGCCCGTTCGAGCGAGCTGCGCTCCTCCTGCAGATCGTCGCGGAGGAGCTTGACCTCGCTCCGCAGCCGGTCGTTCTCGCGGTCGAACTTGTCCAGGCGCGACTCCATCATGCGCTCACGGGCACGATCGCCCAGATCGCTCACCTTGTCGGCCATGCGACTCGCCATCGTCGGTCCTCCCTCTGTCGGTGGCCGGCCGTGACGGCACGTCACGACCCGCCGATCCGTCTCCGATACGTGTGGTGACTACCCATCGGCCGAGGCGTCTACACACCGCGGCACGGGCCGGTGGCTCGCGACGGAGACGACGTCGCCGACCACCAGGGTGGCGGGCGGCCCGAGGTTCGCGGCCTCGGCGAGCACCGCCAGGTCGGCGAGGGTGCCGACGACCTGGCGCTGGTCGCCGGTCCATGCCCACTGCACGATCGCCGCCGGGGTCGTGGGTCGCCGGCCGGCCTCGATCAGCGTCGCGCAGGTCTCCGCCAGCTTCCCGGCGGCCATGAGGACCACGAGCGTGTCGGTCGCCGTCGCCATGCGGGCGATGTCACCCGTGTCCTCCGCGTGCGCCGTCGAACCGGTCACGACCGCGAACGAGCGAGCGAGCCCACGATGGGTCAACGGGATGCCGGCGGCCGCTGGCGCGGCGACGGCGCTCGTCACACCCGGCACGATCTCGACCGGAACACCGGCGGCCGCGCACGCGAGCACTTCCTCGCCGCCTCGCCCGAACACGAACGGATCGCCTCCCTTGAGCCGCACCACCGAGCGACCGGCGAGCGCCTCCTCAACGATCAGCGCGTCGATCTCACGCTGGGGCATCGCGCTGCGGCTCGGCTCCTTGCCAACGTAGATGCGAACGGCGCTCGGCGGTGCGAGCTGCAACAGGGCCGGCGATGCGAGCCGGTCGTACACGACCACGTCGGCGTCGCCGAGGGCCTTCGCGCCCTTGACGGTGATGAGCTCGGGATCGCCCGGTCCTGCGCCCACGAGCACCACGCGCCCGGTCATGCGGTCGTCTCCTGCAGCAGCCGCTGACGCAGGCGGCTCTCGAGCTCGTCGCTGCGCCCTTCACGCACGAGCCGAGCCGCCTCGTCGAGGTCGAGCGCGTCGCTCCAGCGCCGAGCCCTGGTAGCGAACTCCGGCAGGGCAGCCATCGTGTGCCGGCGGACCCTGCCCAGGACCCGGAGCACCTCCGACCATTCCTCACCGAACTCACCCGCGAGGTGCTCGCGGAGCTTCTTCGCGAGCGCAGGTGAGGCACCTCCCGTCGCGATCGCGATCACGAGCTCACCGCGGCGCACGACGCTCGGCGTCGACCAGTCGCAGTTGGGGATATCGTCCATCACGTTCACGAGCGCTCGACGCGCACGGGCCGCTCGCGCGATCGCATCGCGCTCGCCGGCGACTCGACTGGCCGCGACCACGAGGAAGGCGCCATCGAGGTCGGTGGCACGCCATGCGCGTCGCCGCACCTGCTACCCCGGTCACCCGGCTCGAGGTCGTCGAGCATCGCCGAGGGCTCGGGCGCGATCACCACCACGTCGTCGGCGCCGGCGGCGAGCAGGCTCTCCACCTTGCCGTCGCGCACGGCATCTGCGCCGATCACGACCGAGCGCCGGCCCGCGAGCTCGAGCATGATCGGGTAACCGAACGCCATCAGCGAACCTCCGAGTCGGAGGAGGCGCCGGCGCTCGCACGCTCCCGGTCGGTCGCCGAGCCCGCGAGCTCCACGCTGCAGTGGATGCCGCATTCCTTGGCGGTGTCCTGCTCCCACCACCAGCGTCCGGCTCGCTCGGGCTCGCCCGGTTGCACGGGGCGCGTGCACGGTGCACAGCCGATCGAGGTGTAGCCGTGGTCGAAGAGCTCGTGGTAGGGCACCTCGTGCTTGCGCACGTAGTCCCAGACCTCGTCGAGCGTCCAGTCGGCGAGCGGGTTCAGCTTCACGATGCCGCCGTGGTCGCGATCGAGCTCGACCTTGGCGATGTTGCGCCTGGACATCCATTGCTCACGCCGGAGCCCGGCGATCCACGCGTCGAGGGTGGCGAGCTTGCGTCGCAGGGGTTCGACCTTGCGCACGGTGCAGCACGCGAGCCGCAGGTCGACCCCTCGGTACATGAGGTTGGGACCTTCCCGGTTCACGAGCGACGCCACCGACGCCGTCTCGGGGTACTCGAACTCCACGGCGATGCCGTAGCGCTCGCGCACCTCCTCGAACAACGTGTAGGTCTCGGGCGGCAGCCGGCCGGTGTCGAGGGTGAACACGCGCACGCTCGGATCCACCCGCCAGGCCATGTCGATGAGCACCATGCCGTCGACGCCCCCCGCCGCGCTGATCGCGAGCTTCGGGTGGAAGCTGTCGAGCGCCCACTCGAGCAGCTCCTCGGCGCGGGAATGCTCGAAGCGCTCGGCCGCCTCGTGGACCCATGCGGCTTCCTCGTCGAGCACGGGCATCGCCGGCTCGTGCCACGGAGCCCGGGGGTCTGCGTCGGCCATCATGTTCCACCTCCCACCGTGATCGACGTGAGCTCGAAGGCCCGCGCGCACGACTCGCAGCGCCAGGCCGAGGAGCCGGCGTCGTCGGGGCGCAGGTCGGCCTCACCGCAGAACGGGCAGTAGAACGGCACGGCGCGCACGCTCATCGGCGGTCACCCCCGGCGTTCATCGCAGCTCCCCGTGGGCGTGGGTCGGCTCCGCGAATCGGGCGAGCGCGTCGGCGTCGAGGGCGTTCACGAACGACGCGAACGTGTCGCCGTCGGCGCGGCGGTGCTCGTAGCGGCGAAGCAGCAGCTCGACGTAGTCGGCGGTGTCCTCGGCGTAGACCTTCACGCCGCGCACCTTGCGGCCGAATGCGGCGCCTTCTCCCATCGTGCCGCCGAGGTGCACGAGGAAGGCGTCGCTCTTCGTGCCGTCGGGTCGTACCCGCAGCGCCGACATCAGCCCGATGTCGGCCACCTGGAACCGGGCGCACGAGTTCGGGCAGCCGTTCACGTGGATGCGCACGTCCTCGTCGAACCGGGGAAGACGGGCCTCCAGCTCGCTGGTGAGCCACGCGGCCCTTCCCTTCGTCTCGCCGATCGCGAGCTTGCAGAACTCGATGCCGGTGCAGGCCATCGTGGAGCGCCGGAACGCGCTGCCCAGTGCGCGAAGGTCGAGCTCGTCGAGCTCGGCGATGAGCGCGTCGGCACGAGGGGCCTCGACGTCGACGATCACGAGCTTCTGCTGGGCCGTCGCGCGAACCCTTCCGCTTCCGAACCGATCGGCGAGTCCGGCCACGAGCCGGAGCTGGTGACCGGCGATGCGTCCGGCTCTGGGCGCGAACCCCACCGCCACCCGGCCGTCGCGCTGGGCCATGACGCCCAGATGCTCCCTCGCGGCCATCGCGACCGGCTCCGGCGGCGGCCCGTCGGGGAGCGCTCCTTCCGACAGGAACTCCTTCTCCAGGATCTCGCGAACCCGCTCGGCGCCCCAATCCTTGACGAGGAACTTCATGCGTGCGTGGTTGCGGGAACGCCGGTATCCGTACTCGCGGTAGAGGCTGGTCACGCCGGCCCAAACCTCCGCGACGCGGTGGCGGGGCACGAACGCTCCGAGTCGCTGCGCGAACATGGGATTGGTCGACAGACCTCCGCCGACCTGCAGGTCGTATCCGAGCTCGCCGCCCGGCCCGGCCACGCCGACGAATGACACGTCGTTGATCTCGTGGTTCGTGCAGCCGGCGCTGCAGGCGCTGATCGAGGTCTTGTACTTGCGCGGCAGGTTCGAGAACGCAGGATCGCCGACGAACCGCTCGGCCACCGAACGCAGGTCGGGCGTGGCATCGAAGACCTCGTCGGCGGTGACCCCCGCCAGCGGGCACCCGAGGATGACCCGCGGGGTGTCGCCGCACGCTTCCTGCGTCGTGAGGCCGACCGATTCGATGCGCTCGAAGATCGCGGGCACGTCCTCGATGCGGATCCAGTGCAGCTGCACGTTCTGGCGGTCGGTGACGTCGGCGACGTCGCGCCCGTGACGTTCGCTCGCCCATGCGATCGCGCGGAGCTGCTCGCTCGTCATCGCTCCGCCGTCGATGCGGATGCGCATCATGAAGAACTCGTCCTCGAGCTGCTCGGGTTCGGCGCTGCCCGTGCGCTCGCCGGGTACGCCCTGGGTGCGCTGCGTGTAGAGGCCCCACCACCGCATGCGGCTGCGAAGGTCCTGCTTGCCGATCGAGCGGAACCCGCCGGGCGCGAAGACGCTCTCGATGCGAGCCCGCACGTTGAGCCCGTCGTCTTCCTTCTTGATCTGCTCGGCCGTGTTCAAGGGCTCGTGGTAGCCCAGCCCCCACTGACCCTCACCGCGCCGGCGGGGAGCGCGTGGTGGCGAGCCGGTGGTGTCTGCCATGGCCTCGAGCCTCGGTGTCGGGACGGTTCGGGAAACGCGAAGGGCCGCCGGAGCGGCGGCCCGGGTGATGCGGAGAGGAGGATGGGGTCAGGTCCGCGCGCGCGGGGCGGCGCCGGTGGCGCCGTGTGCCGCGGGCATGCCGCACAGGCGTGAGGGGATCATGGCCCCGACCAGTCCGGCGGTGCGCGTGCGGATCATGGTGATTCGTACCTCTCGGGTGGGATTTGCAGGTGCAAACCGTATCGAGCGCACGGTCGGGCGTCAAACGCTCGCCGTTTGCAGGCTCCGGGGCGCTGGGAATCCATGCATGAGCGAGATCGGGAGGAGGACATCGCCATGCCGCAACGAGCATGGAGCGCCAAGCGCGAGCGCCAGTACGAGCACATCAAGCAGGGCTTGAAGCAGCGAGGTCGCTCGAACGACACCGCCGAGGAGATCGCGGCCCGCACGGTCAACAAGGAGCGGGCGCGTTCCGGTGAGGCCGAGACCAGCTCACGGACCTCGCGCGACGACATCTCGAGCGGGCGACGGGGCGGTCTGCGGTCGCATCGGGGCGCGGGCGGCCGCACCCGTGATCAGCTGTACCAGGAGGCCAAGGATCTCGGCGTCGACGGCCGCTCCCGCATGAACAAGGAGCAGCTGCTGCGCGCGGTGAACCGGCGGAGCGGGCGCGCAGGAGCGTAGGGAGCCACGACGTGTCCGGCGATCAGGGGGGGACCGCGTCGGCGTCGACGCAGGTATCGACGCGACCCGAGGCAGAACCCGTCGAGCGATTGCGACGCAGGCGCGCCGCCCGAAGGGTCGGTATCGCGGTCATCGGGCTCGGCGTCTTGCTCGGTCTCGCGAACCTCGTGGGCGTGCGCACGGCCGAGGTGCGTGACGAGGCCGACGGTGTCACCCTCGCCGTCACCTTCGCGAGCGTGACCAGGTCCGGCCTCGCCACCCCGTGGCGGGTCGAGGTGAGGTCCGAGGCAGGGTTCGAGGGGCCTGTCACGCTGACGACCAGCGCGGACTACTTCGAGCGGTTCGACTTCAACCAGTGGTACCCGGAGCCTTCGGGCACGGCGCTCCGAGGTTCCCTGCTCGTGCTCACGTTCGACCGACCCCAGAGCGACGTGTTGCTCCTGAGCTTCGACGGCCGGGCTTCGCCGACGTTCGGCCTCACCTCGGGTGCCACCACCTCCCTCGACACCGACGGGCTCCCACGGCTCTCGGTCTCCTACCGGACCTGGGTGATGCCCTGATGGAGATCGTGCTTCGGGCGGCCTTCCTGTTCGGCTTCCTGTGGATCCTGACGAGGGTGATCGGCAAGAAGGAGCTCGCCGAGATGTCCTCGTTCGAGCTCGTGCTGATCGTGACGATCGGTGACCTGGTCCAGCAGGGCGTCACGCAGGAGGACATGTCGGTCACCGGGGCGATGCTCGCCGTCGGCACGATCGCCCTGCTGGTGGTCGCGATGTCCTACGTCGGGTTCCGTTGGCCGGCCTCCAAGCGGGTGATCGAGGGGGTCTCGGTGATCGTGATCGACGAAGGCAGGCTGGTCGACGAGGTCATCGCGGTCGAGCGCCTCACGGCCGACGAGGTCATCGGCGCCGCCCGCGAGCAAGGCATCGGTGACCTCAGCGACGTCCGCTACGCGGTGCTCGAGCCAGATGGCACGTTCGCGTTCGTGCGGTACGACCGCGAGGAACACGCGAAGCCGAAGGAGAAGCCGAGCTAAGGGCTCTCAAGATGGGCGGAGGCGAGAGGGCAGGGGCTCGCGCGATCCGACCTCACGCGCGAGGTCCAGCACGGCCGTGCGCTCAGCGGCTGTGAGCGCGCGCAGCGGGGCGCGGACGTCGGCAGCTGATCAGCACGTCGCTCGCCACGAGCACCTCCTTCAGCGCCGCGTGGAACGGGATCGCTCGCAGCCCCTCACGCAGCCGCGTCACCTGATCGTGCGCGGCCTCGCTCCGCTCGTGCACCAGGCCGGCGGTGATGTCGGGGAACGCTGCCGCGAGGCCGCTCACGCTGCCGACCGCGCCGGCCGTGAGCCCCTCGAGCGCGATCGGTTCCGAGCCCACGAAGACGTCGAGCCCGAGGCCGAGATAGGGCTCGAGGGCTGCGAACGGCGCGTCGGAGACCTTCATGCCCGCCAGGTTGGGCGCTTCCTCGCGCACCCGGGCGACGACCGCGGGTGGGATCGCGTACCCGCTCCGAGCGGCGAACTCGTACACGTAGAACGCGAGCGGGGCGGCAGCGTCGGCCGCGCTCACGAGATGCGCCGTCAGCTCGTCGTCGTCGAGGGGGAAATAGGGCGGGGCGATCACGGCCACCGCGTCGGCGCCAGCATCGCGTGCGTGCGCGGCGAGCGTGATCGTGTCGGCGGAGGTCTGCGCGCCCGCGTGAACGGCAACCGCGAACCCCGGGGGAGCGCTCGCGACGAATGCCTCGGTCACGCCCCGTCGTTCCTCGACCGAGAGCAGCACGCCCTCCCCGGTGGTCCCGCACGCCAGCACGCCGTCGACGCCGCCTTCGACCAGGAACCGGGTGAGTCTCTCGATAGCACCGGCGTCGATCGTGCGACCCCCTTCGCGCATGGGGGTGACGCTTGCCGCGATCGCTCCCTGCAGGCGGATCATGATCTCGGCCGAGGTGGCGCGTCGGTCGTGATGAGGTTACGCAGGGCCAGCAGCGTGTTCTCGACCGGCTTCTCCGCGATGCGGCGCATGAACCACGGATACCACGACGGGCCGTAGGAGATCAGCGTTCGCACCGCATATCCCTCGGCCGCGAGCCGGCGCTGCTCGCCGGCGCGGATGCCGTAGAGCATCGCGATCTCGAAGCGATCGTGCCCGCCCAGCTCGTCGGTGATGCGCGCGATGAGATCGGTGTCGTGCGATCCCACGGCGACGCGCCTCGCGCCGCCCGTGACGAGATGCACGGTCAGACGCAGGAAGCTCTCGTCGATCGCATCCTGCTTCGTGAACACGAGATGCTTCGGCTCTCGGTAGGCGCCCTTGACGAGCCGCACCGTCGGCGCCAGAGGTTGCAGTCGCACGATGTCGTCGTAGGTGCGGCGCAGGTAGGCCTGCAGGCAGACGCCGACGTTGGGCGAGCGGCGCAGCTCGGACTCGTAGAGATCGAGCGTGCGGTCGACGTAATGGCTTGCCTCCATGTCGATCCAGCACGTGCGGCCGAGCTCCGCGGAGCGATCCACGAGGCGCTCGACGTGGGTGGCGGTCACCCTCGGGTCCTGATCGATGCCGAGTTGGGTGAGCTTCACCGAGATCTCCGCGTCGAGCGCGAGCTCCTCGATGCGATCCAGCAGGCGCAGGTAGTCGCCGGTCGCTTCCGCCGCCTGCGCGAGGTCCGTCGTGTGCTCGCCCAGGCGCGTGAAGGTGGCGGGGAGCGGCGGCTCGCTCCCGGCGAGGACGCCGGGCAGCCTCGATCGCCGCTTCGGCGGTCTCGCCCGGCATGAACCTGGCGACCGACCGTCTCACGAAGCCGAGTCGAGGAAGCTGCGCACGCAGGGTGGGGTTCTGCGATGCCCACAGCAGCACTCCCTTGACCGGGTTCATCGCCGAGGCATCGTACCGCCGAGGCGTCTCGGCACGTGCCGTCCCCGGTGCAGCCTCAGGCGCGAGCCGTCGGCGTGGTAGCGGGCGGAGGCACGGGAGCCGGCACGGGCGCAGGGTCGGGAGCCGGTGTCGGGCCGGGCTCGGGCACGGGCGCCGGGGACGGGTCCGGCATGGGAGAAGGCGCCGGCGGCCGGGTGGGGGGCACGGGATCATGCCCCCGGACCCGGCTCGGCGCATGCGGCAGGGGGGGCCGCCGCACTCCCGGCACATCGCTCGAGTCCGCGCGCGGCGCGGATCGCCGGTGAGGTTTCGTGGGCCTGCATGGTCTGGCCCCTATGCGACCCGCGCGTCGCGACGCCGTTTGCGGGGAGCCTGCAGCACGTAGGTGTGTGGCTGCTCGTGCTGCCAGCACCATCCGCTGGCGTTGTAGATCGAGAGCACCGTCGCGCACGACGGGTCCTGACAGACGCGTCCCTGGTCGTAGACGGCGTTCTGACGGGTATCACCGGGCGCCATACGCCCGCGGAGGTTGCGATCCTCGGTCGACATGCTCATCCGGCCTCCTGCGTACCGCGTCGGGGGGAAGCGACACGCACGCGATACCCCGGGTAGCTGCGACCGAAACGTTGACCGGTTCGGCTACTCGGGGAGGTCGCCGGGCGAGGCGTCGATGGCGAACGCCTGGTCGAGCCCGGTGAGGGCGATCACCTTGGCGGGGGAGCCCTGCACCCCTACCAGGCGCACGTCGCCGTCACGTTCCCTGGCCCGCTTCAGGTACGAGATCAACACGCCGAGCGTGCTCGAGTCCATGAAGGAGACGTCGGTGAGATCGACGGCGATCCTGGGGATATCCGCCGCGAAACTCCCGTCGAGCGCGCCCTTGAGTGCTTCCGACGTCGAGAGGTCGAGTTCGCCTCGCACGCGGATCACGGTCCACGTACCCACGGTGCTGGTGTCGAACGTAGGTTCCACGGAACGACCCTCTCCTCGTGCCGGCCCTGCTCGACCGGTGTCCGCGGCGGCGGCGAAGCCGCGACGATATGGTGACCTCGGCGCGAAACGCCGATGCTCGTCTGACCGACCAGTGGGCCAGTATAGGAAGGGAAGCCGTGAACGGAACCCGCGAGACGGTAAGCCTCAGTCTTCCGGCCGACCCGGAGTCGATCGCCCTGGTGCGCACGATGGTGGCCGGTGTCGCATCGAAGCTGGCCCTGCCCTACGACGCCGTCGACGACCTGCGTATCGCCGCCGCCGAGGCGTCGGCCATGCTGCTCACGCACGGCGCCGACGGGTCGAGGCTCCGGGTCGACCTCGTGCCCAGTCAGGCCGACCTGCGCCTGACGATCTGGGTGGAAGGCTCAGGCGCGGCATCCGATCTCACCGGATCCGACAGCCTTGCCTGGCGGGTCATCGAGGGACTCGCCGATGAGGCCGAGGTGACCGACGTCGACGGTGACGCGGCCGTCGAGCTGCTCCTGCGGACCGTTCCGGCGTGAGTCAGTCGGAGGCTCCGGGCTCGGGTTCGCGCAACCGGCCCGACGACGCCGAGGTCGAAGCGTTGTTCGCCCGCCTTCCCGACGCCGGTGCCCGGGACGAGCTCGTCGCGCTGTTCATGCCGTTCTCCGAGTACCTCGCCCGCCGCTTCGCGGGCCGAGGCGAAGCCGTGGAGGATCTCACCCAGGTCGCGAGCATCGGGTTGCTGAATGCCATCGACCGGTTCGACCCGGGCAGGGAGGTGCAGTTCTCCACCTACGCCGCCGCCACGATCGTCGGAGAGCTGAAGCGGCACTTCCGCGACAAGGGGTGGGCGCTGCGCGTGCCTCGACGGCTGCAGGAGCTGGCGGTTCGCATCAATCGCACGATGCCTGAGCTGACGCAGACCCTGGGGCGCTCGCCCACCATCCCCGAGCTCGCGGAGCACTTGGGCGTGGGCACCGATGAGATCGCCGAGGCGATGGACGCGGTGCAGTCGTACTCCACGACCTCGCTCGATGCCCCATCGGGCGAGGGCTCGGCCGCACCCGTCGACGCGCTGGGCAGCGATGACCCGTCGATCGAGCTGCTCGATGAGTGGTCATCGATCGCCCCGGCGGTGGCGGAACTCTCGCCGCGGGACCGGCGCGTGCTCTACCTGCGGTTCTTCCGGGGCCTCACGCAGACCGAGATCGCCGACGACGTGGGGGTCAGCCAGATGCACGTCTCGCGCATCCTGACCCAGACGCTGGAGCGTCTGCGGGCTGTCGCGATGGACTCGTGACTCGGTCTCGCGCCGACCGGCCTTTACGGCCGGCCGAGCGCCCTCAGCCGATGCGCGGCAGCACGTAGAAGGCCAAGAATCCCAGGATGGCCAGCACGATGATGACGATGGCCGCGTACTTGATGGCTGCGTAGCCGACGAGGCCGCTGCCGGGCTCCTCGGGCGTGACCGGGCGGTGCGTGTGTCCCTCATCGTCGTGCATGGTCATCGTGAACCTCCTCTGATCAGGCGCGGCTGCGCTCGCGGTGCTCCGCGACGCGGTCGGGCGTTCCTCGGTCGGGCCCCTCGTTGCGTGACGTCGTGCTCTCCGACGTCGAGACATCCTCGAGGGTCTCGCCGACGGTGCGCTTGGACGCGAGGGCCAGGGCGATGTCCCCGAGCGACACGATGCCGACCAGCGCGCCGTGCTTGGTGACCGGCAACCGGCGGATCTTGTGCTCGGCCATCATCTGGTTCGCGTCGGCGATCTCGGTGTCGGGTGTCACCTCGACGGTGATCTGGGTCGCGACATCGCCGAGGGGAACCTCCGCCGGATCGCTCCTGGTGGCCACCACCCTGATGACGATGTCGCGATCGGTGACGATCCCGACGAGCGACCCGTCGTCGTCGAGCACGGGGATCGAGCCGACGTCGTAGCTCGCCATCATCGCGGCCGCATCAGCCACCGACATCGACGCCGACAGGGTCTTCGGTTCCTCGGTCATGATGTGCCGAACGAGCGTGGCCATCGCGGTCGCTGTCCTCCTCGTACGGGTCTGGCGCCCGTCGGGACCGGCCTACCCGTCATGGGCCGATGACCAAACCTGGCACCATGCGCCTCGCGTCGCGCCTCGCGTCGTTTGCGGTGGGGTGCTCCGGGGCATATCGCTTGCGTGCCACGCCTTCGGAAGGTCGACCCCGCCTCGCCGGGCATCACCCGCCGCCGCCGCGGCCGGGGCTTCTCGTATGAGGACGCTCGGGGCCGGGCGGTGCGGGATCCTCAGGTCCTTGCTCGCATCCGGGCCCTCGCTGTGCCGCCGGCCTGGACCGACGTGTGGATCTGCCCCGATCCCGACGGGCACCTGCAGGCGACCGGCACCGACGCGGCCGGCCGACGCCAGCCGATCTATCACGAAGCCTGGCGACGCCGTCAGGATGCGCGCAAGTTCGAGCGCATCACGGCGTTCGCTCGGTCGCTTCCGGCGATGCGAGAGGTCGTACATGGCGACCTGGCGCGAGACGGCATGCCGAAGGAGCGCGTGATGGCGGCGGCGGTACGACTGTTGGACCGCGGCACCTTCCGCATCGGCTCGGAGGCCTACGCCGACCAGAACGGCTCGTTCGGGCTCGCCACGATCCGCAAGAGCCACGTGCAGATCGAAGGCTCCAAGCTCGTTTTCGACTACGCGGCCAAGGGAGGGGTCCGCCGGGTCCACGAGGTGGAGGACGAGCTGCTCGCGCCACTGCTGGAGCGGTTGAAGCGCCGGCGCACCGGAGGCATCGAGCTCCTCGCCTTCCGCGACGACGAGGGGCGCTGGCGTGATCTGAAGTCCGGTGACGTCAACGCCTACCTGAAGTCGCTGCTCGGGGAGGAGCACTCGGCGAAGGACTTCCGCACCTGGCACGCCACCGTGCTCGCCGCCGTCGACATCTCCGGCGCCGAGGCCCATGACGCCACATCCAAGAAGCGGCTCATCGCTGCCACCGTGCGAACCGTCGCCGACCATCTCGGCAACACCCCGGCGGTCTGCCGGGCCTCGTACATCGATCCTCGGGTGTTCGAGCGGTTCATCGCCGGCCGCACGCTCGCTCCCGCGCTCGCGGCGATCCCGACCGGCGACCCGGAGAAGGCTCTCGAGCTCGTGGAGGACGCAGTGCTCGACCTGCTCGCTGGGTCAGAGCGCCGCTGATGCATCCGGCGCGGTCGCGGCCTGGAGGTTCCTTGGCGACGGCTCAGTCAGCCGGGTCGACGGTCTCCTCGGAGGTCCGGCGCTCCACGTCGAGCCGGTCCTCATCGGCGGAGTCCAGACGCGGCCCGCCGACGCGGTGGCCGCACGAGTAGACCGTCACCTGGCGGCTCTCCGAGCCCTGCGACGGCTCGTCGCTCGTGGGCTCCACGTCGTAGGCGATATCGGCGAGCGACCCGATGCCGCAGACCGGGCATGTGGCGTCCCCACCGGGGGCGCCGTCCGGCTCAGATGGCGTCATCACGCTCCTCCCGCGTGAGCTCCGGGCGATCGGCGACCGGTCGCTGCGTGTCCGACGGTTCCCGGCCCGGGTCCGGTGACTCGAGGCTCGAGTAGCCGCCCCACAGCAACGCCAGCAGCGTGCCGGCGACCGCTCCGCCGATGAGCGTCATGAACGCGCCCCTGCCCCAGGTACCGAACACGAGCGCCGCGATCACGCCGCCGACCGCGAGGCCTGCGAGCGGACCGACCACCAGTGCGACCGCGAGGCGGCTGCCGAGCCGCTTGCCGACGCGAGCGCTTGCCGGATCGCTCATAGCCGAGCGCCTTTCGCACCATGGACAGAGTGCGTCGTCATGGATCCCTCCGATCGATGTCGTGCCGATGCTTCCCGCGGGACCGACGCTCCAAACCGCCGGCTGTGGTGTGGGCGCGTGGGCCCCGGGGTATGCGGACGGCACCATCGAACACCGGGAGGGACAGGTATGGCGGGGTACGTCGATCCGTTCGAGCACAGGCGTCGACGCGGACGTGGGGCCGGAGCCGAGTGAGGGCACCGATGAGCTGGAGCTCGACCTCGTCGTCGACCTGACGGAGGGGATCACCGACGAGATCGAGGCGGTGCGCCAGGTCGGATCCGGGCGCTCGGCCGCGCTGAGGCGAGGGGTGCAGATGAGGATCGGCACGAAGCTCTGCTCGGAGGAACGGTCGGCCACCGATCTCGTTCGCGACGCGGTCCGCGCCGAGGAGGCCGGATTCGACTTCGCGGCGATCTCGGATCATCTCCACCCCTGGGTGTCGGCGCAGGGCGAGAGCCCGTTCGTCTGGTCGGTGTTGGGCGGGGTCGCGGCCGTCACCGACCGAGATCGAGGTGGGCACCGCGGTGACGTGCCCCACGATCCGCATGCACCCCGTGAACGTGGCCCACGCCGCCGCGACCGCGGCATCGATGCTTCGGGGCAGGTTCTTCTTCGGTGTCGGCACCGGAGAATGGCTGAACGAGCACGTCACCGGTGCCCGCTGGCCCCGACCGGGCCAGCGTCGCGAGATGCTGCGTGAAGCGGTCGGTCTGATGCGGACCCTGTGGGCGGGCGAAATCGTGACCCACCGCGGCGACCACTTCACGGTCGAGGCCGCCAAGCTCTACTCCCTGCCCGACGAACCCATCCCCGTGTTCGTGGCCGCGGGTGGCGAGCAGGCTGCCCAGCTCGCCGGCGAGATCGGCGACGGGCTCATCGGCACGGCTCCCGACGATGCCGTCGTGTCCACCTTCCGCCAGGGTGCCGGCGCCGACGCCCATGCCTACGCGGAGATCACCGTGTGCTGGAGCGAGGACCCGGAACAGGGGCTTCGCACCGCGCTCGAACGCTGGCCCAACGCGGCCCTCCCCGGGGCGTTGAGCACGGAGCTCGCGCTTCCCGAGCACTTCGAACAGGCGGCCGAGCTCGTGCGCCTCGACGATCTCCGGGGATCCGTCGTGACCGGCCCCGAGCCGGACCCCTACATCGAGATGGTCCGGCGCTACGTGGAGGCCGGCTACGACGGGATCTGGTTCCACCAGATCGGCACCGATCAGGAGGGCTTCGCCACCTTCGCGCAGAAGGAGCTGCTGCCCGCGCTCAGGTCTTCCTGATCACGAAGACGGCGACGTCATCCTCGATCTCGGCATCATCGATGAGCGAGCGCTCGATGAGCGTGACGATCCCGTCGGCGGTGAACCCACCGCATGACGACAGCAGCTCGGCGAGATCGCGCTGTCCGTCGGAAAGGCCCGTCTCTCGGCGCTCGACCAATCCGTCGGTGAACGCCACCACCGCATCACCCGGACCGAGGTCGAGCGCAACGTCGTGCAGCTCCGGATCGTGGAAGCTTCCGAGCAACGTGCCGGGTTCGCCGACCTGCGCGACCGACCCGTCGGCCCGCACCACCATCGGGAGCGGGTGGCCGGCCGAGCAGAGGGTGATCCGCAGGCGGTCGTGATCGGTCTTCAGCCGCATGTCGCACGCGGTGCAGAACTGCTCCTCGTTGACTCGTTCCTCGCGCAGCAGCACCTCGTTCAGCGCGGTGAGGACCGCGCTCGGCTTCGACTCGTACCGAGCGATCGCGCGCACGGTGTGGGCGGCGAGCCCCATGATCGCTGCGGCCCTCGGTCCCTTGCCCGACACGTCACCCACCACGACGCCCCAGGTTCCTTCGCCGTGGGGGAAGATGTCGTAGAAGTCGCCTCCCACCTCGTGTTCGGGCGAGTACGGCCGATAGAGCGCGGCGAGCTCGACACCGTCGATCGTCGGAAGGGTCGACGGCAGCAGGCTGCGCTGCAGCTCGAGGGCCATCGAGGCCTGGCTGTCGTACAGCGCACCCCGCTCGAGCGCGGCGGCGATGCGGTTCGCCGCGAGCTCCGCCACGTGGATGTCGTCGGGGGTGAACTGCCGAGGTGTGCGGGTCGCGACGTGGATGACCCCCCTGACCTTTCCGCGATAGATGAGCGGGACGCCCATCAACGAATGCATCTCCCGAGTGAGCCACGGCCGCTCGACCTCGTAGGTCGAGAGATCCTCGGCCACGATCGGCGCCACCGTGCTCGCGATCTTGCCGGCGATGCCACGTCCGATCGGGATCGGCACCTCCTCCCCGTCGGTCTCGGCGCCGACCGTGGAGTGCTCGATCAACAAGGAGCCCGTCCGGTCGACCAGGAGGAGCGTCGCGGAGTCGGTGCCGAGCGCGTCGCGGATCTTGGGCAGCAGCAGACCCACCAGGTCGTCCACCCCGAGTCCGGCGAGGGTCGCATCGGTGATCGTCTGGATCTGTCTCAGTCGTTGGCTCGCTCGTGCGAGATCTGCCTGCATCGCGCGCCGCTCGGTGACATCGTGGAACGTCGCCACCGCGCCCTCGATGGCGGCGTTCGTTCGACCGATCGGCGAAGCGTCGACCTCCACCGTGACGGTCGATCCGTCGTCTCGTTCGATCACCATGACCTCGCCCAGCACGACCTCGCCCCGGAGCGCGCGAACGAGCGGAAGCTCCTCTGGGGGGTACGGTGTTCCGTCGGGGTGGACGGCGCGCAGCGCGATCTCCGGCATGTCGCGGTACTCCTCGAGGCGGTGGCCCTCTGGGATGCTGACGTCGAAGATCTCGCTCGCCCGCTGGTTCGTCAGCATGAGCGTGCCGTCGGCACCGGCGACGATGACTCCTCCCGGCATCTGCTGGAACACCTGATGGAGCGTGTTCCGCTCGAGCTCCAGCTCTCGAGCCAGGGTTTCGATCCGGGACGCGGCGAGCGCAGCCCGTTCGCTCGCTGCGTCCTTCAGCGCCAGCGCGTAGGCGACCGCCGCCGAGACCGCGACGAAGAAGCTGAGGGCGAGCAAGCTCAGGAGCGGGTGGTCGGTCGCTCCCTCGGGCAGCAGGCCGCTGGAGGACAAGAAGACCGCCGAAGCGACCGTCGCCACCACGCTGGCGCTGAGCCGACCCATCAACGTAGCCGTGACCGTCGCCGCGAGGAAGGTGAGGCCAGGGAAGCTCTCGAAGACGCGATACCTCCGTCGAGAGCCTGCTCGCCAGCCACGGCAACACGAGCGCGAACAGGATGCCGAGGATCAGATCGCGGTTGCGCGGCGGGCGCCAGAGGCGTGAGCCGAGCCGAGGAACGCTCGTCGGTCCGTTCGATGGTCGTGCGTCCATGGCCAGCCGCCTGATCGAGATCCGCCGTTGCCGGGGCAACCATACGTGCTCGAGCGGGCGCCACGGTTCGCCGGCGTACCGACGGCGACACCGTGCCGGTGACCGGTTGCAGCGTGCCTCAGTCTCGGAACTGCGCTTCCTCGGTGGACCCCTCGAGGGCCAGGGTCGACGAGCTTCCCCCACTGATGACGGTCGAGACGCGGTCGAAGTAGCCGGTGCCCACCTCGGCCTGGTGCCGGGTTGCCGTGTAGCCCTCGGCTTCCATGTCGAACTCGCGCTCCTGCAATCGCACGTACGCGGACATGCCCTCACCCGCGTATCCGCGCGCCAGCTCGAACATGCTGGCGTTGAGCGCGTGGAATCCGGCGAGCGTGATGAATTGGAAGCGGTACCCCATGGCGCCCAGCTCCTTCTGGAACCGAGCGATCGTGTCGTCGTCGAGGTGCTGCTTCCAATGGAACGAGGGGCTGCAGTTGTAGGCGAGCAGCTTCTCCGGGTACATGGCGTGCACGCCCTCGGCGAACGTGCGAGCCTCGTCGAGATCGGGTGTCGAGGTCTCGCACCAGATCATGTCGGCGTAGGGCGCATAGGCCTGGGCGCGCGCGATCGCAGCGTCCATGCCGTTCGTCACCCGGTAGAAGCCCTCGTGGGTGCGATCGCCGCTCACGAATCGGCGGTCGCGTTCGTCGATGTCGCTCGTGAGCAGCGTGGCTGCGAGCGCGTCGGTGCGCGCCACCACGAGGGTCGGCACGCCGGCGACGTCGGCGGCGAGCCGTGCCGCGGTGAGGGTGCGGACGAACTGGTCGGTCGGCACCAGCACCTTGCCGCCGAGGTGTCCGCACTTCTTCTCCGACGCGAGCTGGTCCTCGAAGTGCACACCGGCAGCACCGGCATCGATCATCGCGCGCATGAGCTCGAAGGCATTGAGGGCGCCGCCGAACCCGGCCTCGGCGTCGGCGAGGATCGGGGCGATCGAGCGGGTCTCGTTGCCCTCGCTCCATGCGATCTGGTCCGCGCGCAGCATCGCGTTGTTGATGCGCTGCACGATCGCGGGCACGGAGTTGGACGGGTAGAGCGACTGGTCGGGGTAGGTGTGCCCGGCGAGGTTGGCGTCGGCGGCGACCTGCCACCCGCTCAGATAGATCGCCTGCAGTCCGGCCTTGACCATCTCGACGGCCTGGCCTCCCGTGAGGGCGCCGAGGGCGTTGACGTACTCCGTGTCGTTGACGAGTTCCCACAGTCGCTCGGCGCCGAGCCGCGCCACGGTGTGCTCGACCTGGATGGACCCCCTGAGCCGCAGCACGTCCTCGGCCGAGTAGGCCCGCTCGACACCCCGCCACCGCGGATCGGACTGCCACCGTCGTTCGAGCTCGTCGGCCTCCCGTGCGATGCGGTCCTCGATCGTGTCGCCCATCGTGTGGCTCCCCTCGTTCGCGCTGCTACCCCCGGAAACGAAAGGACCCCTCGCTCGACGAGAGGTCCCCCTGGCGCTCATGGACGCGATCCGCGCCCGGGCGCCCTACGCGCTGGATACCCGATACACGGCGTCATGCGCCCGCGTCGGATTGAACGTTGATTCAAACATCACAGCGATTGTGCCACATGGCCCCCAGCCGTTGTCAATCCCCAGGTCAGGAGGCGAGGAGCCGCACCACGCCGAACCGGCGGCGTCCTCGGTCCAACGCCTCGCCCGCGACCACGATCCGGCCGTTGGCCTGCAACGCAACGTCGCGTGCGGTGTCGCTTCCACCGTCGAAGTCCACGATGAGGCGCCCGTCGTCGGAGAAGCTGCGGTCGTAGTGGCCGTTCGTCTTGAGGCGCACGATGCCGAACTGATCGTCGTCGTTGCGCCGGATGCGGCCGACCACCACGATGCGACCGTTGGCCTGCACCGCGGACGCCTGCGCGAGCTCGTACTCCGGCCCGAACCGCAGGATGCGGATGCCGTCGCCGTGGAACGAGTCGTCGAGCCGTCCCTTGGGTCCGAAGCGCAGCACACCCCAGTCGGCCTGGCCGCCGTCGGCGACATGGCCCACGACGAGCAGCCTGCCGTCTTCCTGCTCGCTCACTCCGTAGGGCGTGTCGGCCCCGTTGGCGACGTCGGTGATCTTCACACCCCGCTTGCCGAACGCGCGGTCGGGTGCGCCGCTGATGCGGAACCGCGCGATCGCGTAGCGGGGTGTGAGGGCCGACTCCGCAGGGCCCACCGCGACGACCCTTCCCCCTGCCACGATCTCGAGGTCGTTGATCGTCTCGCTGCTGGGCGAGACGTCGAGCGTGACCCGGCCGTCGCCCCCGAACCCCCGATCGCGGATGCCCCGAGGTTCGAGACGAGCCAGCGCCCAGCGGCTCGCCAGCCCGTTGCTCGTCGAGCCGCCGACCACGATCTTGCCGTTCGCACCGACCGCGACCGCGTTGGCCCCCTGCAGCTCGTTGTCGAAGCCCACGAACGCGATGCCGTCGCGAGAGAAGTCAGGGTCGAGACGCCCGCGCGGCCCGTACGCGACCACCGCCATGCGCGAGCCTGAGGCCCGAACGCGCTGGCCGACGACGACGATGCGACCGTTCGGGCCCAGGGCGAGGTCGGATCCGAAGTCGGTGCCGCCGAGGTCGGTCGTGACCCGCCCGTCGCCGCCGCCGAAGTCCGCGTCGAGGTTGCCGTTGGGACGGAACCGTGCGAGCGCGATATCGCTGTCGGCCTCGAGCGTCGTGCCGGCGACGACGATGCGCCCCTTCGCGTCGATCGCGACCGCCCACGCGGTCGCACCCTGCGGGAAGGTGGTGACCCGCCCGTCGATCGAGAACGAGCGATCGAGCGAGCCCGGCACGGCTGCGGCAGGCGTGCTCGCAGCGGCGGTGGCAACGATCGCCACCAGCGACCCCTGCTCTGATCACCCGCGGTGTGGAGCCCTCCACCGTCCCCCCCACCTCTGCGCCGCCATCGCACGCCGAGGGTAGGGGGGTGACAGGAGCGAGGTCAAGCGCGGCCGGCTCGTCGTTTGGATCGGCGGGACCGGGGAATCCTCGGACCGCGATGCTTCCAGCTGCTCGAGGACCAGCTCAGCCATGCGGTGCTGGGCATGATGTCCGGCAACGTCATGCTCGGACCGCCTGTGTCCGTCGCTGATCCCCTTGCAGACGACGATCTCCATCTCGCGCTGTACCTCTGCTACGAGCTGCATTACCGAGACCTCGACGGCGTCCCCGACTCGATGGAGTGGGATCCGGCGCTGCTGTCGTACAGGCGTGATCTCGAGGCGGTGTTCGAGCGTGGCCTGCGCGCTGCGTTCCGTCCCGTTCCCAGCGCGCAACCCATCGATGTGCAGCTGAGAGCTCTGATCGGTTCCGACGACGGCCCCTCGCTCTCGTCATTCCTGGCGCACCACGGCGATCTCGAGATGTATCGGGAGTTCCTCGTGCACCGGTCCGCGTACCATCTGAAGGAGGCCGATCCCCATTCGTTCGGCATCCCACGGCTGCGAGGAAGGTCGAAGATCGCGTTGGTCGAGATCCAGCGCGATGAGTACGGAGGTGGCGATCTCGAATGGATGCACTCGGGCCTGTTCGCACGGGCGATGCGCGGGCTCGGGCTCTACGATCGACGAGGGTGCGTACATCGATCGCCTTGCCGGGCTCGACGCTCGCGACCACCAACCTGATGTCGCTGTTCGGCATGCATCGGCGCCTGCGGGGTGCGCTCGTCGGGCATCTCGCGGCGTTCGAGATGACGTCGTGCATCCCGAACCGACGCTACGGCGACGGCCTGCGCAGGCTCGGTTTCGGGCCGGAGGTCACCGCCTACTTCGATGAGCACGTGGAAGCCGACGCGGCGCATGGAGCGATCGCGGCCAACGACATGGCGGGTTCCCTGGTGCACGAGGAGCCCGATCTGAGCGCCGACGTGCTCTTCGGCGCCGCCGCCTTGCTCGGTCTCGATGGCCGGGTCGCCTCGCGGCTCATCGACGCCTGGTCAGGCGGGACCAGTTCGTTCTACGGATTGCCGGTCGCACGCGCCGCTCGGTTGAGCCGGTCTCCGGTGCGGCGAGGGCCGCGGCCTCATGCACGCCGTCACACAGGGGTTTGGTCCGTGACCGTCCGCACCGGCAGAGAGGCACGACGCTGCGGCGAACGTCGACCTCGCGGCCGTCTTCGTCGACGATGGTGACCGGTCCGCGAACGAGGAAGGGTCCGTCCCGATAGGCGGAGATCGTTGGGCGTTGATCTCGCGTCACGAAGAACCAGTAGATGTGTCGGCGAGCGACAGCTCGAACCATGCCCGGGTGCCGAGGTCGTCGTGATCGATCCCCCAGCGGTCGGAGAGACGTTCGACCAGCGCCAGCCCGAACCCGTCCATCGGTCCCGACGGACCGTCCTCGGGTGCGACCGATCCCTCGTCGTAAACTTCGATGCGCAGACAGATCGGGTCGAGGGCGATGTCGATGCGCACCGGAGATTCGGCCGGAACGCTCGCGTGCCTGACGCTGTTGGATACGAGCTCAGTGAGCAGCAGCCGCGCTGTCTCGTCGACCTGAGCGAGATCGAGCGCAGGCTCGGTGGACGGAGTCAGCACATCGGCAAGCGCGGCACGAGCCGCGCTCGGGGCTTCGACGGTCGAAGGAAGCTGCGTGGTGAGGTGGAACACGTCGCCTTCCGAGATGCATGGATTTCCGGACACGAGTCGTCTTCCCGGAACCCTCGAGTGACAAACACCCGCCGGCTCACTGGACGATCTTGGTGATGGGCATCTCGAGGATGTCGGTCGCCCCTGCCGCCTTCAGCCTCGGTATCAGGCGGTTGACGCCCCGCTTGTCGACCACGGTCTCGATCGCGAAGCCGCCGTCGGCGAGCGGGGATACCGTCGGCGCCTTCATCGAGGGAAGGAGCGCCAGTACCCCGGCGCGAGCGTCCTCGCCGACATTGAGCTTGATCAGCACCCGTCCGACCGCGTCGAGCGCGCCGAGCAGCAGGGTGGTGATGTCGTCGATCGCGGCGCGCTTGGCAGCATCGGCGGCCGCGGTCCGGTTCGCGACCAGCACCGGGTCGGAGGTGAGCAGAGTCTCGATGACCTTCATGCCGTGCGCACGCAGGGTGCTCCCGGTCTCGGTGACGTCGACGATCGCATCGACGATCTCGGGAACCTTCGCCTCCGTGGCGCCGTAGCTCCACGCCACCCGCACATCGATGCCGAGGTCGGAGAAGTACCGCTCGGTGATGCGCACGAACTCCGTGGAGATCCGTGAGCCCGGCGGCATCTCGTCGGCGCGGTTCGCCGGATGGTCGTTCGGCACGGCCAGCACCACCTTGGTGCCGTGTCCGGCGCCGGTTTTCGCGTAGCTGAGGCTCGTGATCACCTCTACGTCGCTCTGCGTCTCCTCGATCCAGTCCTGGCCCGTGATGCCGAGGTCGAACAACCCCTCGGCTACGTAGGTCGGGATCTCCTGCGGCCGGAGCACGCTGACCCGCTCGATGCGGTCGTCGTCGATGGTGCCGTGGTAGTCGCGGCTGGTCGAGCCGCCGGACCTGCAGGTCGGCGGCCTCGAACAAGCCGCAGCGTCTGCTCCTCGAGCGATCCCTTGGGGATGACCAACCTCAGCACGCGACGGAGTCTACGGGTCCGTGTTTGGCGCGCCTCTTCATGGGAATATCCTCAACGGACCTCTGCAGTGGTCTCGTTCGGCGCGGCATCGACATGAGCGGCTCGGGTAGGCGATGGACACAGCGATCTCGATCACCCACGAAGATCGGGTGGATCGGTTCCGTCACGAAGCCCTCATGTACGAGGGTTCCTCGGACCTACTCGAGCAGGCGTCCCGATTCATCGCGGAAGGTCTCGACGCGCGCGAGCCGACCTTCGTCGTGATCGACTCCGCGACGATCGGCGCCCTGGGGGCACGGATCGGGCCGCACCCGCTCCTTTCGTTCGCCGATATGGCGGTGCTCGGCGGCAATCCGGCTCGCATCATCCCGGCATGGCGTTCGTTCGTCGACGAGCATGAGCCCGGTCGCCCGCTGCGAGGCATCGGCCAGCCGGTCTGGGCGGAGCGCACGGCCCAAGAGCTGGCGGAATGCGAGCGGCACGAGTCGCTGCTGAACCTGGCGTTCGCTCACTCGGCGACCATGTGGCTGATGTGTCCCTACGATGTCTCGACCCTCGACGCCGCCACGGTGCAGGCAGCGGAACGCACCCATCCCTCCATCACCGACCGGCGCGGGCGTCGGCCGAGTGACGGCTACCAGGGTCTCGAGGCGGCACGGGCGCCGTTCGAGGCCCCTCTGCCCGATGCCCCCCTCGACGCCGACTCCATGCTGTTCGACGCCGACGCCTTGCCCGAGATCCGCAGCTGGGCTGCCGACCGCGCCGCGAGGATGGGCCTGGCGGGCGACCGGATCGATGACCTCGTGCTCGCGCTGGGCGAAGTGGGCGCCAACAGCATCCGCCACGGCGGGGGCCGGGGCACCCTGCGGCTGTGGTCCGCCGATGGCTCCGTCGTCTGCGAGGTACGCGATGCCGGCGCCATCACCGATCCGCTCGTAGGCCGCACGCGCCCCGAACCCGATCAGGAGGGAGGGTTCGGTCTCTGGCTCGCGAACCAGCTCTGTGATCTCGTGCAGATCAGGGTGATCCCGGGCGGGTCTGTGGTCCGCTTGCACATGCGGCTCGGTTGAGCCGTTCGTTCTCTCACCCCTGCGGGCCGAGTGAACGGTGGAAGCAGCTCCGGGCCCCCGTGTGGCATGCGGGTCCCTGCTGGTGCACGCGCGCGACGATCGTGTCGGCGTCGCAGTCGACGAGCAGCTCCTGCCAGTGCTGGACGTGACCGCTCGTCTCGCCCTTGCGCCACAGCTGCCTCCGTGATCGCGACCAATAGACCATGCGGCCCTCGGCGAGCGTGCGTTCGAGCGCTTCCCGGTTCGCCCACGCGACCATGAGCACCTCGCCGTTCTCGGAGTCCTGGGCGACCACCGGGATCAGCCCGCGGTCGTCGAACCTGAGGGCATCGATGTCCAGGGGGCCGTCTCGCCCTGGTTCGGTCACAGCCGGACCTCGACGCCGAGCCCGTGCAGGTGTTCCTTGATCTCGCCGATGCCGATCTGGTTGAAGTGCAGGCGGCTCGCTGCGAGCACCGCGTCGGCTGAGCCCTCGATGAGGGCGTCGGCGAAGTGGTCGAGCCGGCCCGCGCCGCCGCTCGCCACGACGGGGACCCCGACCTCTGCGGTGACAGCACGCAGCAGCTCGAGGTCGTAGCCCTCGCCGGTGCCGTCGCGATCCATCGAGGTCAGCAGCACCTCGCCGGCGCCGCAGCGCGACGTGGCCTCCACCGCCCACTCCACCGCGTCGCGCCCCGTGGGTCTGCGGCCGGCGTCGATGACGACTTCCCACCCTGCGTCGGCGGGCCGCCGCTGCGCGTCGATCGCCACGACCATGCACTGGGTGCCGAACCGGTCGGCCGCGCGCCGCAGCAACGCCGGGGTTCGGATCGCCGCCGAGTTCACGGCCACCTTGTCGGCGCCGGCCCGCAGCAGATCGTGCACGTCGTCCTCCGACCGTACGCCTCCGCCGACCGTGAGCGGGATGAAGACCTGTTCTGCGGTCCGTGCGATCACCTCGAGCGTGGCGGCTCGCGCCTCGATGGTCGCCGTGATGTCGAGGAAGACGAGTTCGTCGGCGCCTTCCCGGTCGTAGCGCGCGGCGAGTTCCACCGGGTCACCGGCGTCGCGGAGGTCCTGGAACCTCGTGCCCTTGACGACCCGTCCGGCCTCGACATCGAGGCAGGGAACGATGCGCTTGGCGAGCGTCACGGCCGGCTCATCCTCTGATCACCTGCGCGAGCTTCAGCGTCTTCTCGTAGAGCGCCTTGCCCGTGACCACCGCCTCGCAGCCCAGATCGCGCAGGGCCCAGACGTCGTCGGCGTCGCGCACCCCGCCGCTCGCGATGATCGGGGTCCGGGTCAGTCCGAGCACCCGCTCGTACAACGTCACATCGGGTCCCTTGAGGGTTCCGTCGCGTGCGATCGACGTGATCAGGTAGCGAGGAGCGCCGGCGTCCTCGAGCACGGGCAGGGTCTCCTCGAGGGTGGGCCCCTCCTCCTTCCACCCGCGCACCATCACGTGGCCACCGCGCACGTCGATCGCCACCACGATCGACTCCGCGTGCTCCTCGACGGCTCGGCGCACGAACGCGGGGTCGGCCGCGGCGGCGGTACCGAGGATCACCCGGGCCGCGCCCGCGGCGAGCAGCCCGGCGATGTCGTCGTGGGTGCGCATGCCACCACCCACCTGCACCGGCACCTGCACCGCCCGGCAGATCCCCTCGACCTGCTCACGGTTGTCGCCCTCGCCCAGCGCCGCGTCGAGATCCACCACGTGCAGGCGGCGCGCGCCTTCCTCCTGGAAGCGGATCGCGACCTCGATCGGATCGGCCGCGTAGGTCGTCTCGGCGTCGGGGTCGCCTTGCAGCAGCCGCACCGCGTGCCCTCCTCGCAGGTCGATCGCGGGGATCACGATCATGCGAGCGACCTCACGAAGCGCTCGTAGACATGCAGCCCGGCATCGGAGGACTTCTCCGGGTGGAACTGCGTCGCGAAGACGTTGTCGCGCGATGCCGCGGCCGCGAAGGTGCCACCGTGCGTGGTGGTCGCGACGGTCGTCGCCGTCGGGGCCGGGGCGTAGGAGTGCACGAAGTAGAAGCGGGTGCCGTCGGGTAGCCCGTCGAGGAACGGATGGGGCTCGGTCCACGTCGCGGTGTTCCACCCCATGTGCGGCACCTTCACACCACCCCTGAGCCGCCCCACCCGCCCCGGAAGCACGCCGAGGCCGGGCTCGGCATCTTCGTCACTCGATTCGAACAGGACCTGCATACCGACGCAGACACCGAAGACCGTGCGGCCCGTCTTCCGGAATGCGTCGATCGCCAGGTGCAGCCCGCGCTCCCTGATCGCCCGCACGCACGCGCCGAAGTGGCCGACACCGGGGATCACCAGGCCGTCGGCCGCGGCGATGTCGTCGGCGTCGCTCGTGACCAACGCGCGCCCGCCCACGTGCGCGATCGCACGCGAGACGGAATGCAGGTTGCCGGAGCCGTAGTCGGCCACGGCGATCGTGTGGGTCATCGAGATTCCTCGGGTCGGGGCGGTCAGAGCGTTCCCTTGGTCGACGGCACGCGCGGCTCGCCCGGTGAGGCTGCAGGCCTCGCCGAGCGCCTTCGCCATCGCCTTGAACTGCGCCTCGCAGATGTGATGCGGTGAGCGTCCGTAGCGAAGGTGCACGTGGATCGTCATGCTCGCCGCCTGGGCGAACGCGCGAACGAAGTCCTCGAGCAGCCCGGTGTCGAACCCGTCGATCGTCTCGTAGGGCACGGCCACCTCGTGCACGACGAAGTTGCGTCCCGCCAGGTCGAGGAAGACCTCGACGGCCGCCTCGTCGAGCGGCACCGTGACCGACGCGAACCGCCGGATGCCCGCCTTGTCGCCGAGCGCATCGGCGAGTGCGGTGCCGATCGCGATGCCGCAGTCCTCGACGGTGTGGTGCCCGTCGACCTCGAGATCGCCCTTGCAGGTGACGCCGAGGTCCCAGCCGGCGTGCTTGCCGAGCTGCTGCAGCATGTGGTCGAAGAACGGCATGCCGGTGTCGGCGCTCGCCGAGCCCGACCCGTCGAGATCGAGCTCGACCGTGATGTCGGTCTCCCCGGTCGTGCGTGTCACGGTCGCGGTGCGGGTCATGCCGAGAGCACCTCCCGCAGGCTCGCGAGGAACAGATCCACCTCGTGCTCCGCGCCGGCCGTCACGCGCAGCGCGTTCGGTACGACCGCGGTCAGATCGCGGACCAGCACGCTCCGATCGAGGAGCGCCTGCCAGACCTGCCTCGCGTCGTGAGGTGGCGGCGGCACGAACAGCACGAAGTTCGCATCGCTCGGGAAGACGGTCATGCCGGCGATCGGCTCCGAGCTCACGCGAGATGCGATCGCGTTGCGAACGGATCGAGTCCAGCAGCGACATCGCCTCGGACATGTGGCGCAGCGCCACGATGCCGGCCGTCTGGGTGAGCGCCGACACGTGATAGGGAAGCCGCACCCGCTGCAGATCGGCGACGACCTCAGGGCTCGTGAGCACGTATCCCAACCTCGCCCCGGCCATCGCGAACGCCTTCGAGAAGGTTCGCACCACGGCGACGTTCCCGTGGTCGGCGACCAGCTTGAGGGCGCTCTCGCCTCCGAACTCGATGTAGGCCTCGTCGACGACGACCAGGGCGGTGGTGCGCTCACGCCAGCGATGCGATGGCTTCCAGCGGCTGCGCGTTGCCGGTGGGATTGTTGGGCGAGCACACGAACACCACGTCGGGTCCTGCCCGCAGGGCTTCGTCGATCGCGTGGTCCCCGAGCAGATACGGGGGGGCGAGTCTCACCTGCACGAGGCCGTCCGTGTGGGTGAGCCACGACAGGCGCGAGTGCAGCAGGTACGTCGGCTCGAACACGACCGCCGTTCGGCCGGGGCCGCCGTAGGCAAGCAGCAACTGCGTGAGCACCTCGTTCGAGCCGTTCGCCGTCCAGGTGCCCTCGACCGGGTGACCGTGGCCGGCCGCCAGCTCCTCCCGCAGTCGCGTCATGGATCCATCGGGGTACCGATGCAGCGGCAGCTCGCGGATCGCGGCTGCGAGCTCTGCAGAGAAGCCCGCCGGCAACGGGTGCGGGCACTCGTTGGTGTTCAGGCGGGCGGCCACATCGAGCTGGGGAGAGACGTAGGGTTCGACGTCGCGCACACCGGGGCGAGGTTCGATCGCGGGTGTCACGGCGTCACGACCTCGGCGGCGCCTGCGCGAGCGTCCATCGCCCGGGCGTGGCCGACGAGTCCCTCGGCGTTCGCGATGGCCGACGCGCCGGGCGCGAAGCGTGCGGCGCCGTTCCTGCCGAGTTCGACCACCGAGCTCACCGTGACGTAGTCGGCCGCACGCAGCCCGCTCGAGAACCGTGCGGTGCCGGCCGTCGGCAGCACGTGGTTGGACGCAACCCCGTAGTCGCCGAACGGCACCGCGCTCCAGTGTCCGAGGAAGATCGCACCCGCATTGCGCACCATCGGCAGGAACGCGCGCGGATCGGGGACCAGCAGGAGCACGTGCTCGGAGGCGAGCTCGTTCACGATGTCGACCGCATGGTCGAGGTCCCTCACGAGCACGGCCTTCGTGTGGCCGAGCGCAGCGTCGACGATCGTGCGTCTCCCGGCATCCTGGATCGCCCCGTCGAGCGCCTTCGTGACCCGGCTCGCGAGATCTGGGTCGGGCGTGATGAAGAAGGTGCGAGCCTGGGGATCGTGCTCTGCTTGAGCGATCAGATCGAGGGCGGCCATGTCGATGTCGATGTCCCCGTCGGCGACGATCGCGAGCTCCGAGGGCCCGGCCAGACCGTCGATGCCGACGGTGCCGGCCACCTGTCGCTTGGCCTCGGTGACATAGGCGTTGCCGGGCCCGACGATGCGATCCACCCTGGGGATCGATTCGGTGCCGTAGGCGAGCGCCGCCACGGCCTGGGCTCCTCCGGTCTTGGCCACGTCGGTGGCGCCGGCCCTGGATGCGGCGTAGAGCACGGGGGCAGGGATCGAGCCATCGGCCTGGGGCGGGGTGCACACGACGATCTCGGGCACCTTCGCCACGACGGCCGGCACGACGGTCATGCACACCGATGACGGATAGACCGCCCGGCCGCCGGGCACGTAGCACCCGACCGACCCGAGCGGACGCACGATCTCGCCGAACCGAACGCCGTCACGCTCGTCCCACCATTCCCGGGGAAGCTGCCGCGCCGCGAGGTCCTTCAGCCGGTCGATGAGCTCGTCGAGGGCGCGTCGCAGCGCCGGGTCGATGTCCGCCGACGCACCGGCGAGCTCGGCATCGGTCACGAGCAGGCCGGACCCGCTGAGATCGGCGCCGTCGAAGCGTTGTGCGAGCTCGATCAAGACCTCGTCGCCCTCGACGAAGACGCGCTGCAGGATGCCGGCGACGGTGTCGGCAACCGTGGGGTCGGTCTCGAGCCTGGTGGCGTCGAGGCGCTCGCCCCGCTTCCGCAGGTCGAGGAGCTCCATCATGTTCAGCGCTCCTCTGGAGCCTCGTGATGGCCTGCGACGGCGGTCGCGGCGGAAACGTTCGCGTGCCGTATCCGGCGGTCCCGGGCGAGCAGCACGAACCCGCTCACGCCGACGGCGAAGGCGGCGACGGAGAGCATGACGATGGCGGCGAGCACCAGGGTTTCGCGGTCCATGGAAGGGTTCCAGGGTACCGAAACGCGCTCCGCGTCAGCCCGGCCGGGATGCGGGCGGGCCGGCGCCTTCGGCGCCGGCCCGCGGTGGTGCGGAAAGCTGGAGCTCGTTACTTCACGCTGCTCTTCAGTCGCGCTCCGGCGGTCACCTTCACGGTGGCGCTCGCCGGGATGTTGATCGTGTCGCCCGTGCGCGGGTTGCGGCCCGTACGCGCGGCGCGGTTCACCTTCTGGAACGAGATGAAGCCCGGGATCGAGATCTTGTCGCCCTTGGCGACCTGCGTCTCGATCGTCTCGGTCATGCCCTTGATGACCTCGTCGACCTGTGTCTTGGCCATGCCGGTCTTGTCGGCGATGGCGTCGACCAACTCTGCCTTGTTCATTCGGACACCTCCCCAGGTGTAGTCAGGACGCCGGAAGCCTACCGGGAAACCGCGTGATCCCGCGGATTTCCGGGCGTTTTCTCCCATCGGGCCAGGTCAGACGCTTTCCGGCGTGCCGCTCACACCCCATCGAAGGTCGCGTCGGCGTGCCGAGCGCCGGGGTCGAGCCGTTCGGCGAGCGCCCCGTCGGCGAGCCGGAACGCCGACGCGGAGACGTCGAGATCCTCCCGGTTCGCGAGCACGATCACGGTCGTCGCCTCGGTCGGGAAGCGCACCATCTTCGACTCCCACCCCGGGAAGTTGCCCCCGTGGCTCACGATCGGAAGCCCCCGGTGGGTGCGCACCGACAGCCCCCACGCGTAGTGGATCGGCGTTGCGTCGTCGAGCGCTCCCCGGGTCGTGAGCCGTTCGGGAAGCCATCCGTCGGTGAGCCGGTCGTCGTCGAAGTTGGCGCTCCAGGTCGCGAGGTCGCGCACGGTCGTCCAGAGCCCGCCGGCGCCGACCGCATGGAAGCGTGCCGGCTCCACGTACACGTTGCCGTCGCCCGCCTCGAAATGCCCGCGCGCCGCGCGCTCGGGCAGCGGCGTCTCCGAATCCCGGAAGAAGGAGTCGTTCATGCCGAGGGGCTCGAAGATGCGCTCGTGGGCGAAGGCGGCCAGGGTGGCGCCGCTCACCGCGCCGACGACCTCGGCGAGCAGCAGGTATCCCCGGTTCGAGTAGCCGTACCGAGAGCCCGGCTCGAAGTCGAGCTCGGTCGTGTCGCGCACCGCGTCGAGCAGCGCGGCGTTACCCCACGCGGGCACACCGTCGACGGGCACGCCCGGCCCTTCTCGCGACCGCTCCTTCACGCCGCCGGTGTGATGGATGAGGTGGCGGATCGTCACGCGCTCGCCCCAGGCAGGAAGTCGCGGCACGAACCTCGAGACCTCGTCGTCGAGGCTGAGCGCGTCTTCCCGGTCGAGCATCGCGACACACGCGGCCACGAACTGCTTCGCGATCGAACCCACGTAGAAGATGGAATCCTCGCGTGAGCGGCTCGCCGGTCTCCGCGTTCGCGACGCCCGTCGTCGAGATATCGAAGGGCGGGCGGTCGCCGATCTGAGATCGACCGTCCGCATCGTGGACGACGGCGGTGACGGCACCTCCCGTCATCGCGGAGCCTCAGCTTTCTCGTGCAGCTCGGCGCTTCGCCTCGGTGCGGCGTTCGGCCTCGAGGCGTTCCAGGTCGACCTCGTCGTAGCTCACGTAGCCGAAGGTCTCGCCGATGGCTGGGTGCGCCTCGGCGATCAGCCGGTGCATGGCCTGAGCGACCCGACGGTAGACGGGGTGGCCTGCCGGCTGTGATCGCAGTTCCGTGAGGTGCATCGCCTCCCGCGCCGTCATCTGCATCACGAACCTGATGCGGTAGGCCATCGAGACCGCGTACTGCGCCTGCTCGACGAATCCCGCATCGACGAGCGCGCGCTCCGTCTCGGCGCTCGCGTGCATGACGCGTTCCCAGTCGGAGCGGAGCCCCGCCTCGTCGATCTGCGCCGGCGTCTCGTAGCCGTGCTCGGTCGTGAGCCGCTGCCACTCGATCGTGAGCGGACGGTGCCGCTGCAGGTCGCGGAACGCTCCGTAGTCGCAGAGCACGTCGAAGCGGTAGCTCGTACGTTCCCAAGCGCGGCCGGGCTTATGGCGCCGGTTCGACCGGTCGCCCACGCTCGCGGCCAGGATGCCGGCGATCTCGTCTCGCGACATCGTGTGCGCCATCGCGAGCAGCTGGTCGTCGGGCATGTCCGACGAGGCGTAGAGCACAGCCGCCGCGATCTTCGCTTCGCCCTCGGGGTCGTGAGTCGACCAGCGTCACCTCGTCGCGGTGTTCGGGCTTCGCGCCGGCGTCGGTGAGCACGCGTCGCGGTGAGCTCATCGACGCGCTCGCGGTTCGCCTGCCAGTAGCGGGACCAGGCGATGCCCCGGTCGGCGACGTCGACGCGCGTGAGGAACTCCGGGATCACCGTGCGCAGCTCGGCCTTCATCAGCTCGCCGTACTCGCGCATCTCTGCCAGCGGATGCACGGCCAGGCGCATCAGCAGCTGCTCGTAGGACTGCCCGGTCGCGTAGATGCCGAGGTTCGACCGCGTGCCCGCAGGAAGCAGCACCCGCAGCGTGTCGCACGTCTTCGCCATGATCGTCTGGCGGTAGACGAAGTCACTGTCGGCTTGTTGCTTCGGGTAGCGCTGCTCGAACCACGCGTGCATCGGCTCGTACATGCGGCCGTACGTCGTGAACGCCTCGTCGAGGAACGCCGCGTACCTTGTACCCGCCGGCTTGCCGTCGAGCTCGGGAGGAAGGGTCGCCCGCCACGCGCCGCCCGGCTTGTCGTCGTATCGCATGTAGCGGGTCGATTGCTCGAGGTAGGCGGCGAGGCGTCCCCACTCGAGAGCCTTCGCGAGCAGCTGCGACGACTGCTCGCAGGCGAGGTGCACGCCGCCGAGCTGGGCCACCGAGTCGTCGCCGTACTCCACGAACACCGACTCGTACAAGCGTGCGGCGCGTTCGCTGCCCGCGGTCGAGAGATCGCCCCCGGCAGCCTCGGCGTCCTACGAGGTCGCCCGCGAACTCGTCGAGGAAGAGCCGCCGCAGCGACTTCGTCGTGCGCGAGTAGCGCGCGAACATCGCGCCCTTGACCGCCTCGGGAAGCCCGACCAGCGCGAACACCGGTCCCTCGAGGTTCGTGAAGTGGGGCGCGAGCGCCGCTCGCTCCTCGGGCGTGAAGCGCTCCGTCACGTGGGCGAGCGTCATCGCCTCAGGCTACGCCGTGGCTCAGACGTCGCCACCGCCGCCCGGGGAAGACCGTCACGACCGAGCCTGCTTCCACCTGCTCTCCGGGCAAGTGGGTCCTGCGCAACTATCCGACTGGGATTCGAGCACTCCGGGGTAGACGGAACGGGCGAACCCACCACCATCTCGAGCTGGCTGTCGCGGAGGATCTTGTTGGCCCCGCCGATCTGGACAGGCAATCCGACGACACGTCCGGCACGATGACCGATGCTCGGACCGGTCGATATGAAGACGTTGATCAACGTGCCAGAGTTCCACCTCGTCGCCGGATGCCGGCTCTGACCGGATCACTCCCCCTCCTCGAACTCGCTGGGCTCGTCGAACTGGTCGCCCAGCGCGAGGTCGTTCGCCTCGAGCTCGATCCTCCGCCTCGGAGACGGTCAGGCCGGCGAGCGGTGGAACGGCGACCGTATCCGGCGGCACGCCGACCGTGAGGGTGACGACGCCGTCTTCGGTGCGGAGCTCGGTCCCCGGGTCCGGATCCTGCCGGAGGACCAGGCCCACTTCGGTCGGATCGTCGGTTTCCTGGTTCTCACGTCGCACGCCGAGTCCCAGTTGATCGATCGAGTCACGCGCGTCGGCATATCGCTCGTCCTCATAGTCTCCGATGGTCGCGGTCTGTGGGCCCTCGGGGGTGTCGTCGCCGGTGAGGCTGCTCACGATCAGGTATCCACCGGCGGCGAGCAGCGCGAACAGCAGCAGGCCGATCAGCACGCCGAGCCAGACCTTCCTGCCGGAGCCTTCGGGTTCCTCGGTGGGCGGGAGCACGGCGGTGTGCGCCGGCGGTCGGCTGATGACCTGCGTCGCGCCGCCGGCGAGCGCCGGCATCAGCGGTGTGGCTTCCACCTGCTGGCCGGCGATCACGCGCGCGAGGTCGGCCGAGAACTCCTCGGCGCTCTGGTAGCGGTTCGACGGATTCTTCGAGAGCGCCTTCATCACGACGGCGTCCATGCTCGGCGACACATCGGGGTTCAGCGACGACGGAAGCTCCGGCGTCTCGTTCACCTGCTTGTACGCGACGGCGACCGACGAGTCGCCGGTGAACGGCGGACGACCGGTGAGCAGCTCGTAGAGCACGGCCCCGAGCGAATAGATGTCGGTGCGCGCGTCGACCGGCGTTCCCTGCGCCTGCTCGGGGGACAGGTACGACGCGGTGCCGAGCACGGCACTCGTTTGTGGCGCGGTCTCGGGACCGAGCATGCGGGCGATGCCGAAGTCCATGACCTTGACGGTGCCGTCGCGCGTGACCATCACGTTGCCGGGCTTGATGTCCCGGTGGATCACACCCTGCGCGTGCGCCGCGGCGATCGCCGCGGCGATCTTCTGGGCGATCTCGGCGGCCTGCACGGGCGTGGGCCGGCGACCGGCCGACATGAACTCGGCCAGGGTGCGCCCTTCGATGAACTCCATGACGATGTACTGCGTGTCGTCGTCGGAGCCGCTGTCGTAGACGCCCACGATGTTGGGCTGGTTCAGGCGCGCGGCCGCCTGCGCCTCACGGCGGAACCGGTGCACGAAGCTGGTGTCGCGCGCGAACTGGGGCAGCAGCACCTTGATCGCGACCGTGCGGCTCAGCACCGGGTCGAAGCCGCGGAACACCTCGGCCATGCCGCCGGCGCCGATGCGCGCCTCGACCTGATACCGCTCGCCGAGCTGGGACTTCATCGCGTCAAGCTCTCCTCATAGGTACGCGTCGATGACGGCTCGGGCGATCGGGGCCGCGACCTGCCCACCGGTCGCCTCGTTGCCGAGGTCACCGCCGTCGAGAACGATAACCGCCACGGCGATCTCGGCCTTGGTGACGGGCGCGAACGCGACGAACCAGGCGTTGGGCGGCCGTCCCTCCCCATTGGTCGCGGTGCCGGTCTTGCCCGCCACCGTGATGCCGAACTGCGAGAAGGCAGAAGACGCCGTGCCGCTCGTGGTCACCGAGAGCATCATCCTGCGCATCTCCCTGGAGGTGTCGTCGCTGATCGGCTGCCCGTACTCCTGGGGATCGAACTCGCGCACGATCTTGGCCGTGTGGTCTCGCACCGCCGTCACGAGGCGAGGCTGCATCATCACGCCGTCGTTCGCGATCGCCGCCGCGATGAGCGCCATGTGCAGGGGGTTGGTCACCACGTTGTCGAGGCCGATCGCGGAGTAGGCGAGCTGCGGCTGGCGCTCGGCGAAGTAGCCCGGCTCGGGGAACCGGCCGTTCGCCCACGGCAGCAGGAACGGGATCGTCGGGGCCTCGCACTCGGTGCGAGCCGGGCGGGTTCGTGGGGCAGAAGCCGTACGCCTCGGCCTGCTCGCTCATCTCCCGGGCGCCGACATGAAGGCCGATCTCGGCGAACGTGACGTTGCACGATTCCTCGAATGCCTCGGCCATCGACACCCTCGACGAGCCTCCGTTGCAGAGGGAGTCGCCGAAGTTGGCCAGTCGATTCGTGGTCTGCGGCAGGTCCAGGAACTGCGGGTTCGGCCATCGCACGTCATCGGCCTCGACATCTCCCTCGAGCGCCGCCGACGCCGTGATGAGCTTGCCGGTCGAACCCGGAAGGAACAGCTCGTCTTTCGCCAGCGAGATGAGCGGCCTCTCGGGGTCGGCGGTGATCGACTCCCATGCGTCGACGATGTCGGCGTCGGTTCCCGACGAGATGGAGTTCGGGTCGTATGTGGGGTTCGCCACCAAGGCGAGCACGTCGCCGGTCGAGGGATCGACCGCCACGACCGCGCCGGTCAGGTTGCCGAGTGCCTCGTCGGCGGCTTCCTGCAGGTCGGTCACGATCGTCGTGTCGATGGCTCCGCCCTTGCGGTCGCGACCGAGGATCAGATCGGTGAAGGTCGAGATCGCGAGGTCGGCGGCGTCGCCCGACAGGTAGGGGTTCGCGGCCTCCTCGAGTCCGGCACGTCCGAAGATGCGCGAGTAGTAGCCGGTCAGGGCAGCGTAGAGGGGGCCTTCGGTGTACACCCGTTGGAAGCGGAGCTCGGCGCGCCGCTGGGGGCTGCGCTCGCTGCGCGCGAGCACGACGCCGTCGGCCGACAGGATCGGGCCGCGTTCCACCTTGTACTCGGCGATGATCTGACGTCGGGCGTTCGCGGGCTGGGCCTTGATGTGGTCGGCGTTGATGACCTGCACGTACGAGAGCTGCGCGAACAGCAGCGCGAACAGCCCCACGAGCCCGAAGCCGAGCCTCCGGATGCGCCTATCCACGCTTCCGCGCCTTCACGTTCGACCTGACCAGGAAGTGTGGCTGGTCGACGCGCGTGAGGGGTCCCGACGACACCCGGATGAGCAGCGCGAGCATGACGAACGTGGCGATGCGGCTCGAGCCCCCGTAGCTCACCAGCGGTAGCGGCACGCCGGTGAGCGGGATCAACCGCGTCACGCCTGCCACGATCGCGAACGTCTGCAGCGCGAGGATCGTCGTGAGGCCGGTGGCGAGCAGCTTCCCGAAGGTGTCGGCGCGCTCCATGGCGATGCGCAGGCCGCGCGCGATCACGATGAGGTACAGCAGCAGCAGGGCGACGGCGCCGATCATGCCGAGCTCCTCGCCGAAGGCGGCGAAGATGAAGTCGCTGCCGACGTAGGGGATCAACGTCGGCGAGCCCTGTCCGAGCCCGGTGCCCACGATGCCGCCGGTCGCCATCGCGAACCAGCCCTGGGCGAGCTGTCCGTACCCCTCGTCGAAGACCTTGGACGGGTCGAGCGCGTGCAGCCAGGTGTCGACGCGCGTCTGCACGTGCTCGAAGACGACGAAGCCGAACCACGCTCCCAGCGCGAACAGCGCGAGGCCGATCCACAGGTAGGCGGCACGTCCGCTCGCGATCCACAGCATCACGACGAACACACCGAAGAAGAGCAAGGAGGCACCCATGTCGCGCTCGAGGAACAACACGGCGAGCGAGGCACCCCATGCGAGCAGCAGCGGCCCGAGATCCTTCACGCGCGGGAACCCGAACCGGCCCGAGCCGGCGGCGAGCAACTCCTGCTTGTCGCTCAGGTAGGCCGCGAGGAACACGACGATGAAGATCTTGCCGAACTCCGCCGGCTGGAACGAGACCGGACCGAGGTCGGCCCACAGGCGAGCCCCGTTGATCTCCTGGCCGATGCCCGGCACGACCGGAAGGAGCAGCAACACGACGCCGGCGAGACCGAGCGTGTACGTGTACGCGTTGAGCTGCCGGTCGTCGCGTACGAGCCAAAGCGTGAGGCAGAACACCCCGAGACCCACCAGCAGCCAGATCGCCTGCTCACGCGCGATCGAGGCCTCGCCCCGGTCGGCCATGATGCGATAGAGCATCGCGAGGCCGAGCCCCGCGAGCGCGGTGGCGGTCGGGAAGAGCACCGGGTCGGCTCGCGGGGCGGTCCACCGCACGACCAGCCACGCGGCCACGGAGGCCGAGCACACGACCAGGCCGTACACGACCAGATCGCCCGGCATCCGGCCCTTCAGTCCGAGGCCGGCCATGGCGTAGGCCACGAGCGAGATCACGAGGGCGACGATCAGCAGACCGAGCCCGGTCACGGGGCGGCGAGGCGCGCCTGCCGCTGCCTCGCTCACGGCGTTCCTCCTCCTTGCCGCTCCGCCGCGGCCCTCGCTCGCAGATCGGCCCGCATCTGTTCGACGCGCTCGAGGGCCTCCTGCTCGCTCTCGACCGTGATGCCCTCGGCGAGATCGCGATAGAGCTCGAGCTGCGTGACCTCGTCGGCCTGCAGGTCGTCGAACTGCGTCACGACGGTCGACATCGAGATGCCGAACGGCCTCGCCGGGATGCCGTTGAAGACGGCCACCGTGCCGCCGGCGTCCCCGACGTACCACTGTCGCTCGACGTAGGCGCGCACGGCGAACAGCGCGGCCGCGACGATCACGAGCCCCACGAGCACCCCGGCGACCACGCGCTTCACGTCGAGACGGCGCGACGGCGCCGGGAGCTCGCCCGGCGGAGGGTCCCCTTCCTCGGTGTGAGCGTCGAGCACGAGCACGGTGATGTTGTCGATGCCCCCGGCTCGGTTCGCGGCCTTGACGAGGCGGTCGGCGGCCCGCTGCGGGTCGGGCTCGGCCTCGAGGATCGCCTGGATCTGCGGCTCGGCGACCATGCCGGTGAGCCCGTCGCTGCAGATCAGCACCCGGTCTTCGTCGAGCAGGGAGATCGTGTCCTCGTCGACCTGCACCGTGGGCTCGGTGCCGAGTGAGCGGGTGACCACGTTGCGATGAGGATGCACCGCTGCTTCGTCGCGGGTGATCTCGCCCGCCTTGACCATGCGCGCCACGAGCGTGTGGTCGTGGGTGATCTGGCGCAGCGTGCCGGCGCGCAGCAGGTATGCACGGCTGTCACCCACGTGGGCGAGCTGCACGGCGCCCCGGTCGACGACGACGGCCGTGAGGGTCGTGCCCATGCCGCTCACCCGCTGGTCGGCCGTGGACCGCTCGTAGACGGCGCGGTTCGCCTCGCGGACCCGGTCGGCGAGCGACGTGTCGTCTCGTTGCAGCAGTGCCTCGATCGTCTCCAGGGCGAGCCTCGATGCGACGTCGCCGCCGCGATGCCCACCCATGCCGTCGGCGACCGCGTACAGGGGAGCCTCGACCAGGAAGGAGTCCTCGTTGACCTCGCGGACCCTGCCGAGGTCGGTGGCGGCGCCGGCCTCGATCCTCATCGACCCGGCTCCGAGCGAGGCGTCGCGATGTGCGCGGGAGTCCTCACCGTCGCAGCTCCATGATCGTCGCGCCGGTCCGGATGCGGTCGCCGGGCTGCACCATCGCGGGGGCGCCGAGTCGCTGATCGTTGACGAACGTGCCGTTCGTGGATCCGAGATCCTCCACGAACCACGAGCCGTTCTTCGCGAACAGCCGAGCGTGCTGCTGCGAGACGAACGTGTCGTCGAGCGCGAGTTCGCACTCGGCAGCGCGGCCGATCACCATGTTGCCGCTCACCGCGACCGTGCGCGGCTTCGCGCCTTCGGTGTGGATCACCACCGCCGACGGCCCAGGTGGTGTGGACGGCTCGGCGACCGCGCCGCCACGGCGCGACCGGCGGCTCCGCGGCGCGGCCTCGACGGTGAGTCCCCGCACCGCCCATCGCATCGAGCGCCAGATGAACAGCAGCAGCAGGGCGAACAAGCCGTACTTGAGACCGGACAGGGCGAACGGGGTCACGCTCTGGGCGAGCACGTCAGGTCCTCCTGAACACCAGCACGGTGGTGCCGATCGAGATGCGGTCGCCGTCGTCGAGCGTCACGGTCTGCACGACGTGTCCGTTCACCTCGGTGCCGTTGGTGGAGCCGAGGTCGGTGAGCGTCGCGACGCCGTCCTTCAGTCGGATCTGGGCATGGCGTCGCGAGGCCCCCTTGTCTGCGACCGCGACCTCGCACTGCGGCAGCCGTCCGATCGTGGCGACCTCTCCGGTCAGCGTGACGGTCCGCTCTCGGCCCTCCTCACGAACGATCAGCACCGGTGCGGGTGATGCCGCCGGTTCGATGCGCTCCGGCCCTTCCACGAGGGTCGCGATGCAGCCGATGTCACCCTTCTTCAGGCGGTCGTCGGTTTCGAACGCCACGTCGGGGGGCCCCACGAGGCCCCACCCGCGCTCGCTCGCATTCTCGAGCATGACCGAGCCGAGCTCCTTGGCGATCGCGGTCTCCGCGTGCGCGAGCCGCTCGTGGTCATCGGTCGAGAGCGTGAACCTGAAGTGGTTGGGCGCCCACACCTCGTTCACGCCCACGGTGCGACCCGCATCCATCTCCTTGATCAGCCGCTTGGCCAGCTCGATCGGCTGCACGCCGGACCGGAACGTCTTGGAGAACAGGCCTTCGACGAGGCCGCCGAGACGTCGTTCGAAATCGCGGAGGTTGGGCATCGGCGCGTCGACGGGGCGGCGGGAGCCCCGTATCCCGGCGCCTATGTTACGACCGAGGCTGTTGCGAATCCGTCTCCGCGCCGCGGCCGTGCTCGACGGGCGGGCTGGAGAATCCGAACCGCTCGTCGGCGGGGAGCTTGCGCCACCGCCACTCGCGCACCCCCCAGTAGGCGCGGCGCGCGAACACCAGGACCACCACGGCGGCCAGGAAGCGAAGGGTGGCCGGCGGTGAGACCGCCAGGTAACCGCTGAGCACCCCTACCGACGAGGTGAGGGTCCAGGTCGTCAAGGCGACGACGCCGACGACTGCGGAGAGCCGCATCACCTCGTCGAGGTCGGATCGGGGTGTGTGCCCGTCGATGCGGTCCCTCCGGTCGCTCATCATGGATCCCTCCGCTCGCTCTACGTGCATCGGGTATCGGCGGCTACCCGCTTCCGGGTACATGCGACCAAGGGTGGAAACCGCGTTCCTCCCGGGGGAAGTCCGGCGCAGGTGGGCTTGTTACCATCTGCGTCCTCGGTCCTCATCCACTCGGGCGAGTGGCGGAATTGGCAGACGCGCAGGATTCAGGTTCCTGTGTCCGAAAGGACGTGGGGGTTCAACTCCCCCCTCGCCCACACTCTCGTGGAGGCTCCCGCGCGTGTCGTGACGGTCAAGCCTCCGCGGTTGCCTGCCGATGCTCCGGTCGCCAGTAGACACGAAAGGTCACCGATGGATCCCCGGCTTCCAGCAGACGACGAACCGGCTCGACCCGACCTCGATCCGAGTCAGGAAGCGAACTCGTCCTCCGAGCAACCCCCGGCTCACAGGAAGCGGCGCACCGCCTTGATCGTCGGGGTCGCCGTGCTCGCCACGCTCGGTGCAACCGCCGCCGCAGCCATGCGGTTCATGGCCGGAAGCGATGCGAAGCTGCTCGAGCGCATCCCCGCCTCGGCCGACGCCGCGTTCAGCGTCTACCTCGACCCGGCTGCCGGGCAGAAGGTCAACCTGCTCCGCATGGCGACCACCTTCCCCGATGTCGGCAACGAGCAGAAGCTCCGCGACCGTGTGAACGATGCCCTCGACGAGGGCCTCGCGGAGCTCGGACTGTCCCACGAAGACCTCGACTGGGTCGGCTCTCAGGTGGCCGGGTACATCGACTTCGAGGCAGGGATCGACGAGCCGGCGGGGGCCCTGATGGTCGCCGTCGACGAGGAAGAGGGAGCGATCGCGGCCGTGGATGCGCTCGTCGCAGCGGCCGAGGAACGCGGGGAGACCGTTACCGTCGAGGATCACGACGGGGTCACGGTGCACGTCAGCGACCAGGACGATGCCCTCGCCATGGTGGATGGCATGGTCGTGCTGGCCACCGGCGCCGACGTCATCGACGATCTGGCGAGCGTGGAAGCCGGTGATTCCCTGGCAGCATCGTCGAGGTTCACGGAGACCATGGACGAGCTCCCCGGGGCGCATCTCGCGATGGTGTACGCGAACGCGGAAGAGCTTTTGGGGATCGTCGAGGAGTCCATGGCTGCTTCCGGGATGACCTCGGAGCAGCTCGATACACACGGCTTCGAGGGCGTGGGCCTCACCGTCTCGGCCGAGCCCGATGGGTTCGCCGTCGACTCGTTCGCGAGCGTCGACGCCTCGCGGCTCTCCGACGAGCAGCGAGAGCTGCTCGGCAGCGACCACACGAACGGGTTGCTCGACATGGTCTCGGCCGATGCCTTCGGCGTCGTGGCCCAGTCGGGGCTGGACGTGACGGTCGGCCAGGCGCTCGAGGACCTGTCGGCACAGGACCCAACCGTCGCGGCAGAGCTCGAGCGGCTCGGGGTGACCGGGTCGGGTGGCCTCACGTCGATCCTCGGCCCCGACATGGCCCTCGAGGTCACCCGGGGGTCGGCGTTGCCGATCGAGGGAGCACTCATGCTCTCGACGTCCGAGCCAGACACGATGCGTGACCTCATGGATCGATGGGCGCGGCAGCTCGGCGATGTCATCCCCGGAGGAAGCGGGTGGGTCGACGGAGAACACGCCGGTGTGTCCTTCGTCTACCTCGAGGGGCCGGCGGAGCTTCCGGTGGCGTACGGCGTCGTCGACGACGTGGCGGTGGTCGCGTCGTCGCCGGACGAGATGGTCCAGATCATCGAGCGCTCGCAGGGCGGTGGCCGCTCGATCCTCGAGGATCAGGCCTACACCGGAGCCGTCGGGAGGGTTCCTCACGACGATGCGGTGGTGTTCGTGAACGTCGCCGACATCGTGGCGTTCGTGAGGGAGCAGATAGGAGGGCAGGCGGGCGTCGAGCTGGACCCGTTCGACCCCGTCACCACCGTGACCGCGGGCACGTCGTCGGACCTCGATGGCTGGCGCCAGCGCCTGTTCATCGAGATCCCCTGACCCGCGCCGCGCCAGCGCCGAACCCGACGCCGGCTCGCCGGTACAGTGAGCCGACATGGCGAGCGTGATCGAGGTCGAAGGACTCCGCAAGGAGTACCGGCGACTGCGCGGCGGACGCACGCTGGCCGTCGACACCCTCGATCTCGACGTGCCGGAGGGCGGCGTGTTCGGCTTCCTCGGGCCGAACGGTGCCGGCAAGACGACGACGATCCGATGTCTGCTGGGCCTGGTCGCACCGAGCGCCGGGCGCGTGCGGATGCTCGGTGCCGACGTGCCGCGCGGCCTGCCTGCCTCGATCCGGCGGGTCGGTTCGATCGTCGAGAGCCCGGCGCTGTTCCCGAGGTTCACGGGAAGGCGCAACCTCGAGATCCTGGCACGCATCGATCGCATCGGCGGCGCAGCCGTCGAGGCCGCGCTCGAGCGCGTCGATCTCGCCGACCGGGCGGATGACCTCGTGAAGAACTACTCGCTCGGCATGAAGCAGCGCCTCGGCATCGCGGCCGCGCTGCTGAAGGATCCGGCGCTCCTCGTGCTCGACGAGCCCGCCAACGGGCTCGACCCGGCCGGCATCGTCGACGTGCGACGGCTGCTCAGGTCGCTCGGTGCCGAGGGACGCACGGTCTTCGTCTCGAGCCACATCCTGTCGGAGATCCAGCAGACCGCGGACCGGGTGGCGATCGTCGCGCGAGGGAAGCTGGTCGCCTCCGGTCCGGTCAGCGAGGTGCTCGCCTCACGAGGGGGCGAGGGGCTGGTGGTGAAGCTCGCCGATCTTCGTGCGGGACTCGCGGCGCTGACGGCGGCGGGCATCGAGGCCACGATGGGCGAGGGCGCCCTGCGGGTTGCCCTTCCCGCCGCCGAGTCCGAGCGCGTGTCGCGCACGCTCGCTCACGAGGACCTGTTCGTGACGGAGCTCCGCCCCGACGAGGTCGATCTCGAGACGGTGTTCCTCGAGCTCACCCGCGACGATCCCGAGACCCCGGCATGATCGGGCTCGTCTCCTCGGAGTGGCTCCGGATGCGCTCACGCCGGCTCGTCAAGGTGCTCGCCGTGGTGGCGCTGCTCGGCATCGTCGCCGCCGTGGTGATCGGCGGCGTGCAGTCACGCAAGCCGAGCGCCGCCGACCTGGCCCAGGCGGAGCGGATGGCCGAGGGGGCGTTCCGCGAGTGCGTCTCCCAGGAAGGCTTCGGGGCCGTGGAACCGGGCGGCGACGTCGAGGCCTTCTGCAGGGAGCAGGAAGATCCGCAGTTCTACCTGTCGGAGCAACCGCTCCGGCTCTCCGAGATGCCGGAGATCATCCGGGGAACCTCGTTCCTGGCGATCCTGATCGGGCTCGTGATCGGCGCGTCGGCCGTGGGCGCCTCGTGGCAGACGGGCACCATGACCACGATCCTGAGCTGGGAACCGCGTCGAGCACGGGTGCTCCTCGTTCGGGCTGTCATCGTCGCCCTGGCCGTGACCGCGCTCATCGTGATCCTGCTGGGCATCTTCGTCGCGTTGTTCTGGCTCACGACGAGCCTGCGTGGCCTCACGACGACGCCGCCGGGGTGGGCGCGCGAGCTCGCCGGCGTCGTCGCGAGGGTCGCCGCCCTCGCCGGCGCAGCGTCGATCATCGGCGGCGCCATCGCGATGCTGGGTCGTAACACGACGGCTGCGCTCGGAGCCGCGTTCGTCTACCTGGCGGTGCTCGAGGGCATCGTGCGCGGCCTGCGTCCGGCCCTCGGACGGTTCCTGCTCGGCGACAACATCGCGGCGGTCGTGATCGGCCACGACGTGCAGACGGTGGGCGGACCCGATGGCCTCGCGACGATGACCATCACGCCCGTGCGCGCGGCCATCGTGGTCGCCGCGTACGCCATCGGCCTGCTCGCGCTGGCGACGGTGTCGTTCCGCGCGCGCGACGTGCAGTGAGGCGAGCCGCAGGCTGATCGCCCGCGACCCCGTCGTATAGTGGGCGCTCCGCGGCTGGAGACGGCCGCGAGGCCCCGGCCGACCGCTTCCGCGAGGTGGACGTGACCCTGTCCGACGACACCCTCACATTGATCGCGCTCGTCGCGATCGGGCTCTCGGTGCTCGCGATCGTGTTCTCGATCGCGGGCTCGGGCAAGCGGCAGCCCAGGGCCCAGTCCGGATCCGTGCAGATGAGCGATGCCCTGCGCGGGGTGCTGACCGATCAGGCGCAGCGTATCGAGCGGCTCGAGCATGCTGCCCGCACGTTGCACACGACCGATCGCAAGCAGCAGGCGCTCATCGACGGCAGCGTGCGTCATGTGGCACTGCTTCGCTTCGACGCCTTCGAGGACGTGGGCGGCCGGCTGTCGTTCTCATGCGCGATGCTCGACGAGCAGGGAACCGGAGTCGTGATCACATCGATCAACGGCCGTCAGGAGACCCGCGTCTACGCCAAGCCGGTCACCCGGCGCACGAGCTCCTACAACCTGTCCACCGAGGAAGACGAAGCGATCCGTCGAGCGATGGCGCCCGAGGCCGAACCGGTGGAGGCGCGATGATCTTCCGCCGCGACGACGAGGCCGCCGACCCGGTGGCTGCGACGGCTCCGACCGGCCACGACCCCGGCGCGGGCAGACGCGCACGAGACCAAGGAGGCGCCATGGCTGAGAACGACGGTGAGGTCACGATCGTGGGGGCCGGCGCGCGTCTCGAGGGCAACGTGGTCTCGGCAGGCAACCTGCGCATCGACGGCCAGGTCAAGGGCCAGATCAACGCAGACGGCGACGTCACGCTCTCACCGCAGAGCCAGGTGGAAGCCGACATCAGGGCTCAGAACGTGAGCGTGGCCGGACGGTTCAAGGGCAACGTCATCGTGAAGTCGAGGGCGCACCTCGCACGCGGCGGCCGCATCGACGGCAACATCACCTCGAAGACCCTGGTGGTGGAGGAAGGTGGCCTCTTCCACGGCCAGAGCATCATGGACGGTGGCTCCTCGCAGCAGCCGCAACCCCAAGGCCAGGGCCAGGGCAAGGACGCCGAGCCTCCGCCGAAGCGATAGGAGCGCCGGCATGCTCGACATCAGGGCCATCAGGGACGACCCGGAACGGTTCCGATCTGCCCTCGCCCGACGGAACCTGGGCGACGCGGTCGACGAGTTGCTCGCCGCCGACGAGCGCCGGCGAGCCCTCACCACGAAGGTCGACGAGCTGCGCGCGGAGCAGAACAAGGCGTCGAAGGCGATCGGGCAGGCCGAGGGCGACGAGAAGCAGGAACGCATCGCCGAGGTCGCCCGCGTCTCGGCCGAGCTGAAGCAGGTCGAGCCCGAGCTCGCCGAAGCCGACGAGGCGTTGTCCGCCCTGCTCGCCGCGACCCCCAACCTTCCGCACGAGAGCGCGCCCGACGGCTTCACCGACGACGACGCGCGTCGAGGTGCGCCGCCACCTCGAGCCCCCCGACTTCGACTTCGAGCCGCGCGACCACGTCGTGCTCGGCACGATGCTCGGCGTGCTCGACGTGGACCGAGGGGCGCGCACGAGCGGGTCGCGCTTCGTCTATCTGCTCGGCGACCTGGTCTTCGTGCAGTTCGCGCTGATGCGCCACGCCATGGACATCCTGGCCGGCAAGGGATTCGTGCCCGTGATCCCGCCCGTGCTCGTGCGCGAGGAGGCGATGTACGACTCCGGCTTCCTCCCGACCGACGAGGCCAACATCTACCGCACCGATTCGGATCAGCTGTACCTCGTCGGCACGTCCGAGGTCTCGCTGGCCGCGCTCCGCATGGGTGAGATCCTCGACCACGGCGAGCTGCCGGTCCGCTACGCGGGCTACTCGACCTGCTTCCGCAGGGAGGCCGGCACCTACGGCAAGGACATGGGTGGCATGTTCCGCGTGCACCAGTTCGACAAGGTCGAGATGTTCGCGTTCAGCGATCCCTCCTCGAGCTGGGACGAGCTCGAGTTCCTGGTCTCGGTCGAGGAGGAGATCATCGGCAACCTCGAGCTGCCGTACCGGGTGGTGAACATCGCCGCGGGCGACCTCGGGAGTGCGGCGGCGAAGAAGTACGACATCGAAGCCTGGTTGCCCGGCCAGCAGCGGTACCGCGAGATGACGTCGTGTTCCAACTACACCGACTACGGTGCCCGTCGCGCGAAGACCAGGATGCGGGCGTCCGACGGCACGATGGGCGTGCCTCACACGTTGAACGGCACGGCCACCGCGATCGGGCGCACGTTGATCGCGCTGCTCGAGAACCATCAGCGGGCAGACGGCTCGGTCGCGATGCCCGAGAAGCTGCACCCCTACCTTCCCGAACGGGTGCGCGAGCTGCGTCCGACCGGGTCCTGATCGGTCGCTCAGACCCGGTCGCGCTCGACCGCCTCGGCGGCCCGAAGCGACATCGATCCTCGGGCCATGTGGCTCGTGACGTCGATCGTCACGCCATGCCACATCGGTCTGCCCTCGTCGCTCGATGTCCGCGCGGTGCTGAGGATCCACCGCACCGACCCGTCGCGGTGCATGACGCGGTACAGCTCGTTCCAGGGCTCCCCCGTGCGGTTGCTGTGATCGCTGGCAGCGATCACGCGCTCCCGGTCGTCGGGATGCACGAGGCGGGTCCAGTGGTCGGGCTCGGCGAGCAGCTCGTCGCCCGAGTATCCCAGCAGGTCCTCGACCTGCGGACCGATCATCGTGAAGCGCGACGTGCCGGTCTCGCGGTCGACGGCCTCGATCCACGGCACGGCCGGCATCGTCTCGACGAGCGAGCGGAACGTCGCCTCCGACGCCTCCAGCGCGGCGTGGAGCTCGGCGTCCTCGGTCACGTCGATCAGCACCCCTTGGAACAGGCTCGGCCGGCCATGCTCGTCCCGCTCGATCGCCTGTCCGCGCACGAGGACCCACACGACCCGGCCGTCGCCGGCGATCAGTCGGAAGACGTGGGCCCACACCTCACCCGAACCGAAGACATCGTCGGCGACACGAGCCATCCGCTCGCGGTCGTCCGGATGCACCATCGAGAGCAGACCCTCCAGGGAGCGTTCCCATCCGGACCGCTTCACCCCGAGCAGCTCGTCCGCCGACGGGCTGATGTAGTGCATCTCGAACGCTCGTCGATCGCCGTGGGTCACCGCGAACTCGAAGACGACGAGCGGTCCGCCCTCGGCCAGCATGCGGAACCGCTCTTCCGCTGCGTCGGCCTTCTCCTCTGCCTGCTTGCGGGCCGTGATGTCCAGGATCAGTCCCTGGAAGAACTCGGGCCGTCCGTGCTCGTCGCGGTTCAGCAGCGCCGCCCGCTCGAGCACCCATACCACGTGGCCGTCCTTCGCGAGGTATCGGAACTCCTCGTTGAAGAGCTCGCCGGTCTCGGTCGAGCGCCGCGACGCCGCGAGCACGCGGTCGAGATCGTGCGGGTGGATGCGCGTCTGCCAGAAGTGCGGATCGCCCTCCCATTCGTCGACGGTGAAGCCGAGCAGGTCCTCGATGCGGGGATTCGTGTAGGTCTGCCTCGGCTCGCGCTCGTCGCCTGACCGCTGGCGCGTGCCACGTGTAGGCCACGCTCGGCATGTGCTCGACCAGGGTCCGGAACCGCTCCTCGGTCTGCAGGAGCCGATGCTCCGCTTGGCGTCGCTCGCCCGCCTCGAGCGCCATCATCTGATTGGCGTCCTCGAGCTGGGTGGTGCGGGTGAGCACGCGCATCTCCAGCTCGTCGTTGGCCAGTAGCAGCAGGGCCTCGATCTCCTTCTGGGGCGAGATGTCGAGCATGACGCCGAGCCACCGTGAGCCGTCCTCGTCGGTCACGAGCTCGGCATGATCGCGGACCCACACCTGCCGCCCGTCGCTGGCGATGAGCCGGTACTCGCGCTTCCAGGACTCACCCGTCGTGTTGTGGTGGTCGTGGGCGGCGAGCTCCCGCTCACGGTCGTCGGGGTGCAACAGCTCCACCCAGATGTCGGGCTGGTCGAGCCACTCCTCGCGTGGGTAGCCGAGGATCTCCTCGACGTGAGGCGACACGAACAAGGTCCGGCGTTCGTCATCGGGGCCCATCTCGTACATGACCGCGGGCACCTGTTCCACGAGCACGCGGTAGCGACGCTCCGAGGCCCGGAGATCGGCCTCGGTCTGGCGGGCGGTCGTCAGATCGACGATGACCCCCTGCCACGTCGGCTCGCCGGTGGAAGGGTCGATGACCATGCTCGCTTCGTCGCGCACCCACACCTCGTGCCCGTCGGGGTGCAGGAACCGGTACTCGACCTTCCATCCGGTGCGGTGCTCCCAACCGTGGGACCACGCCGCGTGCGCCGCGATGCGGTCCTCGGGGTGCAGCGTGCGGAACCACATGGTGGTGTCGGCGACGTACTCCTCAGCGGCGTGCCCCAACACGTCGATGACGTTGGGACTCACGTACCTGCTTCCCTGCGACGGCCCGTAGGCATCGACGTACACGATCACCGGAAGGTGCTCGATCAGCTCGCGGTGGCGAGCCTCGGAGCGATCCAGCATGACCGTCGCCTCTCGCTCGGCGGTGATGTCCAACAGCACGCCCTGCCAGAACGCGCCCTCGCCGTCGCTGCCTTCCACCACCATCGAGTGATCGCGGACCCACACCACGCTGCCGTCGGGCTTGATGTCGCGGTACTCGGCGCGGAAGGGTTGCCTCGTCGCGATGCACTCGGCCCACGTCTCGCGCACCCGGTCGAGATCATCGGGGTGCATCGAGGTGAACCAGAGGTCGGGGTCCGCGAGGTAGTCGGCGGGGTCGTAGCCGAGCATGGCGCGAGCATTGGGGCTCACGTACAGGCTCCGCGGTCGTGGTTCGTCGGAATCGACGTAGACCACCACCGGCAGCCGCTCGACGAGCGAGCGGTAGCGAGCCTCGGAGCGTTCCGCCTGCGTGTAGGCGAACCGCTCCGGGGAGATGTCCTCGATGAAGCTCTGCCGGTACTGCACGGAGCCGTCGGCTCCCAACATCGGTGTGGACGTCTCGCGGAACCATCGCCATTCCCCGTTGCGGTGCTGGAACCGATAGTCGGCTTCGAACCGGGTCCTGCTCACCACCGACGATGCCCACTTGTTCCCGGTCTCGGCTCGACCGTCGGGGTGCATGCGCCTGAACCACAGCTCGGGATGCTCGAGCAGCTCGCCGGGTGGGAACCCCGAGATCTGCTCCACCCGGGGGCTCGCATAGAGCACACGGGGGTTCGACTCGCTGGTCAGCAGCATGACCGCTGCCGGGGAGTCTTCGACGATGCGCCTGAAGACGAGCTCGTGGTCGGGAAGCCGGGGGGTCTCGGTCACGGGTGGAGGGTAGCGCGAGGTCGTCGCGTCGGGAAGCTCATGGCTCGGCGGGGGCGGGAGGGACCTGCGTGAAGTGCTTGCTCAGGGTGTCGACCTGGCCTTGGTAGGCGGAACCGAGGCCCTGGCCGTAGAGCACGTCGGGCCGATCGATCATGCGCTCGAACGACAGGCGGCACACACGCTGGCCGTGCTCGATCGCGAAGGGTACGTCGTGCGCCCGGACCTCGAGCGCGGCCCTGGATCCGAGGAACCGATCGTCGGGATCGAACCCGAAGCCAGGATCGAAGAAGCCCGCGTAGTGGGTGCGCAGCTCGCCGCTCGTCGGGTCGAACGCCGTCATCTCCGCGGCGTACCCCGGGGGGATGCGCACGGCTTCCTGGGACAGCAGCAGGTAGAAGCGCTCGGGCGCCAGGATGATGCGGTCGCCTTCCTCCCTGATGACCGGATCCCAGTAGTCTTGCCAAGAGTAGTCGCGGACGCGGCTCATCTCGAGCGGCGCAGCGAAGTCGCGAGCGCGGTAGCCGACGCGACCGGCCTCGTCGCCGCGCAGATCGAGGCCGAGGAACAAGCCGTCCGACACGGCGAGATCGGCGTCGGGTACCGGCTGCCCATCGCGGTACAGGAGCCGATGCTCGGCGTGCAGCGCACCGATCTCGTCGTCTCCCAGCCTCGAACGGCCGATCGACAGGCGGAGCTGGTTCAACGCGAGCCCCTGCTTCACCCGCACGGTGAACGACAGGGGCACGATCTCGAGGTAGAGCTGGCCTCGGTATCCGGCGTTGATCTCGTCGAAGCGGTAGCTCTGGTCGGTGATCACTCGCGTGAACACGTCGAGGCGCCCGGTCGAGCTCTTCGGATTGGCCTTGCCCCTGATGTCGGCGGGAAGATCGAGCTGCTCGATCAGCGGCACGATGTATGGCCGGTTGGTCTCCAGCACGGCCCCGTCGCGGCGCAGGTCGAGCTCATCGACGAGGAAGTCCTTGAGCTTCACCTCGACCGGCCGGGTGTCGGGCAGGAAGCTCGACCGGATGCGATAGGCGACCTCGCCCAACCGCAGGTCGAGGCTCGCCGGCTGGATGTTCGCAGCGGGCACCTTGTACTCGCCGGCGTCGATCATGCCGAGGTCGACCGCCCGTCGGAGCAGCTGGCTCGGCAGCACGCCGTTCGTGTCCGGCGCGACCCCGAGACGTGCGGCCCCGGTCATCTGCTCGCCACTGTGCTCGCTCTCCATCGACCCTCCGGAAGCCGCGGACCGGCAATCTTAGCCGTGCCCTCCGGCGAGCGAACCGATAGCCACGCTCGAGTCAGGAATGGGGTAGTCGGAACAGAGGAACGACCGCGGAGATCTCCGCGGTCGTTCCTCTCGGTGCTGCTTGCGCAGTGCAGGTTTAGCGGCGGCCCGTGTTCGTCAGGAAGACCGCGAGGAACATCCCTACAACCAGGCCAGCTGCCCCGGAGAGCATCGTGCTCCAGGTTCCGGCGTGCGCAGCTGCCTGCGTGGCCTGCGCCCCGGCGAGGGTCGCACCCTGCACGGCCTGGCCCACTTCAAGGCCCTTGATCTCGTCCTGCAGCTGGGTGATCGTCTCTTCTGTGGTTGCCATCTCTTCCCCTATCGTGTGTGGAGGTGCCTCCGTACGAGCGTCGTCGTGAGTGTTCGTGCTCGACGTCATACGGTGGAGCGGTCGCGGTCCGCGAGGTTGCGGTCCGTGGTGTCGTGATCGACGCGGTGGTCGTCACGTCGCTTCAAGCCGAAGAGACCAGCTAGACCGACAAGGCCGAGCAGGCCAAGCAGTCCGGTATCTCCGTCATCGTTCGTCGCCTCTTCAACCACATCGGTGCCGGTGTCCTGTGCGGCGGCGACCGACACGGTGCCCAGCGACAAGACGAGAGCAGCGGTGATCGCTGTCAGTGCTCGCTTCATGGGAACCTTCCTATCCTGGACGACTACGGGCCAGTCGCCTCTTATAGCTGGTACCCCGTCGATCTTTTCCGAAACGACATCCGGCAAGATGCCTCGATTGCCGCCGCCGCGCGCGTGGTCTCGCTGCTACTGTGGCTGTTCCTGACGCTATCGATCCTCGTGGGTCCCGATCTCAACGGAGAGTCGCTACGTCTTCGAGCGATGATGGCAGCCGAGGAACGAACGATCGTGACTCCGTGAGCACGGAACCTCGACGGGTGCATCCGCGCGTCGAGTGGCTCGCAGGCTACAGCTGGCGTCTCATCGTCATCGGCATCGTGGCCCTGAGCGGCTTGTGGCTGATCCAGCGGCTGGCGCCGGTGGTCGTGCCGCTCGCGATCGCGACGTTCCTCACCCGGCTGCTGCTGCCGATCTCGAACGCCCTGCGACGTGGGCGGATGGAGGCCGGGCTTGGCGGCCATCACGACGTTGGCGGTGTTCCTGCTGTTGCTGACGGGGCTGTTCACGCTGATCGTGCCATCGATCGCGGGCGAGTTGGGCACGCTCGGTCCGACCGTGTCTCAGGCGATCGACGACGTGCAGGACTGGCTCGTCGACGAAAGCCCCTTCGACGTCTCCCGCGAGGCGATCGATCGTCTTCGCGACCGTGCCCGCGAGCGGTTGGCCGGGCTGTTCAGCGCGTCCGATGGTCGATTCGCGGACGGAGCGACGTTGGTCGCGGAAGTGATCGCCGGGCTGTTCCTGGCGCTGTTCCTGACGTTCTTCATGCTGCGCGACGGCTCAAGGCTCGCAGCCTGGGCGAGCGATCGGGTCCGTCCCGAACGACGCGCGGCCTACCGGCGAGCAGCAGAGCGTGGATGGTGGACGCTCGGCGGCTACATCCGCGGAGCGGCAGCGCTGGGTGTCATCGAGGCGATCGCGATCGGTCTCGCGCTGCTGCTGTCGGGCGGCGGGCTCGTCGGACCGGTCATGGTCGTCACGTTCGTGGCGGCGTTCGTGCCGATCGTCGGGGCGATCGTCGCAGGCCTCATCGCCGTGCTGGTCGGCCTCGTCACAGGCGGGGTGACGACCGCCGCGGTGGTCGCCGTCGTGGCGATCGTCGTGCAACAGCTCGACAACGACTTCCTCGCGCCGTGGGTCTACGGCAGGGCGCTCAGCCTGCATCCCGCCGCGATCCTGGTCAGCGTAGTGGCGGGTGGGGCCCTGTTCGGCTTCGCCGGCACCCTGCTCGCCGTGCCCGTGGTGGCCGTCGCCGTCAACGTGACGAAGGAGCTCGTCTCGGACGGCCCCGACCACCGCGATTGAGCGCTCAGCTCCTATCCGCCGTCGGCGCCGGCGGGTGTCTCGGCGAGGACCCACATCTCCTTGAACGGTGTGGTGACGTGCCACGTGGTCGTCATCCCGGCTGGGATCGTGAACGCGTCCCCAACGCCGAGCGTGACGTCGCCGCCCTCGGGAAACTCGATCCGGACCGAGCCCTCAAGCACGACCGCGACCTCACGCTGCTCCGGGGTCCAGGTCATAGGACCCGGGCTGCCGGAGATCTTCGAGATGCCTGCCTGGATCGGACCGTCATGCACGAGCTCGTGCATCTCGGTGCCCGGAACCTCCGGGTCCGACTCCCATTCCTCGGTGTCGGCTCGTGCGACCACCAGACCTGACAGCGGTTCCATCGCTCCTCCTTCTATCTGGGTGCGAACGGTACCCCGTGCGAGCATCGAGCATGAGCGCGGCGCCACGCCGCTCGGTGGACGAGCCCCTGAACGCGGCTAGATTCGGAGCATGGCCACGCCTGTCGTGTTCTCGTGGAGCGCGGGGAAGGACTCGGCCTTCGGGTTGTGGACACTGCTCCACGATCCCGCGTTCGAGGTTCGCTCCCTCCTCACGACGATCACCGAAGGCTACGACCGCGTCACCATGTCAGGAGTCCGGGAGGCGCTCCTGGATCGGCAAGCGGATGCGGTCGGTCTGCCGTTGATCAAGGTGAGGATCCCGCCCGCATGTGCGAATGAGGTCTACGAACAGCGCATGGCATCGGCCCTCACCGCGGAGCTCCTTGCCGGCATCGACCACGTGGCGTTCTCCGACCTGTTCCTGGCGGATGTCCGAGCCCACCGGGAGAAGCGTCTCGCAGAACTGGGCATGCGTGGAGTGTTCCCGCTCTGGGGCAGAGACACCAGGCAGCTTGCGGAGGAGATGCTGGCGTCGGGCTTGCGGGCGACCGTCGTGTGTGTCGATCCGCGAGTCCTCGATCGTTCCTTCGTGGGCCGCGCGTTCGATGAGTCGTTCCTGGCCGATCTTCCGAGTGGCATCGATCCGTGCGGTGAGAACGGCGAATTCCACACGTTCGTCTCGGATGCACCGAACTTCCGGGAGGCCATCGGGTGTCGGACGGGCGAGGTCGTCGCCCGCGGCAGCTTCGTCTACTGCGATGTCGTCGCGGAGCAAGGAGATCTATCGGTAGGCTCCCGACGGGAGGATGGCCGAGCGGACGAAGGCGACGGTCTTGAAAACCGTTAGCGGGGCGACTCGCTCGTGGGTTCGAATCCCACTCCTCCCGCCGCTGACCTGCACGTATGCACCCCGAACTGATCCATTCGGGGCGGACCGACGCCTTCGTCCGCGATGCGGGTACCCAATCGGGTACCGAACCGGATTCGACAGGCAGCCCGGCTTCACCTTGAGTCATTCGCTTGTCGCACCGATGGTTGCGACATGGACAGCCCACACCATTTCCCTGCACGGCCATTTCGTGACGGCGAGATGCGTCAGCAGGTCATGTTCGCCGACGTGCCGGTTGACGAGCAGACGGCTGCTCGGCTGCGAAGATGCAGGACGTAGGCCAGTTCTGGTGGACGCGATGCGCCTCCAGGTGATAGCGGTCGGGGGCGACCTTCTCCCCGAGTGGGGGTGGTGGGTGGTAGGCATCGTTGCGCTGCTGGCCGTGTTCGCCCTGGTGGTCGTGGCCCTGTCGATGTTCCTCTCAGTCGTCAGCTCGGGCCTGGGATGCGGCGAAGCGAATACGCCGATGATTCCGGTCGGGGGCACGGTCCTGGACGTCCAACGGGTACCGAACCGGCCCGGAAGTGGCAATGGATGCGACCGACGCCGGACGCATCGCCGCAGGTCAGAGCATCATGGCTTGCGGGGGAAGCTTCTTGAAAACTGTTGGCGGGGCGACTCGCTCGTGGGTTCGAATCCCACTCCTCCCGCTCAGCCGTCCGAGATCGCGCTCACGAGCTCGCGGCAGAAGTCGGGGATATCGTCGACGACGCGACCCCAGACGATGTTCCCGTCGCGGAACGCGGCCTCGTCGACCCACGTGGCGCCCGCGTTCTCCACGTCGTCCTTGATGGCGATCGAGCCCGTCGCGCGCACGCCCTTCACGATGCCGGCAGAGATGCCGACCCAGCCGGCGTGACAGATCATGGCGACGATCGCCCCGCGTTCATGCGCGCCGCGCACGAGATCCTTCACGGAGTCGTACCGTCGGAGTTTGTCGGGGGCCCATCCTCCGGGAACGACAACGGCGTCGAACGATTCACCGTCGAGCTCGTCGACGGTGACGTCTGCGGCGGCAAGCAGGCCGTGCTTGCCTGCGACCTCGTCGGTCGTGAGCCCGGCGACGGTCACGTCGGCACCTTCTTCCCGGAGTCGCATCAGCGGTACGTGGAACTCCAGGTCCTCGAAGCCTTCCGCCAGCAGCACCACCACCCGCTTGCCCTGCAACCTCCCGGCCAATGTCGGTCACCTCCCGAGCGGCAACCCTATCCATCGAGACGCAGAGGGTTGGCGTCGCGGCGCTCCGTAGACTGGAAGCGTGAGCTCGGCCCCCTTCCGCGATCGGTTCCTGCGCGCGTGCCGCCGTCAGCCGGTGGATCGCACGCCGGTGTGGTTCATGCGTCAGGCCGGCCGCTACCTGCCGGAGTACCGCGAGTTGCGCGGCGACCGCGACATCCTCGAGACGTGCAAGGATCCCGCGGCCGTGGTCGAGATCTCGCTGCAACCGCTCCGGCGCATGGACCTCGACGCCGCGATCGTGTTCAGCGACATCATGGTGCCGCTCGCAGGTGTCGGCATCGACGTTCGCATCGAGCCGGGCACGGGTCCGATCGTCGAGACGCCGGTCCGCGCCCGGCGCGACGTGCGCCGGCTACGACCGCTCGAGCCCGAGCGCGACGTGCCCGAGGCGCTCGAGGCGATCCGCCTGCTCCGCAAGGAGCTCGACGTGCCGCTGATCGGGTTCGCGGGCGCGCCGTTCACGCTCGCGAGCTACCTCATCGAGGGTGGCCCGAGCCGCAGCCACGAGCGCACGAAGGCGCTGATGCACGGTGACCCGACGAGCTGGCACGAGCTCATGCAAGCCCTCGTGGCGATCGTGCTTCCGCACCTGGTGGCGCAGGCGGAAGCCGGCGCGCAGGCGCTGCAGGTCTTCGACTCCTGGGTGGGTGCCCTCGATCGCGACGACTACCGGCGCAGCGTGCAGCCGCATATGCGTGAGCTGTTCGCGGGCCTCGACGTGGAGCTCGACGACGTGCCGGTGATCCACTTCGGCGTCGGCACGGGAGAGCTGCTCGCCGAGATGGCCGCCTCGGGCGGCGACGTGATCGGCATCGACTGGCGTGTGCCGATCGACGAGGGATGGAACCGCGTCGGTCTCGATCGCGCCGTGCAGGGAAACCTCGACCCGGCGGTGCTCGCCGCGCCGTGGGAGACCGTCGAACGCAAGTCACGCGACATCCTGGAGCGGGTGGGCGATCGCGACGGGCACGTCTTCAACCTGGGGCACGGCGTGCTTCCCGACACGCCACCCGACACGCTTGCCCGCGTCGTGGAGCTCGTGCACCGGGCGACCGAACGGAGCAAACGCATGAGCGACGCCTCGCCGATCGGGGTGCTCGTGATGGCCTACGGCACGGCCGCCGGTCCCGACGACATCGAGCGGTACTACACCGACATCAGAGGCGGCCGAGCCCCGAGCCCCGAGCACCTGCAGGAGCTGAAGGACCGCTACGCGGCGATCGGGAACGTCTTCCCATTGCTCGACACGACGCGCGCGCAGGCCGAGGGACTCGTCGATCGTCTGAACGACGGCGACTCGGCGCGCGCTTCCGCTCCTACCTCGGCATGAAGCACTCGCCACCGTTCATCACCGACGGCGTGGAGGCGATGCGCGACGACGGCGTCGAGCGAGGTATCGGCATCGTGATGGCGCCGCACTGGTCGGGCATGTCGGTCGAGACCTACGTCGAGCGAGTGGCCCAGGCCGTCGACGACCACGGCGAGACGCCGGTGTTCACGTTCGTGCGCAGCTACCACGACCATCCGGCGTTCATCGCGTTCCTCACCGAGCGGGTACGGGAAGCACTCGACGCGATGCCCGGCGAGGTTCGCGACGACACCGTGGTGATCTTCAGCGCCCACTCGCTTGCCGGTCCGCACCCTCGACGACGGCACCCAGCGGTGCAAGCACTGTGACTGCGACGACTCCTGCCGCTACCGCGACGGGCTGCAGCGCACAGCCGACCTCGTGGCCGAGCGTCTCGGCCTCGGGAGGCATCTCATCGCCTGGCAGAGCGCCGGACGCACCGCCGACCCGTGGTGGGGCCCGCCCGTAGAAGACGTCATCGAGCAGATCGCCGAGCAGGGACATCGAGCCGTGCTCGTCTGCAGCGCGGGCTTCGTCGCCGACCACCTCGAGATCCTCTACGACCTCGACATCGAGGCCCGCGGCATCGCCGAGAGCGCGGGTCTGCGTCTTCGCTCGCACCCGCATGCCGAATGCCGACCCCGACTACCTCGACGTGCTCGCCGAGGTCGTTCGCGATCACATCGCGACGGTGCCGGGCGCGTGAGCGCCTCGCGAACCCGCCGCGTGGTCGTGGTCGGCGGCGGTGTCACCGGCCTCACCGTGGCCTACCGCCTGATGCAGGCCGATCCGGAGATCGACGTGACGGTGCTCGAGGCCGGATCGGCCGCGGGCGGCAAGCTCCGCAGCGTCACGGTCGGCGACTTCATGGTGCCGGCCGGCGCGGACTCCTTCCTCGCCCGCAAGCCGTGGGCGGTCGAGCTCTGCCGGGAGCTCGGCATCGAGCTCGAGTCGCCCGGCGCGACCGGCGCCTATCTGTGGACCGATACCGGCCTCGTGCCGCTCATCAAGGACGCTCCGTTCGGCATCCCGGGCGAGATCGGAGACCTCGTGCGATGGCCCGGGCCTGTCGGCCTCGGGCAGGCGCCGTGCCGCGCAGGACCTGCTCAGACGCGCTCGCCGCGACGATGACGACGAGTCGCTGGGCTCACTGCTGCGCCGCCGGTTCGGCGACGAGGCGACCGATCTCGCGCTGGCTCCGCTCCTCGCCGGGCTCTACGCGGGCGACGTCGACCGACTCAGCGTGCGGGCGACGTTCCCCGATCTGCACGCGTGGGAGCGGGCGCAGGGGAGCCTGTTCCGCGGCTCGCAGGCGACGTCGAAGCTCGCACGGCGCTCGCAGCTCGGCCCGATGTTCGCCCGGCCCCGCGGTGGTGTCGATCGGCTCACCGACGTGCTCGCCGAGCGCGTCGGCCGATCGGCTGCGCACGCACGCGGTGGTCACCGCCATCACGCCGGGGCACGTCGTGCTCGAGACCGGAGACTCGCTCGAGGCCGACGTCGTCGTCGCGACGACGCCCGCACACGAAACCGCCCGCATGCTCCACGGCGTTGCCCCGTCGGTGGCGGCCGATCTCGCGCGTATCGCCTACGCGTCGACCGGAGTCGTGCTGATGGTCTATCCGCCCGGCACGCAGCCGGGGCTTCCCGACGGCACGGGGTTCGTCGTGCCGCGCGGCAAGGCCCCGATGACCGCGGCGACGTGGCTCAGCAGCAAGTGGCCCTCCGACGCGTACGGCGATCGGGCCGTCGTGCGTTGCTACGTGGGCGCCGTGGGCGAGGAAGACGTGCTCGACGCCGACGACCACGAGATCGTCGAGGCCTGCGCCCGGCACCTGGCGGCGGTGGTGAGCCTTCCCGATGCCCCCGAGCACGCTGCCGTGGTGCGGTGGCCCGCATCCATGCCGCAGTACGAGGTCGGCCACCTCGATCGCGTGGCGGGCATCCGCGCCGCACTCCCCGCCGGTATCGTCGTGGTCGGGCAGGCCTACGACGGCGTGGGCGTTCCCGACTGCGTGCGAGCCGCAGGCGCGATCGCGGAGCGCATCGCGGCCGGCGAGCCGCACGTACCCACCGACCACGAGGAGACGGTTCGATGACCGGCACGCGACCGACCGACACGACACGATCTACGCGCTCTACCCGGTGTTCATGGCCTCACCGGACCTTCGCGACGAGCTCGCGGCGGCCGACGATCTCCGCGATGCCGCCCAGGAGATCGAGAACCTCTACAAGGCGTGGGAAGGCCGGGTCGACGTGCGCGGCACGTACTCGACGGTCGGTTTCCGCGCCGACGCCGACCTGATGCTCTGGCTCGTCGGGCACTCGCCGCAGGAGCTGCAGCGGTTCCTGGTGGAGCTCCGGCGCACCAGTGCGGGGCGGCTCATGGATCTCACGTGGACGTTCATGGGCGCCGTCAAGCCCGCCGAGTTCACGCCCGATCATCAGCCCGCGTTCGTGAAGGGCACGCCGCCCGAGACCTTCCTCTGCGTCTACCCGTTCGTGCGCACGCCCGAGTGGTACCTGCTGCCTCGTGAGGAGCGGGGCGAGCTGCTGCGCGAGCACGGGGTCGTCGGTCGCGAGTTCCCGCAGGTGCTCGCGAACACCACGAGCGGGTTCGGGCTCGGGCGACTGGGAGTGGATCCTCGCGTTCGAGGCCGAGCGGGCCGATCACCTGGTCGACGTGATCCGCGAGCTGCGGAACACCAGAGCTCGGCTCTACACCAAAGTCGAGATCCCGTTCGTGACGGGCATCCGCAAGTCCGTCGCGGAAGCCCTCGACGACCTGGTGTGAACGGGCTCGATCTGACATCGGTAGGGGTGTCGATCGGCTCCAGGGTCAGTCTGCGCTGTCCTTCGTCGCGCGAAGCAGCTCGTCGGCGTGGTCGGGCACGTACGTGTAGAGATCCCGTGGTGGGCGCACGTAGCCCTCGTCGCGCTGGCGGTCGGGCACCTCGATCTCGGGAACCGGCCGCTCCTCGTAGGGAACCATCGACAACAGGTGCGCGATGCAGTTCAGGCGCGCCTTCTTCTTGTTGTCGGCATCGACCACGTACCACGGCGCCTCGGGGATGTCGGTGTGCACGAACATCTCGTCCTTGGCTCGTGAGTAGTCCACCCACTTCGTGCGCGAGTACAGGTCGGTCTCGGAGAGCTTCCAGCGGCGGAGCGGATCGTCGATGCGCTTGGCGAACCGTCGTTCCTGCTCCTCGTCGCTCACCGAGAACCAGTACTTGATCAGGATGATGCCGTCCTCGACGAGCAGCCGTTCGAAGATCGGTGTCTGGCGCAGGAAGCGGTAGTACTCGGCCTGGGTGCAGAACCCGAGCACCCGTTCGACCCCGGCGCGGTTGTACCAGCTGCGGTCGAACAGCACGATCTCGCCCGCCGCCGGCAGCTCCTCGACGTAGCGCTGGAAGTACCACTGGGTGCGCTCCCGGTCCGACGGCTTCGGCAGGGCGACGTGTTTCGTGACGCGTGGGTTCGTGTGTTCGGTGATGCGCTGGATGGCGCCGCCCTTGCCGGCCGCATCGCGTCCCTCGAAGATCGCGACGACCCTCGCGCCCGTGGCGGCGACCCACTGCTCCATCTTCACGAGCTCTTCCTGCAGCCGGAACAGCTCCCGCTCGTAGGACTTCTTGGGGAACTTGCCCTTGCCGGACCCTTCGCGCTCCATCGCCTCGGACATGTCTCGCTCCTCGCAGTCGAGCAGTGCTTCGAAGTGTAGGTGGCCTACGCTTGGACTGGAGATGGCGAACCCGAACCGCGACCTCGACGCGCTGGCCGACCGACGGGCGCTCCGCGCGATCCCGATCCACGAACGGCCGAAACCTCGCTTGCGCGGACGGCTGCACCAGAGCGCGTTCATCGGCGCGATCCCCGCCGGGCTGGCGCTCGTGCTGCTCGCTCCCGACGCACGGCGCGGGTGGCGGTGTCGATCTACGCGCTCGCCCTCATCGGGCTGTTCGGCGTGAGCGCCTCCTACCACCTGGGCGACTGGACCGAGGCGGCCTACGCGCGCATGCGCCGCCTCGATCACTCGATGATCTTCGTGCTGATCGCCGGCACCTACACGCCGTTCTGCCTGCTGGTCCTGCGCGGCACGCTCGCGCACGGCCGTCCTCCTCGCCGTCTGGGTGGGAGCGGCCGTCGGTGTCGCGACGAAGCTCTACCGCATCGATCTGCACGTGCTCTCCGGGTTCATGTACATCGGGCTCGGCTGGCTCGTCGTCGTGAGCCTTCCGGCGCTGCTGCGTGGTCTCACCGTGCCCGAGACCGTGCTGCTGGTCGCAGGCGGCCTGATCTATTCGTTCGGCGCGCTGGTGCTCGCGACGAATCGCCCGAACCCGTGGCCGCGCACGTTCGGCTACCACGAGGTGTGGCATGCCGCGACGATCGCGGCGGCCGTCTGTCAGTACGCGTCGATCCTGCTGGTCGTGCTCAGCCGCCGGGGCTAGGCGATGGCGGTGTCGAGCAGCGGGGCGCAGAGAATCGATCGGCCGATGCCCGTTCATGTCGGTGGGCCGCCCCTCGAGCGCTTCCTCGGGGCGCAGGATCACGAACGTCTGCAGCCCGACCGCCGCCGCGCCGTCGCAGTAGCGGATCTGGTCGTCGACGAAGACCGATCGGGCTGGGTCCGGGTCGCCGACGCGCGCGAGCGCCTCGCGATAGATGGCTGCGTCGGGCTTCATCGCGCCGATCTCGAACGACAGGATCACCGCGTCGAACTCCCGCTCGAGCCCGAGCCGGTCGACGATCGGCCGCGTGTTGTGCGAGCAGTTGCTCACGAGCGCGGTGGGCATGCCGAGGTCCCGCAAGGCCCTGACGACCACCAGGGAGTCGTCGTAGAGCCGGACCGAAGCGGCCATCTCGGCTTCCATCTGCATCAGCTCGGCGAGCAGCTCGGGCGTCGGCTCGACGTCGGCAGCCGCGAGCACCGCGGTGAGGTCCGCTTCGGTGTCGGCATGCCGGCCCGTGCTGCGTGCGGGACGCGTCCGGTTGAAGGCCTGCCCGAGCGCCTCGTGTGAGATGCCGAGGCGGTCGGCGAGGCGGCCCTGCCACGAGTACCAGTCGCTCCACACGAGCGTGTCGTACAGGTCGAGCAGCACCGCGTCGTAGCGCTCCCGTTCCGCGGCGTGCCGACCCCTCGTTGACCACGCGGTCGACGCTACCAGCGCCGCCAGCGTCGGCGGAGCTACTCCGACCAGAGGCCGGCGAGGTACGCGTCGACGTCGGACGGTTCCGGTGAGTTCCACGACCTCGTGCGAGGGGTCGACGCGGGGTCCGATCTCCTCGAAGGTTGCGCGGACCTCGGGCGGCTCCAGGAACCTCGAGAGCTGCGAGTACGAGTGCGGGTCACCTCTGGGCCGGCGGTAGTAGCGCATCGGCCGGTAGACGTGCAGGGCGTCGCGCGCCCGGGTGAGCGCCACGTACAGCAGGCGGCGCTCCTCCTCGATCTCGTCGTCGTCACCGGTCGCCATGTCGCTCGGGATCATGCCGTCGGCGGCGTGGATGAGGTGCACGACGTCGAACTCGAGGCCCTTGGCGGAATGGATCGTCGAGAGCACGAGCCAGTCCTCGTCGAGCAGCGGAGGCCCCGCGAGGTCGCCGGTCGATGACGGTGGGTCGAGCGTGAGCTCGGCGATGAACCGCCCGCGCGACTCGTATCCGGCGGCGAGCGCGGCGAGCTGGTCGAGGTCGCGAAGGCGCGCGGCCGACGCGTCGTAGCGCCCGGCGATCACCGGGTCGAGGAACTCCCGCAGCCGCTCGATCTGGGCCGCCGGGGAGAGCACGGTCTCGTCGGCGCAGCCGCGGAGCGCCGACCGGAGCTGTCGGAGCGCTTCGACCGCGCTCCGCGGCACCTCGACGGTCTCGTCGAGCAATCGCGCGAGGGGAGACATCTGCCCCGACCCGCCGACGGATCCGCTCGCACGCCGATCGCCTCCATGAGCCGGCGTGCCGTGGCGGGACCCATGCCGTCTGGGAGCTGCAGCACCCGGAACCACGCCACCTCATCGTGCGGGTTCTCGAGCACCCGCAGGATCGCGAGCGCGTCCTTCACGTGCGCGGCTTCCATGAACTTCAACCCGCCGTACTTCACGAACGGGATGTTCCGACGTGTCAGCTCGACCTCGAGGTGGTCGCTGTGGTGGGCGGCCCTGAAGAGCACCGCCTGCTCCTTGAGCGGCACTCCCTGCTCGCGATGCGCGAGGACCGACTCGCAGACGGCGTCACACTGCTCGGCCTCATCGAGGCAGGTCTGCAACGTGGGGGTTCGGTCGTCGCGCCGGGCCGACCACAACGTCTTGTCGTGACGTTGCGGGCTCAACGCGATCACCGCGTTCGAGGAAGCGAGCAGCATCGGCGTCGACCGGTAGTTCTGCTCGAGGCGTACGACCCCCGCCCCTGGGAACCGCGCAGGGAACTCCAGGATGTTGCGAACCGTCGCGGCCCGGAACCCGTAGATCGACTGCGCGTCGTCGCCGACGACGGTGAGGTTGCGCGTGGTGCCCTCGGGCCTGAGTCCCTCGAGGATGTCGGCCTGCAGCGCGTTGGTGTCCTGGTACTCGTCGACCAGCACGTGATCGAACATGCCGGCCAGCTGCGCGCGCGTGGCCTCGGAGGTCGCGATCGCCTTCCAGAACAGGAGCAGGTCGTCGTAGTCGAGCACCTGCTGGGCGCGCTTGCGCTCCGTGTAGGCGCCGAAGATGCGCCTGATGCCGTCGGCCTCCTCGAGGCACCAGGGGTATCGGCGCTTCAGCACATCGCTCAAGGGCTCTCCGGCGTTGACGGTTCGGGAGTAGATGCCGACGAGCGTCTCCTTGCGCGGGAAGCGTCGCTCGCGGCTCGCGTACCCGAGCTCGTCGCGGAGCAGGTTCATCACGTCGGCGGCGTCGGACTGGTCGAGCACCGTGAACCCGGGGTCGAGGCCGAGCGCGCGTCCGTGCAGCCGTAGCAGGCGATTCCCGATCGCGTGGAAGGTGCCGCTCCAGATGCGGGAAGCGTCGATGTCTCCGTCGTGGGCCCCGGCGATGCGTTGGGCCCGCGACGTCATCTCGCGCGCGGCGCGACGACTGAACGTGAGCAGCAGCAGGCGTTCGGGCCGAACCCCCCCGGCCAGGAGCCACGCGACACGCGATGCGAGCGTCGTGGTCTTGCCCGTACCGGCGCCGGCCACCACCAGCAGTGGCCCCTCGCCGTGGGTGACCGCATCGCGCTGGGCATCGTTGAGCGTATCGAACATGCGTTCGACGATGCTATACCGGCTCGCTCACTCCGGGCCGCAAGCGTGGGCACGTGACATGCGGAGCGCGGCCCGCGACCATGGAAGGCGTGATCGAACCCGACGGCCAGGACCGCCCGCGAGATCCGGGTACGCACCGACGGCCCCTACCTCGTGCGGGGAGGCGTGCCGGTCGCGCGCACGGCGCAGGTCGAGACCGAGTTCGGAGAGCCCGTCGGGTGGGTACCCGACGAGCCGATCGACGAAGCCGACGAGCGGTACGTGCTCTGTCGCTGCGGACGATCGGGGTCGAAGCCCTTCTGCGACGGCACCCATAGGTCCATCGCGTTCGACGGCGCGGAGACGGCCGACCGTGGCGCGATCGCCGATCGGCGTCGTGACGTCGCGGCTGGCGAGGGAACCGTGAGCTACGACGCCTCGACGTGCGAGCACGCGGGGTTCTGCGCCGACCGCTTCACCACGTGGCAGCGACTCGCCCACAAGGCCGCCGACCCGGCGGTGCGCGAGCGACTGATGCAGATGGTGCGCCTCTGCCCCTCGGGCGCCCTCGAGATGCGACCCGAGCCCGGCGAGCGAGCCGCTCGAGCCGGCGCTCCCCGTGAGCATCGGGGTCGTGCGTGACGGTCCCCTCTGGGTGCGTGGTGGCGTCAGGATCGTCGCCGCCGACGGCGAGGCCTACGAGGTCCGCAACCGGGTCACGCTCTGTCGCTGCGGCCGATCGGAGAACAAGCCGTTCTGCGACGGAACCCACCGGCTCGTGGGGTTCCGAGACGGCTGAGCGGCCGCCTCAGGCGGTGCCGACGAGGCCGAAGCGCTCGAGCACGCCGGCAGGAAGCACGTGGCAGTACGGCTCGTGCCCCGTCGTGTCGTAGTAGCGCTGGTGGTAGTCCTCGGCGGGGTAGAAGGTGCCGGCTTCCTCGATCTCGGTGGCGATCGTGCGGTCGAAGCTCGCCTGCGCTCGCTCTCGGGACGTCTCGGCGGCGCTCCGCTGCTCCGGGGAGTGCGTGAAGATCACGCTCCGGTACTGCGAGCCCACGTCGGGGCCTTGGCGGTCGCGCTGCGTCGGATCGTGCATGGCCCAGAACACCTCGAGCAGCTGCTCGTAGCGCACGATCGCCGGATCGAACTCCAGCCGCACCACCTCGGCGTGACCGGTCGTGCCGGTGCAGACGAGTCGGTAATCGGGGTCCTCGACGGATCCTCCTGCGTATCCCGAGACGGCCTCCACCACGCCGGGAACCTGGCGGAACACCCACTCGACACCCCAGAAGCACCCGGCGCCGAACGTCGCGAACTCGTGCATGGTGTCGGACCTCCCTGTCGGTCGTGTGGGGCTGCGCGTTCCCTTCGGGGACGCGCAGCCTGCCTTCCTATCGTCGCAGGTGACGCGCGTTCCGTTGCGGCAGGCCCACTACCCAGCGTGGTCGGTGACGGTGTACGCTTCGCCGACCCGAGATTGAACGGAGATTCAAACCGATGGGCAACGTGAACAGCTACGACGCGATCGTGGTGGGCGGAGGACACAACGGGCTCGTCGCCGCTGCCTACCTGGCCAAGCACGGCGCCCGCACGGTCGTGCTCGAGAAGCGGCACAAGACGGGCGGGGCGGCCGACACGATGGAGCCCTGGCCCGACGAGCTTCCCGGCGTCAAGGTCAACACGCTGTCGTACACGATGTCGCTGATGCCGCCGAGCGTGCGCCGCGACCTGCAGCTGGAACGGTTCGGGTTCAAGCTGCTTCCCCTCGGCCAGGGATACATGCCGATGCGCGACGGACGCTCGATCATCCAGCACACCGACGACCGCATCACGCGCGAGTCGATCGCCCAGGTCTCCAAGCGCGACGCCGACGCGTACTTCGAGTTCTACGAGTGGATCGGCCGCATCGCGGCCATCCTCGGTCCGTTGCTCATGGAGACGCCGCCCCACGTCGGCTCCAAGAAGGTCCGCGACCTCTGGGATCTCGGTGTGCTCGGATGGAAGCTGCGCAAACACGTCGACGAAGCCACGGTCGCCGACATCACCCGCCTGTTCACGATGAGCGCCACCGACCTGCTCGAGCGCTGGTTCGAGTCGCCCCAGATGAAGGGCTTCATGGCCGTGAACGGCATCATCGGCACATGGGCCGGTCCCGACGCCCCCGGCACCGCGTACGTCTTGATGCACCATTCCGTCGGCGACATCGGCGACGGTGAGGTCGCGTCGTGGGGCTTCATGGAAGGCGGTATGGGCGCGGTCGCCCAGGCGTGCGAGGAGAGCGCGAAGTTCTTCGGCGCCGAGGTGCGGGTGAACGCCCCCGTGGCGAAGATCACGACCTCGAGCGGACGGGCGACCGGCGTGGTGCTCGACGGCGGCGAGGAGCTCCGTGCGCCGCTGGTCGTCACGGCGTGCCATCCGAAGATCACGTTCCTGCAGCAGCTGGACCGTACCGAGCTTCCCGACGCGTTCGTGCACGACATCGAACACTGGAAGACGCGCAGCGGCACGGTCAAGGTGAACCTCGCGATCGACCGGCTTCCGACGTTCAAGGCCAACCCGGACTTCGATCCCGAGATCCACGGCGGAGCGATCGAGCTCCTCGACGACCACGAGCAGCTCGAGCAGGCGTTCCAGGAAGCGCGCGCCGGCAGGGCCGCCACGATCCCGTTCAGCGACACCGAGATCCCCACCGTGGTCGACACGACCCTCGCCCCCGAGGGCATCCACACGGTGTCGATGTTCACGCAGTGGGTGCCCGCCGATTGGGCCGACGACGACGACGACCACACCGCCGATCTCGACGCCTACGCCGACCGGCTCATCGACCGCATGGACGACGCCGCTCCCGGCTTCAAGGACTCGGTGCTCGCGCGCCAGGTGATCGGTCCCAAGCAGATGCAGCAGGGGTGGGACCTGATCGGCGGCAACATCTTCCACGGCGAGCTCACCGTCGATCAGCTCTTCCACATGCGGCCGGCCGTGGGATACGCGGACTACCGAACGCCGATCCGCGGCCTCTACCAGGCGTCGAGCGCGACCCACGCCGGTGGCGGCGTCACGGGCCTGCCGGGCCATCACTGCGTGCGGGAGATCGTGCGAGACAAGGCGCTCGGCCCTCGTCGGTCGTAGCCGCCGAGCGCCCCGACCGATGGCGCCTTCCTAGGCCATCCGACCCATGCGCGAAGAACCGTCGAAGGTCCTATGCGGAAACCACCCCGCACTACCCGAAACAAGGTAACGAGTCGTCCCCGAACCTCGGGACTCGAACCTCGGGAGGGGTGAGATCGATGCGACAGTGGGAATTGTTCGGCATCACCGACACGGTGCCGATCCCCCAGGCACCAGCCGCGCCACCGCCCCCGCACTCGCGGTTCTCGAGTGCGGCCACGATGGAAGCGGCGGCGGAAGGTCGTCCCGTGTTCTTCTGGAGCACCGACACCGCGCTGCGGGTCCGCACGGTCACAGGTGCGGCATCGGAGGTCGTCGGTCTGCCGCGGTCCAAGGTGGAAGGCCGCGACCTGATCGCGGTCTTCGGCATGGACGGACCGAACCTCGAGCTGCTCGACGCCCACGTGGCGGCCCTCAACGGCGAGACCGCCTCGTTCACCCTGGAGGGCGATCGGGTCACCGTGCGATGCCGGGTCGCGCCGACCCACGACGCGCTCGACCGCGTGATCGGCACGTTCTGCCTCGCGACCAGGGTGGAGCGCGTCGACGTGAGCGAAGCGCCGCAGCTCGCCGAGGCGGCGGTCGCCTAGCGGTACCAGGCCCGCCCATCTGAGAGCGTCTCCGGCGTCCGACTGCCCGTCCGTCGTCGGGGGCGACTCCGGGACCGGCCCACCTGCCGCGTCAGTCCCGGAACGACGCCACGGCCCCGAGGGTTCTCTCCGTTTCCTCGGGGCCGTGCGCCGTGCCCAGGGTCCACAGCTCGTACCCCGAGGGGGGCAACGCGACGCCGTGATCGAGCATGTGGTGGAAGAACCGTCCGTACCTCGCGTGATCCGCGGCTCGAGCCTCGGTGAAGTCGCTCACGGGTGACCCAGCCGCCCCGGTGAAGAACACGCTGAACATCGACCCGGCCCGGTTGATGGTGACCGGGATACCCGAGGCCTCGAACGCGACGCCGATGCCCTCGACGAGCGCGTCGGCGGTCGCTTCGAGACCGGGGTACGGGTCGGTCGTCCTCGCCAGATCGAGCGCCGCGATGCCGGCGGCGACGGCGACCGGATTCCCGCTGAGGGTGCCCGCTTGGTAGACGGGCCCCTCGGGTGCGAGGCGGGCCATGAGCTCGGCGCTGCCGCCGAACGCCGCGCACGGGAACCCCCCGCCCATGATCTTGCCGAGCACCGTGATGTCGGGCGTCACCCCGTACCGGGACTGCGCCCCCCCGTAGTCGATGCGGAAGCCGGTGATCACCTCGTCGAAGGCCAACAGCGCTCCATGCCGGTCGCAGAGCGCCCGCAGCCCCTCGAGGAAGCCCGCCCGGGGCGGCACCACGCCCATGTTCGCGGCGACCGGTTCGACCATGACGACCGCGATGTCGCCGCCTCGCTCGTCGAAGAGCGCCGACGCGGCGTCGAGATCGTTGAAGGGCACGCTCAGGGTGTCGCGCGCGGCCCCCTCGGTCACGCCGGGCGACGACGGGATGCCGAAGGTCGCGAGCCCGCTTCCCGCACCGTTGGCGAGCAGCGAGTCGGAGTGCCCGTGATAGCAGCCGTCGAACTTCACGAGCAGGTCACGGCCGGTGGCGCCGCGCGCCAGCCGGATCGCGCTCATCGCCGCCTCGGTGCCGCTGCTCACGAGCCGGACCTGTTCCACCCCAGGCACGGCGTCGACGATGCGTTCCGCCAGCTCGACCTCGCCCAGCGTCGGTGCTCCGAACGACGTGCCCCTGGAGGCCGCGGCGGCGGCAGCCTCGACGATCTCGGCGCGGGCATGCCCGAACAGCAGGGCGCCCCAGGACTGCACGAAGTCGACGTAGCGGTTCCCGTCGACGTCGACGACGTACGCGCCCTCGCCCCGCTCGACGAACAGGGGCGAGCCGCCGACCGCTCCGAACGCGCGCACCGGCGAGTCCACGCCGCCCGGGATCACCGATCGAGCGCGCTCGAACAGCTCCTCCGATCGGGACGTGGGCATCAGGCGCAGATGGTAGCCGCGGCCCCGACGGGCGGTCTCCGCCCCGAAGGCTCGGTCAGCGGTCCTCGCCGAGCCAGCGAGCCGCGTCGCTCGCGTGGTAGGTGAGGATCAGATCGGCGCCGGCGCGCCGGATCGACGTGAGGGTCTCGAGCACGGTGCGGCGCTCGTCGAGCCAGCCGTTGGCCGCGGCGGCCTTCAGCATGGCGTACTCGCCGCTCACGTGGTAGGCGGCGATCGGGAAGCCAGTCTCCGACTTGGCGCGGTGCACGATGTCGAGGTAGGGCACGGCCGGCTTCACCATCACGATGTCGGCGCCCTCGTCGATGTCGGCCCGGATCTCACGCAGGGCCTCGTCGGCGTTGGCCGGATCCTGCTGGTAGGCGGTGCGATCGCCGAATCTCGGGGCTCCCTCGGCCGCCTCTCGGAACGGACCGTAGAAGGCGCTCGCGAACTTCGCCGCGTAGGCGAGGATCGCGACGTCGTCGCGACCCGCCGCCGTCGAGCGCATCGCGGATCGCTGCGACCTGTCCGTCCATCATGCCGCTGGGCGCCACCACGTGCGCCCCCGCGTCGGCCTGCGCGAGCGCGATGCGCCGGTACCGCTCGAGGGTCTCGTCGTTGTCGACCTCGTCGCGGTCGTTCAGCACGCCGCAGTGTCCGTGGTCGGTGTACTCGTCGAGGCAGAGGTCGCTCATGACGACCGCATCGTCGCCGAACTCCTCACGCAGGACGCGGATCGCGAGTTGACCGACGCCCCGCGGGTTCCAGGCTTCGGAGCCCTCGGCGTCCTTCGTCGCCGGCACGCCGAAGACCATGAACGCCCGCACACCGGATTCGGCGACGGTCACGGCTTCCTTGCGCAGCGTCTCGAGCGAGTGCTGGAACTGACCCGGCATCGATGTGATCGGCACGGGTTCGTCGATCCCCTGCTTGCAGAACAGCGGCATGATCAGGTCGTCGGTGTGCAGGCGTGCCTCTCGCACCAGGGCGCGCATGGCCGGAGTGCGTCTGAGCCGACGCATCCGCTGGCGGGGGAAGCTCATGGGTGCAAGCGTAGCGGGGCCCGGCGCCGGCGTGCCAGCGCGGTCATCGGGTCAGCACGCGCACCACGGCATCCACGACCCCGTCGATGGTGTGGGGACGGGCGACGGCGTGCACCGTGAGCCCGCGAGCGCGCGCTTCCGCCGCCGTCACCGGCCCGATGCACACGACCCGAGGCGAGCCCTTCACCGGCCCCAGGGCGCCGACGAACCCTCGCACGGTGGAAGCGCTCGTGAACGTGACCGCGTCGACGGCGCCCGATCGCAGCGCCTGTCGTGCTTCGGCCGGCAGGGTCGCGGGCATGCGCGTGCGGTACGCATCGACCCGGGTCGGAGACCATCCTCTCGCGGCGAGTGCGTCCTCGAGCCCGTCGGGGGCGATGTCGGCCCTCGGGCAGAGCACCCGCCCCGACCCTCGAGGGAACGCGCGAGCGAGCCCGGCCGTGGTGAACGTTGCCGGCACGAGATCGGGTGGTCGGCGCGCCCATCGGCGGAAGGCCGCCGACGTGCCGTCGCCGATCGCTGCCACCTTCGTGCCGGCGATCGCGCTCGGGCCGGGAAGCCGCGCCGCCAACATGTCGACGGTCGCCCGGCTGGTGAGCGTCATCCACGAGAACGCGCCGCGCTCGAGCTCACGAAGCGCCGCCGTGAGCGCTGCCGATCGCGCCGGCACGATCTCGATCGCGGGAGCGACGATCGCTCGGGCGCCGAGGCGTCGGAGCCCGGACACCAACGGCGCCGACTGGTCGGCCGGGCGCGTGACCACCACGGTCCGGTCTCGGAGCGGGCGGCTCGCGGTCGACCGGCGGGCCACGCTCAATCGAGCCCGGCCTCAGCCTCGGCCTCGGCGAGGATGCGCTCGGCTCCCAGCTCGATCAGCTCCTTGGCGGCGGCCTCGGCCGCATCTTCGGGCGTGCCCCCCTCGGCCTGCACCCTGAGCACCGTGGTGCCGTCGGGGGTGGCGACGATCGCCGAGAGCGAGATGGCTTCGGCGCCCACCACCGCATGGGCTCCGAGCGGAAGCGCGCACCCGCCCCCGAGACGCCACATGAGCGATCGTTCGGCGTCGAGGGCACGGTGACTCGGCGCATGGTCGAGCGGTGCGACCGCCGCCATCGTGTCGTCGTCATCGTCGCGCGTCTGCACCGCGAGGCAGCCTTGGCCTGGGGCCGGCACCATCATCGCGAGGGGGAGCGCTCGGGCGTGCTCGGGCTCGAGCCCGAGCCGTGACAGTCCCGCCGCCGCGAGCACGGCTGCGTCGACCTCGCCTCGCTCGACCTTGCCCAGCCGGGTCTGCACGTTGCCGCGCAGCTCGACGACCTCGAGACCGGGGAAGCCGGCCAGGAGCTGGGCCCGGCGGCGCAGGCTCGACGTGCCGATCAACGCTCCGGCCGGCAGTGTCGCCCCCTCCCGGCTGACCAACACGTCGCCCGGGTCCTCGCGCTCGGGCACGGCGGCGATCGTGAAGCCCTCGTCCTCATCGGCCGGCAGGTCCTTGGCAGAGTGCACGGCCAGATCGATGTCGCCGGCCTCGAGCGCGTCGAGGATCGTGTCGATCCACAGACCCTTCAGCCCTTGCGGGGACGATGATGCTTCCGCTCCCTCGTCCCCCGATGTCGTCATGGGCACGATCTCGGCGAGCACGCCGGTCGCCTCGAGCCTGAGGCGGATCTCCTCGGCCTGCGCCAGGGCGAGCGGCGAACGCCGGGTGCCGATGCGGAGGTTGGTCACGACGGGGGAAGGCCGCCGGATCCGCCACCGTCCGTGGGGGGCTCGGGCTCGTCGAGGCCGAGCAGTTCGGCCAGCACGCGAGCGTGCTCGGGCTCTCCGCCCGATGCGGAGCGTTCCTTGATCGCGATGATCGGATCGTGCAGCAGCTTGGCCGTGATACCGCGGGCCATCGCCTCGACGGCCTCGCGCTCGTCCGGCGTGAGGTCCGACAGCCGCGACGAGAAGCGCTCGATCTCACGACGCGCGACCTCGTCACCACGCCGACGCACGGCGCGGATCAACGGTGCGAGCTCGTCCCCTCGGCGTCGCACGAGGAATCGCCGCACCTCGTCGGCCACGATCCTCTGGGCCTTCGTGATGTCATCGGCGGCATCGTCGGCGAGCTCGGTGAGCCGCTGCCTGAGGGAGACGATGTCGATCACCCGCACTCCGTCGAGCTCGTCGGTGCCCGGATCGACGTCTCTCGGCACGGCGAGATCGAGCAGCACCAAGGGACGCCCTTCGCGCCCCGACAGGGCGTTGGCGACCGCATCGCGATCGATGACCGTGCCGGCCGCGCCGGTCGCGCTCACCACGAGATCGGCCTCGCGCATGGCGTCGGGCAGGGCATCGAGTTCGCCGTGTTCGGCATCGGAGCGTATGGCGAGCGAGCGTGCGTGCTCCACCGAGCGATTGAGGATGCGCACCGTAGCCACTCCGCGGCTCCGCAGATGCTTCACTGCGAGCGCAGCCATGGCACCCGCTCCCACGATCACCACGTCGCGGCCGGCGAGCCCCCCCGCGGCCTGATCGGCGAGGTCGGCGCCCATCGAGACGAATGCGTCGGGCGCCGCGCCGATCGAGGTTTCCTGCCGCACCCGCCTGCCGGCGCGCGCGGCAGCGTGGAAGAGCGCGGTCAGCGCCGGCGTGCCTGCGCCTTCGGCGCCGGCACGCCTCACCGCCTCGCGCACCTGCGCCTGGATCTGCGTCTCGCCGAGCACCATCGAGTCGAGCCCGCTCGCGACGGCGAACAGGTGGTCGGCGGCGTCGCGTTCCCAGTGGGAGTACAGCGGCTCCGCGAGCTCCTCGGCCGACACCACACGCGTCTCGATGAGCAGGCGCTTCATCGCGAGGAATCCGGCATGGTAGGTCGCCACGTCGCCGTAGACCTCGACACGGTTGCAGGTCGAGAGCACCACCGCGCCCTCCACGCCATCGAGATCCTCCGCGACCCGGTAGGCCTTGGTCAGGTCGTCGTCGGTGAACGTGAGCCGCTCAAGCAGCTCGATCGGCGTGCGACGGAAGGAGACCCCGAGGGTAAGGATGGGCATGGCCGGTAGGGCTTGAATCGTATCGCCGCAGGTCCAGCGGTGTCCCCTCCGCGAGGCGGCTCAGCCGAGCTCCGCGTCGGCGTCGAACCGAAGGGGGTCGAACGGCGCGGGGTCGAAGGCAGGGGCTTCGCCCGCGAGCTGGGTGGCCACCAGCTGCGCTGTGCCCGCGCCGAGGATCACCCCTTCGGAGCCGTGTCCGGTCGCCACCTGCAGGCCCTCGCGCACGGCCCCGATGAGCGGGCGCTCGTCGGGCGTCAGTGGTCGCAGCCCCCACCACGACGACTGCACCGCTGCATCGTCGATCGCCGGCACGAGGTCGCGAGCCGCAGCGAGCAGCCGGCCGACGATCAGGTCCTCAGGGGGCTCGGGCGTGAGCCAGATCTGGCGGGTGGAGCCGATCACGATCGTGCGGCCGTCTCGATGCGGGTGCAGCAGCGCTCCGAGCTCGTCGCCGGGGGCGCCGTCCCTGATCACGGTCGCCGCCTCTGGCCATGCAGGTGGTTGCGCAGTGCGCAGGGCCGTGTGCGGCCCCGGCGCCTCGACCAGGTGCGAGAGGAGATGCCGAACGCGTGGTGCGACCCGCACGAGCCAGCCGCGCGCTCCGATGATCGGCAGGTGCACGCCTGCCTGCTCGAGCAGCGGTGACGTCCACGGCCCGGCGGCGACGATCGTGGTGGTGGCCTCGATCACGCCGTCGTCGGTCACGACTCCCGCCACCAGGTCACCCCGGTGCAGCAGACCGCGAGCGTGCACGTGATGACGGATCGCGGCGCCACGCTCGGCGGCCGCGAGCGCCAGCGCCACGGTGAGCGCCCCCGGGTCGAGGCGGTGCCCCGCATGCACGAGCCACGCGCCCGCGAGGTTGCGCGTGAGCCCGGGCTCCGCGTCACGGATCTCGGCGGGCTCCGAGATGTCGTCGACCGCGAAGCCGTGCCGCCGGGCACGGGCGACGGCGTCCTCGGCCAGGCGCACCTCGCGCGCGTTGGATGCTGCGAGCACCGATCCGACCGGAGCGTCGTCGAGCCGCACGTCGATGCGAGCCTCGGCCGCGACATCGCGGTAGACGTCGAGGCTCGCGCGCGCCATCGCCACGTTGACGTCGTCGTCGGGAAGCAGCCACAACCCTTGGTTGCGACCCGAGGCGTGTGCCGCGAGGTGGTCTCGCTCGACGAGGGTCACCGACGCTCCCCGCGATGCGAGCTCGTTCGCGCACGCTGCGCCGATGATGCCGCCGCCGACGATGACCACATCGGGCATGGCGCGAAGCGTACCCGCGAGCCGGAAGCCCACACGGCTAGAATCGAAGGCGGAGACGTGCCTGAGAGGCCGAAAGGAGCCGCCTGCTAAGCGGTTAGGGGGCTAATAACTCCCTCGAGAGTTCGAATCTCTCCGTCTCCGCTCAGGAGGGTTGCACACGCCGTTTCGGCTGCAACACTGCTCTTCGATGTCTTTCGTGGCAGACATCCCGGAGGAAGGCCGGATGCGCACACACAAGGCAACCGCGCTCGCGTTCCTGATGGCGGCCACCACGTCGATCGCGGTGCAGCCGGCCGGCGGCGCATGGCGTATCGAGCGATCGCCGGTGTCGGTGGAGCGTGGGGCGGGACCATCGGCGGGCGGCTGCACGGTGAGGGGCACGCCGGGCGACGACGTGCTCGTGGGCACCCCGCGCTCCGACGTGATCTGCGGCTTCGCCGGTCGTGACCGCGTGTTCGGTCTGGGCGGCGCCGACATCATCCGCGGCGGTCCAGGCCGCGATCAACCGGTCGGTGGCCCTGGAACGGATCGTCTGAAGGGCGGCTCCGATGCCGACCTGATGCGCGGCGGCTCGGGCAACGACCGCATCGAGGGCGGCCGGGGGCGGGACGAGCTGCACGGCGGGCCGGGCCGCGACGAGATCGACGCAGCCGACGGTGTCGCCGGGGATCTGCTCAGAGGGGAGTCAGGCTCCGATCGGTGCACCGCCGATGACGGTGACGACGCGAGCGGGTGCGAGCGGGGCGACGCGGCGACCCCACCGCCGGCGCCTACGGGGCTCGACGGGGTCGCGACCTCGAGCCGTGTCGACCTGATCTGGAACGAGGCGCCGCGTGCCGAGCGCTACCGGGTGATCCGCGACGGGGTCGCCATCGCGACCGTCAAGAGGACCTCGTACAGCGACGCCACCGTCGCGGCGAACACGGCGTACACGTACGCCGTCCGCGGGCTGAACGACGGAGGCGCGTCGGCATCGTCGGCGCCGTTCGCGATCACCACCGAGCCCGCCGCGAGCCAGACCTTCGTCGTGATGGCGGCCGGCGACATCGCGTGCGATCCCGCGAACGCGTCGTACAACTCGGGGAACGGCACGGCGACGAAGTGCCGCCACAAGCACACGGCCGGCCTGCTCGCGGGAGCCGACCGCGTGCTGACGCTCGGGGATCAGCAGTACGAGTGCGGAGGCCTCAGCGCATTCAACGAGAGCTACGACCCGAGCTGGGGCGACGTCAAGCCGATCACGCACCCGATCCTGGCCGACGAAGAGTACGGAGCCAACGGCACGGGGTGCGGAGCGGCCGGGCCCGACGGCTACATGGCGTACTTCGCCAACCAGCTCGCTCCTCATCAGGCCTCGGCCTCCGATCCGGACCGGGGCTACTACAGCTTCGACATCGGACCGTGGCACGTCATCGCGCTGAACACCGAATGCTCGAGGATCACGGGCGGATGTGCCCAGGGCGGACCGCAGAACGACTGGCTCGAGAGCGACCTCGCGAGTTCGAGTGCCTCGTGCACGATCGCGCTGATGCACCAGCCTCGGTTCGCCTCGAGGTCCAGCGGTGCGGGGCCGATCGGCTCACTCAGGCCGATCTGGCAGGACCTTCACGCGCACGGCGTCGAGATGGTGCTCAGCGGCGACCAGCACTTCTACGAGCGGTTCGCCCCGCAGGATCCCGACGGCAACCCTGAGGGGAGCGGCATCAGGCAGTTCGTCGTCGGCACCGGCGGCAAGAGCCACGGCGGCCTCGCTTCGCCCGACCTGCGTGCCCCGAACAGCGTGACCGCCGTCGGCTCGACGTTCGGTGTGCTGCGCCTGGTGCTGCGCGACGGGTCCTACGACTGGCGCTTCCTCGTCGAGGGGTCCTCGCCGTACGACGACTCCGGCTCGGCGTCGTGCCAGTAGCCGCTACTCCTCGAGCGCCTGTCTCGCCTTCGGAACCGTCTGATCGGCCTTCACCCGATACCACGCCTGCTGCACACGACCTTCCTCATCGATGAGGAACGACGAGCGGGTGATGCCGACGTACGGCTTGCCGTACAACATCTTCTCGTCCCATGTGCCCCACGCCTCGGCTACCGCATGGTCGGTGTCGGCGAGCAGCGGGAACCCGAGCGAGAACTTCTCGTCGAACGCGAGCTGCGCGGCGGGCTCGTCGGGCGAGATGCCCACCACGTCGAGACCGAGGTCCGCGAGCTCCTGCCGGTGGTCCCGCACGTCGCACGACTGGGTCGTGCACCCGGGCGTGTCGGCCTCGGGGTAGAAGTACACGAGGAGCTTTCGCCCGTGGAAGTCGTCGAGCCGCACGGTCTCGCCGTGCTGATTCATCAGTACGAACATCGGGGCAGCGCTTCCTGTTTCGAGCCTCACGCGCACAGACTCGCACGGGTCACCCCAACCGTCATCCGGACCACATTGGGCTCCGGCCGGAACCGCATCGGGGGGAAGTGGCGGACCGGAAGACTCAGCGGTGGTAAGGATGGGCCCGAAGCCTGAGACTAGCCGGTGACTCGCTGTCCCAGCGAGTCACACCTTCGTGGGGGTGTTCCATGACAGATGATGTGCGAGTAGTGGCTCGTCGGATCATCGAGGAAGTCATCAATCGCGGTGACGTGGCGGCGTTCGACGAGCTGGTCGCTCCCGAGTATGTGGACCACACTGGAATCCCCGATCGGGAGTCATACCGGGAGCTGCTCCTCCGATCACGCGATGCGTTCCCCGATCTGAGGCTGTCGATCGAAGACGAGGTCGTGGAAGGGGACAAGTGGGTGGGCCGCTTCCGGTGGCACGCCACCCACGGAGGGGAGTTCATGGGCGTAGCAGCCACAGGACGTCGGATCGAGATCGAGGGGATCGGGATCCTGCGGATCGTGGACGGCCGACTCATGGAACGATGGAACGTGACAGATGTCCTCGACCTGCTGCAGCAGATCGACGCGTTGCCCGAAGGGTTCGGTGCCTCCGCCTGAGTCACCGGTCCATGCAGGGCCAGGTCGGTTCGGGGGCCCGTGCTACCCTGGTCGCCCTGCGCCCCTAGCTCAGTCCGGATAGAGCGTCTGACTACGGATTCGCTCCCCCGGGCTTGGATGCTAGTCCGCTCATGGCCTGCAACTGTTGTGAAGCCGCACTTCTGAGATGCGCCGAGTTAGACGTTGCGGTGTGAGAGGAGCTAGTTTGGGACCACAGCGGGTGGGAATACCTAAATCAGGACTCAAGTTGAAGAGTTTGTGGAGCCGATGACCCAGAGGTTGGGTGAGTTGACAACCTCGCGGTAGGGGCGTCATGCTCCCAGTGTTTAGACCCCGGCCTCCCTCTGGGACGTCCGGGGTTTTTTCTTACACGGGAGGCCCGATGGGGTCGAACGCCAGGCGCCTGGAACCGAACGCCCGGGTCATGGCGTTCATCGACGGTCAGAACGTCCTCAAGACATGCGAGACCTTGTACGGCCATGGCCGCGTCCACCCGGCCCTCCTAGCCAAGTCCGTCCTCGCCGGCCGGACGCTCGCGGGTGTTCGCTACTACAGCGGAATTCCTGACCCCCGGATCCAACGGAAACCCAACGCCCGCGTTCAGCGGCGGCACGCACTCATTCGTCGGAGTGGCGTGACAGTGGTTGAGCGCATGGTCCGCTACCGGTGGGATTGGGGCTTCGACTCCCGGCTGCTCCCAGATCCTCGTGAGGCAGCGGAGGGATCGACTCATAGCGTTGAGGTGAACCGGTTCCAGCGCGGACGCGAGAAGGGCATCGACCTGGCGCTTGGTCTGGACGTCGTAGACCTGAGTCTGCGCCAGCTCATGGACGTCGTCGTGATCTTCTCCTTCGACGAGGACCTCACCGAGGTTGCGAGGATGGTACATAGCATGACGAGGAAGGCCGGACGAGTGTCGGTCGAAGCGGCCATCTTCAACGATCGTGGCATCAAGAGGTTGCAGCACTACGACTACACACACCAGCTCAATCGCAACGACTTCGAGGAGGCGAAGGACGAGTTCGATTACAGGGCAGAGCTCGACCCGCTCATGGTGAAGCTGTTCTTGCAGGTTCTAGGTAAGGACCTCGAGGATGACCAGATCGTCTAGTCGGCGAAGAACACCTCCATCTCGAATCTCGCCCGTAGGTCGTCTTCAACCTCGAGGTCCGTCAGCAGCTCGGCCATCGAGGGGTTCCGGGCGCTCAACTCACCGATGATGCGGGCCCGCTCGGAGCTCGTCGCCAGCAGGTAGCGGATCAGGTCGGCCCGCAGCTCGTCGGGGATCTTCACGATGGCGCCTATCGGGGCCAGCCGCAAAAGTCGGTGATCCTGAGGTACATGGCATAGTCGATGTGGAGCTCACCCGCCTCGAGCGCCTGATACTCGGTAAGGGTTAGCCCGAGCCGCCCTGCCATCTGCACCGGGCGCAGTCCCAGCCGGTCCCGGTCACGTGGGAGGTGCTGAACCATGATGGGGAGCATGCCCCAGACTAGTTGGATGCGCGGACGGCCGTCGGGTGCGAGGACACGGACCTACCCTCCTGGGTCCTCTCCCGCGCCCAGGCTCGCCGAGACCGTAAGGCCCAACTGAGGCAGCTCCAGGAGACACACCACCGCGAACCACGCCTCCGAAAGTCGAGCCACCTCTCGAGATTCACTCTTCTGGTGGTAGTAGACGTAGGTCGATCCTTGCCCCTTGATGACCCCGGTCAGGCGGTCCTCGATCCTCGCGCGAGTCTGCGCCGGCAAGGTCGCGTCGGAGAAGTTCACCACGTAGGGATCGTCCATCGAAAGGTTCGCCATCCCGCCCGACTCGTCGCGAACGTGCACAGTCATCTCGTCGCCTCCTACTTTTCCTTCCGGGCAGAGCAGTATCGAAGCACACAGATCGGGAAGAAGGGTCGGGTTTGGAGCGGTGAGGCTCGAGGAAGACCTCGTACATGACGTACCCGCTGGTCATCATGGCTCTAGGCCTCGTGACGTGGGTGTTCTACACCTGGCTCACGGAGAACGCGGTCCATCGCATCCTCATGTCCGGCACGCTGATGCTTGCCGGACTGGGCGCCAGCGCTCGCCTTCTCGTTTCAAGCCTTCTCGTTTGACGGAAAACGTCAGCCCGTCACCCGCCGGCGTAGTCGTCGTTCGATTCGCGGAGAGGCTTGACCCACTCGGCCGGCCATGCCACGACCAGTGGTGATCGCTCCCATACAACGTGGACGGCGTGGTCCTCTGCTCGGTGGATGGCACCGTGCTCACCCGGGGCAGGCCAATGGAGGACAGGGCTCGGCGGTCCGGCAAACTGAACGAGGTTAGGGCGCTCGTCATCCACGCTGATGTCATCGGCACGGGCTGTCGGCCAGTTGAGCTAGTACGTCGTCACCCGATTAGCCGACACTCGCGAGCTTCGGCTGACCGTCATCTCCCGGCGCCGTCAGCCGAGCCCGGCGTTAGCCCTCGCGCTCGTCCGGGAGGCTCGCCGAGAGGTCCCAGACGCGGCTGTCACCTGCGATCACGAGGAGGACGCCCGGCTTCGTGCGACGCTGCTCCGCCATGCGGACACCGTCACGCTCGCCGAGGTAGCGACCGATGATCGCTGCGCGGATCGGTGTCACGTCGCATTCGACCAGCTCGGCGCTAGCTCGAACCTCGACGCCGCGGAATGGCCGAACCGTCTCGAAGACCACGAGGACGCAACGAGGGTCCCGGCGAAGGTGAACGAGCTTCGGGTCGTCCTCGGCGATCACAACCTCGAAGCGTTCATCGGCCCATCGGAACCAGACCGGCGAGACAGCGGCGCTGCCGTCCTTCCGGTACGTCGTCAGGACCGCGGGGGACGGTGCCTCCAGCAGCGAGCGCACCGCGAGCAAAGACGACCTCAACGGGTCACTTCACACGCCGTCCTGTCGTTGTCCGCGTCCAAGTGGTCGTTAGCCAGGTAGACCCTTCGGTTGACGCGTGGGCGGTAGTGGCCCGTCCGGTACTGGCGGTTGGCGGCCCGTCTCGATTTCGCCACGCCGTATCGATAGAACTGCCGGTGGAGCTGGTCGCAGTTGCTGTACGCACGGGCGGCGGGGGTTGGAACGCTACCGAGACTCGAAGAGCCTCCTGAGAGCGTCAGGATCAAGACGCTAGCGAGCGCGACGGCCGAGAGACGCTTCGTCATGAAGACCTCCAGAGTCCAGGAGTGGTCAGCATATCCCTTCAGGGCAACGCCGGGATGTGCGAACCGTCGCTTGACTAGCGCCCCGAGCTCTACGGTCCCCCCTCGTCAGGATCATCGGGCGCGCCGACCGCGATCGCAATCACTCCGAGGATGTAGAGCGCCCCGACCACCGCGAGTAGCTGCCTGCCAGGTTGCAGTCCGTAGTAGATGAGCAGCGGGACCGGAACCGTGACCAGCACGAGGCCGATGAACACGACAGCGAGCCGGATGACCGTGAACCTCGGGGCGCGCTCCCCGGTGGCGTAGACGACGGTCAAGACCACGGCCCCAGATACACCCACGAGGATGATCAGGACGACTGGCATTGGCGGTTCTGCTCCCCCCGGTGTGCTCGATTCGAGAGTGCTGCCCTGATTCTCTATCGAGTAATGGAGGCCGGTGGATGGGCTTGCGGTGGGCATCGGTCCTACCGCCCGCCGGGTACCAGGGGAGCTCGAATTGAACCGAACCCGCCATGCTCTGATCTGGCGCGGCCGCCGATACCAAGTGCATGAGGTTCCTGCGATTGCTTCTGGCCATGCGCGATCACTTGATGCAGTCGCTCCAACGGGCGTCGGGTCGTCCTTGGGTGGGGCGACACAAGCCCATCCCGTGATCCTCCCGGGCTTGCGGACCCACATCAAGGGCTCTCGACTACGCGCCGATGGGGCCTGAATGGATCGTGCTTGCGGCTACAAGGAGAATTCGGCTGACGATCCGTGCGGAGCGAAGGCGACTTGGAAGCTTCTCCTCGAGATGACGGCCCCCGAGCCTGGCCAAGGTTCCGGTTGGGCCGGCGAAGTTCGCTCCTGGGATGTCTGCGACGTCCACCTGGCCGCGATGCAGGAGCGCATGGCCTAGCGCTAGGTGCGAGCAGGGATCAGTGCCTGCCTCGATCCGGTGCTTCTTCCGCTTGACTACCCCGCGACGTTGGTCGCGATGAAGCTACCGAGGCCACCCGCACAGGTTGGTGATCCTGAGGTACAGCTCGTAGTCGATGTGCAGCTCGCCCGCTTCGAGCGCTGTGTACTCCGTGAGGGTCAGACCTAGCCGCCCCGCCATCTGCGCCGGGCGCAGTCCCATCGTCTCCCGATCTCGTGGAAGGTGCTGAACCAGGATGGGGAGCATGACCCAACCTAGCTGGAGTTGCCGACGAGGTCAGCTCTCGGTCTCTCCTTCTTCTGCGTCCTCACCCACGCCCTTGAGCACCTGATACCAGCTATCCACGTAGGCGGGGGGATCGTCTGCAGGCGGCTCCGGCTCGGGCGTCACCGCCTTCTTGGGCGGCGCGAAGCCGAGGTATTCATCGCTCGGTCGCTTTCTCCGCATGGTGCCTCATCAGCTCCCGGGGCGATCACGGACTCCGCAGGTGTCGTGCTCACGAACAGGGCGGACTCCTGATCCAGCGCCTTGCCGCATTGGCTGCACATCGCTTCGTCCCGGCTTCGTTCGTCGGAGCACTTGAAGCAGTCCATTGCGGTATCGAACTTGGTGGAGGTGAAATCCCGCCACCGGCTCTCGAACTCACCCATGGGTTCCCTCCTCGGCTTGCAGGCTGGGGCGGTGTCGTCCGACACGCCCGACGATCGCTACTCGACCCGTCCGTCGGAAGAACGTGACGATGCTCCTACAGAATCGACGAACCGTGGTCATGCCTCTCACTCGACAGAACGACCACGATCAGCGCATGGTCAAGACACCCTGAATCCGATGTCCCCCGATACCCGACTCGGGCTAGGACCGATGGCTGCCGCAGCCGTTCAGGTCGCAACCCCGGGAGCCGATGGCATCTACATGGTCTGCTCCAAGTGCGTCGATCATGAGGACCAAGGTCACGAGAAGTGCCCGGTGTGTGGGCACAGACTCACGCCTGCTCGCGAGCCCGCCACCGCATCGTGCGCGTGGTGCTTGCTCTCGGCTCGAGGTGGTCGTGACCATTGCGACTTCTGCGGCCGGCCGACCGATGTCACCGCGTCCGAGGAGCCGTTCTGGGAGAACGTCTAGTGGCATGGTTGTGGCGGCGAACGGTCTCAGCGAAGTGCAACGCCAGACCTGGCCTCGGCCTCAGTCTGCCCATTGACGCTAGTCGAGGACCCCGAGCAGTCCGATCCAGAAGAACGCGAGACCCAATAGCACGAGGCCTACGATCCAGCCCCGTCGGGGCGCTTCGTCGGTGTTCCCGCCCGGCCCTGGTGCGATGAAGACGAGACCAGCTATGCCGACGAGCGCGGCCGCCATCCCGAGTACGCCCTCTAGCTTCAACGTCCCTCCCCGACATCAAACTGCGGGAGTGCGATTGTGTGATGGCGGCCCGAGCCCGGCACATCGGGCAGTCGGGCTAGATTTGGCTCCGCCGATCGGGCGACAAGCAGCGCACTTTCGAAGCCCGGGAAGGCGGGATGACGTGCAAAGCCCGGTGTCACGTGGCCGGGCTTTGCACGGAGCGCCGGCCACTGGGCGGTGCAGTCCCCGCTCCGTTTGGTGTCACAGCGGCCAGTAGGGACCGTGTCCACCGATGGGACGGTCCAAACATCGCACACCACTATTGGGCTGCACTCGACCAAGCCAGGGGAACGCACCGACCGCGACTAGGTCAGCCAGAAGTTGGATCCGGGGGGTCGACCCAGTTCAGCCGGCTTTCCATCGCCGTGAGCTGAAAGACGCGATGCACCGTCTGGTTGCCCCGGACGAACGAGACGGCAACGTGCCCGTCACGGCCCGCGATGTCTGCGGCGATTAAGACCCCGAGGCCGGTCGAGTCGAGGAAGGTGAGCCCTCGGAGGTCGACAACGATCTGCGAGAACTTTTCGTGCTGAGCTGAGTGCAGAGCCTCCTGCAGCTTTGGTACGCCCGCAAGATCCAGCTCCCCCTCGAGGTAGAGGACGGTCTTCCCGTCCTCCTCCTCGGTCCGCAGAGAGAAAGGTGTCACGGCAGGAATGTCCATCTCCTCCTCCCCTCCTCCTCTTTCGAGCGCAAAGCAATTTTCCATGGTGACGACCGACTAAACCACGAAAGCTCAATCGGCGCGACCCCCCGAAACCTTTACAGCCCTGATGTTTTCCGCCCGCCCAGGGGGGGTAGCACGCCATGAGACGGACCACACTGGAGAAGCCGATGCGGCAAGAACACGTTCTGCCCGCGGATGAGAGCGCTCCTGTTCTTGCCCGCTCAGCACTGGACAACGCGATCCCGCCCCCGGTCTTGAACGAGCGGGCTCACGACGCTCGCCTCGCCATCAGCGAAGTCGCAGCGAATGCCGTCATGCACGGGCAGCTACGACCTGGTCAAGACACGATCCGCCTGGTCATCGACGCTGATGACGATCGGCTCCGTATCGAGATGGAGCAATCCACGGAGGCTGTCGGCGTGGGGGTGGTGGAGCCTCGGTTGGAGGATGCGGTCAGGGTGGGAGGCTTCGGACTCCGGCTCGTCGAGGAAGTGGCGGACGAGTGGGGCGTCGAAAGCGGCCCGCCAGGCCACGTGTGGTTCGAGTTCCGCCGCTAGCACCCGCAGTCGAGCCCTGCTGTAGCATGAGGACTGTCCGCCGTTGGCGGCCAAGGGGGTCGCCATGACAGATGAGATCTACAGGGCCGAGTTGGCTGTCGAAGCGAGCGAGTCCTCGTTGCGCGAAGCTGTGGCACATATCGAGCGGGCCGCTGAGAAGAACGACGATCCTGCCGTCGCCGACGAGCTACGTAACGCTGCAGTCGCTGCCGACACGACGACCGCCCGAGTCGGGTGGCTGCGAGCGATGCTCGCGCGACTGTTTCGGCCTCAGTCCTCTTGAGCGAGGCTCGCCTGGCGATTTCTCCCGCACGCGGTCTAAGGCTGTAGCTGCCGACGGCGCGCCGCCTCGCCCGCTGCCCCTTACTCAGAGGCCTCTGAGACCTCCAGCACCTGCACATCCCAGCGGTTGCCGTCGCGATGTGCGCGAAGCTCGTTCACCCTCGCGATCACCTCTAGCCGCAGAACCGAGCCGGCCTCGAGGCGAGCGGCGAGGTCGTCGGGGAATGTCCATCTGAAGCCCTTGATCGAAGCGTCGGGGTGCAGCTCACCGGGCCTCGGTTCGAGCGGGCGGATCTTGGCGCGCGGGCGAGCTAACCCAACGGGGCGATCGTCTCCGACTTCAGCAGGAACTGTGACGATTGCGATTCGAGTCTCCTTTCGAGGATCGCGATTCTGTCGGCGATGGGTCGGCACCCACGGCACGTGCCACGACACCAGTTCTCGTGGACGGTGGCGTGCCCTCTGACTGGCGAGCACTTGCACTTGCCGCCGCAGCCGTCAGCGTGGATGACATCGGGGCTCCACCGCTCAGCCGGCGTGGTGCCTGCGAAGATCCCTGCCGGGAGATGTCTCTCGGTGGCCATGGTCTCCGGTGTTGCCGCCCAGCTCCCCCCACCCCTGGCGGCGTTGCGCGCGACCTGGTGCTGTGGACCCTCGGCCTTGATCGTCTCAGTCAAGCACTGGCGTCTGACAGGACAGCGGGCGCAGATCCGTTTGGCCCGCATGTCCTGGATGGTCAGCTCGACGCCGGTGTGGCCGCTCCCTCGTTCCCGAAAGAACAGCTCCACCGGCTGCCCAGCACACGCCGCACGCTTGTCCCAGCGATCGTCGCCGTTGATCCCCAACGTCTCCGCGATGTTCTCCACGAGGCCACGTCACCGTGCCGTTCAAGGGGGCTAGAGCGGTGGCGGAGACGATTGGGCGCAGAGCGGGAGAGAGACGCCCGAGGTTAGCCGGGGGTGGCCTGGGCATCCCCAGGAGGCGGCGAGAGGCTCCTACCGTCGCCGTCTGACCCGCGAAGGGCGCTCAACGGGGTCTCTGGACCCGGCTGGAGCCACCATGCTCGTGGGTGCTGGAGGAGGCCGACCTCGGCAGGCGGATGGCAGGCGTCTCCAGCGCGGTGGCGGTCGAAGTTCGCCACGGTGGAGAACACCGCTCCGCACAGAGAGCACTGACAGCGGTCGGTCGCTTCGCCCTTCGCGGTCATCAGGCCGAGCTGGATCGCCTCGGCCATCGCGGCCGCGTATACCTCGTCGTCAGTCATGCGTCGATCGAAACACGGGAGACGGACACCCTCGCCGTTACGCGAGGGGATCGAGGTCCGACACATCGACGGCGACGCTTCCGCCACGCTCGTCTGGGCCCGCGACCATGTTGGCACTCTTCGCGCAGGCGGCGCACACCGGTTCGTATGTGACACCGGACTCCGCTCCGCCGCGCTGCGTGCCCTTCACCTCGACGCGGTGCGCCTTGTTGGCCACGCTCAATTCCCATGGGCGAGTTTGGTCGTGGTCGGGGTGCAGGCAGCGGAATGCCACCTGGGGCTTCTTCGGGGCCTTCTTCTTCTTGGCTGGGGCCTTGGCGGTGCTCTTCTTCGCCGTGCTCTTCGCTTGCTCTGCCATGACTCGATCCTTTCCTAGCTCTTGAAAGATCCTCTGACGCCCGGGGCGGTTGCCCGGACTTCGGCTCTGTGGCGCTCGAGCTCGGTGCTGGTCAGCGGGAGGTTGCCCTCGATGGCCTTGTTGAGCCAGTCCACGATTTCGCTGGCCTCGCGGAGCGGGCCTATGTCGTAGTGGGGGGATTCGCCTTCGCGGACCTCCCTCTGCAAGCTTTCCTCGAGCTCTTGCTTGCGCCGGGTCCAGTCCTTGAGGGACTGCTGACGGGCGAACAGCGCCTTGCGTTGGGCCATCTGTTCGATCAGCGACTCGCGCTTGCGCTCTGACTTCCTCACCCCGTCCTCGCGCATGAGGGCGTAGTGCCGTTCGGTGACCTCCGCCAGCTGGCGCTCAGCCTTGGCTGCGGCCTGCCTCCGACCCTCGTCGATGAACCGCTTAAGGTCCAGCCGAAGGCCCTCGGCCTCGATCCCGGTGTCCTCGAGCTCGGTGGCTATCGAGTCGTCGTCGATGTCCAGGAACGGGGCGCGGTGCTCCATCGCCGCTAGGTCTGCGCGGAGCTTCTCGACGTTCACGAAGGCCTTGGCCTCGGCGGCCTTGGCATCGTCCGTCTCCTCGGCGCTCTCGCCCATCGGGGGCGGTGCGTTGCCCCTCTTTTTGACGCCCGCGAAATCGGCGAGGGCGGCTTCTGCCCCAGCGAGGGCCTGGCGGGTCTGCTCGAGCTTCTCTTGAGCCGATACAGGGACCGTCGTCTCGACGGGGGTGTCCTTGCGGGCTGCATCGCCGCGCCGCTCGATCTCGGCACGGAGCTTGCGCTCGTTTTCGGCGGTGGCTTTGTAGTTCACCCAGTCATCGGCCGCGAGGAGCGTGTCGGCCTCGGCGGCGAGGGCCTCGGCTCGTTCATGCAGCTCCCCGCTGGGGATCGCGACGAGGTTGTCGGGAAGCTCGGCGGATGCGGTCTGTTCGGCGGTATCTACGTCACTCATCTAGCGCTCTCCTTCGGATGAAATAGCTCTGGTAGTCCCCACCCATCCAGGCGGGCGTATAGCGGCGGGTCGGGCGTTCCTTCTTGGCAGCGGCGGGCTTGGGGGGGAGCGTGGTGGAGGTCGGCTCATCGGGATCGAGCGGGCGGCCACCGGTCTCCACGGGTGCGAGGGGCGGAGCCGGCCAGGTGGTGTCCGTGACGAGCGGGTCCTCGAGCTCTACTACCCCAACATGTTGTGGTTCGACAGTGACAGGCGGGGTGAACGGCTCACCACGGCGCGCCCAACGCTCGGCGGCGGCGAACTCAGCGCTATGGCGGCGTCGTTGCCTCAGCGCGTCACTGCTGAGGCCAGCGGCCTCGCAGGCTGCGGCCACGGTGGTCTTCTTGCCCGAGCTGCGAGCGCGGTACCAATGGGCGAGGTAGAGCCCGGGCTTCCCCCAGGCAAGGTCTCGGGGAAGTCCAGCCTCCTCGAACTTCTTGCGAAGGGCGTAGTCGATCGACGGGGCGGTGTCGATCACGAGCTCCGCTCCTGGGCTCGGCGTAGTAACTCCCTGGCGTACCGGCCGGCCGACTTCCGGGCGAGGGTCGCATACATCCCGGTTTGCCGATCCCCCCACAACCTCTGCTCGCGGGCCACCTCGAGGCAGGCGTGGCGGTGTTCGCGCAGTTCTCGGTCGTCCCACCCTCGATACTCCCGCTCCAGCTCTCGAGCGGTGAGCTCCCTCATCGAAACACCGCGCTTCCGCGTCGGCCATCGGCTCGGTAGCCGGAGGGGTCCTCGTCCATGACGGCTCTCAGGGCGGGGATGCTCCAGCAGTAGTAGCCGGCGGGCGGCTTCAGCTTGGAACGCCGAAGCAGTACGAGCGTGTCCGTGTCGTGCTTGCCTGCGGCCCGCTCCTGGACGATCAGCTCGCGGAGGGATGCCTGGGTCATGCGTCCACCCGACCCTCTGCGGCCTTGCGATCGGCGAGGCGCTGCATGCGGGCGAGCTTCACCCGCTGTTCGTCGGTCAGATGGACGTTCTCGCCAGCTTCAATGCGGCTGACCGCTCGCTGGGAGATGCCGAGGACGTAGGCCGCATCGGCCTGATCCCAGGCGAGGACTTCGCGGAGATCTCTGAGGTTGACCACGTACCCAGGCTCGCCCGGCTGTCTAGGGCGTAGACGCAGGTTCAGCGGTACCCCGAGTACCGAGTCGCGGGTGTCGATCAGGTCGGGCGGTCCCTCGACGAGGTGTGTGCAACGGGGGGATCTCGATCGCCCACAATCGGGATCGTTATCGCACACAGCCTGCAACACCGTGAGGAACTGTCATTTCTAGCAACAACCTAGTTGGGCGTGTTACGGTGTTCTTGCTGGTCAAGGCACATGTGCAATCTTGGAGATGCGGCTAAATAGATATACCCATTCACCTCCACCTAACGACCTGGGGTACCGCGTGCCGGCCGGGGGTGGGCGGGCTCGCTCCCGCGTACTAGAGAAGAGGACGGCGAACCCCCGGTAGGTACATGTTGAGGCAGGCCTGCACCCTGATCTACCTATGGTCTGCCCTCATCTCAGCGCATAACATGGTGCGGTCAGCCTTGACCGTGAGCTGCATCACCGCAGGTCAGCGAGGTACCGAGCAGAGGGACAGCGCCTAACGTCGGGTTATCCGACTGTCTCATGCTGTGCTCGAGCTCGGATGCTGACGATCGAGGGCGCGATGCAGGCAGGATCAGCACCGAAGGGTGGGGATGCCGGGGCTGAGCGCGTGGCTCTGCGCTGCTGCAACGAAGTGTGGATGAATACTCAGCCTTCCTCACGGTTGGATCACGCCTTGCCCCCCACCTAACCCGTCCGTACCCGTCCCCCTTAGAGGGGGGGGGACGGGGGACGGGTTTGGGCCGGACTCGGGACGGGCTGGGACGGGCGGGACGGGTTTGAGCGTTTCCGCAGGTCAGAGTACATACTGGTGCGGGACGGGTTTCGGGACGGATCGGGACGGGTTGGAGAACCCGTCCCCGAACCCGTCCCCGTCTCTGGGACGTACAACTCAGTAGCTGAGGGTTCATGCTGTCTCTCGGAACGGCTTGACGAGGCGCAGCTCTGGTCGCCCGCTCGAGCCGGTGTTCTCGACGTAGCCCTCTCGGACGAGATAATCGACAGCACTGCGCAGGTATTGCGCCTTGCCCTCGACCTCGTCCACGATGACGGTCTTGGTGGTGGGCTCGGTCAGCATCTCCATGAACATCGACACACGCTCCATCAGATAGGACGGGCGGAAGTTCCCATCCTCGTCACGGTTCGTGTTGGCCTCGTGCACCGTGATAACCACCGAGCCATCCGGGCCGAACAGATGCTGGGCTTCCCCGATGACGGAGCCGGGAGGCATGTCCCCGTAGATGCCGTGGCGATCCTTCCATGACCGGATCGAGATCCGCTTTCCAGCCGGCTTGAGTGACAAATCGACATCGACCTGCGGCCGCTTGTTCGACGTGCCTCGAGCCCGGTTGCCCTCGTGCCCGGGATGGTCGAGGGCGAGGATCGAGGCATCTGGGAACTGGCGCTGGATCGGGTTCCAGATGCGATTGACCCACGTCGAGAAGTCGCCCGCACTGTCCTCGCTGAGCCCCTCCATCGCCATGGATTCGGCGATAGCGTCGATCGTGACGTGTCGCGTTCCGGTCGGCAGCACGAGCTCTCCGACTGGTTCCCACATCCTGCGGTAGTAGATGCGCTCCGCGATGCGTTCGTCCGACACGAGTCCCCGCCCCGGAGTTCCCACGAGGATGCTGTGGAGTCGGCGCTTGAACACGCGTTCGGAGCCCTCCCAGTCGAGGTAGACCCCGACCCCTCCCTTGAGGGCGGTCTCGATACAGGCAGCGAGGCCGAGGTAGGACTTGCCTGACCCAGGCGCAGCCCACATGAGGTAGCGGTACCCTTCGCGGATCAGGGCCTCGCCCCCCTCAACCGGATACCAGGCCGCACCAGGCGGAGGTGGCGGTGGCTCCTGCAAGAGGGCGTCACCAGTCACCCACCCACCCGGATCGACCTGCTCGTCGTGCGAGACTGACTGAAAGTTCTCGAGCCCCTGACCGGCCGCGAGGTGGTCGTATGCGTCCTTGCCCACCGCCGCTTGCACGATCTGCACGGACTTCGCGACGGGCTCGACCGAGGCTCGCACCATCTCTGCGTGACGAGCTCCAGCCGCATCCTTGTCCGCGACCACGATCACATCGGCGGCAGAGAAGTATGGCGCGAAGTCTGGCCGCCACTTCTCGGCACCGCCTGAATTGCAGGTGGCGACACCGCCCGCCTTCTCGATCGCGTGAACGTCCTTCTCACCCTCGACGATGTAGACGGGCCTCCCCGACTTCGCCGCCTCGAGCACTTGGGGCAGCCGGTAGGGAACCTTCCGCACGCCGTTGAGCTTCCACTCCCCGTTGGGGAGGCGTTGGCGAAAGTCCTTCGGTGAGAACCGCACGACCTCGTAGAGGGGCACTCCCTGTTCGTCGAGGTAGGAGTAGGTCGCCACGATCTCGGACTTGCCGCCTCCATCTTCGGTGAAGAGGTCGGTCATCTCGAGGCCGAGCTTCGCCACGATGTCCTCGAGGGCGCAGCCGGCGTGACACTTCAGCAGCGCCCGCCCCTCCTTGCCCTCCTTCACCGACATCGAGGGAGCGTTGTCGCCGTGCGCAGGGCATTGCCAGCCGGAGCTGTTGTGATTCAGCCCCGACCGCTCAAGAACTTCGTGAACGCGTTGGTATCCGGTCAGCTCCATGGCGACGGCTCTTCGGGCATGGGCTCGTCGCCCCGGTAGGTCGAGTCCTGCGCCCACGATGCGAAGTCAGGAACCTCAGCAGGCCGGGCGGGTGTCTCGACACTCCACTTCTTGTAGGTATTGCCGCTCGCGCTCGACACCGCTTCACCGAGATAGGTCACGACCACGTGCTCGCCGATCTTCGGAGCAGCCTTGCCGACCTTCTCGCGCAGGATCGAGGAGAAGAGCCACACGGCCCGCTCGCCCATGTCGGTGTCGAGGTTCATGATCGGGACCGGCCCGAACTTGCCTGCGCCCTCGGTGTAGGACTTGACGGTGCCGGCGATCGAGTTGCCCTCGTCGTTGAAGCGATGGCTCTCTGGAAAGTCCTTGTCAGGTGCGGTACTCATTGGGTGCTTCCTTTCCATGCAAAAGAACGCCCTTCGCCTCTACCGGGCGGGGGCGTTCGTCTTTGCGGAGTTGGAGTAGGGCTCGGCCGCAGCCGTGGACGTACGCACGGCCCGGATCCCTGTATGCGCGCACCGCATCGAGGTCGATTCGGTGGCCGCAAGCGACGCAGAATCCCGGCCAGCTCATGCGACCGCCTCTCCGCTCGAACGAGCGCGAGACTTGGCGAATCGCATCCGAGCCATGTGTGCGTCGAGCAGCGCCCGCGCCCTGCGATCCACTTCGGCAGGGGGGAGCGTGCCGTCGGGGTCAGCCTGTCGGCGGAGCCGCTCGTCCAGACTGGCGCGTGCCCTCGCTGCTTGCTCTCGAGGATCTTCCCGAGCCCATCGAGTATTGGCCGCGAGCCTGCCCCGTTCGGACAGCTCGGCGGCACTCAAGCTTGTGGCGGCGGCCATCAGACAGCCACCTCCCGCGCTGACAAGAACGCGTCGATGTGCTCGTCGCTGAACCGAAGCGTTCGATGACCGATCTTGTAGTGACCGATCGCGCCGCTCTCAGCGAGCTCATAGACCCTGCGCGTTGGCACGCTCAGGCGATGGGCGACGTAGTGAACGTCGCGAAGGGTGTCTTCGACGACACCCAACGGTTCCGAGGGGGAACCAGGCATTGCAGCACCTCCGAAGGATCCAAGAGGCCCGCCGCAGTCCTGGGCCTATCGGTGTTCCTTCAGCACCCCCTGGGTGCCGCTGCGCTCCGGAGGAGGCTGGCTCCTTGGCCATCCTTGGATCCCCACGGCCCTGCGATTCAGAGGCGACGAGTGGCCCACCCTGACGGGGCTCCATCCGGTGACACTCCCTGAGTGTCAGGCTCTTGACCCTGGCCGCTCCTAGTCAGGTCCCCAAATCGGGGGGCGGCCGTGCCGGACCTCGACGCTGCGAGGAACTGCTATTCCTGTTGTGCGGCCGATATTACGTGGTGCCTCCGACGCCGGTCTGCCCGAAGATGTTGCGATTCAGTGACAGCCCGGCGCAGAAGGTTGACTTCAGACCTCGCGAGCCCTCGGGTTCAGCCGGGCGTGGGTCTCGGCAGCACGCTCGTCGGCCGTGCCGGCCGCGTACCTCGAGGGCATGGTGCGGTCTGTCCACCCGAGTAGCGTCATCGTGTCGTCGATCGTCGCGCCCCGCGCGAGCAAGGTAGAGGCGGCGAAGCGTCGGAAGTCGTGCACGGTCACGTGAACGCCAGCGAGCTTCGCGCGGCGAGCGACCATCTGATAGACCCCGCTCGCCGTCATCCGCCCACGAGGGCCGAGCCACAGGTACGGGCTCGAGGCGTGTGGGTGACGCCGGCGAAGGGCGAGGTAGCGGTCCATGTCTTTGACCGTCTCCGCGTCCATGCGCGCCTTGTGCTGATTCCCACCCTTCAGCACGATCGTGGCGTAAGGGTGCTTGGCGTCGAGGTGCACGTCGTCAACGCGAAGGTTCGCGACGCCCGACTCCCGCGTGCCGCTCGAGATCAGGAAGCCGAGTAGAGCTCGGTCACGGCGGTCGGCAAAGCTCGTGCCCCTGGTCGTTGCCATCACGGCGTCGATTGCCTTGGGCTCGGGAATCTCCATCACCTTGCGGGGCACCTTGGGTAACCGGACCATCTCGGCGGGGTTGTGATCCGTTCCGTCGCCCTCATCGAGCCCCTCGTGCGTCCAGCGGAAGAACGACTTGAGCGTGGCGGTGTAGAGCCGAGCGGTGTTGGGCTCGTAGATCGTGCCGTCCGGGTGGGTGGCCTCGAGCCAGAACGACTTGAACGCCTCGATGTCGGCTTTGGTCACGTCGGCGACGAAACGGCTGCGGCCCGTGTTCGCGAGCCACTCATCGAAGTACGCGAGCACCCTCAGGTAGTCGATGATCGTACGCTCGGCCTTGCTGTCCGCCTTCATGTGGCGCCGCCAGCGGCCTGCGTAGAGGTCGAAGTCACCTTCACCGACCGGTAGACTCCTGAGCGTGGTTGCCGTCTCCATCACCGTTGCTCCTCTCGCCGGGTGCGAATTCCTGAGAATCAGACACTCACAGGATATCCGCTCTGGGGCTTGGATGCAAGCCTGGTGGTGGGGCGGCTACCACCACATAACCGCAGGTCAAACCATATATTCTGCGCCCCTAGCTCAGTCCGGATAGAGCGTCTGACTACGGATCAGAAGGTCGGGGGTTCGAATCCCTCGGGGCGCGCCCTCCGCATCCCCTAAGCTCGACACCCCATGGCTGCCGGCAGTCGTCTCGGTGTGATCCGTCCGCTCGCGATCCGCGATTTCCGGCTGCTCTGGATCGGCATGACGGTCTCGATGATCGGCGACGGCATCTACGTCGTGGCGATGGCGCTGCAGGTGTTCGAGATCTCGAACGGCCCGAGCGCGCTCGCGATGGTGGGACTCGCCTGGAGCGCTCCCCAGGTGCGTGCTGATGCTCGCGAGCGGCGCGCTCTCCGACCGATTGGATCGGCGGCGCCTGATGATCGCCGGCGACCTGATCCGCCTGGGCACCATCAGCGCGATCGGCCTGCTGTCGATCGCCGGCGAGCTGACGATGCCCGTTGCTCGCTTGGCCTCGTCGCCGTGTTCGGCGCCGGACAGGCGATCTTCCAGCCGGCGTTCTCCTCGATCCTTCCGACGATCGTGCCCGGAGGACCTGCTCGTCGAGGCGAACTCGCTCGCGCAGTTCGTGCGGCCGGCTTCGATGCTGTTCCTCGGCCCGCTCGATCGGCGGCGTGCTGAGCGGACTGATCGGCGTCGGGCGGCGCCTTCCTCGTCGACGGCGGTCACCTTCGCGTGGTCGGCGGTGATGATCTACGCTGATCCGCACGCGGCCACGTCTCGAGCGCAGGTGCGCGTCAGTCGGTCTCTGGGCCGAGATCGACGGAGGGCATCCGCTACGTGCGCGGTCAGACGTGGATCTGGGCAGCTCTTGGTCGCCGCGCACGGTCAGCCTGCTCTGCGTCTGGGGTCCGTGGGAGGTGCTCGTGCCCTACATCGTCACGAACGACCTGCGACGGCGACGAGTTCGCGCTCGGGCTCGTGTTCGGCGCCGGTGGCCTCGGGTCGGTGATCGTCGGCCTCATCGATGGGACAGCGCGGAACGCTGCCCCGCCGTCCGCTCACGATCATGTACCTCGCGTGGGCGGTCGGCATGCTGATGACGGCCGGGTTCGGTCTGGCGACCTCGATCTGGCAGGCGATGGTGTTCGGCTTCATCGCCGAGGGGTCGATCGCGTTGCTGATCGTGCTCTGGTACACGATGCTGCAGCGGCTCGTGCCTCGCCACCTGCTGGGCCGCGTCATCAGCCTCGACTGGATGATCTCGATCGCGGGCGTGCCGCTGTCGTTCGCCATCGTCGGACCGCTGGCGGGGGCTCTCGGCGCCGACGCGACGCTGATCGGTGCGGGTGTGCTGGGCGCGGCCATCACCATCGCATTCATGTTCGTGAGCGGCGCGCGCGATCCGGAGCGCGACGGTCGCCTCGCCGAACCGGAGACCGACCTGGACGCGGTCGTCGAGCCTTCATCGACCCCGACGTAGACTGCTGCGCATGGAGTACACGCACGTCGGACGGTTGGGTCTGGTCGTCTCGCCGGCTCTGCCTCGGCACGATGAACTTCGGACCGCACGCCTCGGAGTCCGACTCGCACACGATCATGGATGCCGCCGTCGCCAACGGCATCAACTTCTTCGACACCGCCAACGTCTACGGGCGCCACCTCGGCGTCGGAGCCACCGAGGAGATCATCGGGCGCTGGGTCGCCAAGGGGGGCGGGCGTCGTGACAAGGTGGTGCTCGCCACCAAGGTGTACGGCACGATGGGCGACTGGCCGAACGAGGGCCGGCTGTCGAAGCTCGCCATCGTGCGGCAGTGCGAGGAATCGCTGCGGCGGCTCGGCACCGACCGCATCGACCTCTACCAGATGCACCACATCGACCGGAACGCATGGTGGGACGAGATCTGGGAGGCGATGGAGCAGCTCAAGCGCACCGGCAAGATCTTCTACGTCGGCTCGTCGAACTTCGCCGGGTGGCACATCGCTCGTGGCAACGAGATCGCGCGCGACCGGGGTTCCCTGGGACTCGCCACCGAGCAGTCGCTCTACAACCTCACCGCGCGCACGCTCGAGCTCGAGGTGATCCCGGCGGTGCAGGAGTACGGCATGGGCCTGATCGCGTACAGCCCCTTGTCGGGAGGGCTGCTCGCCGGCGCCCTCAAGAAGGTCGAGGAGGGCCGGCGGGGCACCGAGTACATGCGTGGCGAGATCGAGGCGAACCGCTCGAAGCTGCAACCGTGGGAAGCGCTCTGCGCGGATCTCGGCGAGGACCCGGCGCATGTCGCCCTCGCCTGGCTCCTGCATCAGCCCGCCGTGACCGCTCCGATCATCGGTCCGCGCACCGAGGAGCAGCTGCTGCACGCGATGCACGCCCTCGACATCAAGCTCGACGCCGGCGTGCTCTCGAAGCTCGACGAGATCTTCCCCGGCCCGGGCGGTCCGGCGCCCGAAGCCTACGCCTGGTAGGTGGGCGGCCTCGCCTCGGCGCGCGCCAGCAGCACCGTCTCGGTCTCGGCGTCGAGCGGCACGTCGTGCTTGAGTCGCAGGTAGAGGTCACGCAGGAACCACACCAGCACGATCACGAGGATCGGGTGCCCGATCGCGATGTCGACGTGCATCCAACCGGGAAGCCGGAAGTTCTCGGTCGTGAGCTGCGCGGTGACGAGCGCGATGAACGAGAGCTCCAGGGTGCGCCGCGGCACACGGGGCAGCGCCCACGCCACCGGCAGGATCCACGCGAAGTACCAGGGGAAGAGCGTGGGTGAGAAGAGCATCATGAGCAGGAACGACCATCCCCACGCGGCTGCGAGGAACGAGACGGACCCCTCGCCGGCATGGCGCACGACCTGACGCACGATCGTGAGCAGGCCGGCGGCGAGCGCCACGAAGATGACGAGCCTCGCGAGCACGACACCGCCCGTGCCGCCCAAGTCGCCGGCGATCACGGTCCCGATGCCCTCGAAGATGCGCTCGACCAGCGCCGGTGGTGCGATCCACGAATCGTGCTGCATGAGCTGCAACATGCCGAGGGTCGGGTTCGATCGCTGCATGAACGGCACGGCGGCGACGAACGCGATCGCCGAGCGCGGTGCCGACGTGAGCGGCGACCACTTTCCATCGTCGTGATGGCTCCGTGCGGGTCGCCACGTACGCGATCAAGCAGGGCGAGCGGCACCGCGGCCGAGATCTTCACCAGCGCGCCGACGCTGAGCGCGACGGTCGCGCTCAGCTCCCGCTCGGTGGCCACGAGGTAGATGGCCGCAGCCACCGACAGCATGACGAGCGCGTCGACGTGGCCTCCGCCCACCGTGTGGAACAGGACGACCGGGTTGACCCCGATCATCGCGGCGGCGTAGGCCTGGCGGTCCGGGCGGACCCGTCCGACGACGCCGCACCACGAACCAGAGCGAGCCGAGGCTCGCGGCGACCGCGATCGCGCGGAACGCCTCGATGACGTCGGCCAGGCCGCGGAAGACGGCGGTGATGGCCGCGGCGAGCCAGACGAACACGGGACCGTACACCGAGGGCGTGTCGCGCCACCCGTCCCAGACGAAGCGTGAGATGTCGCTGGCGGGGAAGTCGGCCGGGGTGCTGTTGTAGGGGTTCTGGCCGTAGCGGCTCAGGATGCGTCCGTAGAACGCGTAGCTGAACACGTCACGCGAGAGCAGCAGCGGCAGCAACAGCACGACGACGTGGAACGCGACCGCGAGCATGACGACCTGACGGGTGGGGATCTCACCGCGCTCTGCCGCCACACAGGAGCAGCAGGAACGCGATACCGGCCGAGATCATCGCGAGGAAACCGATGACGATCAGCACGCCGTGGGGCAGGTGGTCGAGGAAGAGCAGCCGGGCGAGCACGCCCACCGGTCCGCTGCCGTGGCTCTCGGGGAGCACCGGATGGAAGGGCGATCTCGGCGTCGCAGCGATGAGGGCCACCGCGCTGAAGGTCGCGACCGAGGCGATCACGGCGCGACGGCCCGTGAGCCAGCCATCCACCGTGCGTTGCAAGACCTGGGCGCGAGACATGTGCGCCCGAGCTTACGCGAGGTGCTCAGCTCCGCGCTACGCCGAGCGCTTCCTCGACCTGGCGCGCGGCGTCGGTGACGGCGGGCGCGGAGCGGCGGCCTCGCAGCGCCCCGATGCGGTTGGCCGGGCCGGAGACCGACACGGCTGCGACGAGCGCGCCGGTCGCATCGAAGATCGGAGCACTCACCGACGCCACCCCCGCCTCCCGCTCTCCGATGCTGTCGGCCCAGCCGCGTCGGGCGGTGGTGGCGATCATGCGTGCCAGGCTGACCGCAGCATCGTCGGGCAACGAGGCCAGCACTCGCCTGCGATCGGCATCGTCGGCCCACGCGAGGAACACCTTGCCTGCCGAGCCCTTCGTCAGCGGAAGGGTGGCACCGACCGCGACGATCGTTCGCAGTTCGCTCTCCGATTCGACGGCATCGACGCAGACCCGCACCTCGCCGTCACGCACGTAGAGCTGCGCGCTCTCGCCCGTCGCCTTCGCCAATCGCTCGAGCGCCGGGTGGGCCAGGTCGCGAAGGGGCAGGTCTCGCATCGCCGACGCCGCGAGGCTCAGCAACCTCGGTCCCAACGCGTAGCCCGCGCTTCCGGCCTGCAGCAGGAAGCCGTGCACCTCCAGGGCTCGGATGAGTCGATGCGCGGTCGGGCGCGACAACTCGCGTAGCCCTCGTGATGTCGGTGTAGCTCCGTGCTCCTCCCTCCACAGCCCTGAGGATGTCCACGATCCGGTCGAGCGTGCCGACCGCGGTGGTGGGGGCTTCCAGGGCCGGCTCCTGCGCCTCGCTCTGGCGGAACCACTGGAGCATCTCCCGGTCGCGCGCCCGCTTGGCCAGACGAACGTCGGCCTGTCGATCCTCGTCTCGGGTCCCGCCCACCTGCTATCGTCTCCTCGGTCTGTTCCAAATAACGGAACTGAGTTCCAAATAGTGGAACACGCAGGGTAGCAGGCCGGGCAGGCGCGGGGCGAAGCCCGGCAGCCTCCCTCTCGAGTCGTCAGGAAGGTCCGAGGCACGATGGTGCAGGTACCGCAGACGCTTGCCGAGAAGGTGTGGGAGCGCCACGTCGTGCACCGCGCCGACGGCGAACCCGATCTGCTCTACGTCGACCTGCACCTGGTGCACGAGGTCACGAGCCCGCAGGCCTTCGAGAGCCTCCGCATGCACGGCCGCCGTGTTCGCCGCCCGGACCTCACCGTCGCCACGATGGACCACAACGTGCCGACCACCGACGGTCCCGTCACCGACGAGATCAGCGCGAGGCAGATGCAGGCGCTGCAGACCAACGCCGACGAGTTCGGAGTCACCCTCTATCCGTGGGGCGGGGCCGGCCAAGGCATCGTGCACGTGATCGGGCCCGAGATGGGCTACACGCAGCCCGGTATGACGATCGTCTGCGGCGACTCCCACACCTCGACGCACGGGGCGTTCGGGGCGCTCGCGTTCGGCATCGGCACGAGCGAGGTCGAGCACGTGCTCGCCACCCAGACCCTGCCGCAACATCCCGCCAAGACCATGGCCGTGACCGTCGAGGGCGAACTCCCTCATGGGGTGAGCGCCAAGGACATCATCCTGGCCATCATCAATCGCATCGGCACCGGCGGCGGTGTCGGCCACGTGATCGAGTACCGCGGGTCCGCGATCCGAGCCCTGTCGATGGAAGGCCGCATGACGGTCTGCAACATGTCGATCGAGGCGGGTGCGCGCGCCGGCATGGTGGCGCCCGACGACACCACCTTCGCCTACGTCGAGGGCAGGCCACATGCGCCCGTGGGCGCCGACTGGTCCGCGGCGCTCGAGGCCTGGCGTTCCCTGCCGACCGACCCCGGTGCGAGCTTCGACGCCGAGGTCGAGCTCGATGCGGCCTCGCTCGAGCCGTTCGTGAGCTGGGGCACGAACCCTGCGCAGTCGGTCACCATCGGCGAGGCCGTGCCCGATCCCGACCGCTTCGACGAGCCCGCGAAGCGTGAGGCCGCCTCCAGGGCGCTGGCCTACATGGACCTCGCTCCCGGCACTCCGATCCGGGAGATCCGGCCCGATACCGTCTTCCTGGGATCGTGCACGAACTCTCGCATCGAGGACCTGCGCGTCGCGGCCGAGATCGTGGCCGGTCGCAGCGTCGCCTCGAACCTTCGGGCGTTGGTCGTTCCGGGCAGCGTGGCCGTGAAGCTCCAAGCCGAGCGGGAAGGGCTCGACAGGGTGTTCACGGCGGCCGGGTTCGATTGGCGAGGCGCAGGCTGCTCGATGTGCCTGGGCATGAATCCCGACATCCTGCGCCCCGGGGAGCGGAGCGCGAGCACGAGCAACCGCAACTTCGAGGGCCGCCAGGGCAAGGGCGGGCGCACCCACCTGGTCAGCCCCGCGATCGCGGCCGCGACCGCGGTGCTCGGGCGCTTCGGTACCCCCGACGAGTTGCCGGCCCGCGAGGTGGTGTGACCGTGGAGCCGATCACCGTGGTCGAAGGCACGGCCGTGCCGCTCGATCGTTCCGACGTCGACACCGACCAGATCATCCCGGCGCAGTACCTCAAGCGCATCGAGCGAGCCGGGTTCGGACCGTTCCTGTTCGACGAGTGGCGCAAGGACCCCGACTTCGTGCTCAACGACACCCGCTACGACGGCGCGAGCATCCTGATCGCCGGCGCGAACTTCGGAAGCGGCTCCAGCCGCGAGCACGCACCGTGGGCACTCGAGGACTACGGCTTCCGAGCGGTGATCGCACCGAGCTTCGCCGACATCTTCCGCAACAACTGCTTCAAGGTCGGGCTCTTGCCGGTGGAGCTACGGGCCGAGTCGGTCCGAGCGCTGATGGATGCCGTGCTCGACGATCCCACGACGCGCATCGTCGTGGATCTGCCCGCGCGCTCCGTGCGGGCCCCCGGGCTCGACGAGACGTTCGACATCGACGAGTTCACCCACTGGAGACTGCTGGAGGGGCTCGACGACATCGGGTTGTCGCTGCGCCACGAGGAGAAGATCAGCGCGTACGAGGCGACGCGTCCGGGGTGGCTCCCGACGGCCTGACCCCACCCGTCGCGGCGCCGCGCCCTCGAGCCGAGACGCGAGCGGGTGTGCCGACCCGGTCGGACCGCCGCAGCCGCATCACGTCGGCCGAACCCGTCAGGCAGTTGCGCCGATCGAAGTAGAGGCGGTCGTGCGGACCGATCCAGTCCACGCCAAGGTTCGTGGCTTCCCGGTCGGCGGGCAGTCGATGCAGCAGGTAGGGCGTGCCGTCGGGCTCCACCCGGTAGATCGCGGCGCCGGTGCCGCATCGATCGCCGGACCGCGCCACGTACGCGGTTCCCTGTGGCGTGATCGCCACCCCGTACTCATCGCGATCCGTCGGCAGCAGGGGCGTGCGCTCGCCCGAGCGGATGTCGTAGCGCCACGCCGTCGCGTCGTCGCCCACCGCCCAGGTCACCCAGGGGTAGGCCACCGTTCCCGGGAACAGGCAGCCGCAACGGTTGGTGGTCTCGGCGAGCAGCGTGCGCTCTCCCGTGGAGCCGTTGAACAGGAACAGCCGCCACTTCGCCGTCGGTCCGCCGAATCGGTTGACGCCGTACGTGACCCACGTCGTGCCGCGATGCGTGTCGATCGACGGGTTCCACTGCCACCGCTCGTCGTTCAGCCGGGTCATCGGGATGCGACGTGCCTCGCTGATGTCATAGAGGAAGAGATCGGAGTCCCGGCCCCCCGTCTGCTGGAAGATGACCCGGTCGGTGCCCTGGTCGAACCCACCCACGTAGGCCGTCGTCCGTCGCGCGTTGATGCGCGTCACGGTGCCCCCGTTGGTCTCGACGTAGGCCGCGAGGTCGGTGCCGATGCGTCCGACCTCGTTGGACCAGGCGAAGAGCCTGCGAGACCCGATGTGCGTGGCGGCCCCGTAGCCCTCGAACAACGTCGTGCCCTTGATCACGTCGGGGTTCACGACCGCCGATGATGCAGGGGACGCAGAGCCGACGAGCAGCGCAGCCACGAGCACGGAACGCGCGGTGCGCACAGCGACGTTCGAGCGGAGCGGGTTCCTCATCGCGGGCCCTCCCCCGGGGGGATCGGTTCGGGTCGTTGCACGCACCCTACGGGCGGCGGCCCCGATGCACAAACCGCGGGTTCAGACCGAGTCCGCCAGGAAGACGCTGCACGGCCGCGGCGTAGGCGTCGGGATCGAGGTTCCAGCAGCCGATGTGCTCCGCTCGATCGCACTCGACCAGCTCGACCTGTCCCGGCAGCAGCTCGGCGAGACGCCGGCTGGTGCCGATCGGCACGGTCGTATCGCCGGTGCCATGGAAGACCAGGAAGGGAACGCGATAGGCGCCGGTGTCGTCGAGGTAGTCGAGCGCGGACCAATCCACGTCGAACCGCAGGCCGGCGATCGCCTTCGCGACGGCGGTGAGCGACGACGGAAGCGGAAGCCCACCGATCGGAAGCGTCTCGCGCGACGCGTTGTCGTCGACCGTCGAAGAGAAGTCGAGCATCGGTGCGTCGAGCACCACCGCTCGCACCTCGCTCGCGAGCGCCGACCGCTGCAGGAAGGCCATCACGATGCCCCCGCCCATCGAGTAGCCGTCGAGCACGACGCCGTCGGAGCCCTGCTCCACCGCGTACGCCACCATCGCCTCGAGATCACGCCATTCGGTGAGCCCGTAGCGGAGCTTCCCGCTCGGATCCTCGGGTGCGCCGGGGTCATTGCGATAGGTCGCCACCAACGCCGGATAGCCCGCCTGCGTGAAGATCGGTACCGCACGCAGCCCGTCGGCAGGTGACAGCGAGTTGCCGTGCACCACGATCGCCCACGTCCTGCCGTCCGCCCGGCCGAGCCACGCCGGATACGCGCCGAGGGGTCCGGACACGGTGAGCTCCTCGAGCCCCATCCCCGAGTCGGCGGGATCCGCCGGGAAGGCACGCACGTCGAGCTCGGCGAGCGTTCCCGGCGATGGAAGCGTGCCGCTCACGAGCGTGAAACCTCTGACATCCACTCCCGGCTCGTCCAACACGGCCACGGCCGGCTCGTCCCCGATGCGGCCGTACCCCGCGTTCCAGCGCAGGCCCTGCACCCCGAGGAGGTCGACGCCGAGATCGTCATCGAGCGGCCGGAAGGACACCGTCGCCGACCCTCCGGTCTCGAGCTCGTCCCTGAGGTCCGTGATCTCGACGTCGGGATCGAGCGCTCGCGCGCCGGCGCGCATGGAGGAGGCGTCGAGTGCTCGCTCGTCGATCACGTTGGAGAAGTGATAGCCCCCGGCTCCGTAGAAGAGGGCGACGAGCACGATGAGGCTTGCCACGACGACCCACGGCCATCTGCGCCGCCGGCGCCCCGGCCGGCCGGGCAGTGCGGTCGCGCTCATGCCCGAGCGCCGGATCGTCGCTCCGCCTCGGCGCGGGTGCGCTCGGTGAGCTCGCGGAGCGCGGCGCTGTGGGTCACGACCACATGTTCGGGATGGGTGAGCCGCCTGGCCTTCTGCGGCACTCCCGCGAGATCGGAGCCGAAGCGAGCGCGGGCAGCGCTGAGCTCGGGTTCCGGCGCGACCCGCGTGCCGTCTCGCATGGTCGGCTCCAGCAACGGCGTCGCGCCATCGGGTCCGGCCTCGTCTCGCAGACCCAGCACGTCGGCGTGGTCACCGTCGGCGGTGCGCCAGGCCTGCTTGCGTCCGGGGGGGCTGACCTTCCCCGACGACAGCTTCATCACCGCCCGACCGTCGAACTCGACGAGCTTGTAGACGGAGTCGACGTACGGAGCGTCGGCGGACACCCCCAGCTGGGTGCCGATGCCGAAGGCGTCGACGGGCGCACCGGATCGCACCAGCTCATGCACCTCGTGCTCGTCGAGACCACCGCTCGCGAAGATGCTCGCCCGCGAGAGACCTGCGGCGTCGAGCATCGAGCGCGCGCTCCGGGCCAGCGCGTCGAGGTCGCCGCTGTCGAGGCGCACCCCGATGTCGCCGGTCAGGTCGAGGTCCCCGATCGTGTCGATCGCCGACCTGATGCCTTCGAGCGTGTCGTACGTGTCGACCAGGAACGTCGTCCGCCCCGGGTGGTCTTCGGCGAAGGCACGGAACGCCTCGCGCTCGGTGTGGAAGGCCTCGATGAACGAATGCGCCATGGTGCCCGCCGCCACGAGGTCGTATCGGCGGGCGGCCTCGACGTTCGAGGTGGCCGCGAACCCGACGAGCGCCGTGGCCCTCGCGACCGCCATCGCGGCTTCCACGCCGTGGGTTCGGCGGAACGCGAAGTCCACGAGTCCGCGACCCTCGGCGGCGATCACGTACCGCGCCGCCTTCGACGCCAGCGTCGTGTGCAGCGTGATCTGGTTCAGCAACACCGTCTCGACCAGCTGGGCCGCGGCGACGGGTGCGGTGAGCTCGAGCAGCGGCTCCCCGGAGTGCACGATGCGACCCTCGGGCACCGCCCAAAGCTCCCCGTCGAAGCGCACGCTCGACAGGTCCTCGAGCGCTCGGTCGTCGAACCCCATCGCGCCGAGCGCCGCGAGCTCGTCGTCGGTGAACGAGAACGTCTCGAGGAAGCCGATGCACGCCTCGAGGCCCGCCGCCACCAGGAAGCCGCGAGCCTTCGGCAGACCGCGCACGTAGAGGCTGAAGGTGGCGGGGTGGTTCATGCCGCGGCGCAGGTAGCTGGTCGCCATGTTCAGCTCGTAGAGATCGGTCAGGAGCCCCCCCGGCATCCGCGTAGGCTACCCAGCATGCCGACGGGCGAGCAGGAGCGGTTCATGGCGCTGGTCGCCGAGGCGGTCGATGCCCTTCCCGACTGGGTCCACGGGGCGCTCGACAACGTCGAGGTGCTCGTCGACGACCACCCACCCGAGGGCCTCGACCAGAACACGCTCGGGCTGTACGAGGGCATCCCGCTCACCGAGCGCGGGGCCGACTACACGGGCGTGCTTCCCGATCGCATCACGCTGTTCGCGATGCCCATCGCCGCGGAAGCCGGCCCCGAGCCCGAGGTGCTCAAGCGTGTGATCGGGGAGACGGTCGTACACGAGATCGCCCACCATTTCGGCATCGACGACGAGCGGCTCCACGAGATCGACCGATACTAGTATGAACGAGACTAGTGCTCGCGACGAGAGGCTGATGCGACTCGCACTCGACCGCGCCCGCGCGTGCATCGATTCCGGCGACGTGCCGGTCGGGGCGGTGGTGACCCGTGGTGACGAGCTGCTGGCCGCCGCCGGCAACGGCCGCGAGCGCCTGCGCGACCCCACCGCGCACGCGGAGGTGCTCGCGGTGCGTGAGGCCGCGGAGCGGCTGGGATCGTGGCGCCTCGACGGCTGCACGCTCGTTGTCACGCTCGAACCGTGCGCCATGTGCGCCGGCGCGATCGTGCTCGCGCGCGTGCCGAGGCTCGTGGTCGGCGCGCCCGACCCGAAGGCCGGGTTCGCGGGCTCGCTCGGCGACCTCGTTCGGGACGAACGCCTGAACCATCGCGTGGAGGTCGCGTCGGGCGTGCTGGCCGATGAGTGCGGCGAGCTGCTTCGGGCGTACTTCAGAGCTCGCCGGGGTGACGATTCGGTGCCGGGGGCTCAGTCCTCCGAGGGATCGCTCGCTTGATCCGGTGACCTGGATCGCACCGCCTCGTGGATCTTCTCGGCCACGTGCGGGATCGAGCGCTGCATCGCGTCGAAGTCACGCTGGTGCATCACGATCGCGCTGATCGGCGAGGTGGCCACCACGCTCGCGGTGCGGCGGTCGTGCGCGACGAGCGCGACTTCCCCGAAGAAGTCGCCCGCCGACAGATCGGTGAGGTGCGTGCCGTCCTGGGTGACCTCGACGGTTCCATTGAGCAGCACGAAGAACTCGTGCGCGAACGCGCCCTGGTCACAGAGATGGTATCCGGGCGGAAGGTCGACCACATCGGCGTGCTGTGCGACCTGGTGACGTTCCTTCTTGGAAAGCCCCGCGAACAGGGGCACGGCCTCGAGCTCTTTCGCGTCCACGCGGCTCCCTCCGGTCCCGGGCCGAGCCGAGACGGCTACGACCAGGCGTCGCTGTCCTTCGGCGATGATGCCACGGAACGCCCCGTCGCGCGTTGCTAGACTCGGCGACGGAGGCGTGCCGGAGCGGACGAACGGGACCGCCTCGAAAGCGGTTAGGGGTCTAATCCACCCCTCACAGGTTCGAATCCTGTCGCCTCCGCCGATCGTCGCCCCTCCGTGCGTGTCCGCCATCCGACCGCGGACGCGCACGAGGCGGCGATCTGGGCGAGCGCTAGGGTGTCACGTGATGAGCTCCCGCATCGCACACACCACGTTCGACTGTCGCAACGCCTACGAGCTCTCGGCATTCTGGGCAAAGGTGTTGCAGTACACCGACGTGCCCGGCGACCCGAACGAGCCAGGTGACGAAGAGTGCATGATCGTCGGCCCACTCGAGGTGCAGTGCCTGTTGTTCATCGAGGTACCCGAGACCAAGCGGGTGAAGAACCGCGTCCATCTCGACCTGGTCCCCCTCGATCGAACCCGTGATGAGGAGATCGAGCGCGTGCTCACCTTGGGTGCGACCCCCATCGATGACCGGCGTCGGGCCGACGGCACCGGTTGGCTCGTGCTCGCCGATCCCGAGGGGAACGAGTTCTGCATCCTTCGCAGTGATGCGGAGCGGGGCTGATGTCGAACGCACGGTCGACGAGGTACCCGCGGCGCTCGCCGCTCTCTCTCCGCAGCGATGAGCCCGAGGCCGGTCGATAGACTCGCCGCGGTGGCCTGCCCGAGCGGCCGAAGGGACACGCCTGGAAAGCGTGTAGGGGGGCAACTCCCTCGAGGGTTCGAATCCCTCGGCCACCGCGTTCCGAGCGGCGCTCACGACAGTCGCTTCGTGTACCGCGTGAAGCTGGAGCGCACCCGCATGCCGATGTGCTCGTACAGACCCAGCGCGCCCGTGCGCGAGTCGGTCGAGAGACCGCAGTGCCGATAGCCGACCCCGTGGAACCGCCGGAAGCTCTCCTGCAGCAACGCCCGCCCGATGCCTCGGCCCCGATACGCCTCGTCGACGGCGAGCTGCTGGGTCCACCCTTCGATGTCATCGTTCCCGTAGTGGAAGTTCAGCGCCACGCCGACGATGCGATCGTCCGCTCCTCGATCGACGACGACCGGCACGAGTGAGTGCACCACCTCGTCTCGGTGCAGGAACGCTGCCACCCAGTTGTCGAAGCCGTGGGATTCCCGGTCGTCCCAGTCATCGAACGCTTCGTCGATCACCTCGTACACGGTCCGGTCGTCCTCACCGGGGCGCAGGTCGCGGAACGCGAGGCCGTCGGGGAGCGCCGGTGCGACGGGGGCCTCGTCGCCGAGATCGATCCGGAGCACCCATGCGGTGTGGGAGACCTCGTACCCGTGAGCGAGGAACAGCGCCGAGGCGTCGGTCCGGCGGTCGGAGACGGTCTGGCCGACCGAGTCACGTCCGTCGGAACGGGCGACGAACCAGGTCCACGGCAGCAGAGCGGCTCCGATACCCCGGCCGCGGTGGAGCGGCGCCACGTCGACCTCGGCGCGCCCCTTGAAGACGTCGCCGCTCGCCGCGAGCTCGTCATCCGTGCACGACGACGATCGACATGGTCTCGAGGTCGAAGTCTGGCCGGTTCCAGTCGGCGGCGATGTCGCTGCGGGCCACCTCGGTCGCCCCGTCGTCGTGGCGCTCGCACGCCGCAACGAGATGGAAGACGGCGTCGAGGTCCTCGCGACGGGCGGGTCGAGCGTGGTAGCCGGCGGGCAGATCGAACTGCTGCCTCTCGAGATTCACACGATGGTCCACCCGGGGCATGTGGGAGGGGAGACGGGTCCCGGCAGCGGCGAGTCTCCCTCGAGCCATCGGCGCACGTCGTCGAAGTCGGTCCACGATTCGAACGCCACGCCGTCACGCTCGCAATGCTCGACCAGCGCGAGCTTCGCGAAGGTGACGTCGGCATAGAGCGCCCCGTAGCGGTCGCTCGAGCCTTCCCCGACGAAGGCCACCGCGCCACGCGATCGTCGATCGAGCACCGCGTTCATCTTGCACGTGCCGCAGCCGACGCACTCGACGTGGCGTGCGGGGAAGCGCAGACCGTCCGGCCGGCCGTGCGGGTCCCACGACAGGACGTTCGTGACGACCGGGATCGGTGGCACGCCCGCCACGGCGAGGAGTGGTTCGATGTAGAACCCGAACCCGTCGGAGGCGAGCGCGACCTCGACGTCGTGTTCGTGCGCCCACGTCACGAACGGCGCGAACGTAGGGTCGACCGCGCAGTGCGCGATCGCGTGGCCGAGGAGCGTGGCACGGTCGGCGTCGAGCATCGCGCTCTGTGCCGCGACCGTGTGCTGGGATCCGAGCTCGCCCCGTTCCCAGGCCGCGTCGAGACGTCGCCAGTCTCCCGACGCGAAGCGTTCGAGGAGGTGCTCGGCGACATCGTGCGTGCTGGCGGTGCCGTCGAAGTCGACGACCACCGAGGCGACCTTCATCGTCGTCCGAGACTACCGGGGCGGCGAGGACGGAGGCGGGACGATCCTTCCTGGCAGACTCGACCGCATGCACGATGCCGAGCGACTTGCCCGCGGAGTCGTCGCAGCGGAGCGCCTGCGTCGGGCCCATGTCGCAGGCGCGGACGTGCTCGAGATCGATGGGCTCGTGCTCGCACTGGCCAACCTTCCCGACCCTGCGCTCAGCTCCGTCGTGGTCGAGCGGGAGCCTCGCGATGCGCGCGCGAGCCTCGAGGAAGCGGAGCGTGAGTTCTCGCGACGGTCGATGCAGCTCGGCATCGATCTTCAGTCTCGCCGCCACCCCCGGATCGACGATGCGGTGAGATCCATGGGGCTCACCCGCATCATCGAGCGACCGGGTTTGGCGATCGACCCTCGCTCGTTGGAGGACGCACGCGTTCCCGAAGGCATCGAGATCCGCGAGGTCGGCGGGCCCGGCGACGCCGAGGCCCTGGTGCAGGTCGGTGTGCTGGCGTTCGGTGACGCCCCCGAGGTCGGCCGAGCGTTCTACGGCACGACGGCGCTCGCGAGGTCGGATGACGTGTGCAGCCTCGTCGCCTGGCGTGACGACGAGCCCGTCGGCATCGCGTCCGCCTACCGGGATGGTTTCACCACCGGGGTCATGGGGGTCGGCGTGATCCCGAGCGATCGTCGCCGAGGACTGGGAACCGCCCTGACCGTGCGAGCGGCGGTAGCGTTCCCTGCGGCGGACCTGGCGTGGCTCCATCCGAGTGACGAGGCGCAAGCGATGTACGAGCGGCTCGGGTTCCGCCGCGTCGGTGACTGGGAAGTGTGGGCGCGGGTCGGCTGAGCCGGGCGCCGCCGATCACGACGAACCCGGTCAGGCGGCGCCGTCGACGATCGCTCGGCCGGCCAGAGGCTCATCGAGCTGCACGATCACCCGCTTGTACACACCGATCTCGATGCAGGCGACATCGCCCGCGTTCGGATCGTGGCCCTCGTGCAGCGTGATGGTGACCTCGTCGGCTGCGTACCGGATGTCGACGTGGTCGAGCACGGTGCACGGTTCCACGCCGCTCACGAAGTCGATCGTCACCGTCGTGTCGTCGGCGCCGACCGTGGCCGAGTCGAACGGCCGGGCGTACACGTCGGCCATGCCCGGGCGCGGCTCGACGACGGTCGGCCCGTCGGCCGGCGGCGGGTCGCCGGTGATCGGTCCGGAGCTCACGGGGGTGTCGGGGTCGTCGTTCGCGGCGGCGATGGCGGCGCCGGTGATCGCGACCGCCACGACGGCGATGAGCGAGATCAGCAACGAACGTGTGCGAGCGGACCATGGCATGGGGTGACCTCCGGGCTCGTGGGCCGCGAGGCCCTTCTTCGCATACGTCGCTTCGACGGCCGGTGCTCGGCGTGAGGTTCCCGCCGGCCGCGTGAAGCTCGCCTCAGGCCGGGTCGCGCACATCCTCGAGGCACGGAAGCGTCTCGAACACCGACGTCGGGAAGACCGCCTGGAAGACAGGGTCGGCCTCCTCGCCCGGCTGAGGGCCGGTCACGCCCGCCACCTCTCGTTGCGTCAGGCCTTCGATGAACCCCGCCACCTGCGCCACGGTGTAGCCGCTCCGCTCGAGCAGGCCTTCGTCGAGCCACATCTGGGTCGGCCGAGCCTTCAGGATCACCGGCCGCGCGTCGGTGCCGCCGAACGCGGACTCGACCGCGGCGCTCAACCGCTCGATGTCGATCAGGAACGCTCCGGTGGCCGCCGGGTCGCGCTGCATGCCGTGGTCGGCCGTGAGGATCAGCGCCCACTCGCCGCGCCCGACCTCGTCGTTCAGGAATCGGACGAAACGGCGGAGCTCCTCGTCCTGCACCCTGAGCGCGTCGGCCATCGGCGCGCCCCCCGCTGCGAACTGATGACCGAGCGTGTCGATGATCTTGTAGTTCAGATAGAGCAGGTCGGGCACGCGGTCGTCGCCCATGCCTTCACGCATGACGATCTCCTCGAACAGGGTCGTCTGGTACGCCGATCGAGCGGGTGTGTTGAAGCCGGCCGCCAGCTGCTCGATGGACTGGCCCTGCCACATGCCATCGAGCGCTCCGTCACGTCGATCCAGGGCCGCCTTCGCGGCCTCGAGCGAGGCGTCGATGGACGCGTCGTTCGCGTAGGCGGGCATGCGGTAGTACGGACGCATGCCGTCGGTCAGGCCCCATTCCTCGGCGGTGTCGTCACCGCCGGTCTCGGCGTACTCGCGCTCGCGTGCGATCGCGATGTCGTCGTCGCCGCCCTTCCAGGCGAGGCCGTGGCTCATCATCATGAGATGCGCCGATAGGCTCGCGGCGCCCGCCACGATCGGTTCGTTGTTCATCGCCAGGTCGTAGGTGTCGGCCAACGTCGGAAGCTTCAGGTAGATGGGCCCCTGTCCGTTGGGCTTGTCCAGGGAACCACCGACCCAGATGTACTCGTCGACCAGGCCGTGATGCCGTGGATACGCCCCTGTGCCGATCGTGGCATGGCTGGGGGGCGTGTTCGCCGGTGCTGCGTTGAGCTCGGCGTCGGTGAACCAGGCGCCGTCGCGCGCGAGCTCACGCAGGAACGGCCATGAGCCGGGCCAGCGCTCCAGCAGATCGGTGCCCGCGGAGTCCCAGATCATCGTGACGACGAGCTTGGGTGGATCGCGCTGGTCGGGGGCACGCAGCGCCTCGTCGAGCGAACGACCGTCGGGCGCGGTGAACCCGTCGAACTCGAGCATCGAGGCGGCGGTCTGTGGGATGTCGCTGAGGGTCGCGGGCTCGTCGTAGAGGCCGGAGCGCACGACCCCCGGTGCGTAGAGCAGCAGCGGCACCTCCTGGGTGTGGTCGAACGGTGGCGCGTGCGTGAGGCCGCCCGCCACGTAGTCGGGGAACGGCGTGATCATCTGCACGTCGCCGCTGCGCACGGGGTGCGTGCCGTTGAACGTGCGGACGAGCACCTCTCGCGGCACATCCCGACAGACGCTCCGCGCCAGCCGGCCGGGGCGGGGGCTCTCGGACGCCGTCGGCTCCGGTTCCCGCTCGGGCGATGCACTCGACGGCGGGAGCGGGTCCGACCCTCGCGCCGCCGGCCAGGCGAGCACCCCCGTGACGATGGCGACGAGGCCCACGACCGTGACCATCAGCGAGCGCCTACGTGTGGTCGCCGGGGCCGCCATGGGCGCCAGGGTACCGCGGGCGATCCCGCTTCCCGCGGATCGTGCTCGAGCGTCAGTCCAGCGACGTGAGCGCGAACGCGAGCGCGAATCCGAGCACCACGAACAGGCCGGCGCGCACGCCCGAGTCGCGGTAGGCATCGGGAAGCAGTGAGTCCGAGATGAGCGCGAGCAGCGCCCCGGCGGCGAACGACTGCACGAGCGCGATCACCGTTTGGCTGACGTCCGTCGAGCATGGCTCCGGCGGCGGCGACGACCGCGCTCACCACGGCGACCGCCATCCACAGCCCGAGCACCGGCCGGAAGCGGTGCCCCATGATCAGCATGCCCCGGGTCGAAGCGAGTGACTCGGGCAGGTTCGAGATGAAGACCGCCGCGACGAAGGTGATGCTCACGGCGTCGCCGGTCGCGACCCCGATCCCCAGCACGAGCGATTCCGGGATGCCGTCGAGCACGGCCCCCAGCGCGATCGCCGCGCCGTCGTCGTCGCCGGGGGGAGGTTCGGCCGTCGTCTCCCGATCGGCCATGCCCATGCCCCGGTGCCGCCTCCCTCCCCTCCGGGCGATCGCTGCGTCGCCGGCGGTGAACGTGACCGCGCCCAGACCGAGGCCGGCGACGACCGGCCAGAGATCGGCGCGCAGGAACGCCTGCTCGACGAGCTCGAACGTGACGGCGGAGATGAGGGTGCCGGCGCCGAAGGCCAGCACGGCGCCGAGCGTGCGCTTCGAGAACATGCGGAGGCGCGCGGCGAGCGCCCCGATCGGCAGGGCGCACGCAGCGAGCAAGCCCCACCCAGCCGCCGTCAGGACCGGCCCGTCCACGTCACCTCCGCTCGTCGGACCCCCCACGTATACTGCCCGAGGCCGTGCTAGGTGGGGAGCTAGCGGTGCCCTGTACCCGCGATCCGCTTCAGCGGGGCTGAATCCCCGCCCGAGGCCCGGAAGGTCCGGGGCGCCCTCGGAACGAAGCGTTGAAGGTCGGGTCCTGCGCGACATCGGCCCGCGAACCCGGTCAGGTCCGGAAGGAAGCAGCCGTAAGCGGAAGCCGGTGGGTGCCGCAGGCACGCCTGGCTGGAGCTGTCGTTCCAGGTAGCGACCGAGTCATCCGTGGTCGACGGCGGGTGCACGGCCACTTTCCGCTCCTTCGGGAGCACGACGAGACGGTGAACGGCGAGGGGAGCGGGCAAGACCAGATGGCCGAGACCCAGCATCAGGCTCTCTACCGCCGCTACCGCCCCCAGACCCCGTCCGAGGTGCTCGGGCAGGATCACGTGATCAGGGCGCTCACCGGTGCGATCCGCGAGGGAAGGCTGCATCACGCCTTCCTGTTCTGCGGGCCCAGGGGCACGGGCAAGACCTCCACCGCCCGCATCCTGGCGAAGATGGTCAATTGCGAACAGGGGCCGACCGACGAGCCCTGCGGCGTGTGCTCGCAGTGCGTGGCGGTGCGCGAGGGCACGCACCTCGACGTGGTCGAGATCGATGCCGCGAGCCACGGGGGCGTCGAGGATGCGCGCGAGCTACGCGAGAAGGCCCCGACGGCGCCGGTGCAGGGCCGCGAGAAGGTCTACATCATCGATGAGGCGCAACGGCTGTCCCGCGAGGCATTCGACGCGTTGCTCAAGGTCTTCGAGGAACCGCCTCCGGGCGTGCGGTTCGTGCTCGCCACCACCGAGCCGCACAAGATGCCGGCGACGATCGTGGGGCGCTCGCAGCGGTTCGACTTCCGCCGGTTCGGGCTGGAGACGCTGACCTCGCAGCTGCAGGCGATCGCGTCGGCCGAGGGTGCGACACTCACCGAGCCTGCCGCGCATGCGATCGCCCGGCAGGCCGAAGGGTCCTCGCGTGACGCGCTCTCGCTGCTCGACCAGGCCCGCGTGCTCGGGGGCGCCGCGATCGACGACGACGTGGTGCGCGCCTTGCTCGGCGCCCCGCGCGGCGAGGTGCAGCACGAGCTCGCCGATGCCGTCGCGATCGGCGACGCGAAGGGCGTGTTCGAGATCGTCGGCCGACTCGTGCAGGACGGCCAGGATCTCCGCAACGTCACGGCCGAGTCGCTGACGCACTTCCGCAACCTGTTGCTCGTGAAGACCGCGCCGGGTCAGACCGACCTGGTCGACGTGCCCGACGATGCGTACGACACGTTGCGCATCCAGGCCGAGAAGTTCACGCCCGGCGAACTGGCGCGCGTGCTCGCACTGCTGCTCGATGCTCAGAACGACATGCGGTGGACCACATCGCCGCGTCTGTCGCTCGAGCTCGCGCTCGTGCGCGCGACGATGCCCGAGACCGATGCCGATCCCTCGGCGCTCGTCACCCGGCTCGAGCGCCTCGAACGGCTCGCGAACCTCGATCCGGGCGCGGTCGTGCCCACCGAGGCCGACGTGGCGCAGACGCGGGGACCGTCGAACCCCGCCGAGGATGTCGAGACCGTGATCCCGGCGGAGCCGGTGTGAGGCGGTCGAGGCCGTGGAGGTCACGCCTGCGCCGGCGGTCGAGGCACCGGAGCCCACCGCCGACGCGGCGACGCCTTCCCGAGCAGACGTCGTGGAAGTGCCCGAGGCGGGCTCGAACCAGCTTCCGGTGCCGCACGCTGCCGATGCCGCGAGCGTCGATGTCGCCTTGCTCCGTCGGTCATGGCAGTCGCTGCTCGATCACCTCTCGGCGAGCCGCGAGATGATCCTCGCTGCGATCCTCGAGTCGGCCACGGTCGGCACCTACGACGGTGCCACCCTCGAGCTGGTGTTCCCGCCGTCGATCGGCAAGGTCGGCCCGATCCGCGTGCAGACCAAGAAGACCGAGCTGCAGGCGGCCCTCGGCGAGATGTTCGGCATCAGGCCCGAGGTCGTCTGCGTCGTGCGCGAGGTGCGCGACGCCGGCGGACCTGCCGCGGTCGAGATCGTCGAGGACGACGAAGTCGTCGACGAGGCCGAGGCGCTCAAGCGCGTGCAGGAGATGCTCGGCGCCCAGGTCGCCGTCGACGCGGAGCGGTCGGAGTAGGCGCATGTACGAAGGCCCGATCCAGGAGCTCATCGACGAGCTGGCGAGGCTTCCCGGCGTGGGACCGAAGTCGGCGCAGCGACTCGCGTTCTGGCTCGTGAAGGCCGACCCCGCCGACGCCAAGCGGCTCGCCACCGCGATCGTGCAGGCGAAGGATCGCATCGCGTTCTGCCGGGAGTGCGGCAACGTCGCCGAAGGCGACCTCTGCCGCATCTGTCGCGACGAGTCGCGCGACCGCACGCTGCTCTGCGTGGTCGAGGAGCCCAAGGACGCCGCGACGATCGAGAAGACCGCCCTGATCAAGGGGCGCTTCCATGTGCTCGGCGGTGCGATCAGCCCGCTCGACGGCGTCGGCCCCGACGACCTGCGCGTGCAGGAGCTGCTCGACCGCGTCGAGCGCGATCACGTGACCGAGGTCATCCTGGCGACGAACCCCAACCTCGAGGGCAACGCCACGGCGATGTACGTCGCGGCGCTGCTGAAACCCCTCGGCGTGCGGGTCACGCGGCTCGCGAGCGGCCTTCCGGTCGGCGGCGACCTCGAGTACGCCGACGAGGTCACGCTCTCGCAGGCCCTCGACGGCCGCCGCGAGATGTGACGGTTTCCCTCGCACCCGCGTAAACGGAAGCCGCGTCCCGTGCGTTCATGCCGGTGATGGAGCCCGCCAGGGACACAGACGGAGAGCCGCGTGATCGCGCTGCACGGTTCCGACACGTTCGAGTCGTTCTTCGAGGACCATCACCGTGACGTGTATGCCGCGATGTGGCTGATCACCCGCAACCGTCAGGAAGCCGAGGAGATCATGCAGGATGCCTTCCTGCGCATGTGGGAACGGTGGGATCGGGTCGGGGGTCTCGACGATCCGACGGGCTACCTGTACCGGACGGCGATGAACGTGTTCCGCAGCAGGAAGCGACGCACGGCGCTGGCGCTGCGGCGCCTCGGCCAGGCGCCGGCGCCCGACGACCTGCTCGACTCGATCGAGCGACGTGAGGTGCTCGTGGCGGCCCTCGCTTCCTTGACGCCGCGCGAACGAGCGGCCGTGGTCATGACCGACGTGCTCGGGTTCTCGTCGGAGGAAGCGGCCGAGGCCCTCGGCATCAAGTCCGCGACCGTGCGCGTGCTCGCCTCGCGAGGCCGAGGGCGCATGAAGGAGAAGGTGATCGACGATGACGCGTGACCGCAACGCCCTGCTCGACCGAGTGGAGGCCGAGCTCGAGGTGGACCCCGCCGCCTTCGAACGCCTCCGGCAGCACAGGGAGCGGAAGCTGCTGCGGCGACGGGTCGGTGGCGCCGGGGTGGGGCTCGCACTGACCGCCATAGTCCTGTCAGCCTTCGCGTTGGCGCCCTTCCGCGACGACGAGGGCCGGGCGCGGTCGGAGTCGCCCGTGCCCCTCGTGGCGCCGCCGGGGAGCTACTACTTCGTGCGAGTCGGTTCTTGGTACCAGGGCAGTGGCACGAAGCCATCGAGTGGCGAGATCTGGGCAGGGCCTGACGGATCGGGACGGCTCCTGCAGGGCAAGGACGACGAGCGATTCCCTCCGGGTGAGTTTCCAGTGACGTTCCTTCCGGAGCTGTCCACCGATCCAGACGCCCTGCTGGAACAGCTGAACCAGCGAGGCTCCGAGGGAGGGGCATCACCCAACCCCATCGCGAGTACGAGCCCAGGCCGTTCGCAGGAGACAACCTCGTTGCTGCGAACCCTGCAAGACCTCCTCACGTTGGGTAGTGATGTCTTCTTGACCCCCGAACAGATCGCCGCGGCGTTCGATGCGGCCGGAAGCATCAGCGATGTCACGACCGAATCGGGCGTAGTAGATCCGTTCGGCCGGGATTCGGTCCGTCTCAGCTGGGTCGTCGACTACAACATCGGCCCGGGATCGAGGGTGCTCTGGTACTTCGAGCCCTCGACGGGTCAGTTCATGGGCGAGTACTGGGTCGACCAGAGAACCGGAGAGATCGAGGGCGCCAGCTGGGTCGAGCATGCCGGCATCTCGACGTCACTCGAGTCGGTTCCGGCCTCCGAAGCGAGCTACGTTCCAGAAGGGACCGACAAGCCGGATCTCGGTCCGATCCAGCTTCCCCCAACGCCCTGATGCCCACGCTCACCGTATGACTGGCGATACTGGGCGATGTGGATCAAGCGGCGACCAGGCCGACCAACGATGAGGTGAGCGAGCGGGCGCTCGTGCTCTACGCGTTCGTGCGCCGCGGGTCGATCGAGTTCGTGGTGAACGAGACCGGGGGCGACCCGGGCCGCGTCGCGCAGGCCGAAGCCGCGAGACGGGAGACCGACGCCTGGCTCGAGCGCGAAGGGATCTGGCCGGCCGTCACCGATCACGAGCGTCGGCTGCTCGACGCGCCGTCAGGCTCCTGGCCGCGACGAGGCCGTGGCCGACGCGATGTGGCGCAAGGAGGCGTTCGGCACGCTGCTCTGGGCGCTCCAGCACCTTGAGAACATGCCCGACTACGGGCTCGAGTTCGAGCAGCAACAGCTCGACGAGGCGATCACGCGTTACGGATCGGTCGACGGGTTCCGGTCGCACAGCCGGCTGCGGGCGGCCGACGAGATCGAGCGCGCGTGGCTCGAAGCCGACGCCTGGTTCGGCGCCACCGAGGGCCGCGCTGGGGAAGACGCGCAGGTGGCCTCGGCGGCTGCCGAACGGTTCCGGGCGCTCAGCTGGCTCCGCGATCGCGACGCCGCACCAGCATGATCACGCCCCAGACGATCAGCGCGATCACGGCGAGCGGGATCAGGTAGCCGAGACCGATCACGATCGCGCCCACGATGCGCAGGAAGCCCTGCACCCCGAGCTGGACCGAGTCGCCGAGGCTCGGGTTCTCCGGATCGGGACCCGGGTCCTCGCGCTCGACGTCGCGCTCGCGCACCTCGACCTTGATCGTGGCCTCGGCGACCTGGTCCTTCAGGAAGTTGAGACGCCCCTGGATGTTCTCGATCTGCAGGGTGCACGTCGTCGATCAGGGCGGCGAGCCGCAGGATCTCCGACGACGAGGTCGCGTCGGCCTGGATGTCGCGCAGCAGGTCTCTCCGGTCCTGCAGGATCTCGAGTCGGGCGCCGAGGTCGATGAACTCGGCGGTCACGTCCTGCCCGCTGATGTCCTGGAACTCGACCTCACCCTCGAGCTCGTCGGCGAGTCCGCGGAGCGCGAGCATCGCGTCGTCGAACCTCTTCGCCGGGATGCGCAGGGTCAGCGTGCCCGAACGCTCGTCGCGGGACGTGGACTCGAGCACGAACCCTCCGGTCGAGCGCGCGATCTGCGTGACGCGCGAGACGCCCTTGGAGAACGAGCCGTCGGCGATCACGATGCCGATGCGCCCGTCGCGGATGATCTTCGTGAGATCGCCCTGCTGCGCAGGAACCTGCCCGACCCCAGACCTGGCAGAATCCAGATGCCACCGCTGACTCTCCAGCCTGATGCGATCGAGGCCGAGCGTCGTCACTGAGCGCTTCGGTCACCGTCTCCACCTGTCAGCTGCGTGAACCCGCCGGTTCCTGGCGACGCCGGCTCGAACCCGTCGCGAGCCGTTCATCAGCGGAGAAGCAGCTCGGAGCGGGCGCTTCGGCCGGGTCCCCTGCCTCGGACGCCGAGCATCCCAGCTCGCGGATCCCTCGCTGTCGCGAGCTCGAGCCTCCTTGCGACAGGAAGCCGATGCCGCCTGCGAGCACCAACACCGCGACCAAGGCCGCGGCCACCGCCACTCCACGAGTGTGAGCCGCCGCGTCCGCGCCGGGGAAGGCGGCGCGGCGCGTTCGGTCCACCGCCTCCCGACGACGCGAGCCGGTCTCGTTCCCGCGATGCGACGGCTTCGAGGTCTCGTTCCAGCAGCTGCAAAGCGCGGATGTCCGTGTTCATATCTCAACCTCCGTGGTGAGCTGCATCCCCCGCTCTTGCAGCAACAGGGCGATCTTCCTCAGACCTCGGCTGACGCGCTGCCGGGCGCTCTGTTCCGTGCACTGCAGGCGCGCGGCGACGTCGTCGTACGCGAGCCCGTCGATCACCCGCAGGCGAAGGGCGTCGCGTTGGTCCTCGCTCAGCGTGTCGAGCGCTTCCACGAGGGCCTCGCGGATCGGGGCGAAGTCGATGAGGTCCTCGATGCGCTCGTAGTCCTGCGGGGCGAGGTCGCGCTCGGGCATGCCGAGCTTGCGACGGGCGGCGGCCTCGACGCGGCCGCTGCGGAAGAACCGCCCCAGCCGGTGCCGCGCGATGCCGTAGAGCCATGCCACGCCGTTCACCCCTTGATCTCGATAGTTGGCGCGCGAGGCGAACGCCTCCGCGAACGTCTCGGCGGTGAGCTCGGCCGCCGTCTCGGGGTCGAGGGTCCGCCGCGCGAAGTAGCGCAGCAGATCCTCGGCGTGACGCCGGTAGAGCTCGGTGAATGCTTCCGGTTCGGTGCGTGATGCGATCAGCAGCTGGGAGTCGGTGCGCTCGTCGAGCACGGCCTCACCTCTCGTGTCGGTCCCGCGGCGCCGGGCGATACGTTCAGCTGTACGTCCGGGACATGCCGCGGGGGTTCCGGCGTGTGACAGGGGTGTGACGCGGCGAGCGACCTCGTCGGTTCCCGTCAGCGGCCGAGCACGAGCTTGCCGAGCTGATCGCCGGCGTCGAGCCGGGCCAGTGCGGTGGGGAACTCCTCGAAGGCGTAGGTCGTGTCGACCGGGATCTCCACGGCGCCACTGGCGACGAGCTGCATCGCGTCGGCGAACTCCTGGTGGTCGTTCATCGTCGCGCCGACGACCTCGAGCTGGCGCCAGAACAGGGTCGGAAGGTGGAGCTGGGCCGTCGCCGCCCGGTGGTGGAGCCGTTGGTCACGAGGCGCCCACCCCGGGCGAGCGCGCGCAAGGACCGTTCGAACGTGACGGTGCCCACGTTGTCGACGACGATGTCGACGCCTCGTCCGTCGGAGGCGTCGCGAACCTGCTCGTCGTACGGCTCCGACGTCGGCCACCGCCGGCCGCGCCGTGGTCGACGGCCCATGCCAGTTTGTCGTCGTCGCGAGATGTCGCCCAGACACGGCCGGCGCCCAGCGCGATCGCGAGCAGCAGGGCGGCGCTCGACGTGCCGCCTCCGACCCCGACGACGAGCACGTCGTGCACCCGGCTCGAACCGTGCGCGGCGGAGCATGCGGAGGGCCGACGACGCGACGAGTCCCGACGCGGCGGCCTGCTCCCACGAGAGCGACGGGGGCTTCGACCTCACGTTCACGGCGGGCAGCGACGATCGCCTCGGCGTGGGTTCCCCAACGGTGCTCGCCGACGATGCGGAAGCCGCGACAGAACGGCACGTCGCCTCGGGCGCAGGCCGTGCAGTGCCCGCACGAGGTCGACGGGTCGATCACCACCTCGTCGCCCACCGCGACCTCGGCGACGTCGTGGCCGATCGCATCGACGACGCCGGCCCCGTCGGCGCCGCTCACGTGGGGGAACGACGGCGGCGCCGGCATGCCGCGCGAGACCCACAGGTCCAGATGGTTCAGCGCCGATGCGCGCAGGACGACGCGCACCTCGTCGGGGCCGGGGTCGGGCGTGGGCGGTCTCCTCCAGCGAGTAGGCGCTCGGCCCGTCGGTGCCGTGCAGGAACCAGGCGCGCATGCCCGCGATGGTACGTTCGATCCGGCCCGCCGGGGGGATGCGAAGGGGAAGCCGGGATGGTGACGCTGGAGATGATGGAGCAGGGTCTCGCACACATCCTGGGGTCGCCGCGTGACGAGGGCACGGCTCGAGATGGTCGTGCGGCGACCCGGTGAGGACGAGCGTGAGGTCGTCACCGAGGCCGACGATCGAACCGGGCCTCGGCGTGGTGGGCGACTCCTGGTCCCAGCGCCCACGCCCGAACCCCGATGCCGAGGTCACCCTGATGAACACCAGGTGCATCGCGCTGCTCGCAGGCGCACCCGAGCGGTGGTCGCTCGCCGGCGATCAGCTCTACGTCGACATGGACCTGAGCCTGGAGAACCTTCCCCCTGGGAGCCTGCTCCGCATCGGCGGGGCGCTGCTCGAGGTGAGCCCGAAGCCGCACAAGGGTTGCCCGAAGTTCTCGGCTCGGTTCGGGCCCGACGCGCTGGCGTTCGTGAACTCCGATGCGGGCCGAGCCGCCCGGCTGCGGGGGCTCAACGCTCGTGTGGTCGCCGGCGGGCAGGTCCGCGTCGGCGACCGTGTCGTGAAGGCCACAGCCGCCGCGCCGGAAACCGTGCCGGCGTGACCGACTCGTTCCCTCGCCAGTACGCGCGGACGCGCGGGTTCAACCTCGGCCTGCCGCGCGCGTTCCGCATCGCCGACGACGGCTCGCGGGTCGCGTTCCTGCGAACGCGCGCCGGCGACGACACCGTGGCGGGGCTCTGGGTGCTCGACGTCGCGACCGGCGAGGAACGCGAGGTGTACCACCCCGATCGCGCCGAGGAACACGTGACGCAGGAAGAGCTCGATCGCCGCGAGCGCGCGCGAGAGCCGCAGTCGGGCGTCACTGCCTACGATGCAGACCCCGGCCTGCGCCGAGCCGTCTTCGTGGCGGCGCAGCGTCTGCACGTCGCCGACCTGGTCGACGGCGGCGTGCGGGTGCTCGAGACGGCCGGCCATCCCTTCGACGCACGGCTCGATGCGGCCGGCGAGCGCGTGGCCTACGAGACCGGCGGTGCGCTGCGTTCGATCGCCGTGAGCTCGGGCGACGACACGACTGATCGCCGACGAACCGGACCCCGACGTGCGGTGGGGGGTGGCCGAGTTCATCGCCGCGGAGGAGATGGAGCGGCTCCGTGGGTACTGGTGGGCGCCGGACGGTGAGCGCGTGCTCGCATGCCGCGTGGACGATCGCGCGGTCGGGGTGTGGCACATCGGGTCTCCGATCGACCCGGCGGTCCAGCCTCGCGCCGTGCGGTACCCGCAGGCGGGCACGCCGAACGCCATCGTGACGATGCACGTGCTCGGCGTCGACGGGTCACGCGTCGACGTCGACTGGGACCGGGAGTCGTTCGAGTACGTCGTCGCGGTCTCGTGGACAGATGAGGGACCGCCGCTCGCCCTCGTGCAATCGCGGGACCAGCGCGACGTGCAGGTGCTGGCGATCGATCCCGATTCCGGAGCCACCGAACTCGTCTGGGCCGATCACGACGATCGATGGACCCACATCACGCCCGGTGTGCCCGCGTGGCTCCCCGGCGGCCGCCTGCTCACGGTGGGCCATCGCGACGACACCCGCATGCTGCTGATCGACGGCGACCGGGCGACACCGGCCGGCTTGCAGGTCGACGCCGTGATCGAGGCGGGTGACGACGTGTGGTTCACGGCGACGCGTGAGCCCACCGAGATGCAGGTGTGGAAGCTCGCCGCAGCCGGTTCCCTGGAGCAGGTGAGCGAAGGCGCCGGACAGCACACAGGCGTGGCGTCGGGAGCCGTCGCGGTGCTCGTCACGGAGACCGTCGACGAGCCGCTCCCGAGGGCTCGCCTCGTGCGCGACGGCGAGACCCTGCACGTGTTCGAGCGGGTCGCGGAGCACCCCGTGATCACGGGCGTGCCGGCGTTCCTGTCGTCGGGACCCAAGGAGCTGCGCACGGCCATGTTCACCCCGGGCGGACGCGATCCCGCCGAGCCGTTGCCGGTCCTGCTCGACCCGTACGGCGGTCCGCACTGGGGCCGCGTCGTGCGCGCGCAGCGCCCGTTGCTCGAGTCGCAGTGGCTCGCCGATCAGGGGTTCGTCGTGCTCGTCATCGACGGTCGCGGCACCCCGTTCCGGGGCGTGGCCTGGGATCACGCGGTGTACCGCAGCTACGTCGATGTCGCCCTCGAGGATCAGGTGGAGGGGCTGCACGCGGTGGCGGAGCGTCACGGCTTCCTCGATCTGTCGAGGGTGGCGATCAGGGGATGGTCCTACGGGGGCTACCTCACCTTGGCGGCCCTGCTGCGCCGGCCCGACGTCTTCCATGCGGGCATCTCCGGTGCGCCGGTCACCGACATGCGCCTGTACGACACGCACTACACCGAACGCTACCTGGGCATGCCCGAGGCCGACGCCGAGGCCTACGCCAACGCCGATCTCGTGCCCGATGCCGCGAAGCTGCGGGGCCAGCTGTTGCTGATCCACGGCATCGCCGACGACAACGTCTACGTGGCCCACTCGCTCCGCATGACCAAGGCGCTCATGGAAGCCGGCCGCCCCCACTCGATGATCCCGCTGAGTGGCATCACGCACCGTCCCGTCGACCCGGCCGCCGCCGAGGCGATGCTGCAGATCGAGGTCGACTTCCTGCACCGTGCGCTCGATGCGCGCGGGACGGACCGCACCCCCCGATAGACTCGCACGTCGCAGGATTGCGAGGAGCGAGCGTCGTGCCCATCATCGTGCAGAAGTACGGCGGCACCTCGGTCGGGTCGGTGGAGCGCATCGAGGCGGTGGCCGACCGGGTGGTGCACGCCCGCGAGCGAGGCAACGACGTGGTGGTCGTGGTCTCGGCGATGGGCCACACGACCGACGAGCTGCTGGCCATGGCGGCCGAGATCGCGACCGTGCCCGACCCTCGCGAGCTCGACATGCTGCTCACCGCCGGCGAGCGGATCGCGATGTCGCTGCTCGGCATCGCGATCAACGCGCGGGGATGCAGGGCGGCGAGCTACACGGGCTCGCAGGCAGGCATCATGACCGACCACCAGCACGGGCAGGCCAAGATCGTCGAGATCCGGCCTCGCCGCATCCTCGAAGCCCTGGAAGCCGGCAACGTCGTGGTGCTCGCCGGCTTCCAGGGGCTGAGCGTGAGCCAGTTCGAGATCACGACGCTCGGGCGGGGAGGTTCCGATCTCACCGCGGTCGCGATGGCCGCGGCGGTGGGCGCAGATGTCTGCGAGATCTACAGCGACGTCGCCGGCGTGTACACGACGGACCCACGCGTCGATCCGACGGCGCGCAAGCTCCAGGTCGTGAGCTACGACGAGATGCTGGAACTGGCCGCGGCGGGTGCGAACGTGCTGCAATCACGCTCGGTCGAGTACGCGCGGCGCACGGGTGTGCGGTTGCACGTCCGGTCGTCGTTCGACGACGAGCAGGGAACATGGGTCCAGGAGGTCGATGAGCAGATGGAAGGCGTGTTGATCTCGGGTGTCGCGCTCGACACCGACGAGGCGAAGGTGACCCTGGACCGGGTGCCGGATCGGCCCGGCGTGGCGGCGACGGTGTTCAAAGCGATCGCCGATGATGCGATCTCGATCGACATGATCGTGCAGAACGTCTCGCACGCGGGGGCGACCGACCTCTCGTTCACGGCTCCACGCGCCGACCTGCCTCGCGTGACGAGTGTGATGGAGCGGCTGGTGAAGGAGATCGGCGCCGACTCCTACACGATCGATGATGACATCGCGAAGCTCTCGCTCGTGGGCGCCGGCATGAAGACGCATCCGGGGGTGGCGGCCGACATGTTCGACTCCCTCGCGGGTGAGGGCATCAACATCGAGATGATCTCCACCTCGCCGATCCGCATCTCGTGCGTCATCCGTGAAGGGGACGGCGAGCGAGCGGTCCGGGTGGTGCATGCGCGCTTCGGTCTCGACGAGTCGGGCTCGACGCCCGGCATCCCGACGGGGTGAGTCCCGTGGACCTCGGCGATCTCGGCGATGCGGTCGTAGGTGGAACCCTGGAAGGCATCGCGTCGTCCCTCCCGATGCCGCCGTCGGACCCGGGCTTGCCTCCACCGCCGCGGTCGGCCGGCGGTGAACGTCCCCAGCCTCGGCAGCCGGAGCCGGAACGGCCCCGGGCGACCGTGCCGGTCGTGCTCGCTCTGCTGTTGACGGTGCTCGTGGCCGCTGGAGGCTTCGCGGTGGTGTCGTGGGCCCGCGGCGGAGATGCGTGCGGCGACGCAGACTTCTCCTCGACGCGGTTCGGCTACTGCGCCGTCGTGCCGGGGGGATGGGTCGCCACCGCGGCGGCCGGCGACGATGCGGCGTTCGACCGGTTCCTGCTGCAGGGAGGTCCCGCGGTGATCACGGTGACCGCGGTGCCCCTGAGCCGCGGACAGGACTTGGCCCGGTTCGAGCAGTTCGTTCGCGGCTTCGTCGAGGCGGCGGGCGCCACCGCGGGCGCAACGACCCCGACGGAGATCGACGGCGTCGAGGCGCTCGCGTTCGATGCCACCCTGGCCGGTCCAGACGGCGACGTGCGGTCCCGGGATGTGCTGTTCGAGCGCGAGGGCGTCGCGTGGCGGGTGACCCTCGCCGACGAGCAGGTCGGATTCGAGGCGAGCACCCAGCGTCTCGGGGAGCTGCTCGAGAGCTGGCGCTTCGTCTGACGGTTGCCTGAGGCGTCGCCCCGCGCGAACCGTAGGGTTCCTACGTCGGCGAGTCGAGGTCGGCAGAGCAGGCCGGCGATAACGTTCAGGCTCCCTGTCGAGAGAACCGTCGCGAAGGAAGCCTGGTCGAGCGTGAGCGTCATCGGTTCGCGTGCACGGGTCGCGCTGGCCGTGGCCCTCCTGCCGATCGTCGGGACCGCGTTCCCCGCGTCGTCGGCGCCCATCTCGCGCGAGGCTCGAGCCGACGTGACCGTCTCCGCCGGGAGCCCGGACGCGAACCGGGACGAAGCGCCCGCGCTCCGGGTGCGCGGTGACGGCAAGCTGACCTACGTCCGGTTCTCGGTTCCAACCATGCCGGCCGACGAGCAGGTGAGCGCCGCGACGCTGGTGTTGGCATCGCCATCGGGAAGCGAGTGCCGGGTGCAGGTGCTGCGCGCGGCCGATGACACCTGGGCCGAGGACTCGATCACGTGGGCCGACCAGCCGGGCTCGATGGGGTCCGTGCTCGACTCGAGGGTCTGGTCGTCGCGAGGCTTCGTCTCGTTCGACGTCTCGGAGGCGGTCGTCGGTCCCGGTGCCGTCGGGTTCGTGCTGCGCCATGCGGCGTGGTGCGACCTCGCAGGCACGGATCGGTTCGCGAGCGGCGAGACCCCCGAGCTGGGGCCGCGTCTCGTGGTGTCGACGGCGCCCGGGGGACTCGGGCCCGCCACGATCCTCGTCGCGGCCGGCGACATCGCCTGCGACCCGGCCTCGCCGGAGTTCGACGGCGCCGACCCGGAAGTCTGCCAGCAGGGCGCCACCGGTCAGCTGCTGGCCGGGGCCGGCGCGATCGTGCCCTTGGGCGATCTCCAGTACCCCAAGGCCACCCTGGCCCAGCTGACCGATGGGTACGACCGCTCCTGGGGCCTGCACGCATCGCGCACGTTCCCGGTGCCGGGCAACCACGAGTACGACACGCCCGACGCGGCCGGGTACTTCGAGTACTGGGCCTCCGAGTGGCGCCCCACGGGCGACGCGGGCTTCTACACCGCCGACCTCGGGTCGTGGCGCCTGATCGTGCTGAACTCGGCCGCGGGCTGCTGTGAGGAGGACACCCCACAAGACGTCTTCCTCGAGCAGACGCTCGCGGCTTCGACCGAGCGGTGTGTCGTCGCGGCCTGGCACCATCCCCTGTTCAACTCGGGGCAGGTGCACGGGCAGGAGGAACTCACCGGTCCGTTCTGGGACGACCTGTACGCCGCTGGTGCCGACCTGGTGCTGAACGGCCACGAGCACAACTACCAGCGGTACGCGAAGCAGGATCCGTCGGGTTCCCCGGCCGACGACGGCATCCGGGAATTCGTCGTCGGCTCGGGAGGCCGAGGGCATTACGGGCTGCTCGCGAAGACCGATCCCAACTTCGAGACGGGAAACGCATCCGACTTCGGCGTGCTGCGGCTGTCGCTGTTCGAGTCCTCCTACGCATGGGAGTTCGTGGGTGTCGGCGGCGCCGTGCTCGACAGAGGCGGACCCGTGGCCTGCAACTGACGCGACACGCGGCACCATCCCGCTCTCGGCGCGCTCCGCTGAGGCCGCGCGGACCACTGGTAGCGTGGAACGATCGTGAAGATCGCCGTGATCGGAGCCACAGGCGCCGTGGGGCGCGAGATGCTCCGCATCCTCGAGGAACGACGCTTCCCGGTCGATGAGCTCGTGCCGCTCGCCAGCTCGCGGAGCGCCGGTCTGCGTGTGCCGTTCCGCGGCGCCGAGCACGAGGTGCGCGAGCTCACGGTCGAGGCGGCACGCGGCGTCGACCTCGCGTTCGTCTCCGCCGGCGCGACGACGTCGTCGGAGTTCCTGCCGGCGATCGCCGAGGGCGGAGCCGTCTGCATCGACAACTCCAGCGCGTTCCGCATGCATGCCGACGTGCCGCTCGCGGTGCCGGCGGTGAATCCCGAGGCGCTCGAGGGCTGGCCACGACCGGGCATCATCGCGGTGCCGAACTGCACGACGATCACCGCCGTGCTCGCCCTCGGTCCGCTCCACCGGGCGGCCGAGTGCCGCTCGCTGGTGCTCTCGAGCTACCAGGCGGTGAGCGGGGCCGGATGGAAGGGAACGCGTGAGCTCGCGGAGCAGGTCGACAAGCTCTCGGGAGACATCGAGTCGCTCGCGAGCCCCGACCACGACGCGCTTCCCGACGGTGCAATCTTCGCCAAGCCGATCGCGTTCAACGTGGTCGCCAAAGTGGGTGAGTTCGAGGCTGACGGTTTCACGGGTGAGGAAGCGAAGATGATGGCAGAGCCGAGGAAGATCCTCTCGGCGCCAGACATGCAGGTGGTGGCGACCTCGGTGCGGGTTCCCGTCGTCACGGGCCACGCCGTGTCGTATGCTCGCCGAGTTCTCCCGGCCCATCACCGTGGAGGAAGCGCGGACCCTGCTGGGCTCCGCGCCCGGCGTGCAGCTCATGGACGACCCCGACGGCGGGGTGTTCCCCTCACCGCTCGACGCGGCCGGCGGTGACGAGGCGCTGGTGGGACGCATCAGACAGGTGCCCGGGCGCGACGACGCGTTGGTGCTGTTCAGCTGCGCCGACAACCTGCGCATGGGGGCCGCCCTCGACGCGATCGAGATCGCGGAGCACCTGTTCGTACGGTGAACGGCGGTGGCGCCCGCCTCGTCAGTTGTCGTCGGCCGGTTCGCCGCCGGCCGTGACGTCGTCGGAGAGCGGTTTGACGAACCACGCCCCGTAGTCCTGCCACCCCTCGCGCCGGTAGAACCCGATCGATGCCTCGCGCCACGCGGCCGTGACGAGCGCCATGCGGAAACACCCTCGCTTGCGAGCTAGCGCCTCGGCTCGCTGCAATAGCGCGGTGCCCGCCCCGGCCCCACGGGCGCGTTCGGTCACGACCACGTCGTTCACCCGAGCCTGCGGCCGGTGGTCGCCGAGCCGCTGGTGGTACTCCATGTCGACGACACCGACGACCTCGCCGCCGATCTCGGCCACGAGGGTGACGTTGCCGAGCTGACGGAGATGGCCCGCGAACGACTGGCGGTGGGTCGGGTCATCGGCCGTGCCCGAGGCCACCCCGCGACCGAGCTCAACGAGCAGACCGGCGATCGCGACCCAATCGCCGGGAGTCGCCATGCGCACGGTCACCTCATGAGACGTCGCCGCATCCCTCGGCCGCCCTGTCCCGGCGGTGGTCACGGCCACGGGCACCCGCAGGGCGTGTCGCCGCACGTCGGACAGCCCGCGGCGTAGCGCTCGACCGTCGACGCCAGATCGACGCCTTCGATGTTCGCGAGCGATGCGAGCCACGCGAGCACGTCGCCGAACTCGTGCTCGAGGTTCGCCCGGTCGCCGGTTCGCATCGCCTTGGCGAGCTCGCCGACCTCTTCGACGAGCCATCGGAAGACCGCGTCGCGACCGCGCTCGGCATCACGCCTGCCGTAGATGCCGTCCATCGAGGCCTGCAACTCGTCGATCCGCATGGGCTGAGGAGTCTAGTGGTGGCGTGGGAGCTGCATCGGCCCTTCGCCAGCCCGGATCCGGGTCCTTCGGCCCGGGCCTTCGGTCCCCCACGTGGGGCAACGTTGCGACCTTCAGCCGTTCCCGGGTGGGGTGCCTGGGGTGCATCCTCGGTCATCGCGGCCGCGGGTCGCTCGGGTGACGTCGAACGGCGGAGGGAGGGGGCACGCCAGAACGAGGAGTTGTTGGAACTGATGGGACCGCGCAACGTCGGAACGATCGGAGCTCGGAGCGTCCGTGCGCTCACCGCTGCGGCGCTCATCGCCGCAGCGATCCTGCAGTCTCCTCCGGCGTTCGCCGCGTCGGTCTCTGTCGCTGCCTTCACGGGGGGAGCGGGCACCGCGGTGGTCGGCGGCACGCTGTACGCGCGGAGCGGCGGGGCGCTCACGCTGAGCCTCACCACCTCGAGCGATACGAAGTGCGTGCAGGTCTCAGGGGCCCACACAGCCGAGCAGCGGTCGAGCACGGCGAAGTCGTCGTGGACGTTCGCGTTCTCGGCCGGCTCCGGCGACGGGGTCCAAACGATCACCGCCACGGCGCGGCCTGACTTCAATCAGAACAACTGCACCGGACAGCCGGGCACGAGGCAGGCGTCGTACGTGCTCGACAACACGGGTCCCGTCGTGACCGGCGCGCTCGCGCCGCTCCCCAACGCCAACGGTTGGAACCGCGCGAACGTGACCATCGCCTGGACGGCGACCGATGCCGGATCGGGTGTGGCGAGCGGTCCGACGCCAGCCGGCGATACCGTCACGGTGGACACCCCGGGGGTCACCCGCACCTCGACCGCGACCGATCGCCTGGGGAACGCTGCAACCGGGTCGATCACCGTGAAGCTCGACAGGACGAGCCCGGTGATCGCCGGTTCCCGTACCCCGGCGGCCAACGCGAACGGGTGGAACAACGGCCCGGTCACGGTGAGCTTCTCGTGCTCCGACGCGCTGTCGGGCATCGCGAGCTGCCCGGGGTCCACCCTGCTCTCGAACGACGGGGCGGCACAGTCGGTGGCCGGCACGGCGACCGACACCGCCGGGAACTCCGCGGGCGCCACGGTGGGTGGCATCAGCATCGATCGCACCGCGCCCCAGCTGAGCGGGTCGCCGACCACATCTGCGAACGCCAACGGCTGGTACCGGGGCGACGTGATCATCGACTGGACGTGCTCCGACGCCCTCTCGGGCATCGCTGGAGCGTGTCCGGCCGACGGCCTGATCACCGGCGACGGCTCAGGGCTCACGGCGTCGTCCTCGGTGGCCGACCGTGCGGGCAACGTCGTCTCGGCGACGTCGAGCCCGAGCGTGCGGATCGATGGAACCGCGCCGGTGACCACTGCGGCCGCTCCGACAGGGTGGAGCAACGGAGGGGTCACGGTCACCTTGTCGGCCACCGATGCCCTCTCCGGCGTGAGCGCGACCCGCTACGCCCTCGACGGCGGTGCGGTGCAGACGGGCACGACCGCCTCGATCGAAGCGGAGGGTGTGCATAGCCTGGAGTTCTGGAGCATGGATGCGGCGGGCAACGAGGAGCCTCACCGCACGGTGCAGGTGCGCATCGATCGCACGGCGCCGTCGATCTCGCATGTCCTGTCGCCCGATGCCAACGACAACGGCTGGCACAGCGGCGACGTCACGGTCGAGTTCACGTGCGCCGACGCTGCGTCGGGCCTCGCGAGCTGCACCGACGCCCAGACGGTGTCGACCGAGGGAGCCGGGCAGGTCGTGACGGGAACGGCGGTCGACCACGCAGGCAACGACGCGACCGACGACGCCACGGTATCGATCGACCTCACCGACCCGACGATCTCCGGCGCGACGGATCGTGCTCCGAACGGTGCGGGATGGTTCGCGGCGCCCGTCACGGTCTCGTTCACCTGCGAGGACCTGCTGTCCGGCGTGGACCTGTGCCAGGAGGCAGAGACCATCTCGACCGAGGGCGAGGATCAGGCCGTGACGGGCACGGCGACCGACGCCGCCGGCAACGGAGCCAGCACCACCGTCGGTGATATCGACATCGACCGGACCGACCCGACGCTCTCGGGCGACGCGTCGCCCCTTCCCAACGCGCACGGCTGGTACCGCGCCGACGTCGCCGTCTCGTGGACCTGTGGTGACACCCTGTCGGGGATCGACGGCGCGTGTCCCGCTGATGCTCTCGTGATCGGGGAGGGTGACGCTCTGTCTGCCACGGCGCACGTCGCCGACAGGGCCGGCAACACCCGCACGCGAACGGTCTCCGGTATCAGGATCGACCGCACCGCCCCGAGCACGACCGCGCACGTCGCCGACCCACTCGAGACCGGCTGGTACGCGGGCCCGGTCGAGGTCACGCTTGCGACCGGTCCCGATCTCTCGGGCATCGACGTGACCTACTATCAGGTCGACGACGGTTCGCCGCGACGCTACGACGGCCCGTTCGAGCATGACCTCACGGGCGAGCACACGATCACGTTCTGGAGCGAGGACCTCGCGAGCAACGTGGAGGATAGGTCCGCGCCAGGTCATTCCATCACCCTGAAGATCGACGGGAACCCGCCCACCATCACCGGCAGCCGGGAGCCCGCCGCGAACGGGTTCGGATGGAACAACACGCCGGTGACGGTCGGCTTCCTCTGCGAGGACCTGGAGTCGGGGATCGCCGCGTGCAGCGATCCCGCGCTCGTCGCGAACGAGGGCGAGGACCAGACCGTGACGGGGACAGCGCTCGACAACGCCGGCAACCACGCTTCGCTCACGGTCGACGACATCGACATCGACGTCACCGCGCCGACCGTCTCGGGTGCGCCCACATCCCATCCGAACGCGTTCGGCTGGTATCGCGACGATGTGACGATCGTCTGGTCGGCCCAGGACGGGTTGTCGGGTGTTGACGTCTCGACCCTTCCCGCCGACACCGTCGTGACCGGCGAGGGCTTCGGGCTCGTCGCGGGTCCGGTTTCGGCGTTCGACCGAGCGGGGAACGAGGGAAGCGGATCCGTTGCCGACATCCACATCGACCGCACCGCGCCGGGGATCGCCGCGGCTACCGTGAACGACGATCTCACGCCTCGTGCGCCGAACGGCGCGGGGTGGTTCAACAGCGCGGTGCGGGTGCACTACACCTGCGACGATCTGCTCTCCGGCGTGCAGGAGTGCGCCGACGACGACGTGCTCTCGTCCGACGGCGCCGGCCAGCAGGTGAGTGGCGCGGCGAGCGACCGAGCCGACAATCTGGCCGGCACGACCCTTACCGGCATCGACATCGACAGCCAGGCGCCGACGACCACGGCAGCACTGTCGTGCACCGGCGCCAACGACTACTGCAACGACGATGCCTCGGTCGAGCTCTCGGCGGCGGACCAGCCGGGGCTGTCGGGCGTGCGAGAGGTCCGCTTCCGCATCGGCAGTGGCGATTGGCAGACGGTCTCCGGTTCGGCAGCGACCGTCGACGTGCCACTCAACGGGTCGGGCGAGGCCACCGTGCGCTTCTACGCCGTCGACGCCGCCGGCAATGAAGGATCCGTGAACGCGGTGCAGATCGACTACGACACGATCGCACCGACCGTCTCGCACGTGCTCACGCCGTCGCCGAACGCTGCCGGATGGAACCGATCCGACGTGACCGTGCATTTCGATGCGATCGACGATCCCGACGGGTCGGGCGTCGACGCCTCGACGGTCACCGGCGACGTCGTCGTCACCGACGAAACAGCGGGCAGGATCGTGCGCGGCGAGGCCTACGACCTGGCGGGCAACCGCGGCTCCGACTCCGTCGAGGTGAAGCTCGATGAGACGGCTCCCTCGATCGCCGGCGCCGCCACGACGACCCCGAACGGCCACGGGTGGTACGCGGGTCCCGTGACCGTGCACTTCACCTGCAGTGACGCGCTCTCCGGCATCGCGATCTGTCCCACCGACTCGGTGCTCTCCTACGAGGGCGCCGGTCAGTCGAGGACGGGCTCCGCGCTCGACGCGGCCGGCAACGGATCCTCGGCGACCGTCGGTGGCATCAACATCGACACCACCGATCCCTCGATCGTCATGCATGGCGTCGCGGACGGCGGGGTCTACACGCTCGGTGCCGTGCCCGGCGCCTCGTGCTCGGCGACCGATGCGGGCTCGGGCGTCGACGGGACGTGCCGGCTCACGGTAACTGGCGGGCTCGCCAACGGTGTCGGAACGTACTCCTTCGCCGCCACCGCGACCGACCACGCCGGGAACGCGACGTCGGTGACGGGTTCGTACCGGGTCGTGTACTCGTTCACCGGGTTCCTGCAGCCCATCAATGACACCGCGCACCAGGTGGGGACCGGCGTCAGCATCTTCAAGGCGGGATCGACGGTGCCGGTGAAGTTCCGGCTGCGGACGGCCGACGGCAGGGTGGTGCAGGCCACCATGGCTCCGGTCTGGCTCGCGCCCGCGCCCGGCAGCGCGTTGACCGCACCGGTCGACGAGTCCGTCTACGCGAGCGCACCGATGAGCGGGGGCGCCTATCGCTGGGACGCCACGGACCAGCAGTACATCTACACCTGGGGAACCCCGAAGACGCAGGCGAATCGGTTCTGGAGGATCGGCGTCACGCTCGACGACGGCACCACGCACTTCGTCAACATCGGCCTTCGCTGAGGCGGGAGCCAGCGCGGTCGGTGCACCGGTTGTCTACCGACCGGTAGACGGTCCATAATCTGCCGCATGGTAGAGAGCAAGGCCCGTGCGCCGTCGGCGTCGATCGTCGAGGCGCTCTCGGGCAGGACGATCCTGTTGACGGGGGTAACCGGCTTCCTCGCCCAGGTCGTGTTCGAGCGGCTGCTGGCCGAGTTCCCCGAGACCAAGGTCGTGCTGCTCGTGCGTTCGCAGACGGGCGCGACGAGCCGTGAGCGGGTCGAGTACCTGTTCCGCAAGCCGGCGTTCGACACGCTTCGCAGCAGGGTCGGTGAGGACGGGCTCAGACGCATGCTCGACGAGCGGGTCGAGGTGGTCGACGGCGACTTCGGACGTGGGCGGCCCGAGGTGCCGCCCGGCATCGACGTCGCGATGCACTCCGCCGCGACCGTGAGCTTCGACCCGCCGATCGACGAGGCGTTCATCACGAACCTGCAAGGTGCGATGAATCTCTACGGGGGCGTCATCGCAGGCGGTTCGACGCCTTCGCTCGTGCACGTCTCGACGGCGTACGTCGCCGGGGTGCAGAAGGGGGTGATCCCCGAGGGTCCCTTGGAGCACCGCGTCGATCACCGGCTCGAGCTCGAGCTCGCGATGTCGGCGCGCAGGGATGTGGAAGCAGCGAGCCGAAAGCCCGAGATGTTGACCGCGTTCATGGGTCTCGCCCGTGACGAGCACTCGCGCGCCGGCCCGACCACCGTCGCCGACGACGCCGAGGACCGGCGCCAGCGCTGGGTCACGAAACGACTGGTGGAGTACGGACGCACGCGGGCTCGCTCGCTCGGATGGCCCGACGTCTACACGTTCACGAAGGCGATGGGAGAGCGGGCGGTCGAGGAGCTCGCGGCCGAGGCGAACCTTCCGTTGTCGATCGTGCGCCCGTCGATCATCGAGTCCGCCTACACGCATCCCTTCCCGGGCTGGATCGACGGGTTCAAGATGGCCGACCCGATCATCCGGGCCTACGGGCTGGGGCAGATCCCCGAGTTCCCGGGCATCCCGGAAGGCATCATCGACATCATCCCGGTCGACTTCGTCGTGAACGCGTTGCTCGCGGTCGCCGCCAACCCCCCTGCCGCAGGCGAGACCGCCCACTACAACGTGAGCTCGGGGTCGCGGAACCCGCTGCGCTTCTTCGAGCTGTACGAATGGGTGCGCGCCTACTTCGAGGAGCACCCGCTCCCCGAGCGCGGTCGCGGCGAACACAAGGTGCCGACGTGGGAGTTCCCCGGCACCCTCACGGTCGAACGCATGCTCCGGCGTGCCGAGCGACTCACCGACATCGCCGAGCAGGTCGTGACCCATATGCCGAAATCGAAGTCGATGCGCGACGCCGTGCGCCGTGTCGATCGCGACAAGGCCCGCGTCGAGTTCGTCAAGCGCTACAGCGATCTGTACGGCATGTACACCGAGACCGAGGTCGTCTACACCGACGACCGCACGCACGGGCTGTTCGAGTCGTTGTCGGCCGCCGACGCGCAACGGTTCCCGTTCGATGTGGCCGCAATCGACTGGAAGCACTACCTGCAACAGGTGCACTCGCCCGCGGTGACGCAGTCGCTGCGGGAGCTCTCGACCAGGGACCGGCGGGGCGCGACGGTCACGATCCGTCGGCGCGACGAGCCCGTGCTGGCCCTGTTCGACATGGAAGGCACGATCATCACGTCGAACGTGGTGGAGAGCTACGTGTGGGCGCGCATGGCGGATCTCGTGCCCGAGGAGTGGCCGCGTGAGCTCGCGAGCGTCTTCGCACGCATCCCCGGGTACCTGCAGATCGATCGCAGGGACCGTGGCGAGTTCCTGCGCACGTTCTTCCGGCGGTACGAGGGCGCGAGCGTCGAGGGCATCGATCGGCTCGTGGCGGGCCATGTGGCGGAGTTCATGCTGCAGAAGGCGAGCCCCGCCGCGATCCGGCGCATCCGCGAGCATCGGGCAGCCGGTCATCTGACGATCCTGATCACCGCGGCCGCGGAGCCGTTCGTGCGTCCGCTCTCGCCCCTGTTCGACGTGGTCATCGGCGCCGAGCTCGAGCAGCGCGATGGGCGCTACACGGGGTTCATGACGGCCCCGCCCCTCGTCGGTGAGGCGCGGGCCGCGTGGCTCCGCCGGTACGCGCTGCTCGAGCGCATCGAGCTCCGACACTCCTACGCGTATGCCGACTCGTACTCCGACCTCCCGCTGCTGCGAGCGGTGGGCAACCCGGTGGCGGTCTCGCCCGACGCGTCGCTGTACCGGTTCGCACGCCGCCGGCGCTGGCCGATCGAGGAGTGGGGCATGATCAAGGGCATGCCGCGGGTCCGTTTCCCCAGACCGGCGGTGCGCACGTGAATCCGGGAGCCGCGTGATGGCGCTCGCGCTCGAGTACTTCCGGTCGATGCCTCGGTACGTGGGTGCCAGGGTGGCCGGCACCAAGGCACCCGGGTTGGTGGCGGGTGGGCCGCTGACGCCGCTGCGGCTCGTCACCCACGACGATCCGGGATCGGTCCGGGAGGGGTGGGCTCGGCTGAAGCCCACGCTCGCCGGCATCTGCGGCAGCGACCTGTCGACGATCGCCGGCCGATCGTCGTTCTACTTCTCACCGCTCGTATCGATGCCGTTCGTGCCCGGCCACGAGGTGGTGGGTGAGCTCGTCGACGACTGCGGTGAGCACCAGGCCGGCCAGCGGGTCACGGTGTCATCGGTGCTCGGATGCGCGACCCGCGACCAGGCGGAGCTCTGCGAGCACTGCGCCGCCGGCGAGTACGGCCGGTGCGACCGCGTGACGGTGGGATCGCTGAAGGCGGGCCTGCAGACCGGATTCTGCTCGAGCACGGGTGGCGGGTGGAGTCGCATGATGCTCGCGCATCGGTCGCAGCTGTGGGCCGTGCCCGAGGGCATGGACGACCGCACCGCGGTGCTGATCGAGCCCCTCGCGACCGCCATCCACTCGGTCTTCCGCGCGCGGGTGCCCGCAGGCGCCGACGTCCTCGTGATCGGCGCGGGGACGGTGGGGCTGCTGACCCAGGTGGCGCTCCGGCGCTTCGCCGAGCCAGGCCGCGTGATCGTGGCGGCCAAGCATGCGGCGCAACGGGCTGCCGCGAAGCTGGCGGGCGCCGACGAGGTCGTGCGGCCCGAGCACGCGCTGAAGGCGGTGCGTCGCGCGGGGCGTGCGGTGAAGCTCACGCCCGAGCGCGGCCAGGACTTCCTGCTCGGCGGCGCCGACGTGGTCTTCGAGTGCACGGGCACGGCGCGCGCGCTCGACATGGCCTTGCGCACCACGAAGGCCGGGGGCCGGGTGGTGGTGAGCGGCATCCCCGGCGCCGGCGCCGACCTCACGCCGCTGTGGTTCCGGGAGCTCGAGCTCGTCGGGGCCTACACGACCGGCATGGAGCAGACCGAGGAAGGCAGGCGCCACTCCTTCGCGCTGGCGCTCGAGCTCGCGAGCCAGCTCGGGCCCGTGCTCGCCCCGATGGTCGGTGCGACCTACCCCCTCGCTCGCTGGCGCGATGCGATCGACCACGCGATGTCGGCCGGCCGGCTCGGCACGTTCAAGGTGGCATTCGCACCCCAGGAACGCTCCTCCGCTCACCAACCCGCGACCTAGGAGACGACCGATGCCCAGACCCGGATTCGTGCTGCAGGTGGATGAGCGAACCCCTCCGCTCCTCGTGCATCAGGGCGAGGGCTACCGCATGCAGACGTTCCCGCTCGGTACGCGCGTCGTCTACCCGCCCGACCCGCTGCCGGGCATCCGGGACGTTCCCGCCGCGGTGCGCCACGCGCTGCTGAACCCGGTGGGCGACTCCAAGCCGCTTCCGGAGCTGCTGTCGTCGGGCATGAAGCTCACGATCGCGATCGACGACATCTCGATCCCGCTGCCGCCGATGCGTACGCCCGACGTGCGCCAGCCGATCCTGGAACACGTGATCGAGCTCGCCGCTCGCGCGGGCGTCGACGACATCGAGCTGATCGTCGCGACGGCGCTGCACCGGCGCATGACGGCGGCCGAGATCCGCCGGGCGGTGGGGGAGCGCGTCTTCCGCTCGTTCTACCCCGAGCACCTGAAGAACTTCGATGCGGAAGACCCGCAAGGCCTCGTCGAGATCGGCCGGACCGACGAGGACGAGCTGGTCGAGATCTCCAAGCGTGCCGCCGAGAGCGACCTGATCGTCTACGTGAACATCAACCTCGTCGCGATGGACGGAGGCCACAAGTCGGTCGCGGTCGGTCTCGCCGGGTACCGCAGCCTCAAGCACCACCACAACGTGCACACGATGCTGCACTCGAAGTCCTACATGGACCCGCGCGAGGGGCACAGCGCGATCAACGATTCGGTGAACCGCATGGGAAGGGTGCTCCGCGATGCCGGCGTCGACGATCTTCCAGATCGAGACGACGGTGAACTCCGAGACCTTCCCGTCGAACCTAGGCTTCCTGAACAAGCGTGAGTGGGAGTGGGGGGCGAGCGACCAAGCCCTGATGATGGCGGCGAAGAAGGCGAACGACATGGCGCCACCCCGTGTTCGCCGGGAGTTCTTCCGGCGCATCGAGGCGCCCTACAAGCTCACGGGGGTGAACGCCGGCGAGGTCGAGGCGGTGCACGAGCGCACGCTCGCGAACCTGCACCGCCAGCAGCTCGTGGAGGTGCAGGGGCAGGCCGACGTGCTGATCATGGGCGTTCCTTACCTCGGGCCGTACAACGTGAACTCGATCCTGAACCCGATCCTCGTGCACTGCCTCGGGCTCGGCTACCTGTTCAACATGTACCGCAACAAGCCGCTGGTGAAGCAGGGAGGCGTGATCATCCTGCACCACCCGGTGCCATGGGAGTTCCACTCGATCCACCACCCGAGCTACATCGACTTCTTCGAGGAGGTGCTCGCCGAGAGCACCGATCCGAAGACGATCGAGAAAGAGTTCGAGGAACGCTACGCGACCGACCCGTGGTACGTGCATCTGTACCGCACGAGCCACGCGTACCACGGCGTGCACCCGTTCTACATGTGGTACTGGGGCGCGCACGGGCGCGACCACGCGGGCGACGTGATCTTCGTCGGCGGGAACCCAGCGAGCGTCGCGCGACTGGGGTACCGGCGGGCCGACTCGATGCGCGACGCGCTCGAGATGGCCAAGGACACGGTCGGCGCCGCTCCCGAGATCACCTACTTCCATGCGCCGCCGGTGATGATCGCCGACGTGCACTGAGGGGCCTGGACGCGATGGGTGTCCGTGACGAGCTGAAGACGATGTCGGAGGGGTTCCGGTGGGGGCGCCGCCCCGTGGTGCCCCGCAGCGCCGAGCCGCACACGCCGCCGCGCGACGATCCCGTGTTCCCGACCGACTGGGCGCGGTCGGGGGCCGGCACGGCGGCACGGCTCGTGATCTTGAACGCCGGGCTCGGCCCGCTGCTGCGCAGCCAGGTGGGGTTGCGCGTCTACGGCCTCGATCACCTCACGGCGATCGATGGCAGCGTGATCTTCTTCTCGAACCATTCGAGCCACCTCGATGCGACGATCATCATGACGGCGCTGCCGGAGCGCTGGCAGGAGAAGACGGCGGTGGGCGCCGCTCGGGACTACTTCTTCGACGTGTGGTGGCGGGCGTCGTTCACCGCGCTCGCCTACGGGGCGTTCCCGATCGACCGGTCGCGGGGCGGACGCCTCGCGGTCACCAAGGCGCGTGAGCTGCTCGACGACGGATGGAGCCTGGTCGTGTTCCCCGAGGGGGGTCGCTCGCCCGACGGCCACACCAAGCGGTTCCGCCACGGCACCGCGCGTCTGTGCATCGAGGCGGGCGTAGGAGCGGTGCCGATCGGCATCCGCGGCGCGTACCAGGCCATGCCCAAGGGCCGCTGGTGGCCGCGTGCCGGCCGGCCCCCGGTGCGGGTTCGCATGGGCAGACCGTTGTTCCCTGCCGAGGGCGAGACCCACCAGGCGTTCACCGCCCGCATGACGCAGGCGGTGGCGGAGCTCCTCGACGAGGACCGGACGACGTGGTGGGAGTCGCTCCAACGTGCGGAGCGGGGCGAGACCCCGCCGCCCTACGGCCCGAGCGGCCCCGAGTGGCGCAAGCGGTGGGAAGGCTCGCGCCCGATCGAACGACGCGGCACCAGGAAGACCTGGGAGTAAGCGCATGCCCCGCACCGGCGGAGAGCAGCGACGCACCACGATCGTCGCCGAGGCGATCCATCAGTTCGGCCGTGACGGGTACAAGGGCGCGAGCATCGAGAGCATCGCGACCGCGGTCGGCGTGCGCAAGCAGACGCTGCTCTACTACTTCCCGAACAAGGAGGCGCTGCTCGAGGCGTGCCTGCACGCGGCGGGTGAGCGGCTGGGCACCGAGCTCGCGAGCGCGCTCGAGGGCGCCGAGACCTACTGGGACCGCGCGGAGGCGGTGATCCACGGCGTGTTCGGGCTCGCGGCGGAATGGCCCGAGTTCCCGATGTTCGTGCGGGAAGCCGCCCGTCTCGGCCCCGCTGCGTTCGACCGATTCGCCGGAGTGCTCGATCCGCTCCGCCTCCGCGCGATCGAGTTCCTGCAGGCCGGCATGGACAGCGGGGAGATCCGCAAGCAGGACCCCGCGATGCTGCTCTTCACGCTCTACACCGCGGTCGTCGGCTCGCTCACGGAGGCGAGCGTGCTGAACGCCGTGGTGGGAGCCGACACGGGACAGGCCTCGCTGCGTCGCCGTGAGCGCGAGGTGCTGCTGTTCGTTCGCGCGGCTCTGCGCCCCGCCGATCGATGACGGCCCCGGATTGCGCATCATCGCGCACCCCAGGCAGGATGCACAGGTGGACCTCCGAGACGAACGCCGTGATGTGACGGCCCTGTTCGCCGACATCGTCGGATCGACGGCGCTGGGTGAGCGGCTCGATCCCGAAGAGCTGAAGCTCGTCGTGGGCGACGCGGTCGCCCGCATGGTGACGTCGGTCGAGGCGTTCGGCGGCACGGTGAAGGACCTGGCGGGCGACGGCGTCCTTGCCCTGTTCGGCGCCCCGGCCGCGCATGAGGACGATCCCGAACGGGCGATCCGTGCGGGACTGCGCATCGTCGATGAGGTCGGGGAGTTCGGTCGCGAAGTGGCGGAAGCGTGGGGCATCGACGCCCTCAACGTGCGCGTCGGCATCAACACCGGTCCGGTCATCACGGGTGCGATCGGCGCCGGCAGCAGGGTGGAATTCGGCGCGATGGGCGACGCGGTGAACGTTGCCGCCCGACTGCAGTCCCACGCTCAGCCGGGATCGGTGCTCGTCGGTGAGGACACCTACCACGCGGTGCGCGACCGGTTCGCCTTCAGCGACGGGCATGCGTTCGATCTCAAGGGCAAGTCGGAGCGGGTGACCGCCTACACGATCGCCGGCCCCGCCGAGGGCGGGACCGCGCGGCACGATGCCGGTTCGCCCTCGCGCATGGTGGGCCGAGATGCCGAGATGGAACGAGTGAGGAGGTCGATCGAGGCCGTCGCCGGCGGCACCGGCGGGGTTGCGTTCATCAGCGGTGAGCCCGGCATCGGCAAGACCCGCATGGTGCACGAACTGCGCCGGGCGTTCGGGGCCGTCACGCCGGAGCACGGCCGCTCGCTCTGGCTCGAGGGTCGTTGCGTGAGCTATGGGGGCTCGATCCCGTACTGGCCGTTCCGAGATCTGCTGCGATCGTGGCTGGGGGTGGCGGACGACGAACCCGATCTTCGTGTCCGGGTCGCCTTGCGGCGTCAGGTCGACCGCCTCAGCGGCCTGCGCGCAGACGAAGCCGTGCCCTACCTCGCAGCGCTGCTCGGGCTGTCGCCGGGGCCCGGCGAAGCGGAGCGCCTCGACGAGCTCTCACCGGAAGCGTTGCAGTACAGGACGTTCGAGATCGTACGAACGACCCTGCGGCACCTCGCAGATGACGGCCCCGTCGCGATCGCCATCGAGGATCTGCATTGGGCCGACGCCACCTCGGTGCAGCTGCTCGAGCAGGTCATCGCCGACACCGAGGAAGCCGCGCTGCTCGTCGTGTGCACCCTGCGCCCGGAACGCGATCACGCCGCGTGGCGCCTGAAGGAAGACATCGCGCGCACGTTCCCGCACCGCTTCCTCGAAGTGACCCTGGAGGCATTGAGCGGCGACGCGGGGCGTGAGCTGCTCACGTCGCTGGTCGGGCACGGCACCCTCCCCTCCGAGGTGGAACGGCAGATCCTCGAGCCTGCCGAGGGCAATCCCTTCTTCCTGGAAGAGCTGGTGCGCTCGATGGTCGATGCCGGTGCCCTGGTAGCCGAGGGCGACGGGTGGCGGTTCGTGCACGAGGTGACACCGCAGGTGCCGCCCACGGTCGAGAAGGTCATCCTCGCTCGCATCGACCGGCTCTCGCCCGACGCGTACGAAGCGATCGTCTCGGCCTCGGTCGTGGGCCGGTCGTTCAGCCTGCCGCTCCTGCAGGCGGTCGCCACGGGCGACGGAGTCCGTGCGGCACTCGGCGACCTGATGCGGGTCGACCTGGTGCGCGAAGGTCGTCGCTGGCCCGAACCCGAGTACCGGTTCACCCACGCCCTGATCCAGGAGGCCGCCTACCGGACCCTCGTCGCCGGTGACCGCACGCGCCTGCATCGCAAGGTCGCCACCTGGCTCGAACATCACCATGACGGAAGGCAGGACGAGGTGGCCGGCGTGCTCGCCCATCACTGGCTCGGCGCCGACGACGAGGACAAGGCCATCCGATACCTCACCGTCGCCGGCGATCGTGCCCGCCAGAGCTACGCGCTCGACGAGGCCATCGCGTACTACCGGGAGCTGCTGCCCCTGCTCGACCGGCGCGGCGAGGAACGCGAGATCGCCCTCGTGCTCTTCAAGCTGGCCCTCGCCCTGCACATGTCGCTGCGCTTCGCGGAGGCGAACCAGACCTATCAGCGCGCGTTCGCACACTGGACGCCGCCGCGATCGGCGGACCGTGCACCCGAGGCGGTGCTCAGGGTCGGGACGAGCTTCCTGCCCGACGATCCGGACCCCCGCTCGGCGATCGCGTGGCCGAACATCCAGCTCTGCATGCAGCTGTTCGACCGGCTCGTCGAGCAGTGGCCCGAGCGCACGATCGTGCCGTCGCTGGCCGAGCGGTGGGAGATCGCGGACGACGGCCTGCGCTACGTCTTCCACCTCCGTGACGGGTTGACGTGGTCCGATGGCACGCCACTCACGGCACACGACGTGGAGTTCGGCATCAAGCGCGTGCTCGACCCCGTCACCCCCGGGTCTTCGGTCGCGATCTACTTCGTCCTGGAAGGCGGCCAGGAGTACTACATGGGCGATCGCGCCGATGCCTCGGCGATCGGCGTGCGCGCCCTCGACGATCGCACGGTCGAGTTCCGTCTGGCTGCGCCGGCGCCCTACTTCATGAGCGTGATGAACCGCCCGGACGGGGGCCCGCAGCCACGGCATGCGATCGAGTCCCTGGGAGATGGCTGGACGGAGCCCGGGGGGCAGGTCGTCTCGGGGGCCTTCCGGGTGGTCGAGCGCGATGCCGATCGTCTCGCGATCGAGCGGCGCCCGGACGGAGCCGTCTCGCGTGAGGGGAACGTCGCTCGGGTCGAGTACGTGCGCTCGCGCATCGTCGACGCCCTGCCGATGTACGAGCGCGGGGACCTCGACATGATCGCGGCGCGCTACACGCCCCGCCTGGCCGACATCGTCGCGCGGGATCTTCCCGATGCCGCCGTCGGTCAGGCCGGGTGGTCCGGATACCTCGCCTTCGACCACACCGGACCGATCGGCTCGAACCTCGACCTGCGTCGGGCGCTCGCGCACGCGATCGATCGGGAGGCGCTCGCGGCTGCGATGCCCGCCAACATGGTCGTCGCGACCGGAGGGCATCGTGCCGCCGAGCCTGCAAGGGCACACGCCCGACATCTGTCTGCGGTTCGACCCTGCGAAGGCTCGCGCGAGCTTCGAGCGATCGGGCCACGAGGGACCGGTGCCGGTGGCCGCGCTCGACGACGACCTCCCGATCCTCGAGCCGGTGCTCGAGTCCTGGCGCTCGGTGCTCGGCGTCGACGTCGAGGTCTGTTCATGGACGTTCGACGAGATCGCGTCGATGCGGCCTCCCCGCGAGCAGGCACCGATCTACTTCACGGGTTGGCTCCCGGGCTACGCCGATCCCGAGTACTTCCTGCGCCTGCTCTTCCATTCGGCGAGTCGGACGAACGAGGGCGGCTTCGATCATCCTCCGTTCGACGATCTGATCGAGCGCGCACGGCAGGAACGGAGCGACCGGGGGCGGCTCGCGCTCTTCCATGACGCCGATCGCATGGCCGTCGCCGATCGCGTGGCGGTCATCCCGCTGATGTACGGCCGCAGTCTCGCGGTGCTGAAGCCCTCGGTGCGCGGCTGGTGGGAATTCGGCAAGTCCTCGGCCAACTACGCCGATCTCTGGGTCGATCCCCCGTCGGCCCGGACCTAGCCGGTCCCTCGCGGACACCGCCCCGCGTCGGTTGCGATCGAGCCGGCGGTGCCCTCCCGCACGAGCACCGCGCGAGCGGGGCCGCCGTCGCCGTCGACGACCCGTAGGGGGAGCACCGTGAGCACGTACGCGCCGGCCTCCACGTGGCCGAGGTTCAACCCTTCGACGATCGTCACGCCGTGCGAGAGCAGCTCGACGTGCGCGGGATGTCCGACGGCGCCTCGCTGCTCGATGCCGAGGAAGTCGGTCCCGACCAGCCGGATCCCGCGGTCCACGATCCATCGAGCGCCCTCGGGCGCGAGGCACACGTAGTCCTCGGGGAACTCCACGGTCGCCGATGTCCAGAGATCGGAGTTGTCGGTGCGCAGGAGCAGGCGGTCGGCGCCGGCGGGGACCTGGAGCGAGTCGAGGTCGTCGGCGCCGAGCGCGCCACCGCGGCCGGTCGCGTCGGCGACCCAGCAGGGGCCCATGAGCGCACCGAGCGGGACCTGGTCGATGCCGGCCCCGCCCTCGATCATGTGTCGGGGCGGATCGATGTGTGTGCCGGCATGTGAGCCGATCCGCAGCTCGCTCACGTCGGCGCCGTCGCCCTCGGCCAACCGCTGCAGCGGACGGATCTCCGCCCGCGGGTGCCCGGGCCACGTCATCAGCTCCGGCCCGATCGGCAGCGAGATGTCGATCGGCTCGGTCAAGGCCATGGGCTCCGTCGGGCGCGTGCGCAGGTGCCAGTGGTGCGGAGCCAGGAGCTCATCGGCTTCCGCAGGACCCCACTAGCCGGGCTCGTAGGAGCAGAGCGGCGCCAGGTGCTCGAGGGCCGGCTCCACGATCTCCCAGGCTCGCTCGACGCCGTCCTGGCGGGTGAAGAGCGTGCGATCGCCGACCATCGCGTCGTGCAGCAGCCGCTCGTACGCCTCGGCGAGCGCGTGCATGAACGACGTGTCGTAGTCGAAGTCCATGCGCACGGTCTGCAGGTCGTAGCCGGGCCCGGGCACCTTGGCCTGGAACGCGAGCGAGATGCCCTCGTCGGGCTGGATGCGGATCGTCAAGTGGTTCGACGGGATGTGGTCCACCTCGAGCTCACGGAAGAGCACGTCTGGCGCCTGGCGCAGGTACACGGCGATCTCCGTGTCGCGCTCGGGAAGCTTCTTGCCGTGCCGCACGAAGAACGGCACGCCGTCCCAGCGCCAGTTGTCGATGTAGAGCTTCGCGGCGACGAACGTCTCCGTCTCGCTCGGCGGATCGACGCCCGGCTCGTCGCGATAGCCGCGGTACTGCCCACGCACCACGTCGGCCGGGTCGATCGGACGCATCGCCTGCAGCAGCTTCACCTTCTCGTCACGGAACGACTCGTCCTCGAGCGCGCGGGGTGGTTCCATCGCGAGGAACGCGAGCACCTGCAGGATGTGGTTCTGCAACAGGTCCCTGATCGCGCCCGCCCGCTCGTAGTATCGCGGCGCGGCCCTCGACCCCGATGGACTCCGCGACCGTGATCTGCACGTGGTCGACCGCGTCGCGGTTCCAGACCCGTTCCCAGATCGCGTTCGCGAAGCGGAAGACGACCAGGTTCTGCACCGTCTCCTTGCCCAGGTAGTGATCGATGCGGAAGACCTGCGACTCGTCGAACGCGGTATGGATCTCGCCGGAGAGCTCCCGCGCGGACTCGAGCGAGTGCCCGAACGGCTTCTCCACCACGATCCGCGAATCAGGCGTGTTCGCCCCGATCGCAGCCAGGGCATGCACGATCGTCGGGAACGCACCCGGCGGCACCGCCAGGTAGTAGAGCCGGTTCTCGTGGGCGCCGAGCTCACCGTCGTGGCGGTCGAGCGCCGTCTTCAGCCGGCCCAGCGCGTCCTGGTCGTCGAAGGTGCCCGAGATGAACCAGAGCGAGTCGGCGAACGGCTTCCATGCCGACTCGTCGAGCGGCGTGCGCGAGTGGGTCTCGATCGAGCTGCGGGCATGCGCACGGAAGTCGTCGTGATCCCACTCGTCCTTGGCGAACCCGATCACGCAGTAGCGCTCGGGGAGCAGCCCCGCGACGGCCAGGTTGTAGAGCGCGGGCAGCACCTTCTTCTTCGCGAGGTCTCCGCTCGCGCCGAAGACCACGATGAGTTGGGGGTTCGGCGGGCGGAGCGACGACGTCATCGGCTCAGCCCTCACGGAGCTTCGGTCGACGGCGCACGCCACCGACGGTAGCGGCGCATGAGCGCGAGCGTCGACGCGTCGTGTGAGCCGGCCTCCGGTTCCTCAGCGGCTTCGCAGTTCCTCGAGCAGTGTCGTCGCGAGCGCCTTGCCGAGCTCCACCCCCCATTGATCGAAGGGGTCGATGTGCCAGATGGCAGCTTTCGTGAACACCGCGTGCTCGTAGGTCGCGACGAGTTGCCCCAGGGTGCGAGGGCGTGAGGGCGGGCGCCATGATCGTGCTGGTCGGGCGGTTGCCCGCGAACGTGCGGGCGGCCACCTGGTGCGCCGGCACCCCCTCGGCCTCGACCTGCTCACGCGGCTTGCCGAACGCGAGGGCCTCGGTCTGGGCGATGAAGTTCGCCATGAGCAGGTCGTGGTGCCCGGGCAGGGGATCGGTCGCGTTCGCGAATCCGATGAAGTCGGCCGGCACGAGCCGGGTGCCTTGATGCAGCAGCTGGAAGTACGCATGCTGCCCGTTCGTGCCGGGCGTGCCCCAGACGACCTCGCCCGTGTCGTAGGTGACCGGGTCGCCGTCGAGATCGACCGACTTGCCGTTGGACTCCATCTCGAGCTGCTGCAGGTAGTCGGCGAAGCTCGACAGGTGGTGGCTGTATGCGAGCACGGCCTTCGTCTCGGCGCCCATGAACGTGGCGTACCAGACCCCCAGCAGCCCCATGATCACGGGCAGGTTCCGCTCGAGCGGCGTCGTGCGCACGTGCTCGTCGATCTCGTGGAACCCCTCGAGCATCTCGCGGAACGCCGCCGGTCCGATCGCGATCATCAGCGAGAGGCCGATCGCGGAATCCATCGAGTACCGGCCTCCGACCCAGTCCCAGAACCCGAACATGTGCTCGGGGTCGATGCCGAACTCGCGCACCTTCTCGGCGGCGGTCGAGACCGCGACGAAGTGGCGCGCGACGGCGTTCACGTCGCCTCCGGCGCCGGCCAGCAGCCACGCACGCGCACTGCGGGCGTTGGTGAGCGTCTCGATGGTGCCGAACGTCTTCGAAGAGATGATGAACAGCGTGGTCGCGGGGTCGAGGTCGCGCGTCGCCTCGACGAGGTCGGCGCCGTCGACGTTGGAGACGAAGCGGTAGGTCATCGACCGATCGGTGTGGGCGCGCAACGCCTCGACGGCCATCTTCGGCCCGAGATCCGAGCCGCCGATGCCGATGTTCACGACCGCACGGATGCGCTCCCCCGAGAAGCCGACCCACGAACCGTCTCGCACCCGCTCGGCGACGGCGCTCATGCGATCGAGCACCTCGTGCACGTCGGGCATCACGTCGTGACCGTCGATCTCGAACTCGGCGTCACGTGGCGCCCGGAGCGCGACGTGCAGGGCAGCCCGGTCCTCGGTGGCGTTCACGTGCTCGCCCGCGAACATCGCGTCGATGCGCGCTCGGAAGGCCGGCCCGCTCTGCGAGCCCTGCAAGCAGCGCCATGGTCTCGTCGGTCACGAGGTGCTTCGAGTAGTCGAGGAACAGCTCGCCGGCCTGCGCCGAGAGCCGCTCCACGCGGTTCGGATCGCCGGCGAACAGGTCCCGCAGGCTCGCACCTCGCATGACATCAGCGTGAGCGCGTAGGGCCTCCCACTCAGGGGACTCGGCGATCGTCACGACTGCTCGGCGTGGCCGCCGAACTCCTTGCGCAGCGCCGAGAGCAGGCGGTTCGCGAAGTCGGACTCCCCGCGCGACTCGAACCGGTCGAACAGCGCCGCCGACAGCACGTGCACCGGCACGCCCTCGTCGATGGCGGCGTGCAGCAGCCACCGGCCCTCGCCGGAGTCCGAGACGCGTCCGCCGAAGCCCTCGAGGTCGGGATCGGCGCGCAGCGCCGCCGCCGCCAGGTCGAGCAGCCACGACGAGATGACGCTTCCTCGGCGCCACACCTCGGCCACCTCGGCGATATCGAAGTCGTAGCGGTACAGGTCGGGTTCGCGCAGCGGTGTCGTCTCGGCGTCGGCGGCGCGCACCTCGTCGCCGGCATCCGCATGCCGCAGCACGTTCAGCCCCTCGGCGTAGGCGGCCATGAGCCCGTACTCGATGCCGTTGTGCACCATCTTCACGAAATGCCCGGCGCCGGCCGGCCCGCAATGCAGGTATCCGGCTTCGGCGGTGCCGCCGGGCGCCTCTCGTCCGGGCGTGCGGGCCACGGCCTCGACGCCCGGCGCGAGCGTGGCGAAGATCGGATCGAGGTGGGCGACCACGTCGGGTTCCCCACCGATCATCAGGCAGTAGCCGCGGTCGAGTCCGAAGACCCCGCCGCTCGTGCCCACGTCGACGTGGTGCACTCCGCGCTCCGCGAACGCGGCCGCGCGCGCGATGTCATCGCGGTAATGGGTGTTGCCTCCGTCGATCACGATGTCGCCCCCGCTCATGAGCGCGGCGAGCTGCTCGGCGGTCTGACCGGCGAACGCAGCCGGCACCATGATCCAGACCGCCCTCGGGCTCGAGAGCGATCCGACGAGGTCCTCGAGCGAGGCGGCGCCGATCGCCCCCTCGCCTACGAGCAGCTCGACGGCCGTCCCGTCGACGTCGTAGACGATCACGTCGTGGCCCGAGCGCATGAGCCGGCGCGTGAGGTTCGCGCCCATGCGCCCGAGTCCCACCATGCCCAGCTGCATCGAAGCCTCCGTCGTCACCCAGTGGTCGTCATCGCGAACAGATGCCCGGGCCATCCTTCCAGACCGAACGCTCGGAGACGTGGTCGCGTTCCGCACGGCAGACGAGAGCTGAGGCTCGGTCTCGACGGCCTGTTCCACATGTCGGAACCGTGTTCCAGATAGTGGAACAGGCCCCGTGGAGCCGTGCTGGCAGGGTCCGACCTTCGGCGACCTAGGAGTAGTACTCGACGATGAGACGCTCTTCGACCGTGACCGGAAGCGGCACCTCGTCGCGCTCGGGGAGCCGCGAGAGCGTTCCCTGCAGGTCGTCCTTGTTGCGGTACAGGTAGGCGGGCGGATCTGCGGTGATCTCCACGGCCTCGCGCACCGCGACGAAGTTCTTCGCCTTGCCGCTGATCTCGATCGTCTGCTCAGGCTTCACGCGCGCGCTCGGCACGTTCACCCGCCGGCCGTCGAGCAGCACGTGGCCGTGCGATACCAGCTGGCGTGCCTGGCGGGTCGTGAGCGCGAAGCCGAGCCGCAGCACGACCGAGTCGAGCCGCGTCTCGAGCCGGCGGATCAACTCCTCGCCGGTCACGCCCATGCTCGCCGTGGCCTCGTCGTAGTACCGGCGCATCTGGCTCTCGCTCACCCCGTAGATCGCGCGGAGCTTCTGCTTCTCGACCAGGCGCGTCTGGTACTCCGAGATGCGCTTGCGGCCCCGGCCCTGCTGGCCGGGAGGGTAGGGTCGCTTGTTCGAGGGGCAGTTCGGGCGGCCGCAGAGCGGCTCGCCGACGCGACGACACGTGCGGTGCTTGGGTCCGATCTTGTCCATGGTCTCCGACGTTCTCCAGCCCTGACGGGTGTTCCCGCTGGCCAGGGCGCGTGGGCCGGATCTGGCCCCTGACCGTGAAGACGTCGCCGAGTGCGACAGGCGCGCTGCGGGAACTCGTGCCCTTCGTGGTGCCCACCGACGATACCAGCCGACCGCCGCCGGGTGAGAGGCGCTCACGTCTCGTCTGTACTGGATTAGTAATCGTCGCCCGCGACCGTGTACTCCTCGTCGGAGCCGTCGGCGGGGAGTCGACGCACCATGCCGGCGCTCGCGAGCTGGGTGAGGATCCTGCCCGCGAGTCCCGTCGGCACGCCGAGCGAGCGCGCCAGGCTGTCGCGGGTCCAGACGTCATACGGATGGCGGTTCAGCGTGCGGACGATGGCTCGACGCGCCTCCGCCTCGGTGTCGTCGTCGGCGTCGGGCTCGGCCTGCAGCTCGATGCTCATGTGAGATGCCCCTCTCGTGACTCGCAGGCAGAGTGTCCGACGACGGTGCGGGGAGGGGAACGGCCTGCGGGGAACGTTCCCGCACCGTTCGCCGGACGTTCGCAAGGCCCATGCCCCGCGCCCCCGGCCGTGTGACACGCGCCGAGTGGGGATCCCGCACCCACACGACTCGCGGTACGGTGCGACGGTTCCATCTGCGGCGAGGAAAGGACGCGTCATGCAACCGGACGAGATCTTCCAGCTGATCGTGAAGGCCGACGAGAAGCTCAAGTACGCCTCCGCCGGCAAGGGCGACCTTCGCGCGCAGCAGGCGGGCGAGCTGTTGGCCGAGGCGCTGCGGGAAGCTCAGGCGATCGGCAACGAACCGCTCGAGCAGCAAGTGAAGGTTCGCCTCGCCGACCTCGAGGCCGGCCTGGCGAGCGGAGACTGACCCAGGCGCCAGGCTCCGTAACCGAGACGTAGGTTGCCGGACTGCTGTTCCATCATCTGGAACCCTGTTCCGATAGGTGGAACAGGCCTCGGTGGAGACCGCGCCGAGGTCAGGTAGGGCGGGTGACCTTCACGACTGGGGTGCCGTAGCTCGACACCGAACCGACCTGCACCTGACCGCCGGGCCCGGGGTGCCGCGCGTGGATCATCATCCCGCCACCGAGGTAGAGGGCCACGTGGCTCACGGGGTTGTAGAAGAACAGCAGGTCTCCCGGTTGGGCTGCGCTGTACGGCACCTCCGGGTAGGTGGCCTGCGACGCCGATGAGTGCGGCAGGTAGATGCCTGCCTGCGCGTAGGCCCAGCTGGTGAGCCCGGAACAGTCGAACGTGTCGGGACCGGCAGTGCCCCACACGTACTCGGCGCCGATCTTGGTGTTCGCCGCGGCGATCGCGATCTGCGCCGCGGACGAGTTCGGAGGAGGCACGAAGACGCCGTCGTCTCGGAGGTGTCTCCGCTCCCGGAAGAGCCGCCGGTATCGGCCTCGGCTGCCTGCTCGGCCGCCGCCGCGGCAGCGGCCGCGGCTTCCTGGCGCTCAACGTACTCCCGGTACTCCCGGTCGAGCTGGTCCACGAGCGCCCGCTGCTCGGCGAGCATGCGCTCGATCTCGGCCCGCGTTCCGGCCATGCTGTCGAGCTCGCGCTGCTTCTCGTCGATCGTGTCGCTGTAGCGCCCCGCCGCCCACTCGGCCTGCTGGCGGGCGTTCTGCGCCGCGCTCGCCAGGTCGGCGTCGTTCTGGGCCAGCGCGCCCATGAATTCCAGGCGGTCGGAGAACTCGGACAGGTTCGAGGCGCCGAGCAGCACGTCCATCTGGGAGCCGGCGCCCGTGTAGGCGGCGACCGCCCGGTCCTCGAGCTGACCCATGGCCTCGGCAGCGAGGGCCTCGGCGGTGCGCTTGTCGTGGAGGGCCTCGGCGAGCTTGTCCTGCACGCCCTGCAGGCGCACCCGCAACTCGTTGTAGGCCTCGATCGCGACCTCGAGATCGTGGCCGATCTCCTCGGCCTCGGCGCGCGCCGCCTGGACCTCGGCCTCCGTCGGTGCGGCCACGGAGGTCTGACCCGCAGCGAACACGAAGGTGGGGACGACGAGTGCGACGGCCAGCGCCAGCCGTGCCGGTCGCATCGGGGTGCCGCTCATCGTCCTCCCGCGTCGGGCTCGCGGAACCGGCCGTGCCCGGCCGGGTCCGGGTATGGAAAAGGCTCCGGTTCTTCCGGAGCCGACCGATCGAGGCTACCGACCGTCGCGGAACGCGTCAAACGTCTGTTGCGCTGTGCGGAACCGGCGCCGGGATCTGCCTCAGCTCACCTCAGAACGACCGAGGGCGGGACGCGACGTGCGCGACCCGCCCTGGTGTCCTGGTCGGGACGGCGGGATTTGAACCCGCGACCTCAGCGTCCCGAACGCTGCGCGCTACCAAGCTGCGCCACGTCCCGAGGAGCTTCGAGTGTATCGACTCGGCGGAGCTCCAACAGCGTGGCCTCAGGGCGGCAGGCGAAGCGGAACGGGGCGAACTTGCTGGTACCGAGCCCCGGCGAGGTGTGCAGGATCGCGCCACCCATGCGCATGAGTCCCTTCACCAGGCGCCGGGGCATCGAGCAGTTGGTGACGAGCGCCCCGCCGATCGGGGGTGGTCCCGGCAGGCAGACCTGACCACCGTGCGTGTGCCCGGCCACCATCAGGTCGTAGCCGAGCGCGGCCGCCTCGGGTGCCGAATCGGGTGAGTGCATCACCGCGATGCCGAACCGGTCCGGAGCTCGCCGCGGCGCGACCGTGAGGTCGTGCCATGCGATGTGCGCGTCGTCGAGCCCGAGCAGCTCGATCGGCAGGCCCGCGAGCTCGGTCTCGAGCCGCACGTTGGTGAGGTCTCGCCATCCGTCCGCCACGAGCTGCGTCACGAGGTCGGGAGCCCGTCCGGGGTCGGCGCGGCGACGCTTCCTGTGGGGGAAGAAGTAGGCGAGGTAGTTCAACGGCCTCGGGGCGAAGTAGTCGTTGGAACCGAGCACGAACCATGAGGCGAGCCGTCCACGCACCGGCCGCACGGCCTCGACGACGCGCTCAACAGCCTGCGGTTCCGCCAGGAAGTCTCCGGTCACCACGGTCACGTCGGCCTGCGGCAGACCGGCGAGGAACCTCGTCTTGGGCCCGTCGCCACGCACGAAATGCAGGTCGCTCAGATGCAGCACGGTGAGCGAATCGGGGCCGTCGGGGCCTGCCGGTAACATGGCGAGCCGGTGTCGGACCAGCCGGTACCAGCGGCGCTCGACGGCCACGCCGTACGCCACACACGCCGCGCCGAGGGCTGCGACGGCGCCGAGCATCACCAGGGGAAGCACGCGGAGGAGTCTAGTGACCGAGTCATCGCAGACACCCGACCTCAAGACGCAGATCCACGAGGGCATGACCGCCGCCATGAAGGCGCGCGACGAGGTGCCGCTCGGGGCGTTGCGCATGCTGCTCTCGGCGATCCGCTACAAGGAAGACGAGCTGGGTCATGAGCTCACCGACGACGAGGTGCGTGGCGTAGCGGGCAGCCAGGTCAAGAAGCGCTCCGAGTCGATCGAGGCCTTCGAGCAGGCGGGCCGCACCGAGCTGGCCGACAAGGAGAAGGCCGAACGCGAGGTGCTGGCGGCGTTCGCCCCCGAGCAGCTCTCCGAGGCCGACGTCGACGCCCTGGTCGATGCGGCGATCGCGTCGACGGGAGCGACGTCGATGCAGCAGATGGGGGCCGTCATGGGTGCCGTCATGGGCACCGCCAAGGGGCAGGTCGACGGCTCGGTCGTGCAGGCGAAGGTGAAGGCGCGGCTGTCAGGCTGACCCGGGCCGGGTCACCGAGCGACGCTCCTCGGGCTGCTGCTGGCCTACCACGATCGTCACGGTCGAGCCTTCGGCGACCTTGGTGCCCCCGGGCGGATCCTGACGCACGACGGTGCCCACCTTGGCCTCGTCCTTGACCTGGTCGAAGACGACCTCGACCGCGAACCCGGCTCGCTCGATCGCGGCTCTGGCATCGCCTTCGGCCAAGCCGATCGTGCCGGGAACCTCCGTCTTGGGCGCGATGCCGGTGCTCACCTCGATCCTGATCGCGGTGCCCAGCGCGACCTCGGCGCCGCCCGAAGGACTCTGCGCCGCCACGATGCCTTCGGGCTCCAGGGAGTCGACCTGCACGGCCGAGGCGTTGAACCCGGCGTCGGCGAGGCGGGCGATGGCCTTGCCTCGCGCGAGCCCGACCACGTTGGGAACGGTGCCGGTCGGCGGGGGAGGCGGTTCGGGGAATCCCACCGCGGGGAAGCCTTGCATCGCCCTGATCATGTAGCTCCGCCAGATCGGCGCCGCGACGGTGCCGCCGAAGGCCGAGGTGCTGAGCGTGTAGGGGTTGCCGTTCGATCCCACCCAGACCGCCGTCGAGAGCTGTTTCGTGTATCCGCAGAACCAGACGGCCTTGTTGAGGTCGGCCGTGCCCGTCTTGCCGGCGACCGGCCAGGGACCCCACCCCTCGCTGAACGCGCCGGCGGCCGTGCCGCTCACCGGCACGCGCTCGAGCATCGCGGTGATCTGGTGGGCGATGTCGGGGCGCACGGCGCGCTCGCAATCGGGCTCGTGCTGGTAGAGATCGTCGCCGTCGCGCACGATGGTCTCGACCGTGTACGGGTTGCAACGCACGCCGCCGTTGGCGAGCGTCGCGAATCCCACCGCCATGTCGAGCGGCGAGACCTCCGCAGAGCCGGTGGCGAGCGAGGCGACCGGTGGAAGCTCGTTCGACACGCCCATCTTGGTCGCGACCGGGGGCACGGTCTCGGGTCCGATGTCGAGGATGAGCTGCGCGAACACGACGTTGATCGAGTCCTCGGTAGCGGTCCACAGATCGACGGTGCCGTGGCCGCTTCCCTCGGCGTTCGACACGCAGTGGTCGTCGTCGTTCCACAGCGGGCTACAGAACGGTGAGGAGCTCGAGTACGACTGGGTCGGCGGGATGCCCTGCTCGAACGCGGCGGCCAGCACGAAGGGCTTGAACGCCGAGCCGGTCGGGTGCGGGTCGGTCGCGAGCGCCAGCTCGTCGCGCATGAAGCTCTTGCCCGACAGCAGGGTGCGGATCGCGCCCGATCTGGTGTCGACGGTCACGATCGAGGTGTCGGGGCGCGCCTTGCCGTGCGACGGGATCGAGATGCGGTACGGCTGGTTGGCCGCCTGTTGCGCGAACGCCTGCCACGCGGGGTCGAAGGTCGTCGTGATCTGCAGCCCGCCTTCGAACAGGGTGCGCTTGCGCGCCTTGACGCTTCGGCCCAGGGCATTGAACTGGCCGTTCGCGTTCTCGAGCACCTGGCGGATCATGTAGCGCACGAAGAACGGCTGCTTCTTCTGGGTGAGCTTTCCCACGCCCTTCGGAAGCTCGAGCGGGAGCGCCTTGGCCTTCTCCTCCTTCGCCTCGGAGATGCCGAGCTTGGAGTCCGGCCCGAGGGCGCCCATACGCACGAGCACCTCGTTCCGGCGGATCAGGGCCTTCTTCGGGCGGTCGAGGGGGTCGTACTTCTCGGGGATCTTGATCATGCCGGCGAGGGTCGCTCCCTCGGCGAGGGTGAGCTCCCGCGCAGGCTTCTTGAAGTAGAACTCCGAGGCGGTGCCGATGCCGTAGACCCCGTTGCCGAAGTAGACCTGGTTCAGGTACAGCTCGAAGATCTCGTCCTTGGAGTACTTCTCCTCCACCCGGATGGCGATCGCGAGCTCCTGCACCTTGCTCTCGAACGTCTGATCGCTCTGACTCGGCCCGAGCGTGGCGCCGACGAGCTGCTGGGTGATCGTCGACCCTCCCTGCACCACCGCGCCCGCCTTGGCGTTCTCGATCATCGCCCGCACGAGCGAGCTCCAGTTGAGCGCGCCGTGGTCGTAGAACTCGGCGTCCTCGATCGCCAGCACGGCGTCCTTCGCATGCTGGCTCACGTCCTTGAGGCGGATGAGCTCTCGGTTGTCGAGGTAGACCGTCGCGAGCTCGGTCGTGCCGTCGTTCGCGTAGATCGTGGACCGTTCGGGGAAGCGCGGGATGCGGGTGAAGTCGGCGCCGAGGGCTGCCAGCTTCGCGTCGATACGCATGATGCCGAAGGCCGCCCCCACGAACGGCGGTGCGATGACGATCGCGAACAACCCGCTCGCGAGCAGGATCACGGGCACGAGCAGGAGCAGCGCGAACGGCTTGAAGACGATGCGGTCGGAGATGGGCCGAGGGTCGGGCCGGCGGGGAACGGACGATTCAGGCACGGTTGCGCCCAGGATACCCCTCGCCTGCCTGCGGGTACGATGCCGGCATGCGCCGCACCGCCCTGTCGTCGATCGTGCTCGCCATCGTGGCGCTCGCCGCGACGCCATCGACGGCAGCCGAGCCCTCGCAGGTCGTCGTGCTGCGGGTCGAGGGACCGATCGACCGCACGGTGGTGCCCTACCTCGAGGAGCGGCTCGCCCAAGCCGAGCGGGACCGGGCGGTCGTCGTGCTGCAGATCGACACGTCGGGAACACTCGGTCACGACGGCGTTGCCTTGGCCGAGCGCGTCGCCGGGCTCGACGTACCGGTCTTGGCGTGGGTCGGTCCCACACCGGCCACCGCCGCGGGCACCGGCCTGCTGCTGATGCTCGCCTCGTCGCTCGCGGGGGTCGCACCGGGCTCGCAGACCGGTCCGCTCGAGCCGCTCGACCTGCTGCATCCGCGGCCGGCGCCCGAAGGACTCGAGGCGACGGTCGAGGGTTGGCTCGCCGATCGGGGCTCGGAGACGAACCTCGAGGGTCTCGACCAGCCGCTCCCGGCTGCCGATGCCATCGAGCTCGGCGTGGCCGAGGTCGCCGCCACCTCGGTCACCGGCTTCCTGCAGGAGGTCGACGGGCGCACGGTGCAGACGGCCAGCGGCCCCGTGACGCTCGAGACACGCATCGCGACCACCGAGGCCGAGGCAGGTGAAGGCACCGTGGCGCTCCGCTTCGACAACCTCGGGCCGCTCCAGCGCGTGACCCACGCGATCGCCACCCCGTCGATGGTCTACCTCCTGCTCGTGCTCGGGCTGGCTTCACTCGCCTTCGAGATCACGCAGCCTGGCTTCGGGTTCGCGGGTTTCGCGGGGGTCGGCATGCTCGCCCTCGCCGCCTACGGGCTCTGGGTGGTGCCACCGTCGATCCTCGGCATCGTGCTGTTGCTGGGTGGGGTCGGCGCGCTCACGCTCGATGTGCGCATGCGCAACCTGGGGGTCGCGACCGCGGCTGGCCTCGTCGCCTTCGCGGCGGGCTCGGTGCTCGCCTGGTCGGACGTCGCCGGCGCGATCCGCATCTCGCCGTGGCTGATCGGCGGCGCGGTCGTTGCGTCGCTCCTCTACTACGGGTTCGCGCTCACGGTGGCGATCCAGTCACGCGATCGCATCGTCGACACCCAGAAGGGCCTGATCGGCCTCACGGGCGAGGCCAGAGGCAAGCTCGCGCCCGATGGCCCGGTGTACGTGAAGGGCGCGATGTGGCGCGGTCGCACCTCGGGCGACCCGATCGCTCCGGGATCCCAGGTCAGGGTGCGAGGGGTCGATGGCCTGGTCCTCCGCGTGGAGGTGGAAGCCGGGCCCTCGGCGATGGAGCCGACCCCGCTTGATCCTCGGCATGTCCGGCCGCTCCGAGGCGTCGAGCAATCCGCCACCGGGCCGGTCACCGAACAATCAGGTGAGATGTGGAACCTCGCTGAAGGCTGGCAGCACGAGGCCGCGTGCCGGGGTCAGGACGCCGTCTACTTCTTCGCGCCGAACTACTTCGAGCGCCGGGAGCAGAAGAACGGCCGGGAAGCGGTGGCCAAGTCGTTCTGCGCGCGTTGCCCCGTGCGCGAGGAGTGCCTCGAGTACGCCCTCGCGACGCGCGAAGGTCACGGCATCTGGGGCGGTCTGAACGAGATGGAACGGCGCCGCCTGCTGCGCGAGCGGTCGCGCGCCGCGAGCTGACCCGTCCGCCGTGAGCTGACACGGCGGGCGACCTGCGAGGATGCCCACATGGACGATCAGCTGATCCTCGCCCGTCTGTCCGATCTCGGTGTCGAGCTCCCGCCTCCGCCGACGGCAGTGGCCTCCTACGTGCCCGTGCGAGTGAGTGGTTCGCTGGCGTTCGTTGCGGGACAAGTGGCGACGGTCGACGGCGCCGTGATGCACGCCGGCATCGTGGGCGAGTCGGGGGAGCGGGCGGTCACCACCGAGCAGGCCGCGGAGGCCGCGCGTCGAGGCGCGTTACAGGCGCTCTCGGCCTTGCGTGATGCGCTCGGATCGTTCGAGCGGCTCGCCGGCATCGTGCAGGTGACCGTGTATGTGGCGTGCGACCCCGGTTTCACCGGACACCCCCTGGTCGCGAACGGTGCGAGCGATCTGCTCGTCGAGGTGCTGGGAGACGCTGGTCGCCATGCTCGGGTCGCGATCGGTGTGGGGTCGCTCCCGCTCGGCACGTGCGTCGAGGTGGCGGTGACCGCCGAGCTCGCCTGAGACGGCCTTCCGTCAACGGGGGAACCGCAGGTCGCCATCGCGGCGACTCACCCCCGTGCGGTCGAAGTGCTCGAGGAGCGGGAGTGCGAACTTCCTGGTCGTGCCGAGGGCCTCGCGGAACGCGCTCACGGTGATGCCACCGATCGCCGTCTCGACGATCGATCGGGCCCGTTCGACGAACGCGGGCGCGAAGACGAGCTCTTTCGAGACCTGCGTGACGACCCCAGCGCGGGAGGCGGCCTCGATGACGTCGCGGCCCACGCCGGCGCGGCCGAGTTCCGTGATCGTGGGAGGCATGGCCTCGTGTTCGCCGCTGACGGCGTCGAGGAGTCGTTGCACGTCGGGATCGTGGCGCTCCAGCGAGACGCGGTGACCGGCCAGGCGCACCGCGCCCGAGACCCGTTCGAGCGCTCCCGATGCCGTCATCGCGTCGAGCACGGCTTCCACGAGATCCGGGTCTGACGGCGCTCCCGCCTCTCGGAACGAGGCTGCCACGATCCTGCGCACGGAGGCGATCGGGGCCCCGAGCGCGAGCGGTTCCCGCCGGTGGAAACCCTCGAGCTCGGCCACGACGACCCGCTCGACGGTCGCGCGCAGCGCTGGGTCGACCGCCCAGGAACCGATCACCGAGTCGAGGGAGGTCGCGGCCCCGGTGCCGGCCAATCTGGGCACGTCGTCGGCCGGCATCGCCCCATGCTCGCGCACGACGAGGCCCGCGAGCTCGCCGGGCGATACCGCGAGCCGAGCCGCCAACCGCACGGGCGCGCCCGACGCTTTGCCCGGCGCCACGTCGAGCACCACGCCGCCACCGACGGTCCGGCGGCGTCCTGCTTCCCGGATGACCACCCGATCGCCGATCGCGACCACCAGGGGGCTCGACGTGCGCAGCCGCGCGAACGCGGTGGCACCCGGCTCCAGCCGGTTGCCCTCGAGCAGACGGATGGTCGTGTCGGCCTCGGCGGCGCCGGCGTAGACCTTGAAGGCACCTCGTGACGTGAGCGGCGTGCCGAGGCTCCGCACCGCACGGAGCTCGATGTCGAACGACGACGTCGGCACCCAGGTCTGCGGCGTGGTCATCACGTCGCCGCGTTCGATGTCGTCATGCTCGATGCCCACGAGGTTCGCCGCCACGCGGCTCACCGGACAAGCGACCTGCTCGGCTGCGCGGTGGGTCTGGAGCGATCGCACGCGTGTGCGTCGGTCTCCCGGCTCGATCGCGACCTCGTCGCCGACCGTGAGGCAGTCCCCGGTCAGCGTGCCGGTGGCGACCGTGCCGGCGCCCTTGATCGTGAAGGCTCGATCGACGAACAGGCGCATCGGCGCAGCACGAGGGGGCGGAGTCCGACTCGACGACGTCGTCGAGCGCCGTCCGCAACGCGTCGAGGCCATCGCCGGTCGTCGACGACACGGCGATGACCGGGGCGTCTGCGAGCGAGGTTCCTGTGAGCCGCTCGCGCACCTCGTCGGCGGCGATCTCGAGCGTCTCGTCATCGACGAGATCGCGCTTGGTCAGCGCCACCACACCGCTCGAGACGCCGAGCACATCGAGGATCTCCAGATGCTCCTCGGATTGCGGCTTCCACCCCTCGTCGGCTGCCACCACGAACAGCACGACCGGCACCGGGCCGACCCCGGCGAGCATGTTGCGGATGAACCGCTCATGCCCAGGCACGTCGACGAACCCCACCTCACGCCCGCTGGGCAGCCGGCACCAGGCGTAACCCAGATCGATCGTGAGTCCTCGCCGCTTCTCCTCGGGCCAGCGGTCGGGGTCGATGCCGGTGAGCCGTGCCACGAGCGAGGACTTGCCGTGGTCGACATGCCCGGCGGTTGCGATCACCCGGTGGGTCGGGCGCCCATCACGCACCCGGTGCGCATCGGACACCTCGGCCCGTTCCACCTCAGTCCTCGTCGTCGCCGACGTCGTCGCCTTCCGCCGCGTACTGCACGGCTCGCACGAGGTCGTCGACCCGGTCGTCGGGAACGGTGCGCAGATCGAGCAGCACGTGGTCGCGTTCGACCCGGCCGAACACGCTCGGGCTCCCCGCGCGCAGGCGAGCCGAGAAGGCCGCCGGATCCGGCACGCTCAGTCGCACGCCCCACGACGGAAGGCCGGTTCCGGGCATCGAACCGCCTCCGACGATCGACTCGCATCGGTGCACGTGCGCGTGCGCGAGGTCGCCGTCGAGCGCGTCGCACAGGGCGCGTGCGCGACGGTGCACGGACCCCTCGGGCTCGCGAAGCATGTGGGGCACCGGAAGGTCATCGGCCGCATCGGTGGCGTGCATCACGAGCACCTGCTCAAGCGCGGCCACCTGCATCTTGTCGACCCGCACGGCTCGCGCGATCGGGTGGCGGCGTAGCGTCGAGATCAGCTCGTTGCCGACCACGACGCCGGCCTGCGGTCCACCGAGCAGCTTGTCGCCGGAGAACGTCACGAGGTCGGCTCCGTCGGCCAGCGCGTCGGCAACCGCAGGTTCGTCGGGCGGCATGCCCCGGCTGTGCCGCAGCAGGCCTGAGCCCACGTCGTAGATGAATGGCACGCCGTGTCGACGCGCGAGGGATGCGAGGTCCGAGGCCGACACCGAGGCGGTGAACCCGACCACGCGATAGTTCGACGGATGCACCTTCAGCACGGCTCCCACGCGCTCGGTGAATGCTCCCCGGTAGTCGGCGATGCGGGTGCGATTGGTCGTGCCGACCTCGACCAGCTTCACCCCGGAGGCGGTCATGATGTCGGGGATCCGGAACTCGCCGCCGATCTCGATCAGCTCGCCGCGGGAGACGAGCACCTGCTTGCCCTTGGCGACCGCTGCGAGCGAGAGCATGAGCGCGGCCGCGCAGTTGTTCACGACGAGGGCGTCGTCGGCGCCGGTCAGGGCTCGCAGCAGGCTCTCGGCGCGCGCCGAGCGCCTGCCCCTGCCCCCGGTCTCACGATCGACCTCGAGGTCGCTCGGGCTTCGGGCGGCTCGCGCGACGGCGCTCACGGCGCGCTCGGGCAACGGGGCGCGCCCGAGGTTCGTGTGCAGGATCACGCCGGTCGCGTTGATCACCGGCGTGAGACCGGTCGCGATCCGCGACGACCGTTCGAAGGCGCGGGCGAGGATCTCATCATGGCTGGGCGGTTCCACGCCTTCGGCCGCGGCCCGTCGTGCGTCGTGAAGCGCCTCTGCCAGCGAGAGCTTCAACAGCGCGCGACCGACCGACGCCTCGGCTCGCCGACCCGGAGCGCTGCGCAGCAACGTGTCGAGGGCAGGGATCTTGCGGCGGACGTCAGCCATCGTGCGAAGTGTAGGGCGCCATGCCGCAGGCGATCCCCCGTGAACGGCGTGAGCCCTGAGCCTCCTCAGGACTGACTACCGTGAAACGAGTCTGCCCCGTACGCTGTCACCGTCCGACGTGTACGGGTGACCGACTGGAGGGTCAGCGCGATGACGAAGCTTCGCGGTGTGGCTGGGCTTGGAGTCGTAGCCCTGACAGCCTTGGTGTACGCGGGAAGCGCACGGGCGCAGTCGGCTTCTCCCCCGGCCGATGAGCCGGTCACCTTCACCGTCGGCGTGACCTACAGACCTGAACTCCGCGAATCCCTTCAAGCAGATCGATGCCGATGAGTCGTTCCTCTGCTGGCTGATGTACGACGGGCTGCTGTCCTGGGCCAGTCGGACTACGCGACCGACTCCGTCGCTCGCCGAGAGCTGGGAGACGAGCGAGGACGGGCTGACATGGACGTTCACGTTACGGGAAGGACTCGAATGGAGCGACGGCGACCCCGCATCACCGCACACGACTTCGTGTGGACAGGCGAATTCATCATGGAGAACGACATGAGCTCGTGGACCGACAGCTACCGCTTCACCGAGAGCATCGAAGCTCGCCGACGACCGCACGATCGTGTGGAAGACGACCCGGCCCACCCTCGTGCCAGGCCTTCCCGGCTACGCCCTCATCCTGCCCGAGCACGTCTGGAGCGAGATATGAGCGTCAAGGAGATCAAGGAATTCCGAAACTACCCGAACACGGTCGTCTCAGGCCCGTTCGAGCTCGTGGAGTGGGAGCCGGGAGAATTCTGGCGGGTCGAGGCGCGGGACGACTACTGGAACGGAGCGCCTGCACATCGACGAGATCGTGTTCCGCGCTCTACAACAACGACGAAGCCGTCGTGCAGGCGCTGCTCAAGGGCGAGATCGACAGTACCTACATCCCGACGGCAGGCTTGTACGAGCAGGTCGTAGGATGAGCCAGGCATCGGCTCGGCGGTCACGAGTGCCGAGGCGTTCCACCAGATGTCGTTCAACATCGTCGACGATCCGAAGTGCGACGGCCCACCCCGCCGTGTTGGACCCGGTCGTTCAGAGAAGCCGTCGCTTGGGCCATCGACAGGGAGACGCTCGTTGACCGCGTGATGCGCGGCTATGCGACGCCGGGCACCACGCCCATCGTGCCGCTATACGATTTCTGGCATTGGGAGCCGCCCGATGATGTGAAGATCGGGTTCGACCCGGCCGAGGCCAACCGTTTGCTCGACGACGCCGGCTACGTCGACACCGACGGTGACGGCATCAGGGAGATGCCGGGGGGCGGCGACCCGCTGGAATGGCGCATGTTCCTCGCGAGCTCGGACCCCGACGCGATCAAGGCAGCACCGTTCATCCAGTCGTGGCTCCGCGACATCGGCATCGAAATGTCGATCAAGTCGATGACCGACAGCAAGCTCTACGACCAGTGGTACGGCGTTCGACTGGGACCTGATCGTCTATTCGTGGGGGACGGGCCCGGATCCGGACTTCATGCTGTCGAGCTTCACGAGCGATCAGTGCGGCTATTGGAGCGACACGTGCTACGCGAACCCCGAGTACGACAAGCTCTATCTGGAACAGCAGACCGCCCTCGACGAGACCGAGCGACAGTCGATCGTGCACGAGATGCAGCAAATCATCTACGAGGACACGCCCGAGATCGTGCTGTGGTACCCGAACGGCTTCGAGGCGCTGGCGATCCGATCGATGGACGGGATTCGAACGCTGGCCGGAGCCCGACGGCGTCGTCTTCTGGGGGAACCCGTACTCGGCGCTCAGCGTGCGACCTGTGGCGAACGCACCGGCCGGCGCTGCCGCCGACAGCGGCTTGCCCGCCGGGGTCTGGATCGGGGGGGCCGCTGTGGTCGCGCTCGGTATCGGCGCGGTCGTCTTCCTGCGGCGCCGCAAAGGCGAACACTACGCGGCGTAGAGCGCTGCGATGGGTGGCTGGCGGTACATCGCTCGGAAGGTCGTGCAGGCGTTGTTCACGCTGGGGTTCATCCTCACGGTGAACTTCTTCCTGTTCCGCATCATGCCGAGCGACCCCGTCCGGCTGCTGACGCGCCAGCGAGGCGTGCAGCTCTCGCCCCAGGCTCAGCAGGCGTTGATCACCGAGCTCGGGCTCGACAAGCCACTTCCCTCGCAGTTCCTCGACTACCTCGTCGACACCGTGCGGCTGGACTTCGGGAACTCGTTCATCTACGTGGGACAGTCGGTGACGTCGGTGTTCCTCCGGTTCCTGTGGCCGACGGTACTGCTCGTCGGCATCGCCACCGTGCTGATGATCGCGATCGGCCTGTATCTCGGCATCCGGGGCGGGTGGAATCGGGGGAAGGCCCTCGACATGAGCTCGATGGGCTCGTCCATGTTGTTCTACTCGATGCCGGACTTCTGGCTCGCCATGGTGCTGCTCGTCGTGTTCTCCACGGCGCTCGGATGGTTCCCCTCGGGGGGATTCGAATCGCCCAGCGCCGACCTGTCCGGGGTCGCGAGGGTCATCGATATCGCCAACCACATGTTCCTGCCGGCGCTCACGCTCACGCTCGCCTACATCGGCGAGTACTACCTCGTGATGCGGTCGTCACTGCTCGACGTGCTGGGCGAGGAGTACATCACCACGGTCCGGGCGAAGGGTGTTCGTGAGGATCGCGTGCTGTGGCGCCACGCGGTGCGCAACGCGATGCTTCCGACCATCTCGCTCGTCGCACTCTCGTTCGGGTTCGTGATCGGCGGTGCGATCACCGTCGAGCTGGTCTTCAGCTATCCGGGTCTCGGACTGCTCACGATCCAGGCGATCGACTCGCAGGACTTCCTGCTGTTGCAGGGATTGTTCCTGTTCTTCAGCGTGTCCGTGCTCGTCTCGAACCTCGTGGCCGACCTCGCGTACAGTTGGTTCGATCCCCGGGTGCGGGAGGCCTGATCTCGATGGCCGAGCCTGCCACCGGTGCCCGCCCGTCGCCTCTGCGCGGCGCTCCTCCGGGAGCACCCGACGGCACGTCGTCCGCCAGGCGTTCTCGCTCGGTGGTCTGGCAGCGCCGCCGCATCGCGGCCGGGCGCATGTGGGCGACCTACCGGCGAAGTGCGATGGGCATGGCAGGGCTCGTCATCCTCGTGATCTTCGCCCTGGTGGCGCTGCTCGCCCCGGTGCTCGTCGACTCGTCGGCGCTCGACGTGACCAAGGTCGATGGGCCCATCCTCGGCGCGCCGTCCGCCGAGTACCCCCTCGGCACCGATGATGTCGGGCGGTCGGTGCTCGCGCTCGTCGTGTGGGGCTCGCGCGTGTCGTTGTTGATCGGACTGCTCGCCGCGTTCGTCGCGATGGTGGTGGGCTCAGCCCTCGGCATCCTCGCGGGATACAAGGGCGGCATGTGGGACGCCTTCTTGATGCGGTTCACCGACTGGTTCCTGGTGTTGCCGTTCATCCCGCTCACGGTGACCCTCGCGGCGATCCTCGGCTCGTCACTGCTGAACATCGTGATGGTGCTGGGACTCACGTCGTGGCCGTGGACGGCGAGGCTTGTGCGGAGCCAGACCCTGTCCGTCCGTGAGCGACCCTACGTGGAGCGGGCGCGCGGCTTGGGAGCCCCCGACCGCCAGCTGATCGCACGCCACGTGTTGCCGAACGTCTTCCCGGTGATCTTCGCGAACGCGATCCTCGCCATCTCCCTCGCGATCCTGGCGGAGTCGGCGCTCTCGTTCATCGGGCTGGGCGACCCACTGCGGGTGTCGTGGGGCTCGGTGCTCGAGCAGGCGTTCGACGCCGGGGCCACCACGCAGGGCGCGTGGTGGTGGATCGGCGCCCCCGGTGTGTGCATCGTGATCGTCGTGCTGGCGTTCACGATGTGCGGCCACGCTCTGGACGAGATCGTGAACCCCAGGTTGCGCGAGCGATGAGCGTGCTTGAGGTCCATGACCTCGAGATCGAGTACGCGAGCCGCGAAGGGCCGGTTCCGGCGGTACGCGGTGTCTCGTTCTCGATCGAGCGCGGCCAGGTGGTCGGGCTCGCCGGCGAATCCGGATGTGGGAAGACGACGATCGGTCTCGGCCTGCTGCGGTTGTTGCCCCGAGGCACGCGCATGTCGGGAAGCATCGTGTTGGACGGAGCCGACGTGCTGACGATGCCGCCCCGAGAGCTGGGGGCGGTGCGATGGACGCAGGCGTCGATCGTGTTCCAGGGTGCGCAGCACGCGCTCGACCCCGTGATCCGGATCGGCGACCAGATCGAGGAAGCGATGCTCGCGCATTCGCTCGCGACGCGTCGGGAGGCCGCGGCGAGAGCCAGGGAGCTGCTCGAGATGGTGGGCCTGCCGGCACGCCGCGCGAGCGACTTCCCCCACGAGTTCTCGGGAGGGCAGAAGCAGCGGGTGATGATCGCCATGGCGCTGGCGTGCGACCCGAAGCTCGTCATCGCCGACGAGCCGACGACCGCACTCGACGTGATGGTGCAGGCCCAGGTGCTCCGCCTGCTCACCTCGCTGCAGGCCGACCTCGGACTCTCGATGTTGTTCATCACCCACGACCTCTCGGTGCTCGTGGAGGTTGCCGACCGACTCGCGGTGATGTACGCCGGACGCATCGTGGAAGAGGGACCCGCGAGCGAGGTCTGGAGCCGTCCGGGCCATCCGTACACGCGGGCGTTGGCCGGCGCCTTCCCTCGCATCGGCGACGAGTCGTTCGTCCAGTCGCCGTCGGGCCTCGACGGTGATCCCCCGGACCCGCGTGAGCTCCCTTCTGGCTGCACGTTCCATCCTCGCTGTCCCGATGCGTTCGACCGGTGCCCGATCGTGGATCCCCTTCCGCTTCCGGCGGGCAACGACCACCACGCCGCCTGCCTGCTGCTGGAACAGGCGCACACCGGAGGAGCGGCGGTTCCATGATCGAGGGAGCGGAGGCGACGAGCGCCGGCGACGTGCCACCGTTGCTGCGTGTGGAAGACCTCCACGTGACGTTCACGATGGGTCGTCGAGGCCTGCGACGTCGCAGCGCTCGTGTCGTACGTGCCGTCGATGGTGTGGACCTCGACATCGGTCGGGGTGAGATCGTTGCGCTCGCGGGAGAGTCCGGGTGTGGCAAGACGACGCTGGCGCGCACGATCATGGGGTTCGTCCGGCCCGGATCCGGCCGCATCGTGTTCGACGGGGAGCCACTCGGCAACGACCTCAAGCGGTACCGGAAACAGGTCCAGATGGTCTATCAGGATCCGTCGGGCGCACTGGACCCGCGCCAGACCGTGTACGACGCGGTGGCCGAGGGCCTGCGCATCCACGCCGTGCCGGGCGATGAGGAGACGCTCGTGGCCGCAGCCCTCGCAGGCGCCGGGTTGCGGCCCGCGAAGCGGTTCTTCCTGCGCTTCCCACACGAGCTGTCGGGCGGGCAGCGTCAGCGCGTCGTGATCGCAGGTGCCCTGGCGCTCGAGCCGCGAGTGATCGTGGCCGACGAGCCGGTGTCGAACCTCGATGCCTCGGTGCGCGGTGAGATCCTGCGCCTCCTGTTGGAGCTCCGGCGAACCTCCGGCATCAGCGTCCTGATCGTCACGCACGACCTCGGGCTCGCATGGACCGTGGCCGACCGCGTTGCGGTGATGTACCTGGGTCGCATCGTCGAGGTGGGTCCGACACGCGAGGTCCTGCTGCGCCCGCGCCACCCCTATACGAGGGCGCTGCTCGACGTCGTACCCGACGCGGTCGCCCGCAAGGAACGACGACCATTGCTCACGGGGGAACCGCCCGACCCGGCGCAGGTGCCCGGGGGCTGCCGGTTCCATCCACGCTGTCCCGCGCTCGCGACCGGCGACGCCGCACGGGCCGGTGTCGACGGCGCGTGTCGCAGCGTGGATCCCGAGCTCGCGGGTACGGCCTCGTCGCACCCTGCGGCCTGCCATCTCGCTCAGGCCGTGGGGACCCCGGTACCATAGGCGCGATGGCAGACACCCGCGAGATCCCCGCCTTCCGGTCCGAGGTCGCGAGCATGATCAGGGGCGGCGGCCTCGACGTCGAGGTCGTCGACGCCTCGATGGCGACCGAGGACATGATCCTCAACATCGGACCGCAGCACCCCTCGACGCACGGCGTGCTGCGGGTGGTGCTGGAGCTCGACGGCGAGGTGATCGTGCGAGCCGAGCCCGTGATCGGCTACATGCATCGGGCGGCCGAGAAGCTCGCGGAGTTCCGCGACGCGCGCCAGACGATGGTGCTGATGAACCGGCACGACTGGATCAGCGCCTTCAACAACGAGCTCGGGTTCGTGATCGCGGTCGAGCGGCTCGCCGGCATCGAGGTGCCCGAGCGCGCCCAGTGGATCCGCACGATGTTCGCCGAGTGGAACCGCATCCTGAACCACCTGATGTTCTCGGGGTCCTACCCGCTGGAGCTCGGCGCGATGACGCCGATCTTCTACGCGTTCCGGGAACGCGAGATGATCCAGGACCTCATGGAGAGTGCGACCGGCGCGCGCATGCACCACTCGTACTGCCGGGTCGGAGGCCTCAAGGACGATCTGCCGGCGGGCTTCCTGAAGCGGAGCGTCGGTGTGCTCGCGGCGGTGCGCAAGACCATCCGAGACTTCGAGACGCTGATCATGGGCAACGAGATCATCTTCGCGCGGTGCCGCAACATCGGCGTGTTGCCGGCTGAAGTGGCGCTCGGCTACGGCACGAGCGGCCCCGTGCTGCACGCGAGCGGCGTGCCGATGGACCCGCGCAAGGACGAGCCCTACGAGAAGTACGCCGAGGTCGAGTTCGACGTGCCCGTCGGGCAGACCGGCGACAGTTACGACCGTCTGTGGGTGCTCGTGGAGCGCATGAAGCAGAGCTGCAACATCATCGAGCAGTGCATGGACAAGCTTCCGGCCGGCGACTTCCGGGCGCCGAAGCTCCCGAAGACGCTGAAGCTCGACGGCGAGGTGTACGTGCGCACCGAGAACCCGCTCGGCATGATGGGCTACTACCTGGTCGGCGACGGCACGAAGCAGCCCTATCGGTTGAAGATGCGCACGCCGTCGTTCTCGAACGTGAGCGTGATCCCGGCGATGCTGCCGGGCACGCAGCTTCCCGACCTCATCTCGATCCTCGGGTCGATCTTCTTCGTGGTCGGCGACGTCGACCGCTGACTTGCCTCACCCCCACGCGTCGCAGCCCGGTGCGTCGCCGCTCGAGCTGGCGGTCGAACGGGCTCGCGTCGTCGCCGACGAGGTGCTCTGGCCGGCCGCGCAGGAGACCGATCGCGCCCCGCTCGTGCCCGTCTCCAACCTGAACGCGCTCCGCGACGCCGGCCTGATGGGACTGCACGGTCCGACCGAGGTGCGCGGTGGCCTCGGTGCCACGCACGCCGAGGCACGTGGCGTGCTCGAGGCGGTCGCCGGCGGGTGTGGCGCGACCGCGTTCGTATGGGCGCAGCACCACGGCGCCGTGCGAAGGGTGGCCGGGGGCGACGGTCCAGCCCGCGACGTGTGGCTGCCTCGTCTGTGCGACGGCTCGACGCTGGCCGGCATCGGCTTCGCGTACCTGCGGCGGCCCGGTCCGGCTGCGGTGCGGGCGACCCCCACGCGATCGGGCTGGCGCATCGACGGTGAGGCCCCCTGGATCACCGGATGGGGCCTGATCGACGCGCTCGTGCTCATGGCTCGGGCCGACGACGGCTCGGTCGTGACCGTGATGGTCGACCGCCCCGGAGCCCACCCATCGCTCGGCGCGAGCGAGCCGCAGGCGCTCGCCGTGATGGGCGCGACCGGCACCGTGAGCCTCACGGTGCGGGGGCTCGAGGTCACCGAGGGCGAGGTCGTGGGCGTGCAGTCCGACGACGCGTGGCGCCGTCGCGACCGGGCTGGGTCGGCGCTGCCCGCGGCTGCGCCGCTCGGCATCTCCGCCCGTGCCATCCGAGCGCTGAGCGAGCGAGCGCACGACCGGACCCTCGCCCACCCGGCATCGGCGCTCGCCCACCAGCTCGACGCGCGTCGCATCGCCGCCGATCGCGTCGCCGCCGAGATGGTCGCGGCGATGTCGCGACGTGACGACACCCTCGAGATCGCGATCGCCGAGGGAGCGGTCGAGCGCGATCGCGGTCTCGACCTGGCTCGCAGGACCACCGACGCACTGATCGCGGCGAGCGGGGGACGGGCCATGTCGCTCGATCACCCCGCCCAACGCCTGAGCCGGGAAGCATCGTTCTACCTGATCCAGGCGCAGACCGCCGAGTTGCGAGCGGCCTCCCTCGATCGGCTCACCGGAACCCTCGCCTCCGGTCGCGATTGAAGGCTCCAGTTCCGCGGTGCTGCATGCCGATACGTTCGGCACGTTCTCGTTCCGAGGGGGTTCGACGTGGAGACGATCGGGTTGTTCCGCACCCGCGTGGCACGTGACGGGGCGGTGGAGGTCTGGGCCAGGGGGTGGCGGCTCGAGTCGCAGGTCCCTGCGCTCGTGCCCACCCTGATCGCCGTCGGCTTCCTGTTCTCACCGTTCCCGCTGCACGTGCGTGCGGCAGGTGCAGCCGTGCTGTTCGGATGCGCGTGGGTCTTGCTGCGCATGTCGCGGCTCGGGTTCCGCGTCGACGTGGCGGGCATCCAGCTCGTCGACGTCGTGCGGACCCACAGGGTCGTGTGGGACCGGGTCGCCGGGTTCGTGGGCGAGCGCAACGGGCACGAGGGCCGGTGCGTGCTGCTCACGACCGACGGGAACCGTCTGCGGTCACCCGGCACGCTCGACCCCGACGAGATGGACCCCTTCTGGGCGGAGGGTGACGTCTCCGCCGTCGATCAGCTCAACCGTCTGATGGCGCGCCTGCGCCAGGCGCTGACGTCTGGCCGATCCGACCCGGAGCGAGCGTCGTTCCTCGACCTTCGAGACGATGCCCGTGCCGAGGAAGCCTCGTCACCCGGCGCTCGCCGGCTGCGCGCGCTCGGCTGACGGGCTCGTGCGTCGTCAGAGCTGGCGGTTGAACCACACCCCCCCGGGCCCCGTGTAGCTGTCGCCTTCACCCCAGACGCCGATGAACTTGCCCCCATTGGTGATCGCCGCTTCGCCGTAGTCCCCGTACGGCTCGCGGAAGCCGGCCGGCGTCTTGTATGCCGCGCCGCTCGTCGCGTCGGAGATCTTCACGGGGCTCGTCCAGCTCAGACCCCCGTCGGTCGAGCTGCGGTACCAGACGTTCCATGCGTCGGGGCCGGCGTCCTGCTGCATGTAGAAGGCCCGCACGTCGCCGGCGCTCCTCGATTCCACGGCGGGGAACGACGCGAACGCACCGGCGGCCGACAGGGCCGTACGGGCGCTCCAGGTCGCACCGCCGTCGGTCGAACGGCGCGACCAGACCGTCTGCGGCCCGCCGGCCGTCGTCGCACCGTCGTAGAGCATCACGAGCGCGCCGCTCGCGTCGGCGCTCACCGCCGAGTGGCCCAGGTAGTAGTCGGAGCTGCACCCTGCGGCCACACAGCCCTGGCCCAGCTCCACCGAGTCCACCACGACGTTCGACCACGTGGATCCCTGGTTCGTCGAACGGATGGCGTGCACCTGAACCTGTCCCTCGGGGGCCGCGCCCGGACCGGTGTAGCTCACGCTCGACTCGGAGAAGACCACCGTGCCGTTGGGCAGCACATCGCCGTCGAACGCGAAGTAGTAGCGGGGCGAATCGACGACCTTGGTCTGGGTCCACGTCGCGCCGGCGTTGTGGGACTGCGCCACGTACGGGTCGCCCCCGCTCGGGCCGTTCCACGAGACGTAGACGTGCTGACCGTCGTCGCTCACGGCGAGGACCGGCTTGTCGTTCCAGCTCACGTTGCCGTAGGTCTTCACCGGCGCCGACCACGTGGCGCCGTTGTTCGTCGACTTCGAGAAGTAGACATCGAAGTCGTTCATCCACACCGAGTACACGTGCCCGGTGTTCGGCACGACCTCGACGATGGGGTCGAACTGGCCCTTCTGTCCGCGGCATTCACAGAGGAACTGGTCGGCCATGAAGGTCACACCGCCGTCACTGGATCGGCGCACCACGATGTACGGGGTCGGGCACCGGTTCCCGCAGGCGTTCGGACCCGTGTAGCGGGTCGTCATCATGTAGACCCACGGCGACGACGGTGCGGCAGCGATCGCCGGTTCCCAGTCGTCGGCGGTCGGGCTCGCGAGCAGCTCGCCCGCCCAGCCGGGGGCAGCCGCAGCCACGATCGGGGCTGTCTGCCCGAGCTCGCCCGCCCGGCGGGCGTCCGCGGCCGCGCTGATCCTGCGGTCGGTGGTGAGCGCTTGCTCGATGCGTTCGGCCCGCGCCCGGCCCGGCCCCCGTGCGTCCACGCTGCCCCTGGCGGTCACGAACGCCGCCGCCGCCAGCACGAACGCAAGCGCTGCCAGCGTCGTCACAGCCGTGCTCCAGGTGAGCCGCTTCTCCATGGTCCCCACCCCTCCTGATCGTCGCTGCATCTCCGGACGCTACACCCACGCGCCCGGCAGGGCTACTGAACCGCGTTCAGGCTGCATGCAACCTGAGGTCGGGCTTCGGCCTTCGCCCGATAGGCTCGCCAGCCATGATCGCGAGCTCCATCGATACCCCGAGGAAGCGGCGGTCTGCAACGTTCGAGCGGCGGGGTCGCCTCGCGAGACACGTGGTCGCTGTTCCCGTCGTCGCGGTGTTCCTGGTGCCGCTCTGGCTGATGGTCGTGGCGTCGCTCCGCCCGGTCGGAGAGCCGCCCGGCCGAGCCGTGCAGTGGTTCCCGTCGTCGCCGACGTGGAGCAACTACGCCGAGATGTTCGACGTGGTGCCGCTGGCTCGATACACCCTGAACTCCCTGATCGTGGTGGCCGTCGTGGTGCCGGTCTCGGTGGTCGTGGCATCGTGGGCCGGATTCGCGATCGCACGGCTCCCGCGTCGGAGTCGTGTCGGGCTCGTCGGGCTGTGCGTCGTCGTGCTCATGGTGCCTGCGACCTCGTTGCTCGTTGGTCGGGTGAGCGTCTTCCGCTGGCTCGGGCTCACCGATACGCCGATCCCGCTGATGGCTCCCGCGCTGCTCGGCACATCGCCGCTGTTCGTGCTGCTGTTCGCCTGGACGACGTCTCGCCTGCCCAGCGACCTGTTCGACCTGGCACGAGAACGAGGGTTGTCGCCGGTCGCGACCTGGTGGCGAGTGGCGATGCCGCTGCAACGGGGCACGACCGCGGCGGTCGTCTCGCTCGCCTTCGTCCTCTCGTGGGGGAACTTCCTCGATCCGCTGATCTACCTCTATGACGAGCGGTGGTTCACGCTGCCGCTCGGCATGCGGTCTCTCGCGATCGTTCCGGTCACCGACCAGCCGGTGATGCTCGCCGCCGCGGTCTTCGCGTGTGCACCGGTCGTGCTCGCGTTCGCCACCGTGCAGCGCCGGCTCTTCGCCGACCCGGGATCCCAAGGATCGACATGACGGTCCGCCGAGCGATCGCAACGGTGCTCGTCGCGATGGTGGCGCTGGCTTCGTGCACGCCCGGGGGTGACGGCGGGCCGGGGCCGGGCGAGTCCACGACCGTGTCGGTCTGGGTGTCGGGCGATCCCGAGGAGACCCGTGCCTTCGTCGATGTGGCCGAGGGCTTCGAGGCGTCCCAGGATGCGATCGAGATCGACCTCGTGCTCATCGCCGAGCGCGACGACCTGATCGCGCGGCTGTCCACGGCCTTCGCCGGGGGCGAGCCGCCCGATGTGTTCCTCATGAACTACCGCTACCTCGGGCAGTTCGAGTCCAAAGGCGTGCTGGAGCCGGTGGGGCCTTACCTCGACGGAGCCGAAGCTTTCGCGGCCGAGGACTTCTACCCCGAGGCGATGAGGGTGTTCCGCAACGACGGTGTGCAGACATGCATGCCACAGAACGTGTCGAGTCTGGTCCTGTATTACAACCGCGACCTCTTCGTGGAGGCAGGCCTCGAGCCGCCGCCCGCCCGAGGGTGGGAGTGGCGTGACATGGTCAGGGCCGCGACGACGCTCACCCGGGACACGGACGGCGACGGCGCGATCGATGTGTACGGACTCGGCACCGACGTCGAGATCATCAGGCTGGCGCCCTTCATCTGGTCCAACGGGGGCGACATCGTCGACGACCCGATCCGGCCGACGAAGTTCACGCTGGGCAGCCTCAACGGCATCCGGGCGCTCCAGGCCTTCCTCGACCTCCGCGGGATCGCGGGCGTCACCCCTACCGACGAGGAAGCCGAGTCCGCCGACTTCGAGACGCGGTTCCTCGACGGCACGCTCGCGATGATGATGGAGTCGCGCAAGGTCGTGCCGTCGTTCCGCACGATCACCGGCTTCGAGTGGGACGTTGCGCAGCTTCCGGTGCATCGGCAGCCGGCCACCATCCTGCATTCGGACGCCTACTGCATGACCGCAGCCGGGGAGCACAAGGATGAAGCCTGGGGGTTCCTCGAGTTCGCGCTCGGCGCCGAGGGCCAGCGGATCGCCACCGCGACCGGACGCACCGTTCCCTCGCTGCGCTCGGTGGCCGAGTCCGGCGCGTTCCTCGATCCGAGCGTGCCGCCCGCGAGCTCGCAGGTGTTCCTCGACAACATCCCGCACATCCGGGCCGTGCCGCCCATCGAGACCTGGCCCGAGATCGAGGACGTCGTGAACGCGCTGCTCGAGGAGGCCTACTACGACCCGGCGGGCGGCGGCGAGGCCGGCGAGCTGGTGATCGCGATGCACGACCAGACCACGGGCCTGTTCGAGCGCGCGAACGAAGGCTGACGATGGCGCTCCGCATCGATCGGGAGCGGCTGGGTCTGTGGGTGATGGCGGCGCCGTTCCTCTTCGGGGTGGGCGTGCTCGTCGTCGCACCCGCGATCGTCACGCTCGTGATGTCGCTGTTCGAGTGGGACCTGCTGCAGCCCGCTCGCTTCCTCGGGCTCGGCAACTTCCGGGAGCTGCTCGGCGACGTGGCGTTCAAGGCGTCGCTCCGCAACTCGCTCACGTACGTGGCGATCGCGGTGCCGCTCCGCGTCGCGATCGCGCTCGGCCTCGCGTTGCTGTTGCACCGGCGCATGCGCGGGGTCGGCGCCGAACGGGCGTCGGTGTTCGTTCCGACGGTGATCCCAGATGTGGCGTACGCGCTGCTCTGGCTCTGGATCCTGAACCCCCTCTACGGGCCGCTGAACCTGCTGCTCGCCGCGCTCGGCGCGCCGACGCCGTCGTGGCTCACGGCGCCCGCGTCGGCGAGGTGGGGCGTGATCGTCATGGGGCTGTTCCTCATCGGGGAAGGCTTCCTGATCGCGCTCGCCGCGCGCCGGGCGGTGCCCGACGAGCTCTACGACATGGCCTCGGCCAGCGGCGCGGGTCCGTGGTCGCGGTTCGCGCGCGTCACGCTGCCGCTGCTGTCGCCTGCGCTGCTGCTGATGGCCACCCGCGACACGATCCTGAGCTTCCAGGCGACCTTCGTGCCTGCCCTGCTGGTGACCGAGGGCGGGCCGCCTCCCTACGGCACGACGTACCTGCCGCTGTTCGTGTACCGCAACGCGTTCGAGTACCTGCGGTACGGCTACGCCTCGGCGGCGACCGTGCTCATGTTCGTGCTGACCGCCTCGATCGTATGGCTGCAGTACCGCGCGATCGATCGGCTGCGCCGTGGCGGACTGTGGGCCGGCTCAGGTCTCGGCGCGTGAGGCTCGAGCGTCTCGAAGCCAGATCGGCTCGGCGAGGCCCGGCGTGGTGACCACGAACCACCGGAAGCGTCCGAGACCCGCCGGGTCGGCGAGCATGGTCGCTCGGCTGCGGCCGCCCCAGGCGCGCACCGCGTCGGCGCCACGACCGGTGTTCAACAGATCCTGCTGATGCTCGAGCTCGGTGCGCAGCCACGACTCGAGGCCGAGCGCGATGAGCGCCTGTCGTTGGGTGACGGTCGGGAACGGCTGCAGCCCGTTCGCCCGCGCGGCGCGCGCGAGGAAGCCGAAGTCGACCCCGGCGGTGATGTCGGTCTCGCCGGGCGCAGCGAGCAGATCCTCGATCACTCGGTGCGCTGCGTATCCGTGAGCCGGACCACCCGCGCCATCGTCTGAGCCGTAGTCGATCATGAGCATCGCCCGCGGCGGGGGGCCGGCGAGGGCCTCGGCGACGAACGAAGCCGCTCCCGTCGGCACGATCGCCTCCTCGCCCGCGTCGAGCCGGACCGGTGGGCTCGAGGCCGTCGCTCACCGGTGCGAGTACCTCGACCAGACGCCCGTCATCGAGGCCGACGTGCACCTCGACGATGACCGTCGTCCACCCGCCGCCAGGCGCCTGAACGGGAGGTTGTCCGCGAGCTCGTGCGCGAGCACCACGGCCGGTGTCGAGATCGCCGGCATCGACTCGCGCACCTCGATATCGTCGATGGTCTCGAGTGCGGCACGTGCACCAGCGCTCCGCTCGACCGCCGTGACGCGCACGCCGTCGAGTGCAGGCAGCATCGCCCTGATCAGGGTGCCGTCGCCGGCGCCGACCTCGATGAGGTGGCCTTCCGACGTCACGTGCATGGCGTCGAGCAGGCCGCGGATGCCATCGGCCACGAGCTGCCCGAACACCTCGTGCACGTGCGGACCGGTGACGAAGTCTCCGGCGGGCCCCCCGCCGATCGGTGGATCGTCGTAGTAGCCGCCGGGCGCGTACAGGGCGAGCTCCATGTAGCGGTCGAACCGCATCGGACCGAGCCGCTCGATCTCGTCGGCGATCGGCCGTCGCGACCGACGGCCGCCGTCGGACCGCGGGGTCCTGTGGCCGCGTCATCGTGCCGCAGGGTACCTGGGAGAATCCGCCCCGATGGGCGAGCGTATCCGGCATGCGGCATCGGTGATCGCCGTGCGCGAGGGCCGCGACGGCGATCCGGAGGTGCTGGTGGTGGAGCGGAGCGCGGCGAGCCGTTTCCTGCCCGGATACGTCGTGTTCCCCGGCGGCGCGGTCGATCAGGCCGACGCCGAGCTCGCCGGACGGTGGTTCGGCGACACGTCGCAGGCGGCCCGGGCCGCCGCGGTCAGGGAGCTGGTCGAGGAAGCCGGCCTGGCCCTGACGGGCGACGGTCTGGTCGACGCTGGCACGCCGGACTCTCTCGAGCCGGTGCATGCTTCCCCGCCGTCGACCGGCCAGCTCCACCAGGTCGCACGCTGGGTCGCTCCCGACGAGGTGCCGGTGCGGTTCGACGCCCGGTACTTCACGGTGGCGGCGCCCGGCGGTCTCGAGCCCGCGCCCGACGGCGCCGAGACCGCGCAGGCCTGGTGGGCGTCGCCGAGGGCCTTGCTGGCCGAGTGGCAGGCGGGTGCCCGGTCGCTCTACTGGCCCACCTACGCGACGATGCTCGAGCTCGCGGCATGCGAGAGCGCCGGGTCGATCGCGTCGCTCACCTTCGACACGCGCGAGCCCACCGACGACGAGGTCGTGCGGCTTCCGCGGTCGGTCTTCTGGGAGGACTGACGATCGATGCTGCACATCGTGCGCGTGCTCGCACCGAACCCGAGTCCGTACACGCTCGAAGGCACGAACACATGGGTCGTGAGCGAGCGACCCCGGGCCACGCATGCCGACGAAGGTGTGCCGCGGGCGAGTGACGCCACGGTCGTGGTGATCGACCCCGGCCCCGACGATCCGTCCCACCTCGACGAGGTCGCCCAGGCAGCGGGACCACGGGTCGCGGCCGTGCTCGTCACCCATGATCACCCGGACCACGCCCCGGGGGCTGCAGCGTTCGCCGGCCGGATCGGGGCGCCCCTGTACGCTTTCCGACTCTCGGGGGCGGAGCACCTTCGCGACGGCCAGGAGGTGACGGCGGGAGCGCTGAGGCTCACGGCCGTGCACACGCCGGGTCACACGAGCGATCACATGGCGTTCCACGCCCCGGGGCACGGTGCGCTGTTCACCGGCGACGCCGTGCTGGGTCGTGGCACGAGCTTCATCGATCCGCCCGACGGCGATCTCGCCGCAGTACCTGCGGTCGCTGTCGCGCATGCAGGACCTCGTCCCTCGAACGATCTACCCCGGACACGGCCCCGTGGTGCTCGACGCGCCGGCGAAGCTGCAGGAGTACGTGGACCATCGCGCTGCCCGTGAGCAGCAGATCGTCGACGCGATCTCGCGCGAGCCCCGCACGATCGCCGAGATCGTCGCCGGGATCTACGCGTCGTACCCGCGGGAGGTACACGAGCTCGCCGCTCGCTCGGTACTCGCCCACCTGCTGAAGCTCTCGGCCGAGGGTCGGGCGGCGCACGAAGGCCGGGGCGACGATGCCCGCTGGCAGGCCGTGGCGCCGCGCACGTGCGAGCGATGCGGCAAGCCGGTCGACGCGCGCGGCCGCTACTGCCGCTCGTGCAGCGTGATCCTGTTGCAAGAAGGAAGTGGCGACTGAACGAGCGCGGGCGCGCCGCACCACGATGCGGCCCCGGCGGGGCACGTCGATGCGGCCCTGTTCGACGAGGGATCGCATGGCCCGGCTGACCGATTCCCGTGAGCTCGCGCAGAGCGCCGCGAGGTCGTCGTGGCCGAGTCGGATGCCGATCGCGAGCCCGCCGGGCGCCGGAGCGCCGAACCGCTCGGCGAGCACGGTGAGTCGCGCGATCAGGCGGGTGGGCACGTCGAACCATGCGAGATCGGCCGCGAACCGCGCGGCCCGCTCGGCCCGGCGCGCGAGCAGGGGCACCTGCTCGGTGACGAGCGCGTCGCGCAGGCGGCCCGGCCCGATGCGCTCGGGTGGTCGCCTGGGAGATGCGAACGGCGCCCTCGTTCGGCTCGGCCGGTCCTCCTACGCCGTCGCCCGGCCCGAGCACGTCGAGCACGAGCCGCCGTCCGTCGTGGCGCAGGACCTCGACCATGAACGCCCCCCGGGTCACGACGCGCATCGGTGGACACGGATCTCCCTGACGCACGATGGCGGTGCCCGGCCGCACGACCAGCTCCCCCGGGGCCGGATGTGGACTGCGAGGCAGGCGTTCCGCCACGGTTCGGGACTCCTTCCGGGGGGAGAAGCCGCTCTCCGGGGAGCAGCACCCTACCCTGCCGCACCGACACGACCGAGCCGATCGGGCGCCGCGCCCGCTGCAACCGACTAGGCTTGCCGCGTATCGCCGACGGAGCGCGCCCACCGCCAGGAGGATCACCGTGGCCAAGCCGAAACAGAAGCTCGAGCCCGTGCTCGCCGCCGTCCCGCTCTTCGAGGGACTCTCCAAGCGCCACCTGAAGAAGGTGGCCGAGATGGCCGAGATGGCCAACTTCATGCAGGGAGCGTCGATCGTGAAGGAAGGCGCACCCGGCGACAGCTTCTACGTGGCGCTCATCGGCGAGGCCAAGGTCACGGTGAACGGACGGACCGTGCACCGCATCCTGCCCGGCGATCACTTCGGTGAGATCTCGCTGCTCGACGGTGGCGAGCGAACGGCCACGGTCACGGCCGAGACCCCGATGACGCTGCTGATGATCCAGCGCAAGAACTTCCTCAAGGAGCTCGAGCGCGACCCCGACGTGGCGGTTTCGCTGCTCGAGAGCCTGGCCCGCATGATCCGCCGGGTCGACCATTCGCTGGCCCGCTGACGTTCGTCTCGGTTCGTCGATGAAGGTCGAGTTCTCCCGCCCCGCGACCTCCGCCGGCCGATGGATCCGACGCTCCGGCCGCGCCGTCGACGCAAGTCGGCACCGCCGCGTGGCTCGACGGCAGGGTCGTGATCGACAGCGCAGACGACGCCGTGAGGGAAGCGCTCGAGCGAGCCTTCCGCAGCACCCCGGTGGTGGTTGACCGATGACGCGTCGTACCGGCGCCAGGGAACCCACGGCGAGGTCATGGTGCCGCCTGGCAGCCTCGAATGGTTCCGAGCCGTTGCCTTCAACCGCGCCCCGGCCGAGGCAGGCGTCGAGGCTCGGCTCGTGCCCGGCATCACCGAAGGTGGTTACGACCCCGCAGCCGGCTACCGCCGATTCGAGGAGTCGATCGAACGCCTCTCACCCAACTACTCTGAGCGAGACTAGACGCCTCTCCGCTTCGGCTGCCCAACAGCGTCGACGTCGACCCCCACGGCACCCCTGCTCTAGTCGCCGTGGGAGGCGAGCCACGCCTGGCCCGCATCGCAGAACGAGCGGAAGTCGCAGTGGGTGCACCACCGACCGGGCGTCGGGTCGAACGCGCCTTCGCCGATCGCGGTGAGCGAGGCTTCCACGCGTGAACGGACGACCGCGGGGTCGCCCATGGGCTTGGAGGCTTCCTCGCCGCTCGCGAGGTACAGGTAGGTGAGCGTGAGGTCGGCGGCCGCCTTCCCCCAGATCTCGACCGCCGCCAGACCGTAGACGTCGAGCTGCAGGCCGAGGGTGGGGTCGTCGGATGCGGGGCGGCGGCCGGTCTTCCAGTCGACGATCTCCCAGGGGCCGTCGGGCTCGCCGAAGATCGCGTCGATGCGCCCGCCGACCGTGAACTCGCCGAGCCGCAGCAGGAACGCGCGCTCGGCGTACAGCGGCGCGGCGTCGGCGAACCGGCTCGCGAGGAACGACTCACGCAGGCGCTCGACCCGTCCCGGGTCGCCGGCGAGCTCCTCGTCGGTGAGGTCGGGGCGATCGCCGATCTCGAGCAGCTGTCCCTGGCCGCGGGCGCGGCGTTCGATCCACGCGTGCACCTCGGTGCCGATGCGAGCTGCCGGGCCGCTGAACCGCGGCAGCGGACGGACCCGAGACCAGTAGAAGCGCTTGGGGCACTGCGTGTAGGTGATGAGGTCGCTCGCGCCGACCGCCTGCGGGGTGCGCTCGATGCTCGGCCCACCCTCGACGGCCTCGCGCTCGCGCAGGTGCGCGGCGAGGTGCCGACGCTCGGTCGCGACGCGTTCGAACACCGCGCGTTCGTCGGGCTCGAGCGCATCGACGAGGGTGGTCTGCACGGCTCCTGCCTCGATCGCGGCGGCCGCGGTGCGCCGCCATCCCTCGGGGAACTGCGGGCTCGTGTCGTCGGGGCGGGCCGGACCTGGCCAGTCGCGCACGAGCGACTCGCGGTAGCCGAGCATCGGGTTCTGCTCCGCGGGCCCACCGTCGTGGTCTGGGCGAGCCCCACCCACCTCCATCGTCACCGAGGCCTCCCCGCTCGTCGTTCCCCACTCGGCGAGCTCGGTGAAGAAGACGCTCGGGCCCTTGGCCCTCACGTTCTCGCCGTACCAGTTCGAGGCGCTCACGTGCAGCGAGCGGCGCGCGCGCGTGAGCGCCACGTACATCGTGCGCCGTTCCTCGATGACCTCCTGCGCCGCGAGGTCACGCTTGAAGTGCGAGAGCACGCCGTCGAACGTCGGAAGGATCGCCGCGTCGCCTCGCAGCTCGAAGTCGAGCGAGTAACCGCGCTCGGCCGGGTTCTGCTGGATGCGGTTCGAAGGAAGGAGACCGTTGGCCACCCCGGGCACGAAGACGTGGTCGAACTCGAGCCCCTTGGCCTGGTGGATCGTCATGACCTTGACCGAGTCGGCGTCGCTCGGTTGCACCGGCGCCCACTCCTCCTTGTCGAGGGCCTCGACCGAGTCGACGTAGTCGAGGAAGGCGCGCAGCGTGAGCTCGCCCTCGACGGGCTCGAAGGCGTGCACCTGGTCGAGGAACGCCGCGAGGTTTCGCGAGCGTTGTGCCGCCGCGACGCGATCGACGTCGGCCTCGAGCTCGTCGACGATGCCGATGCGCCGGATCACCTCGCCCAGGAACTCGGGCACCGGGCGGCGGGCTTCCACGCGCAGCGCCGAGAGCTCCGCACGGAATTCCTCGAGCCGCGTGCGGCCTTCGTCGCTCAGCCCCTCGACCTCGTCGAGATGCTCCAGCGCCTCCGCGAACAGGAACGGCGTCTCCTCGTCGTCGCCACCGTCCTCACGCCAGGCGTAGTTCCTGCCCTTTGCCCAACCGGCGACGAGCGCGAGATCCTTGAACCCGACGCGGTAGCGGGGCCCCATGAGCACCCGGGCGAGTGCCACGCTCGCCATCGCGTCGTTGGCCGCGCGCGCGTACGCCATGACCTCGACCACCTCGGGTGTGCGCAGCAGGCCCGCGAGGCCCACGATCTCGGCCGGGATCTCGCGCTCGGCGAACGTCTGCTGCAGCAGGAAGAACAGCCTCGACGTGCGGCAGAGGACCGCGATCTCGGACCAGGGCGAGCCCCTTCAGTGGCGCTACGCCTTCGGCTGCTTGAGGGCCCTCCCGCAGCGCACGGATGCGGTCGGCGATCGCCCTCGCCTCGGTCAGCTCGTCGCGGTGCGAGGTGACCGTGACCTCGCCCTCTCCGTTGGGCCCGAACGGCACGAGTTGCTTGTCGGGATCGGGCCGCTGCGCGAGGGGCAACGGCGAGATGATCGTGTCGGCGGCATGCAGGATGCGCGCTCCCGACCGGAAGTTCGTGAACAGCGGAAGCCGGTCGGCAGGCGAGCCGTCGGCCTTGGGGAAGTCGGTCGGGAAGTCGAACAGGTTCGACAGCGACGCGCCGCGCCACGCGTAGATGTTCTGGTCGGGGTCGCCGACCGCGGTCACCGGATGGCCCCCGGCGAACATGCGCGCGCATGAGCTTGGCCTGCGCGACGTTGGTGTCCTGGTACTCGTCGAGCAGCACGGCAGCGAACCGGTCGCGGTAGGCCTGCCCGACCTCGGGGTGGGTGGTCGCGACCTGCACCGCGAGCTCGATCTGGTCGCCGAAGTCGATCACGCCGAGGTCGCGCTTGAGCCGGCGGAACACCGCGACCGCCTTCGCGAGCTCGAGGCGTTCGAGCGCCGTGAAGTACACGCGGTCGGTGCGTGCGATCTGCTTGAAGACCGGCAACCGCTCGGTCACGAACGCCACCACGTCGTCGGGGTCGACGAGGTGGTTCGCGATCTGCGCGTCGAGGTTCAGGATCTTGTCGACCACGCTCTGCTGCCACTCGGTCTTCACATGGTCGAACGACATCTCGTCGAGTACGCGCCCGGCGATCGAGACCCGCTGGGCCTGGCTCAGCACGCGCCCCCGCTCGACGCCGCCGAGCATGCCGTAGCGCTCGATCACCTGCGCGGCCAACGCGTGGTAGTTCACGATCTCGGGCTCGTCACCCGTGGCGAGGTCGAGCCCTGCGAGCGCTCGCCGGATGCGCGATCGCAGGTTGTCGGTCGCCTTCACGGTGAACGTGAGCGCCAACACGTTGCCGGGAAGCACGCCCGCCGGAGCATCGACCCGGCCGAGCGCGGCGAGCGCCAGATACACGATGCGTGCCGCGATCACGCTCGTCTTGCCCGAGCCCGCCCCGGCGATCAGCACCGTCGGCTCGAGCGGCATCGTGATCGCGCGCCATTGCTCGTCGGTGGGAGGCGCTCCTCCCATGGCAGCGACGATCTCAGGCGGAACCGAGCCGGCGCCGGCCACGGTCATGCCGGCACCTCGTCTCGCGCACCCGCGCGAACCGCCTCGACCGGGAACACCGGCTGGCCCTCGGCGTACAGCGGGCAGAGGGTCTGGAAGTCGCAGAACCGGCAGTTGGCGTATGGGTTCGGGCGGAAGACCCCGCGCTCGTTCAGGTCGCGCTTGCGCCGGATGAGCTCGCTGAGGCGCTCGCGCATCTCCGCCTGGTACGCCTGCTCGTCGCGGTCGGTGACGATCCACTTGCGGTGGTCGATGTCGGGGCTCTTCCAATTCCCCCGCAGGAATGCGAGCTCGACGGTCTTCACCGGCTGGAACTCCGCCAGATCGGGCGACTCCTGCACGGCCAGGTAGTAGATGCCGAGCTGCAGGCTCTCGCGCGGCGGACCGGCGCTGTCGCTCTTGCCGGTCTTGAAGTCGGTGATCACGTAACCGTCCTGCACGGCCGCACCGATGCGGTCGATGTAGCCGATCACCGTGGCGCCCTCGAGCTCGAACTCGAAGAAGCGTTCGATGCCCGCGGCTGGGTGTTCGGCGTAGTGCTCGAACCAGTTGCGCAGCATATGGTCGTGGGCGAGCTTGAAGAAGGCCGTCGAGACGGCCATCGAGGGGAACTCCTGCGGTCGCCACCGGGCCTTCAGCTCGGCGACCGCCACGGGGGGGTCCTTGGCGATCTCGCCCTTCTCGATCTGTTCGAGGATCGTGTGCACGGTCTTGCCGACCCAGGCGTGGTAGCCACCGGGCTTGCCGAGGCCGAGCTCGTCGCCGAGCACGTGCATGAGCTCACACGCCTCGAGGTTGGACAGGCGCGAGTACGACACGCGGATCGTCTCGTGCAGCGGGCGCTGGGTGTCGGTCCAATCGCGCTGGAACCACCACCGACGCGCGTCGACGCCGAGGGCGACCAATCCGTCGAGCGCGGCGACCCGCTGCCAGCCGGGGTTCGAGCCGTCGGCGAGCTGTGATCGCCACGCGGCCTGTGCCTCGCGCACCGAGACGGGATCGTCGAACGGCCCCGCGGGCGTGGACCTCCACGTGGCGGCATCGACGAACCGCGAGCGGGTCGAGCCGTCGTCGGTGTGGTCGTGCGCACCAGGATGGGCGTCGGCGCACGTGAGCACCACGCGACGTCTCGCCCGTGCGAGCACCATGTCGAACAGGCGGCGCTCGTCGTCGATGCGCGCCCGGTTGCGATCGGCGTTCGTCACCGGCCCGTCGAGCACCGCGAGGTCGAACATCGGCTCGGGTCTCGTCAGGCTCGGGAAGCTCCCTTCCGCCACGCCCGTGACGACGACGGTGTCGAACTCACGACCGACGGTGCCGTGGGCCGTGAGCACCTGCACGGCGTCGAGGCGGCCGCGTTCCCATGCGGAGTAGCCGGGGCCGTGCTCGCCGGCATCGAGCGACTCGAGGAACGCCTCGACGCCCGCATCGGCGCTCGCTTCGTCGGTCTCGGCCACCACGTTGGCGAAGGTCACGACGGTGTCGAGCTCTCGGCGCGCCTCCGGGCTGTCGCCCGCCCGGTCCACGAGGCGCCGGGAGCATGGAAGGTGTTCCCACAGGTGGCGGAAGGCATCCTGCACGCTCATGCCCGCGAACAGTGCGGCGCGCGAGAGCGCATCGCGGGCGGCGACGACCGCGTCGGTCTCGGCGGCGGTGAGGCCCTCGGTCACGTCGAGCGCGTCGGCGATCGAACCGGTGCGGGCGCGTGCGGCGCGCAGCAGGCCTCGCGCGGCGGCGGGCGAGAGGCCGACCACGTCGGAGACGAGCAGCTGCTCGACGAGCACCTCGCGCGCGGTCTCGTCGGCCACGATCCATCGCAGAGCGAGCACGTACGGCCGGGTCGCCGGCTCCGCGGTGAGGGAGAGTCCGCGTTCGGGCATCGCCCTGGGGATGCGGGCGTCGTCGAGCGCGCGTAGCAGGCCACCAAGGTGCGTGCCCTGTCGCCGGACGATCACGGCCATCGCGTTCCACTCGACGCCTTGTTCGACGTGCAGACGCCGCAGCTCGCGCGCGACGGCGGCATGCTCCTCGCTCGCGTGCGGCGCGACCCACGCCTCGACGGTCACCGGCTCGGGCGCGCGGTGGTTCGTGGCGAGCTCCACGTGTTCGCATCCGTCGAACGCATCGCCGAACCGATCGAGCGGAACCCGGCTCGTGCCCTGGAAGGAGAAGACGTGCGCGTGCGGGTTCGCGGCCACGACCAGATCGGCGGCGCCGAGACCTCGGAGCATCGCCTCGGCGGCGATCGTCGTGTCGTGGTAGTCGTCGACGAGCACGTGGTCGAACGGCGCGTCGCCCTCGGGCGCGAGCGTCGCGGCGCGTTGCAGCAGCGAGGCGAAGTCGGCGAGGTTCTGCGCGTCGAGCGTGTCCTGGTACTCCCGGAGGAAGCGTGCCAGATCGCGCCAGCCGGCGAGACCGCGCCGATCGGCGGCGTGTTCGATCTGCTCGGGGGTGAGCATGGCTTCCTGCGCTCGCGATACGAACTGGCGCACCTCGTCGACGAAGCTGCGCACACCGAGCAGCGATCCATAGGCTGACCACTCGGCGGGGTCGGCGGCTGCGAGCAGCTCCTGCACCGTGGCGAACTGCTCCGTGGCCGAAAGCAGCTGCGGCGGCTCGGCCTCACCCACGCCCTCGGCACGCCGCTTGAGGATGCGGTTCGCGAGCCCGTGCATCGTCACGACGTGCAGGTCGGCCAGCGACGTCGGGAGCCGTTGCAGCAGGGCCGCGCGTGCTGCGTCGCGCGCAGCAGCCGAGCCCACCACGAGGGCGACGCGATCGGGATCGGCGCCGCCTTCGACGAGGCGTGCGAACCGCTCCCGCAGCACGGCGGTCTTGCCCGTGCCGGCCGGCCCGGTCACCAGCAGGGTGCCCGAGGCATGGTCGAGCACGAGCGCCTGGCGCTCGTCGGCGGAGAGGGGGGGTGTCACATCGCGGATGCTACCGCCGCCCGCCGACAGCCGCGCTCGACGCAGGCCTACAGGTCGGGGCGGGCCGGCACGACCACGTCGGGAGCGACCCCGTCGGGCCGGCCCTCGATCACCCGCCGGTACCAGCGTTCCACGTCGGCCGGGCCGAGGGCTCCGACGAGCATGCCGTCGCGCAGCACCAGGCCGTCGCGTCCCGCCAGCCACTCGACCGCGTCGTCGAGGGTCTCGTCGGGCGTGACGACGGGCGTCTGGGCGAGCGGCCGGGTGCCGTCGCGCACCGGGCCGCATCGGATCGCGCGCGCCGATGCGGCGCGCGCTCTCGAGCGAGACCGTGCCGATCACGCGCCCTCCGTCGACCACGGGGAAGGCCTGTCCGTCGCCACCGCGCAGGTAGTCGTCGAGGGCCTGGGCGAGCGAGATGTCGACGGGCACGGAGGGCGGCGGTTCCCGCATCGCCTCGGCCACCGTTCCCTTGACGAGCTGGTCGCGGATCTCGATCCGCTGCTCCATCGCCCGTCCGGTGTTGATCAGCATGAACGCCACGTATCCGAGGAAGACCGCCGTCAACGCCTCGCCCTGCATCAGCAGCCAGAGCGTGCCCGCGCCCATGAGGCCACCGACGACGATGCCCCCGTAGCCGGCCACCCGCATCGCCGTCCTGCGGCTTCCCGTGATGCCCCATGCCACCGCCAGCAGCACACGCCCGCCGTCGAGCGGGAACCCGGGCAGGGCGTTGAAGACGGCGAACAGCAGGCTGAGGCGAGCCAGGTCCCCGAACGTCGCGGCCAGCAGGCCGTTCGTCGCCGCCTCCCCCGCCCAGAACAACCCGGCGAGCACCAGCGTCGTCGCCGGGCCGGCGGCCGCCACGAGGAACTCGCCGACCGGCCCCTTCGCACCTGCGTTCGTCTCGGTCGCTCCGCCGAAGATCACCAGGGTGATGCCCGACACGGGGAGGTCGAGCGCCCGCGCCACGACCGCGTGAGCGACCTCGTGCAGCAGCACGCTCGAGAAGAACAGCGCCGCCGCGAGCACCGCGATCGTGAACGCCTCCGACGGCTCCACGATGCGCCGGTTGTTCTCGTACCCGAGGAAGACGTAGAGCACCGCGATCACGAACCACGACGTGCTCAGGTACAGCGGGATGCCCCGCACCGTGAGCACCTTCCATCGCTTGCCGGTGCCGCCCATGCACACGAGCGTACCCCGGCTCCGCGATGACGCAGGCTCCCGGCGGGCGACGATGCATCGGTTCGGCGCGCCGCCTGGCGTGGCCGGTGCGTAGCGTGGAGAGCATGAGCTCCCTCGTGCTGTTCACCAGGGATCTGCGGGTGCACGACCATCCTGCCCTCGACGCTGCCGCTCGGTCCGGCGGTTCCTGCGTGCCGCTGTTCGTGCTCGATCCCGGCCTCATGAAGCGGAGTCCCAACCGGACCCGATCCCTGCTGGAAGCCCTCGTCGATCTCGACGCGTCGCTCGGCCGGCTCGGTTCGCCCCTCGTCGTGCGCGAGGGCGACGTGGTCGCGCGCACGCTCGACGTCGTGGACGAGGCCGGCGTCAGCGACGTGCACCTGACCTCCGACGCAGGTGAGACCGCCCAACGCCGGGAAGGCGCGCTTCGTCAGGCGCTCGCCGCGCACGGCGTCGGGTTCCACGTGCACCCGGGGAACGCCGTCGTCGACCCCGGCGAGATCGCCCCGCCGGGCAAGCAGGTGTACTCGGTCTTCACTCCCTACCAGCGCGCCTGGATGCAGGCGCCGCGCCGCGCCGTGCTCGCCCCTCCTGCGCGGCTCACGCCGGCGACGACGGTCGACCCCGGCCCCCGACCCGAGCCGGCGACCGCGCGTCCCGACTCGCCCGAGCTGCCACCGGGAGGTGAGACCGCCGGGCGCGGCCGGCTCGAGTCCTTCCTCGCTCGAGGGGTCAAGCGGTACGCCGATCTGCGCAACGACCTTGCCGCCGATGCGACGTCGCGCCTGTCCGCGTACCTGCGGTTCGGATGCGTGAGCGCCAACGAGGTCGTGGCGCGAGCGGGAGCAGCCGGCGCCGGGGAGTTCGTGCGACAGGTCGCGTGGCGCGACTTCTACGGACAGCTCCTGGCACACGACCCGACCCTCGTGCGACGCGATCTGCGAGCACCCCCCGACGACGTTCCGCCTCCGCCCGACGATGCCGACGATGCTCTGGAAGCCTGGAAGCTGGGCCGTACGGGCATCCCGCTGGTCGACGCGGGCATGCGTCAGCTCCGGCGAGAGGGGTTCATCCACAACCGCGCGCGCATGGTGACGGCCTCGTTCCTCACCCGCAGGCTCGGCATCGACTGGCGGCACGGAGCGGCGCACTTCTTCCGGTGGCTGGTCGACGGAGACCCCGCGAACAACTCCGGCGGATGGCAGTGGGTCGCGGGCACGGGCACCGATCCGAGACGGTCCCGGTGTTCAACCCCGTGCGGCAGGCGGAGCGGTTCGACCCCGAGGGCACGTACGTGCGGCGGTACGTGCGCGAGCTCGCCGATGTGCCGGCTCCGCTGATCCTCGCTCCATGGTGGGATCAGGAGCTGCTTGCGGCGCACGGGCTACCCGGCGCCGACCCTCGAGGTCCCGTCGACGAAGCCGAAGCCGTCTGGCCCGGGTGTTCCTGCACCCCGTGCGGGCGAGCCCGCGCACCCGGGCCAGGCCCAGCTTCCGCTCCAGCGGGCGTGAGTAGTCTGATGTGGACTAGTTTGACCGTGCGTCGCGGCCGTGAGTCCCTATGCAGGCCACGCAGGAGAATCGCCGCAGTCATCGAGTGACCGCGCACCGACGGCGTCCACGGTGCCGTAGACGGTTCGGTCGGCTTCGTGCCCGATGCAGAACGGGCGACCCGTCCCGCTCATGACCGACATGACGATGCTGTCGCCCTTCGCGAGGTTGATGCTGACGGCACCGGTCGTGGCCGTGACGTCGCCCACGAAGTCCAACGAGGGTTCGATGGGTCCGATCTGCTCGGGCCCCACCCGGTCGAACGACTGCGCATCGGTGTAGGCGGTGAGCGCCGCCGCCAGAGCGTTGCGCAGGGTCGCCTGCGCCCCTCGATCATGGTCGACACACGCGTCGTCCGGGAGTGCCATGACGAGCAGCCGAACGCTCGACTCCATATCCGCCCAGGCGCGCTCGACCGAAGGATCGGTTCGAGAACCTGCTCCGCCGAGCGCGCCCGCGAGCTCTCGAGCGGAGGTCGCGAGCGCCCTGGTCTCGGCGACGAAGTCGACACCGGGAAGCTGTTCGAGCACGACGATGTCGTCCGTGAGCCCGGCCGAGAGCGAGCTCCACCGATCGGACGCGACGACACCGACGTCGACGCCGGCATCGAACAGGGGCTCGAAGTCCTTGATGAGGTGATCGCAGAAGGCGACCGGCATGCCCTCAGGGGTCAATGCCGGCTGCTGGAAGGCACCCTCGGCGCGTGGCGTGCTCGCCTCGTTCGCACAGCCGGCTGCAGCAAGCGCGAGCACGACCACCAGTCCCAGCGACCGTCGCATCAGGAACCCCTTCTCCGGTTGGCCCGAAACGCATCGACCGGTCGTGACGACGACTTGAGTCACTCGAGATCGAGCAGGTCGCCGAGCTCGTGGGCATTGCGGACGGCGAAGTCGCGGTAGCAGTTGTTCATCAGCACGTGGGTCTCGCGTACCTGCTCCGACAGGCCCTGCAGCTTCGGCACCCACTCCGCGAGCTCTTCCTTCGAGTAGTCGTAGCGGAAGCGCTCGCTCGCGGTTTCCGACTTCGTCTGCCACGCCTTCGGGTCGCGGCCGTGGAAGCGCACCATCGCGAGGTCGTCCGCAGTCGCCGCGGCGATCGGGGGCAGGCTCGAGTCGAACCCTTGCGGCATGTCGACGCAGACGTACGGCAGCCTCCGCTCCTCGAGGAAGCCGAGCGTCTCCTCGACGTTGCGCTCTTCCATCCAGCTCTTGTGCCTGAGCTCGATCGCGATGCGGAAGTCGGGAAGCCGCGCCGCGCATTCCTCGATGTAGGCCTTGTTCCGCTTCGAGATCACGAACCACTGCGGGAACTGGAACAGCACAGCGCCGAGCTTGCCCGCTGAGTGCAGGGGCATCAGGGCGTCGCGGAAGCGCTGCCAGACCTCGCCGACCGTCTCGTCGGGAAGCTTGTCGCGGTAGATGCGACGCTTCTCGAGCAGCTCTGCCGGCAGCTCGGCGGCCAGATCCTTGTAGAGGGACTCGGTGCGCGTCGGGTGATTCGTCAGCAGCGAGTATGCCTTGATGTTGAACGTGAACTCCGGCGGCGTGCGCTCGATCCACAGCACGGAGTTCTTCTCGCTCGGCGGGAAGTAGTAGGTCGAGTCCACCTCCACCAGAGGGAACCGCGAAGCGTAGAACTCGAGGCGTGCCTTCGCGCTGGTCGCGCCGGCAGGGTAGAAGTTGCCGTCTTTGATGAGGGTGGGATCAGTCCAGCTCGAGGTGCCGATCAGGATGTTGGGTACGCGTCGCTCGGGGTCGGTTGATGATGTCGTCATGGGCACGCTGGGAGGAGGTTTGCACGCGTCTCCCGTGAATGACGATACCTCTGTCGTCGGGCCACCTAGACCGTGACGATCCCCGTGAGGGTCTCGCGAGCCAGCGAAGCGTCGTCGGGGTCGTACTCCACCTCGAACTCTCCGCTTCCGCGAAGTCCTTCGAAGGCGCCGGTGCCGCTCACGATGGTCCACGAGACCGTCTGGGTCTGTGCCGGCGAGAAGCCTATCCTCACGGTGCCATCCGGGCAGGTGATGGTCCGGTCGATCAGACCGTAGGGCTCCATGGCCGGGTCGGTGCTCGCATGGGAATCCAAGATGGAGCCCCCGGCGCAGAACGGCGATCCGCCGAGCGTGGACCCTTCCAGGATCTTGCCGGTGGCGATCGGCTCCGCGCCTTCTTCCGCGGCTACGGTCATCCTCGTGCGGATCACGATCGGTGTACCGCGTAGGTCGGTCGGCGAGGGGGCACCCACGTCTGTCGCATCGCCCTCGCTACCGCCGCACGCCCCTAGGAAGAGCATGCTCACCAGGACCAGCACCGCTCCGCGCACGATGCGGAACCGAGTCGTCAGGCGATCTCGTCTGTCGAGGGGGATGGAGACGGCGTCTCGGGCGCCGCGTCGGCCCGGTCGGTTCGGCGCTGCAGTACGGCGCCCCTGACCTGCTCGGCCTTGCGCTTCGCGAAAGCCAGCGTGCGACGGGCCCAGACGTACTCCGAGGCCAGGATGCTGAGCGCGACGATCGCCAACAGGATCGACCACGGGCCGGGCACCGGGATGATCAGCGCCGCCACGATCAGCAGCACGAAGCCCGCGACGGTCACCGCGATGCGCTTGCCGCTGCGCTGGATGAAGCGCCCGACGGCCTTGGTCCAGACGACCGAGGGGTGGTCATGCCACTTCCGTTCGATGCCGGGTTCGGCGAGCAGCTCCTCGACGACAGCTGAGGCATCGCGTTCCTCGGGGTCGTCGCCCCACACGTCGTGTCGATGGACGGGCTCGCTCATGTGAACTCTCATCCTCTCACGGAGGTGTCGTTCGGTGGAAGTCGCACACGTGGCGAACGGGTGAAGAAGGAGTCCTCGGCGGCGGTGGAGAAGTGTTGTCACTCTCCTTGCCTCGTGTCACCTCCGTTCGGTAGAAACCTCCCAGGCCTCGGCGGAAGCCACAGCCACGGGGGAGGGAGTTCAGGTGTCAGATCAAGCAGCCGTTGCGGAAGCTGAGGCAGGCTCCAGCAGGCATCGAGAGTCGACTCGGTTCCATGCGCTCTCGGTGATCGTCTTTGGATCAGCGGTGGCTGCCGCCCTATTCGGAATAGCTGGCGCCAACTCGCGCATCACTTGGGTCGAGCTTGCCGTGCTGGCCCTTGCGGCCGCCGTCGCAGGGTTGCTCTCTGTGCGATCGGGAAGTTCCACTGCGCTTTCTCTCGACACGCCGGTTCTCTTGGCCGCTGGCCTCGTTTTCGGTCCGGGCGTGAGCGGCACCTTGGCTCTCGTTGCCTACATCGACCCGCGTGAATGGCGACATGAGATCAGCGTGTCTCGTGCGATCTGCAATCGCGGTCAGACGGCGCTAAGTGTGATGGGCGGAGCCCTGGTCTTTTCTGCGGGTGGGGGTGAACCGGGCGTCTGGCCAGGTTCGCTCATTCTCGGGCTGCTGGCGCTAGCCACGGATGTCTCTCTGAACTACTTCCTGGTTGGAGTCATGACGGCTACACGGACCAACAAGCCGTTGATACAGGTGATGGCTGAGTTGCAGCTTGGCCCGACACGCCTGTTCGCCCTGATGTACCTGATGTACGGGTTGATGAGCGTGCTCCTGGCTGAGGCCATGGCCGCGATGGGTCTTCGAGGATTCATCGCCTTCGTAGTTCCACTGGCCTTGGCAAAGGGGGTATTCGAGCAGAGTCGAGATGTTCTTCAGCTGAGTAGGGACTCACGAAGACAAGTGGAAGCGCTCCAGATGGCGACTATCGGGCTGGCCGCCGAGCGGGAGGACGAACGTAAGGTTCTCGCCGGCGAACTGCACGACGAGGTCCTGCCTCCTCTGTTCAAGGTGCATCTCATGGGTCAAGTGTTGAAGCAGGACTTGCAATCGGGTCGGCTGCTGAGCCTCGACGACGATCTTCCGGAATTGCTCAGCGCGACCGAGACGGCCCAGTCAGCCATAAGGGATGTTGTGAACGGCCTTAGAACGGCCAAGATCGGCCCAAGCGGGTTAGCGGGCAGTCTCCGGCTCATTGCTCAGCGTCTTGAGTCCGCTGGTTCGCCACGATTCATCCTGGACGTGGGACCCGTGTCGGGAAGCGACATAGCTGAGCTCCTCTGTTACCAGCTGGCGCGCGAGGGCATGAGCAACGCAGCTCGACACTCGCGTGGGTCGTTGATCCGCGTCTCGCTGTCGGAGGCAAACGGCGTTATCAGCCTGACGGTCGCAGATGACGGTGTGGGATTCGATCCTGAGAAAGTAGATTCGGGCCAACACTTCGGACTTGCCCTAATCGCGGAGCGAGTCAAGGCGGCGCGTGGAACAGTGGACGTCTGGAGCGGTCAGGGAGGCACTACGATCCAGGCGCGTATTCCCGTCTAGACAAGCGACAAGACCCCGGGCTAGCCCGAGGTCTTGCGTGGATCTGCTTGAGCCTTGGCCTCAGGCCTTCCAGTGCGCGCCGCCCGCGAGGGCGACGGCGACCAGCGAGCCGAGAGCGATGGCGACTCTGCGAAGGGTCTTCATGGATGTCACTCCCTCTCTCCGACTTTGTCCTGTGGTCCTCATGATCGTTCTCAACCCCCCGTGTGGGGGACGGCTCTAACTATCGGGGGACCCCCGCCTGGGGGACAACAGGGAGTTGTTGCTACCGCATTCGGTGTAGAACCGTCCCCCCCCCGGAGGGCCTACTTTCAAACGACACGAGGAGGGCCGAAGATGAGTTCGTGAGCAGCGTGCAGAATCCCGCAGCCGAGCACTCCCGGGAGCGGGGGCTCTTGGCCTTCGAGCTGGCAGTGATCCTTCCTACGGTCACACTGCTTGCGGCGCTCCTGGCCGAGGATCCCTCCGTGCTCGAGCTGAAGCTGATCTTGTGGGCGGCTCTCATCGCCGTGGTGGAGCTTCTACCGGTTCCAGCATGGCGCGGGGTTCACTTGAGCCTGGGCTTCCCCTTGCTCATGACCGTCGGCATTCTGTTCGCACCACCTGCCGCGGCAGTGACCGCTTTGATCGGGTCCTTCGACCCACGAGAGCTGACGAGGGAGGTCGGCCTACTCAGAGCACTATTCAATCGCTGCCAAGTCAGCCTTTCCGTTCTCGCAGCAAGTTCCGTTTTCCACTGGCTTGCAGATGCAGATAGCCTCGCATCCGCTCCAACATGGAGCCTGGTTGTACCCGCCATGGTCGCGGCGGTCGCTGACTATGGAGTGAACACGGCGTTGGTCACAGTGTTCACGAGTCTCCGAGTAGGTCTTCCGCCGCTTGCTGTGATGCGAGAACTGAGGATCGGCCGCCTGACCGAGTTCCTCGTGAGCTACCTGGGACTCGGCGTGCTCGGGCTGATTGTCGCCATCTTCGCGGAGCAGATCGGGTTCTGGTCGATTCCAGCCTTTCTCGCTCCCTCCCTCCTCGCGCGGCAAATGTTCTTTCGGTCGCAGGCGCTTGAGGAGGCTCACAAGGAGCTGCAAGAGCGTGAGCAGGTGCTGAAGACACTCTCCAACGCCATGGCTGAGGAGCGGGCAGACGAGCGGCTGCAGATCGCCGGGTACCTTCACGACGACCTCGCACAGGTGCTGTTCCGGCTCTCGATCCAGGTCGATGTGGCGCGCAAGCTGCTCGACAAGAACGACATCGCTGCGGTGCGCGACCAGCTCGAGAAGGTTCGCGACTCGAAGCAAGAGACGTCGGAACGCATCCGGGCGCTGATCCGCGACCTGCATCGCTCGCCGCTGGGCGCGAAGGGGCTGGCCGAGGCGCTCGAGTCGTTCACCGACGAGGTGGCTCGCGACGCCGATGTGACGTATCACCGGGACATCGACGAGATGCCGTTGCCCGCGCCGATCGCGCTCCTCATCTTCCACATCGCGCGAGAAGCGGTGATGAACTCCCTCAAGCACGCCCAAGCGACGGACTTCTGGATCAGCGTGCACGAGGACGACGACTCGATCGTGCTCGAGCTCCGCGACAACGGGGTGGGCTTCGACACGTCGGTGCCGGGGCCCGAGGGCCACTTCGGCATGGCGATGATGCGGGAACGCGCTCAGGTGGGTGGCGGCACCTTCGACCTCGAGAGCGCCCCCGGCGTCGGCACCCGCATCACCGTGAAGTTCCCCAGCTCGCTGTTGCAGGATGAGGTTCCCGCCCAGGCCGTGACCGGCGGGGGAGGCGTCGCCGGGCCGGCAGATGCTTCCCTCGATACATCTGGAACCACGCAGGGGGACGACGATTTTCCGCGAAGCGTCCCCGCATGACGATGACGGTGAAGATGGCCACGCCTGCGTAGAGCACCACGTCGCCGATCGAGAGCACGATCGAGATCGGCGGCGGCAGGCCGATCACGTCGCCGAGCGGAGTCAGCACATCGGCGGGACCCATCAGGTGGTGCTTGCCGTCGTCGATGCTCGCTGGAAGTGCGCCCGACACGTTGCCCGTCGTGCGGATGGCCGATTCGGAGACCGGCATCCCCCCGTTGATCGCGATGACGAGCATGTTGAGCACCAGTCCCGCCGAGCAGCAGCGGCGCGGCCGGAAGCCGCCGGTTCACCCACATGAACGCGACGAGCAGCGCGTAGCTCACGATCAGCGAGGCGAACACCGCGTCGTCGTCGAGCCATCGCCCGACGGGCGCCGCTTGCAGGGCCAGCCCCACGAAGGCCGCGCCCCACCAGTGCACGCGTACCCGCTCGAAGTTGCGCAGGCTTCCGCCCATGAGGAAGCCGGCGACGATGCCGGTGGCGGCGACGAGCACGACGACGATCATGTGGGGAAGGGTGTCAGCTGGGCCACGCGATGGTGCCACCGGTTCGAGGCCAAGTCCAGCCGCGCTCCGACGCACGGGTTCCGATGCCCTCGCTCGATGTCGCCGCACGTACGCTTTACGTATGGCGGCGACGGCGGACAGCGGCTACTTCGGACCCGCAAGCGTCTCGTGGCAGGTGCACCGCGAGGTCACCGTGCTCTTCGGTGGCGCGAGGGCCCTGCTGATGCACGCGGCCCATCCCCTCGTGGTCGCCGGCGCCAACCAGACCGCCATGTACGAGCGGAACCCGTGGAAACGCCTGCAGCGCACCCTGATCCTGACCTACACGATGACCTTCGGCACCAAGGCCGAGGCGCACGCCGCCGCCGACGCGATCAACGAGGTCCACACCCGCATCAACGGCACTGACCCGGTGACCGGCACGCGCTACGACGCCCTCGACCCCGAGCTGCTGCTCTATGTGCATGCGTGCCTCGTCGACTCGGCGATCCTGTTCGAGGCACTCACGGTGGGGCGCCTCGACGATGCCGGGCGACAGCGCTTCCATGAGGAGCAGATGCTCGCGGCAGAGCTCTGCTTGGTGCCGCGATCCGACATCCCACCCACCTGGCAGGGGATGCGGGCATGGCTCGCCGACGTCGACGATCGCGGCGCGCTGCAGGTGACCGACGGCGCGCGCAGGGTCCTGGACCTGTTCTTCGATCCTCCCGCCGAAGCGGAATGGCGACCGGTCCTGCGAGGTGTGTCGAGGCTCGCGTTCGCGACGCTGCCACCCCACATCCGCGAGATGTACGGGGTGCCGTTCGGCCCGGGCCGGCGGGCCGCGACGCGGGCGAGCTTCCCACTGATCAGGCTCGGGAGGCCGCTGCTTCCGCCGAAGTACCGGTTCATCGCTCCGTACACGGAGTTCCTGATGCGGCAGCAGGGCCTCGATCCTCGGCGTCGATCTCGCCGAGGCACGCAAGCGGGTCGGCATCAGGTTGTAGCCGATCGCAGGACCTGGCTGTCGCGAGAGCGTGCGTGGCAGACTGCCCGTGATGGCATCCCCGCTCGACGTGGACGCGCTGCTGCTGGATATCGACGGCGTGCTCGTGACCTCGTGGCGGGCGCTGCCGGGTGCGATCGATGCGATCGCCTCGCTGCGGCGCCACGAGGTGCCGTTCAGGCTGATCACGAACACCAGCACCCACACGCGAGTCGGTCTGACCGAGACGCTCCGTGAGGCGGGGTTCGACTTCACCGCCGACGAGATCGTGACCGCCGTCACCGCGACGGCGGCGCACCTGCGCTCGGAGCATGCCGGCGCGAAGGTGTCCGTGCTGAGCGATGGTGACCCCGAGGAAGATCTCGCCGGCATCGAGCTCGTCGATATCGATGAGGCGGACGTGGTGGTGCTGGGCGGGGGGTGCGACCGGTTCAGCTACGACGCCATGAACCGCGTGTTCCGCCGGCTGAACGAGGGAGCGGCGTTCGTCGCGATGCATCGCAACCTGTATTGGCGCACGAGCGCCGGACTGCAGCTCGACGGCGGTGCGTTCGTCGCCGCACTCGAAGCGGCGAGCGGTGTGATGCCGGTCGTCTGCGGCAAGCCGTCGGCCGCCTACTTCGGGGCGGCGCTCGACGCGATCGGGGTCGGGGCCTCCCGTGCCGCGATGGTCGGCGACGACGTCGTGAACGATGTCGACGGCGCACGGACGGCCGGGCTCGTGGGGGTGCTGGTTCGAACGGGGAAGTTCCGTCCCGACGACCTCGATCGGGGGTCGCCCGACGCGGTCGTGGACTCGGTCGCCGATGTTCCCGGCCTGCTCGGGCTCGAGCGCTGACGCCGTGTCGGATCGCGACGCGGCCCCCGAGCTCTTCTCGGCCATCGCCCCGCAGTACTCCTGGGCGGGGGCACTGATGTCGCTCGGCCAGGACACGCGGTGGCGCCGGTTCATGGTCGCGAAGCTGGGCGCGGTGCCCGGTTCCCTCGTGCTCGACCTGGCGGCCGGCACGGGGCTGGTGTCGCGTGAGGTCGCGGCTCGCGCACGCGTGCGTGTGGTCGCTCTCGACCCTTCCGAGGCGATGCTCCGAGCGGGCCTGCCCGCGAACGATCTGGCCGGGCTCTCCGGACGGATCAGGCCGGTGCTCGGGCGGGCCGAGATGCTCCCGTTCGCCGACGGTGCGTTCGACGCCGTCACGTTCACCTACCTCGTGCGCTACCTCGACGATCCGGGTGCGACGATGCGTGAGATCGCCCGCGTCGTACGGCCCGGCGGCAGCGTGGCTTCGCTCGAGTTCCACGTGCCGCAACGTCCGCTGCCGCGCGTCGGCTGGTACGCGTACACGCGCGGGATGCTCCCGGTCGTCGGTGCCCTCGTCTCATCGCACTGGCGGCGGACCGGAGCGTTCCTCGGGCCGAGCATCAGCCGGCTCGAGGAACGAGCGCCGCTTCCCGAGCAGGTGCGCTGGTGGCACGACGCAGGGATCCGTCACGTCCGCACGCGCGAGCTGGCGTTCGGCGCCGCCGTGGTGATGTGGGGTGTGAAGGGAGGCCGTGGTGGCGGCTAGCCCCGACGAGCGCCCGGCGTTCTACGCGCTCGCACCCGGGTCATGGCGCGATTGGTGGACGCTGCTGCACCCGCCCTACACGGTTTGGCACCTCTCCTACGTGGTGATCGGCGCATCCCTCACGCCCGGCGTGAACCTGCGGTGGCTGGGGGAGACGCTGCTGGCGTTCTTCCTCGCGATGGGCCTCGCCGCGCATGCGCTCGACGAGCTGCACTCGCGCCCGCTGGGCACGCGGATCTCCGGGGGAGTCTTGGTCGGTGTGGCCGGCGTGGGTCTCGTGGGCGCGGTCGCGCTCGGCGTCGACGGCATGATCCAGGTCTCACCGTGGCTCGGCGCGTTCGTCGCTGCCGGGGCGTTCCTGGTCGTTGCCTACAACCTGGAGCTGCTCGGGGGCGCGTTCCACTCCGACCTGTGGTTCGCGCTCGCGTGGGGCGCGTTCCCGGTGCTCACGGCCTCGTTCGCGCAGACCGCACGGCTGAGCGTCGCCGCGGTGGTCGCGGCCGCGGCGTGCGCGGTGCTCAGTGCGGCGCAACGGGTGCTGTCGACGCCGGTGAGGCGACTGCGCCGGCACGTCGTGGCCGTACACGGCGAGCTGACGCTCGATGACGGCGCCCGGGAGGCCATCGATGCCGGCGCTCTGCGCGCCGCTCCCGAGCGCGCGCTTCGACTGCTCTCGATCGCCGTGCCCCTCGTGGCCCTCTCACTGTTCCTTGCTTCCGTGGGTGGCTAGCGAAGGCGGACACCTTCCATCAGGGATGCCCGGGTCCTCCCGTCCTCCCCTCCCGGACTACGATGCCGGGCATGAGCAAGGAGGTCACGATGGAGACTCCGGAACCGTCATCGCCGATCGAGGATCGGGTGCGGGAACTGGAGTCGTCGCGACGGCGCCACCTGTTCGTCCTCATCCTCCTCGTGTTCACCACGTGCGGATACGAGACAACCAGCACGGACATCGGGTACAGCGGGGACGTCGAGAGGCTCAGCAGCCAAGTGCGGAAGCTCAGGGTCGACGCCGAGAGGCTCAGCAACGACCTGGAGGACACCCAAGCCCAGTTGCGGCGCGTCTCGGGGCGCAACGCGAACACCTGAGGGATCTCCCGTGCTGAGAGCGTCATGCGAGGACCATTCGTTCGACCGTCGGCGGCTCCGCGTCGAGAGACATGTGCGCGTCGGCAAGGCATGCTTCCACGCATGCGGACCATCGTGAGGCGCATCGACGAGGCACTCTCGGTTCGCAACGGACGACTCTTCATCGAAGAGGCAGCGTGTGACGAGCTTGCGAGTCGGTTCGGTACACCGATCTACGTCGTCTCCGAGGATCAGCTCCGGCGGAACGCTCGAGCGTTCCAGTCTGGCTTCGCGAGCCGATGGCACGAAGGGCCGGTGAGGGTGCTTCCTTCCCTCAAGGCGAACTACGTGCTCGCGCTCCGGCATGTGCTCACGCAGGAAGGCATGGGCTGCGACACGTTCGGTCATGCCGAGCTGACGGCCGCCCTCGAGGCGGGCGTGCCGCCCGCCTCGATCTCGGTGAACGGCACCGGCAAGAGCGCCGCGTTGATCGACGAGGCCGTGGGCGCGGGGGCTCGCATCACCATCGACGCGGCGCGCGAGCTTCCGCTCGTCGAAGCGTCCGCGCGCAGGCTCGATACGCGCGCGACGGTCCGGCTGCGGCTGCGTCCCGACCTGTCCGCGCTCACCGATCCGACGGACTTCGACCCCGACGGCATGCCGACCTCGGAGGCCACGCGCTCGTACAAGGCGGGCATCCCGGCCGACGACGTCGTCGAGCTGGGACGCCGCGCGCTCGCGAGCGACGTCGTCGACCTCGCCGGTCTCCACGTGCATCTTCCGAGGCATCGAGCCGAGACCGGGATCTACGCCTCGATGATCGCGGCGTTCGTCGAGCTCGTGGCGACGCTGTCCGACGCGTGGGGCGGATGGGAGCCGCGGGAGATCGACCTCGGCGGCGGATTCGCCGTGCCGCGTGACCCGACCGGACGCCTGCTGACCCGGTTGGCCGAACGCCCGATGCGCCCGGCGCCGTCGATCGACGCCTACGCCGAGGTCGTCACGTCGGCGCTCCGCGAGGGACTCGCCCGGCACGGCATGGCGGCGGACGGTGTCGCGCTCGAGGTCGAGCCCGGTCGTGCGCTCTACGCCGACGCCGGCATCCATCTCGCGAGCGTGGTGAACACCAAACGCGAGTCGAGCCCGGTCGCATGGCGCTGGGTCGAGACCGACACGACGGAGATGTTCCTGCCCGATTCCCTGATCGAGCACAACCGCTGGACGGTCGTGCCGGCGTCACGAGCCGACGACGCGGCCATCGGCGAGGCCGACGTGGTCGGCATCAGCTGCGGCTTCGACCTCATGGTGCCGTCGGTGCCCTTGCCCGAGATGCGCGATGGTGAGACCCTTGCCTTCCTCGATACGGGTGCGTACCAGGACGCCAGCGCGACCAACTTCAACGCGCTGCCCCGACCGGCGACGGTGCTCGTGCATGGCGCGGAGGCCGAGATCGTGAAGCGTGCCGAGTCCGTGCACGATGTCTTCGCCCGCGACGTGATACCCGAGCGACTGAAGGAGGAGCGATGACTCGACCGGTGCTCGACCACGTCTCGGTGACCGTGCGCGACATCGAGGCGTCGCTCTCCTTCTACACGGACCTGCTCGGGCTGCCGCTGATCGCTCGTGGCACGTCCGACGATGCTGAGCTCGCCGAGATCATGGGGCAGCGGGACGTGAGCATCCGGTGGGCCGACATCGAGGTCGGCGAGGGGCTCGTGCTCGAGCTGGTCGAGTTCGTGCAGCCCGTCGGCACGCCCGTCACGAGATCGCTCTGGGATCCGGGCGCGACCCACATCGGGCTCCAGGTCGCCGACATCGACGCCGTGCACGAGCGGCTGCGCGAGGCGGGCGTGCAGCTCGTGTCGAAGCCCGTGCGGTTGACGGAGGAAGGCGACTGGTACGGCGTGCAGGTGCACTACGCGATCGACCCCGACGGCACGTGGATCGAGCTCGTGCAGCGTCCCGACCCCGTCGCGGTGATCGACGCCGATCAGCCGGCGACGATCGCCAGCACCTCGTCGGCGTAGCGATCGAGCTTGGCCGGGCCGATGCCCGGTACCGCGGCCAGGTCGGCCCAGTCCCTCGGCTTGCGCTCCGCGATCTCCGCGAGCGTCGCGTCGTGGAAGACGACGTAGGCGGGCACGCCGTCGGCCGAGGCCCGACCTCGCCGCCACTCGCGCAGCCGGTCGAACAGCGGAGCGTCGGCGGCGCCGACGGACGCCGGTGCCCGGCGGGCGTTGCGCGCCGCCCCCACCCCCCGGTCGGCCACGGCGTCGGCCACGCCGATCTCGCGCAGGAACGGGCTCGGGCTCGAGCGCGGCTCTCGCGGCCACGACAGGAAGAGGTGCACGCGGGCGCGTGTGATGCCCACGTACAGCAAGCGGCGTTCCTCGTCGGGGTCGGCCTCGCTCTTGCGCGCCCGGTACGGGAGCTCGCCGTCGAGCAGCCGGGGCAGGAAGACGGCGTCGAACTCGAGCCCCTTGGCTCGGTGGTAGGTCATGAGCTGCACGCCCCGGCCCTCGCGCTCGGCGGCGAAGCGATGCTCGAGCTCCGCGAGGAACCCGTCGACGGTCGCCCCGTCGCCGCTCGTGCTCGCGTACTCGGTCGCGAGCGCGCGGAGTCGCCCGAGGTCGGCCTGCCGCGTGGCCTCCTCCTCACCGGCATCGTCTGCACCGGCGTCTGAGGTGTAGCCGATCGCGTCGGTCACGGCCGCGACGGCTCGCACGACGTCGTCGGCCCCGTCGGATCGCCGCAGCCGTGCGATGACACCCCGAGGACCCGGGCGTCGTAGGAACGACCCGTCGCGCACCTGGTACGGCACGCCCGCGGCGGCGAGCGCTTCCTCGTAGGGCTCGGATCGGGCGTTGATGCGATACAGCACGGCGATCTCTTCCCAGGCCACACCGGCGTCGTGCAGCCGCGTCGCCTCGGCGACCACGAACGCGATCTCGGCGCCGTGATCGGGGAGCGGTCGAGCGGTCGGAGCGGGGCCGTCGCCGCGCGTCGCCTGCAGGTGTTTGTCGAACCCGCCCATCGAGCGCGCCAAGGCGTTCGCGACCGTGAGCACCTGGGGCGACGAGCGGAAGTTCTGCTCGAGGCGGACGACGGTGGCGTTCGGGTAGCGATCGGGGAACGTGAGCAGGAACGACGGGGAAGCGCCGGTGAAGGTGTAGATCGTCTGGTAGTCGTCACCGACGACGCAGAGCTCGTCACGACCGCCGAGCCACCGATCGAGCAGGGCCTGCTGCAGCGGGTTCACATCCTGGTACTCGTCGACGGTGAACGCATGGAACCGTTCGTGCACCAGCCTCGCCGCTTCGGGTTCGTCGTCGAGCAGGCGCACGAGCATCAGCAGCATGTCCTCGAAGTCCATGCGGCGCTCACCTTTGGTGCGTTCGTAGGCCCGGAAGGCGCGCTGCATCAGGTCGGCCGGGAGCGGAGGAGTGCGCCCCGCCGCCTCGACCGCCTCGAGATAGGTGGCAGGCTCGACGAGCCGGTTCTTCGCCCATTCGATCTCCCCGGCGAGCTCGCGCCTGGGCAGGAACCGATACGCGCCAGGTAGCCCGTTGGCGATCGGGTTCAGGACCTGGGCCTTCGCGTTGAGCACCTCGGGCAGGTCGCGTCCGGTGAACCGGGGCCACAGCGTGCCGAGCTGCCGCAGGGCCGAAGCGTGGAACGTGCGAGCCTCGATGCCCTCGACCCCGAGGTGCGTGAGTCGGTCCTTCAACCCGCCCGCCGCCTTCTCGGTGAACGTGACGGCCAGCACCGACGAGGCGGCGAAGGCCCCGCCTCGCACCTGGTTCGCGATGCGATGGGTGATCGTGGTGGTCTTGCCCGTGCCGGCGCCGGCGACGATCGCGACCGGCCCGCGCACCGCGGCCACAGCCTGGCGCTGCGAGCTGTTGAGGCCGGCGAACGGATCGCCGCTCATCGTCATGGCGCGACGCTACCAGCGCCCGAGGACAGCATTCTTCCGCGGTTCCGGTTCAGGATCGGAGCCTCGTCGCCGATAGCGTCCCTATGGCTCTGGTCGACGACAGGCCGCCCGCGGACGTCTCGGGCCGCGTGCCGCTGCATTACGCGGCGCTGTTCGGCGACCTCCAGCGCGCGAGGGAGATCGTGGACGCCGGAGCCGACGTCAGCGTGATCGACAACGACGGCCAGAGCCCGCTGCACTACGCCGCGCAGGGGTGCTCCGTCGCCGTGGCCGAGCTCTTGCTCTCACGCGGCGTGGAGATCGATCCCGAGGACGTCGATGGCAACACGCCGCTGTGGTGCGCGACACTGCGAACGCGCGGCGAAGGTCCGATCGTGCAGCTGCTGCTCGCCCACGGCGCCGACCCTCACCACGTGAACCGGGAAGGACGCACCCCCGTGAAGCTGGCCAAGGCCCTGGGCGGGGTCGACCTGTCCCTGCGAACCGCCAGCTGATCCCGTATCGCGGATCGCGTCTACCCTGGTCGCATGACCGACCGACCGATGACCCTCGGCGCCCTGCGCGCGTCCGGTTTCCCCGACCGCACCGTGAAGCAGGAGCTGCGTGCCAACCTCCTGGCCACGCTCGAGACCGGTGAGGAGCTGTTCGGTGGCCTCGTGGGGTTCGACGACACCGTGCTGCCCTCGCTCGAGCGCGGCATCCTCGCCGGCCACGACCTGATCCTGCTGGGGGAACGGGGCCAAGCGAAGACGCGCCTGGTCCGCGCCCTCGTAGGGCTGCTCGACGAGGTCACGCCGGCGATCGAGGGCACCGAGACCAACGATCATCCGTACCGCCCGATCAGTGCGCACGGCCGGGCGCTCGTGGCCGAGCGCGGCGACGACACGCCGCTCACATGGATCGGCCGCGACGACCGCTACGCCGAGAAGCTCGCGACGCCCGACACGAGCGTCGGCGACCTGATCGGCGACGTCGACCCCATCAAGGTGGCCGAAGGTCGCTACCTCGGCGACGAGGGCACGATCCACTACGGCCTGATCCCCCGCACCAACCGGGGCATCGTCGCCATCAACGAGCTGCCGGACCTTCCCGAGCGCATCCAGGTCTCGTTGTTCAACATCCTGGAGGAGCGTGACGTGCAGATCCGTGGCTACCGCATCCGGCTGCCGCTCGACATGCTCCTCGTGGCGACCGCGAACCCCGATGACTACACCCACCGCGGGCGCATCGTCAGCCCCCTCAAGGACCGGTTCGGTACGCAGATCCGCACGCACTACCCCGAGACCCTGGCCGAAGAGATCCGCATCATGGATCAGGAAGCCTCGCCGCTCGAGGTCGGTGTGCCGCTTCGGGTTCCGGCGTTCATGAAGGAGGTCGTCGCCGCGCTCACGGCGGAGCTCCGGCGGTCCTCACACGTCAACCACCGCAGCGGCGTGAGCGTGCGGTACTCGATCGGCAACCTGGAGACCTTGCAGGCTGCCGCCGTCCGGCGCGCCGCCCGCACCGGCGAGACCGAGGCGGTGCCGCGCGTGGTCGATCTGGCGGCGGTGCTCATGAGCTCCGAGGGGCGCATCGAGTTCGACACGATCGAGGAAGGACGCGAGCCCGACATCCTGCTGCGGGCGATGCGAACCGCCGAACTCGAGGTGTTCCGACGCCGGCTGTCCGGCTACGACTTCTCGGGCCTGCTCGAGCGGTTCGACGACGGCCTCGCCGTCGACACGGGAGAGCTCACGCCGGCGAGCGACCTGCTCGATGCGATCGGTGACCTGCCAGGGCTCGCGAAGCTGCTGGAGCGTCTCGGGGTGCAGGAGGAGAGCCCCGGCGTGGCGGCCAGCGCCGTCGAGTTCGCGCTCGACGGTCTCTACCTCTCGCGCCGTCTCAACAAGCAGGGCGGGGACGGCACCGCCACGTACACCGGCTCCGAGGGCGACTGAGCGGGCCGAACCGTAGTATCCGGGCGCCATGTCTGAGGTCCACACCTGGGTCGGGTTCGCGGTCGTCGCGCTGTTCGCGATCGGGTGGCTCTGGCCGCTCGGCGCCCTGGTCGTGCGACGCGGACCGGGTGAGCGCTACTGGCAGTGGTTGACGGTTGCCCAAGTTGCCGCAGGTCTCCAGGCGCTGATCGGCGTCGTGCTGCTCCTGCTGGGTCGCAGGCCGACCGAGTGGCTGCACTACGTCTACGGCTTCGGGCCGATCGTGATCCTGATCATCGCGCATGCCCTCGCGCGAGACCTGCAGAAGACGCAGCCCGGCGCGAGACCCATCCAACCGTGGGTGCCGTTCGCCTTCGCCGCGTTCATCTGCTTCGGCCTCTCGCTGCGTGGCCTCATGACCGGCCTCGGCATCGGCTGAGCCTTCGGGCTCTCACTGACCGGGCGTAGGCTGGGCGCATGCGCTTCCGGTACTCGCGGTGGGATGGCACCCAGGATCCGTTCGGCCCCGACGTGCCGGCTTCCGAGGTCCTCGAGGAGCTCACCGACGAGATCCTGATGGGAAGCGGCGCCGACCAAGCGCTGCAGCGGCTCCTTCGCCGTGGCATGCAGGGCAGGTTCTCGGGCATCGACGCGCTCCGCGAGCGTCTCCGGCGTCAGCGTGAGCGCGAGGAGGCCTCGCTCGACCTCGCCGCCCCGCTGCAGGAGCTCCGGGAACGGCTCGAGCACATCCTGGAACGGGAACGCGTCGAGCTGAGTTTCCGCGACGACGACGACGCACGCCTGCGCGAGTCGTTCCTCGATGCGCTCGCCCCCGACGCGCCGGGAAAGATCTCGGAGCTCCGCGACTACCGCTTCGTCGACGACGTCGCCCAGCGCATGTTCGACGAGCTGCAGGAGCATCTGCGGGAGCAGGTGATGGGTTCGTACTTCCGGCAGATGGCCGAGGGTATGCGCAGCATGACCCCGGAGGATCTCGCGCGGTTCAAGGACATGCTCGCCGAGCTCAACGGCTTGATCGAGATGCGTGCCCGTGGGGAGGACACGCAGCCCGCGTTCGAGGGCTTCATGTCGCGCCACGGCTCGCTGTTCCCCGACGAGCCGCGAACGCTCGAAGAGCTGCTCGAGGCCATGGCGCGCCGCATGGCGGCGATGAGTGCTCTGATGGCCTCGCTCTCGCCCGAGCAGCGTGACGAGCTCGCGGCTCTCGCCGAGCAGGTGATGCGCGATATCGACCTCGCCTTCGAGGTCGACCGCCTCAGCTCGAACCTGCAGGGCATGTTCCCCGGCATGGGCTGGGGGCACGGACAGACCCCAGGGCCCGGGGACGGTGGCGGCATGCCGATGGCGTCGACCGTCGACGCGATCGAGCGCCTGCACGACTACGACGAGCTCGAGCGAGCGATGCAGGGCGACTATACGGGCGCCTCGCTCGACGATGTCGACGAGGAAGCCGTGCGGCGCACCCTCGGCGACGTGGCGGCGCAGGACCTGCGGCGGCTGAAACAGATCGAGCGCATGCTCGAGGAAGCCGGCCTCGTGCGGCGCCGACAGGGTCGCCTCGAGGTCACACCTCGAGGCGCCCGCAAGCTCGGGGAGCGCGCCCTCACGCAGATCTTCGAGGAGCTCCAACGCGACCGCGAGGGAACCCACGGGTCCCGCGACTCGGGAGGCATGGCCGAGCCGACGGGCGCGACGCGCCCCTGGCACTTCGGTGACCACGGGCAGCTCGCGGTGCAGCGAACGGTCTTCAACGCGGTCACGCGGTCGGGGCCCGGCGATGCCGTGCGGCTCGCGCCGGACGACTTCGAGATGGTGGAAGCCGAGCAGCGAACCGAGACGGCCACCGCCCTGCTGCTAGACCTGTCGTTCTCGATGCCCCTGCGCGGGCACTTCGTGCATGCGAAGAAGATGGCGCTCGCGCTGCATGCTCTGATCGAGGGTCGCTACCCGCACGACACGCTCTACCTCGTGGGGTTCAACGAGTACGCGTGGCGCTTGCAGCCCGAGGACCTGACGGCTCCGGGCTTCGAACGCGTCTACGGCACGAACATGCACCACGCGTTCAAGCTGGCCAACCGGCTGCTCTCCCAGCATCCTCGCGCGACCCGCCAGGTGATCATGGTCACCGACGGCGAGCCCACCGCCCACCTCGAGGGCGACCAGGCGTACTTCGAATGGCCGCCCGTTCCCCGCACGATCGAGCTGACCCTCGCCGAGGCGATGCGGCTCTCACGATCGGGCGTACGCCTGAACATCTTCATGCTGGAGGAATCCGACGGACTCGCTCGCTTCATGGAGCGGCTCGCCCGCATCACCCGGGGGCGCGTGTTCCTCATGGACGACCACCGCGTCGGCGAGTACGTGCTCCGCGACTACGTCGCGCGGCGCTCGCGGTAGGGTCGCCACCGGTGCGTCGGATACTGAAGGTCGTGGTGTGGATGATCGTGTTCGCGGCATGCGCAGCCGTGGGCGCCGTCGTCGCGGCCAACACGAACCCGTTCCCGCCGGGGGTCGAGGATCCGGGCGCGCGGCCGGATGCGAGTCCGAGCGCGGCGTCCGACGAGCCGGCTCCGGCCGGCGCCTGGCTGGTACACATCGACGCTCGCACGCATCACGACTTGCTCGTCGGCGGACGATGCGCGGCGGCCTGGCGCATCGTGGTGGGCGTGACGGCCGGCGAAGGTCCGATCGACAGCGGGGCCTCGGCCACGCTCAAGGGTGATGTGCGGTGCGACGAGCCGACGGCGCAGGTGCAGGCCGAGCGCATCGAGCTCCGCGCGACCGGGGTGCTCCGCGATGGCGAGCTCCGCTTCCGCCTCGAGGAGACGTCGCGGAGCCCCGCCGGCGCGCAGGAGCTGAGCGGCTTCCTCGAGACGATCCCGACGGTCCCGATCGCGATCGCCGCGCGGGAGGGTGCGACCTCGAGCATCGACCGCGAGCTTCCCGACGGAGGTGGTGGCATCTTCTCCGTCGCGATGTCGGCCACGGTGACGGCCGCAGCGCCCTGATTCACGGCGTCGGCTCGCGACCCGGCAGGTCCCACCAGAGCGTCACCACGCGCTGTTCCCGCGGCCCGGCTCTCCACAGGCCGTCTCGGTGCACCAGCCGGTCGCCGAGCGCCGACGCGATCTCGCCGTCGCGCTCGGCGGGCAGACAGAGCCGGCGGCGCACCAGTGCGATGGCATCCTCGCGGTGCTCGAACCCGCTTCCGGCCATGTCCTCGCCATCCACCCGGTCCTCTCGATGCGTGTCGCATCCGAGGGCCGTGCAGAGGGCCCCGGCGTCGCCGGCATGCGGCTGCTCCGGCCTCGTCACACCGTGGAAGCGGAGCCACAGGTCGTTCATCCACGACAGGGGATGGCGATCCGTCAGCTCCAACACCACCCGCCGCCGAGCGTGAGCCGAGAGCTGCTCGACGAACGGCATCAGGTCGGGCACATTGAAGGTGACGTGACCGCAGACCGCGACGTCGCACGTGGGGGTCTCGCTCGCGACGTCAGGCCAGCGACCGTGCACGGTCGTGACCCGCATGCCTGCCGACCTCGCCAGGCGCGCGGCCGCGTCGAGCATGTCGGCTTGCGCGTCGACGACGGTCAGACCCGTGCAGCGCGGCGCCAGTGGCAGGCAGGTCGCGCCGCCGCCCACACCCACATCGAGCACGGTGCCACCATCGCCGAGAGCTTCGAGCGCCCTGGCGGTGGTCGGGGTCGATCGCCGGTCGTCCCCGAGCGTTCCCCCGCCGGACGAACAGCTCGGCGGGGAATCCGAACGGAGACTCGGGCGCGGCCTCCAGGATCGCCGGTGGTATCGCCCAGGACGCCAGCGCTTCGGCCCAGGCCTCGGCGAGCGTCCTGGCGTCCGTCATCGGTCGAGCACCATCGTCGTGCTCGCCGAGCGCGGGCGGTACGAGCCGGGTGGCGAGGCGTTCCCCGTCGAAGCGGAGCGGGTTCGCGACCAGTCGCAGCGTGTCGCCACGGCCTGGGTCTGCGATCTCCTCGACGAGCGCCGCTCCCTCGGGGGAGGCGAAGACCTCGGCCATCGTGCGGATCGGGGAACACGGCACCGCCGCGGCCTCCAGCTCCTCGATCCATTCGGCGGCCGTGCGGGTGGCGAGCGCGGCCGACAGCAGCGGGATCAGCACGTGGCGGTGCTCGACGCGAGCCATGTTCGTGGCGAACCGGTCGTCGTCGGCCCACTCCGCGTGGCCCACGATCTCGCAGATCCGCCGGAAGAGACGATCGTTGCCGCCCGCGATGATGAATGCTCGATCGGAGGCTTGGAACGCTTGGTACGGAACGATGTTGGGGTGAGCCGTTCCGAGTGCGGTCGGAACGATGCCCCCGATGAGGGTGTTGGCGGCCTGGTTGACCATGGCCGCGACGCTCGCATCGAACAGCGACACGCTCACGTGACGCCCGACGCCCGTGCGCGCCCGCTCGGCGAGGGCCGCGACGATGCCGATCGTCGCGTGCAAGCCCGTGATGACGTCGAGCAGTGCCACGCCCGCCTTCACGGGGTCCCGGCCGGGTTCGCCCGTCACGCTCATGAGTCCGCAGAGTGCCTGCACGATGATGTCGTAGCCGGGCCGAGCTGCGCTGTCGGGCGTCTCGTCGCCGAACGCGGTCAACGAACAGGTGACCAAGCGCGGGTTCGCCTCGCGAAGTTCCCCGAGGTCGAGCCCGAACCGGCGCATCAGCCCCGGGCGGAAGTTCTCGATCACCACGTCGGCCTCGGCCGCGAGCCGTCGCACGGCTTCGATCCCGTCGGGCGTCGTGAGGTCGATCGCGACCGAGCGCTTGTTCCGGTTGAGCGCGAGGAAGTACGCGGCGTCGTCGCCCGCGAACGGCGGTCCCCAGTGACGCGTGTCGTCGCCCTGGCCCGGACGCTCCACCTTGATGACGTCGGCGCCGAGATCGCCGAGCGTTTGCGTAGCGAGCGGTCCGGCGAGCACGCGCGAGAGATCGATCACCCGCACGCCGGCCAACGGCGCCGGGGCCGGCGGCGCGGCTTCTGCTTCCATGGTTGCAGCCTACCCAGCCCCGCTGGGCGCGGTTGCGCGCGGGGCGACTGGTCGCGCGCGGTCATCTCGGGCATGATTGCGGCGTGAACGAGCAGAGCCTTGACCGGGTGAACGCCTTCCTCGCTGCCGCCGCGGAGCGCACGCAGGTCGGTGACGTGATGACGGTCACGCCTGCGGAGATCGGCAGGGAGCTCGGCTTCCCGGACGCGCTCTCGACCGCTCGGGCGGTGCGGGCCTTGATCGCGAGGAAACGACTCGAGCCGGCGCAGGGCTCGTACCGGCTGCTCAGCGGCGAGCCCGTCGACGCCGCCGAGAAGGAGTCGATCGGGCGCCGTCCTCGCAAGGCCCGTCAGCCCAGGCAAGGCCCCGCGTCGAAGACCGATGCCGTACCGGGCGCCGCTCGCTACTCCGACTTCGGTCGGGCGGTCGTGGACCGTCTCGTCGACCTCGGGCGGGAAGCGGCCGAGTTGCGGGCGGCCTTGCGCTCGGCCCGCGAGGAGACGAGCGTCTCGCGCCAGGCCCGCGACGAGGCCGAGGGACGCGCCCGCGCGTTGGCGGAGAAGGTTCGCGAACTCGAAGCCAGGGCCGAGATGGCCGAGTCCAACCTGCGGACCTTGCTCGCCACCGTGCGGGCGAGCGGTGCCGAGGGTTCCGCTCGTGATGCGCGGGTCTCCGACAGCGAGATGGAAGCGATCCTGGGGGTGCTCAAGGGCGGCGACACCGGGGCCGCGAACCCCGGCGATCCTGCGACCGCCGACGCTTCCTGACGACGGCGCCGCGCGGGGCCAACGCGGCGCCTCAGCCGGTCGCGGGGGCGCCCTCGTGCCTCGCGAACGCCTCGTAGCACGCGGCCTCGTGTTCGGGGGCGAGCTCGCGCAGGGAGAGATCCTCGCCTCGGCAGCGCGACTCGATCCCGAGCTCCGCGGCCCGGCCAGAGACCACCACGGGGCACCGGGGGTGGAAGCGGCACCCGTCCGGGATGCGGGTCGGATCGGGTGGCTCACCGGTCAGGATCGGCCGGTCGAGACCGCCGGCCTCAGGGACCACGTCGAGCAGCGCCTTCGTGTAGGGGTGCTCCGGCGCGAGGAGCACACGCTCGGCCGGTCCGATCTCGACGATGCGGCCGAGGTACATGATCGCGACGCGGTCGGCGACGGTCCACGCGAGCCCCAGGTCGTGCGTCACGATGATGATGGTGAGCTGCAGCTCGTCGCGGAGCTTCATGAGCAGCTGCAGGATCTCGCCCCGCACCGACGCATCGAGGTTCGACACGGGCTCGTCGGCGACGATCACCTCGGGCTCCAGCACGAGTGCCCCCGCGATCACGACGCGCTGGCGCTGCCCACCCGAGAGCTCGTGCGGGTACCGCAGGAAGAACCGTTCTGGCGGGCGGAGGCCGGCTCGCGACAGCGCCTGCCCGACCAGCTGTTCTTCGGGCTCGCCGTTGGGGCCGCGGTCGATGTGATGGATGCGCAGCCCCTCGGCGATGATCTCGTAGATGGTCTGGCGCGGATTGAGCGTGCCCGTGGGGTCCTGGAAGACCATCTGCACCTTGCGCCGGTATGGCTTGAGGTTGCGGGGCAGCGGGCTTCCTTCGTACCGGATCTCGCCGCCGTCGACCGGCTGCAAGCCCATGATCGCGCGGGCGGTGGTCGTCTTGCCGCACCCGGACTCGCCCGCGAGCGCCATGACCTCGCCTCGTCGAAGCTCGAAGGAGACGCCGTCGACCGCCCTCGACACGGTCCCCTTCTTGCCTCTCAGCCCTTCGAGCACCCCGACCCGCCCTCTGAACCTGACCTGGAGGTCGCGGACCTCGATCACCGTCTCCCGCTCGGGGGTGGAGGCTGAGGTCGCGGTGGCTTCGGTGCTCATGAGTCAGCTCCGACCCGGGCCTTCGCGGCGGGCACCAGCAGACACGCAGCACGGCGTTCGTCACCGGCCGGGAAGAGCTCGGGTTCCACGACCGGGCAGTCCTCGAACGCCTTGGGGCATCGAGGATGGAACGAGCAGCCCGAGGGCACGTTCGCCGGGTCGGGAGGATCCCCGCCGAGACCCATGGGCTTGCGACGGAACCGCTGATCGCCGATCTCCGGGAACGCGGCGGCGAGCGCCTCGGTGTAGGGGTGCTGCGGCGACTGGAACACCTGCTCGGCCGGACCTTCCTCGATGATCTTGCCCGCGTACATGATCGCGAGCCGGTCCGAGGTCTCGACGAGCACGGAGAGGTCATGCGTGATGAAGATCATCGACAAGCCCAGGTCGCGCTGCAGCTCCTTCATGAGCCGCAGCACCTGAGCCTGCACCATCACGTCGAGCGCGGTCGTCGGCTCGTCGGCGATGATCAACGACGGTGAGCAGGCGAGCGCCATCGCGATCATGACCCGTTGCTTCTGCCCGCCCGAGAGCTCATGCGGATAGTCCTGCATGCGTCGTGCGGGGAGGCCGACCTGCTCGAGCAGGGAACCGACCCGCACGCGAGCTTCCTTCTCGCCGGCCTGGCGGTGCACGATGATGGCCTCGGCGATCTGATCGCCGACCCGTTGCACCGGGTTCAACGCGTGCATCGCGCCTTGGAAGATGATCGACGCTCCAGCCCAGCGCACGGCGCGCAGCCGGCCGGGCGTGAGCGCGAGCACGTCTTCGCCTTCGAGCAGGATCTCGCCTTCGACCTTGGTCTTAGGCGGCAGGAGCCTCAGGATCGCACCGGCGATCGTCGACTTGCCGCAGCCCGACTCGCCTGCGAGCCCGAGCACCTCGCCCTTGGCGAGATCCATGTCGACGCCGCGCACCGCGGGAACGCCGCCTTCGGACGTGTGATAGGTCACCCGCAGGTCGCGAAGGGTGAGGACGCTCATCGATCCCTGAGCTTCGGGTTGAGGATCTCATCGAGGGCGTAGCCGCACATCGTGAACGAGAGCGTCACCAGCACGATGGCGACCCCGGGCGGGATCAGCCACCACCACCAGCCGGCGGTGAGCGCTCCGGCGTCGAACGACTCCTGGATGATCCGGCCCCACGACATGGAGTTGGGGTCACCGAGCCCGAGCAGCGAGAGCGTGGTCTCGGACAGGATCGACAGCGCCACCGTGAGCACCGTGTTCGCGAACAGCACAGGGAACACGTTCGGCAGGATGTGCCGGCTCACAAGATGCCAGTGGCCCGAACCGAGGGCTCGCGAACGCTCCACGTACGTGCGTTCCCTCACCGTCAGCGCCTGAGCTCGCACGAGCCGGGCGGTGCCTGCCCATGATGTCACCGCGATCACGACGATGATCGTGAGCAGGCTGGCCCCCAGAGCGACGCGAGCACGATCGCCAGCACGATCCACGGAAGGACGAGGAACCAGTTCGTGATGAAGTTCAAGACCGTGTCGATCTTGCCCCCCGCGTATCCCGCGGCGATGCCGACCGTCGCACCGATGAGCATGGCGCCCACGGTGGCCGTCAGGCCGACCAGCAACGAGATGCGGGTGCCCATGATCACGAGCCCGAGGACCGGACGCCCGAAGTTGTCGGTGCCGAGCAGGTACTCGCCCGAGGGGGAGGCGAAGATCGGTCCATCTGCGGTTGCGGCGTCGAGCTGCGCCTCGTCGACCAGCGCCGGTCCGAAGATCGCGAGCAATACGAAGATCGACAGGACCACGAGTCCCACCATGCCTTGGGCGTTCCGGCGGTACGTGCGCCAGTACGCGGCCATCGCCCGCCGTCGTCTGCGTCCACGTGACCTGACGGGGGATCGGGGCACCCCGACCGGGGGAGGCGTGAGGTTCTCGAGGGTCGCCACGTCAGGCCGCCCTGATCCTGGGATCGAGGTAGGCGTAGGTGATGTCCGCGATCAGATTGAAGACGATGACCGTTGCGCTCGCCAAGAGGAACACCCCTTGGATGATGGGGTAATCGAGTTCGCTGATCGCGTCATACGTCAAACGCCCGATACCCGGCCACGAGAAGACCGTCTCGATGATGATCGAGCCTCCGAGCACGAAGCCGAAGCTCAAGAAGATCAGTGTGAAGGTGGGCAGGAACGCATTGGGAACCGCGTGACGTCGCCGAACGAGCCGATCTTGCACGCCCTTGGCTCGCGCGGTCTGCACGAAGTCGTCGTTCATCACCTCGAGGAGCGATGACCGCATGATGATGGCGTACTCGCCGATGTAGCCGAGCGTGAGCGTCAGGCACGGCAGGAAGAGGTGGTTGGCCACGTCGATGATGTGGGCGAAGCCGGTGAGACCTGCCGAAGACTGGTATCCCCCCGAAGGGAACCAGCCCAGGGTGCCGACGAACAACAGGATCAGGAGCATCCCGAGCCAGCCCTCGGGCATCGAATAGAACACCAACGAGCTGTACAACGAGCTGGTGTCGAAGGTGCTGCCGCGTCGCCACCCGCCCTTGATGCCGATGAGCACGCCGATGAGGTCGAGAAGATCGTGCCGAGTCCCACTAACAGGATCGTCGGCCAGAGCCGACTCGAGATCTCGTCCACGACCGGTCGAGCCGACCGGAGCGATCGGCCGAGGTTTCCGGTCAGGGTCTCCCTCATGTACGTGGGCAGGGTCGCGAGCTGGCCGACGATCGAGCACTTGTTCTGGCCCTCGGGCGGCACGCACAGGCCCAGGCTCTCCCGCAGTTCCTGCTTGGTCCGGCCTCCGAGAGGCGAAGCGTACGGGTGACCAGCGTGACCGGATCGCTCGGCATGACGCGGAACAACATGAAGTTGGCGACGAGCACGAACAACAGGGTCAGGAGCGCATAGAGCACCCTGCGTGCCAGGTACTCCTGCGCTCCCACCCCGCCGTTCGCCCCTCGCCTCGTTCGGTCGAGCGCGCCTGCCGGCTACGCCTCGTCCTCGCTGCCGCGGCGGCGCGCCATCATGGCGCCCCCGATGATCACGACGATGGCAGCCACGGCCGCGATCCAGATCCACGCCGGAACACCGGGCGACGACGTCTCCGTCGGAGCATCGGAGACGCAGCCTGAGGTTCATGTACGAGTCGTTCGTCCATCCGAACAGGTAGAGGCCCACTCTCGTTGTTGGGGGAGGGCACCCATGACGCGGGGTCGAACTTGTCCGTGCGATAGGCCGACAGATCGCTCCAATAATTGAGCACCATCGTCGGGACCTCCTCCGCGATCATCAGCTGCATCTCATCGATCGTTGCCTTGCGGTCGGCGCGTTCGAGCTGCGTCTGCTGCAGCTCGTAGAGGCCGTCGAACTCGGGGTTGGAGTAGCAGCCATCGCTCCAACCCAGGCACTGATCGGTCGTGAACACTGAGAGCATGAAGTCCGGATCAGGATCGGGACACCAGTCCCACACGTACGCGTCCCACTCGCCCGTGTACCAAAGGTCGTATGCCTTGTTGGTGTCGACCGTCGTCAGGAACGAGTCGATCTGCACGTCGGATAGGTATCCCTGGAGGAGCTTGCCCGTATCGACCGAGCCGGTCACGTCGGAGATCACCAACAGCTCGAGGTTGAGGTTCTCGCCTTCGGCTCCGTTCCGGATACCATCGCCGTCGGTGTCGGTGTAGCCGGCCTCGTCGAGCATCGCGTTTGCTGCGGCGGGGTCGTAATTGAATTGCAACTCCTCGGGGATGTCGGTCACCCAGGAGCCATTCGTGCCCGGCATCAGGATGCTATATCCGAGGAACGACGTGTCTTGATAGACCTTCGTCAAGATCTCTTGGCGATCGATCGATGTCGCCACGGCTTGACGGAACGCGGTGTCGTGGATGGTCGGATCGGCAGTGGCCTTGGGCCCCTGCCCCCCGAAATTCCAGGCGATGTTCCCCCAGCAGCCACCGTCTCCGGCGCGCGTCCCGATGTTCGGCTCGCCCTTGAGGGAGTTGAAGAGACCGGGCTTCAGACCCCAGGCGTAGTCGATCTCACCGGCCTTGATCGCCTGTGTCATCGTCTCCTGATTGCCGAAGATCGGTGAACACGACCTCGTCGATCGATGCCGGCTGCCCGCCCCAGTAATCGGGGTTCACCTCGAGACGCATGAACTGGCCCTTCTTGTATTCGGCCAGCATGAATGGGCCAGAGCCGATCGCTTCTTCGTTGGCGAAGACCTTGACAGCCTTCTTCGTTTCGACGGGGTCGTCGGTGACGAACTCTCCCCAGATGTGCTCGGGCACGATCGGGAGGTATGCCGGCACGTTCGGCGCGAACGTCGGTTCCTCCGATGTCCACAGCACGTGGGTGTCATCGATCACTTCGAAGGTAGGGTTGAACGGAAGGTAGTCCTTGAAGAACGGCATGGCATTGTCCGCCACGAGCGAGAACGAGAACGCGACGTCCTCGGCGGTCACCGGCTGACCGTCGTGCCAGGTCGCACCGCGTCTCGATCTCCATCGTCCATTCAGTGGAGTCTTCGTTCGCCGTCCACTTCTTTCACCAGGCCGGGGGCGGCGGCCAAGTGTCTCGTTGTCGTAATCGAAGGCGTGTCGTAGACCAGGCTCATGTACTCGTAGTCGGGCCCGCAGCACAGGTTGTACGGGTTGAGGCTCGTGACGTCGGAGTCGACGCCGATGTTGAGCGTCACCTTCTGGTCCGCAGCCGGGGTGCCGCTCGCGTCCTGCGCGACCGCACCCCCGGTGATCGCCAGCGCTGCGATCGCTCCTAACACCAGTGCGACGGTCGCAGATCCGGCGGGTCCTCCTCATCGCGCGCCTCCTTCGATACTCGCCGAGTCCTCGATATGTCTTACGCAGGTGGTGCCACTCCCGGTTGGTCGATGGTCAGTGACTTGGCGTCTGCGTCGAGGGTCGCCGTGACCCCCAGCGGGATCGAAGCCAGGTGTTTCCCGTGGCCGAGAGGAAGCTTGTATAGCACCGGCACCCCGAGCGGCGCTAGATGCAACTCGAACGCATCCTCGAGCGAACGGTCGCGCGGCGTCTCGGGCCGCTCCTCCCGCCAGCCGCAGTCCTTCATCTCACCGATGACGACGCCCACGACGCCGTCGAGCTTGCCCGCGAGGCGAAGCTGGTCGAGATGCACCTCGATCACGTACGTGGGCTCGTGGACCTCCTCGAAGAACAGGATGGCGCCGTCGAACTGCGGTTCGAACGGCGTCCCGAGCAGGTGGATGAACGTGAACAGGTTGCCTCCCACGATGGGGGCGGTGACCGAGCCGGGAGCGATCGCCCGGACGTACGGGTCGTCGGGATCCCGGGGCACCTGTCCCGCCGCTCCCTTCATGAAGGCGTCGAGTGCGGAGTCCCACGTGAAGGCGGTGCGCTCGGGGATGCCCATGGAGCCCAAGGCCCGGGCCGTGCAGCGTGGCGAGCCCCGTGCGCTGGCGGATCGCGATGTGCAGGTTCGTGATGTCGGAGAAGCCCATGAGCGCTTTCGGATTCGCCGCGATCAGGTCGTAGTCGAGGTGGGGAAGCACCTGCATGGCGCCGGTGCCGCCCCACAGCACCTGGATGACGTCGACATCGGGATCGGCGAACAGGCTGTTCAGATCCGCGGCTCGTTGCTCGGGAGCGCCTGCGACGTAGTCGTCCTGGGCCCAAACGCCCTCGGTCAGCTTCACGCGGAAGCCGCGCTCCCGCCACCATTCCACGGGGCGCTCGACGTCGCTGCGGTTGTAGTAGGGGCCGCTCGGCGCGCAGACGCCGATGGTGCCGCCGGGGGGCAGGGGGGCGCCGAACTGCGTGGCCGCCACGTGCGTCACGCGGTCGGGCCCACCCACGGTCGAACGCCCCAGCCGGACGGATCGATGCTCGACACGGTGGCACGGCGCATGACGTTCGGTCGTGACCCCACGATGCCGGGGATTATGCAGGAGCTAGCCCGTTCGCGCTAGTCCCCGAACCCGGACGCGCCCTGTTGCGCTCGGCGCACGGTCGCCGTGATGAATCCCGTCTTCGCCTCCGTGTACGCCAAGGTGTCTCGGGGATGTGCTGCCGCGAGCTCACGCTTCAGTTCGGCGTAGGCGGCGGCATCGTCGTCGTGCTCGCGCAGCCAGTCGCGGAAGACGAGGTGCCGGCGCTCCCAGGCCGAGCCGGCCGTGCACACATGGACCTGGAAGCGGCGCTCGCCGTCGACATCGCGGCTGAAGTACTCGTGGTCCACATCCCAGGGGTCGAGCACCCATCGGTAGCCGAGGGCCGTGATCGGGCCGACGTACGCCTCTCGGGGCGTGAGCGACCGAAGCGACAGCTGCATGTCGATGATGGGCTTGGCGGCCAGGCCCGCGACCGCGGTCGATCCCACGTGATCGATGCGCGAGACGAGCCCGGCGGGAAGCGCGTCGACGAGGCGGGCGGCTTCCGCCTCGAAGCGATCGGGCCACGCCGGGTCCGGATCGGAGATGCCGTATGCGCGGCCCCGGCCCTCGGCCTCACCGGGGCCGGCCCGCGATGCGCGCAGCCGGGCGATGAGCACGAGCGCGTCGAACAGGGACTGCTGGGCCGGATCGGTCGCGGCAGTCTCTTCAGGGTGCCACTGCACGCCGACGATCCACGGCTCGAGCGTCGGGTCGTCGGTCGGGCCGATGTCGAGCTCGATCGCCTCGACGAGTCCGTCGGGACTGCGCCCGCTCACGCGGAGCCGGTCGCCCACGCGGTCGATGCCCTGATGATGGTGCGACGAGCACGTGAGGTCGCCGGACTTGGTAGTGGCCGCGAGGTACGAGACCGGATCAGGTGTGACGGCGTGCAGCGTCTCGGTGCCGTCGAGCGGCACGCCGTGCTCCAGCAGGCGCGCCACGGCGGGAAGGTGCTGGTGGAGCGTGCCACCGTAGGCGACGTTCATGATCTGCATGCCGCGGCAGATGCAGAGCACCGGCATCCGGAGGCGCTCGGCCTCGTGCAGCAGCTCGATCTCGAACGCGTCGCGGTCGGGTTCGACGCCGTAGTTGTGCTCGATGTCGGGCTCGGCTCCGTAGCGTGCCGGGTCGACGTCGCCACCGCCGACGAGCAGGAGCCCGTCGAACGGCTCCAGCGTCTGCCCGGCGCCGGGCGGCTCGCCCGGCGCCACGATGGCGGTGCGAGCGCCCGATCGACGGAGCGCTTCGATGTAGGGACCAGGCACGCCGTATCCACCGTCGGGCCAGCGCGTCACGCGATCGTGTCCGAGGTGATACGCGACGACCGCCACGCGCGGCCGGGGCTCCCCGAGCGGTTCGATCATGAGGCCGAGCGGGCCAGCCCTGCGAACCGCCGGAACACCTCGCTGCCGCGTTGCACGTGTCCGTCGAGGTATCGATCCGCCTCGGCTCGGAGCGTCGCGGCCGATTTTCCCCACGCCGACTCGAGCGGGCCGTCGTGCTGCTCGAAGGTCCCGAGCCACATCTCGAGCTCGTCGCGGACGATCTCGAGGTGGAACTGCAACCCCCACGTGCGATCGCCGACGCGGTAGGCCTGGTTGGTCACTCGGTCACCGGTGGCGAGCAGCGTGGCGCCGGCGGGCAGCTCGAAGGTGTCCATGTGCCACTGGAACTCCATGTCGCCGTCGGTGAGATGCGAGATGAGGGGATCGTCGCTCGCCGCTGGCGTCGGGTGGATCGGCTCGAACCCCACCTCTCGCACCGGGGCCTTCATCACGGGGGCGTCGAGCGACCAGGCGAGCATCTGCGCGCCGAAGCACACACCCAGGTAGGGCACGCCGAGGTCGATCGCTTCCAGGGTGAGCTCGCGGGCGTCCTTGATGAACGGCTGCTCCTCCGCGTGCTCGACGTTGTAGGTGCTACCGAACAGCACCACGCCGGCGATGCCGTCGAGCGAGGGTCGCGGCTCGCCGTCGAGCGCTTCCCAGATCGTCACGGGCATGCCCGCTGCTTCCATCGTGGGAAGCGCCACACCGAAGGTCTCCACCGCGTCACAGCGAGCGAACAGCATCCGGTCCATGCCTCGAGTTTCGCACACGCCGCGCTGGGCGGGCCGAGATCGCCTCCCGACGATCCCCGGTGCTACCGTCGAGGCATGAGCACATCGATCGATCCACACGACCTGCTCGATATCGACCACCTGCTCACCGACGACGAACGCGCGGTGCGCGACACCGCTCGGGAATGGGTGCGGGGTCGCATCCTGCCCGAGGTCGACGAGTGGTACGAGGCTGGTGAGTTCCCGGCGCGCGAGCTCGCGAAGGAGCTCGGCGAGATGGGCTTCCTCGGCATGCAGCTCCAAGGGGAAGGCCTGCTCGGCCTGAACGCGGTCGCCTACGGGCTCGTCGAGCTCGAACTCGAGGCCGGTGACTCGGGGCTCCGGTCGTTCGTCTCGGTGACGAGTGCGCTCGCCATGTTCGCGATCCTGACGTTCGGAAGCGACGAGCAGCGCGCCGAGTGGCTCCCGCGCCTCACGAGCGGCGACGCGATCGGATGCTTCGGCCTGAGCGAGCCTGATTCCGGCAGCGATCCCGGGTCGATGCGCACGTTCGCCAAGCGTGACGGCGACGACTGGGTGCTGAACGGCACGAAGATGTGGATCACGAACGGAAGCGTGAGCGACGTCGCCATCGTCTGGGCGAACACCGACGACGGCGTGCGAGGGTTCGCCGTACCGTGCGACGCGCCGGGATTCAGCGCGCCCGACATCCACAAGAAGATGTCTTTGCGGGCGAGCGTGACGAGCGAGCTCGTCATGGACGACGTGCGGCTCCCTGCCGGGGCGATGCTCCCCGGCGTCGAGGGGTTGAAGGGACCGCTCTCATGTCTCAACGAGGCTCGCTTCGGCATCATCTGGGGTGTGATGGGTGCCGCTCGTGCGTGCTTCGAGTCGGCTCTGAACTACTCGAAGGAACGGGTGCAGTTCGGCAAGCCGATCGGTGCCTTCCAACTCACGCAGAAGAAGCTCGCCGACATGGCGCTCGAGATCGAGAAGGGCACGCTGCTCGCCTACCACCTGGGCCGCATGAAGGAAGACGGCCGTCTGCAGCCCGAGCACGTCTCGATCGGCAAGCTCAACAACACCCGCGAGGCGATCAAGGTGGCGCGGACGTGCCGAGGCATCCTGGGCGCGAACGGCATCACGCTCGAGTACCCGATCATGCGCCACATGACGAACCTCGAGTCCGTGATCACCTACGAGGGGACGGAAGAGGTGCACACCCTGGTGATCGGCGGGTTGCTCACGGGCCACCGCGCCTTCGCCTGAACGACCGAGGGCATCTGCGCAGGCCGCGTGACACGCCGCATCTTTCACCAGGCTTCGGCTATCGGAGAGGAGTTCTCGTTGTCCGGCGTCCCCAGCCTCATCGACCTGTCTGGTCATGTCGCGATGGTCACCGGGGCGAATCACGGCATCGGCGCAGCGGTGGCCCGGAACCTTGCGCGCCACGGCGCCTCCGTGCTGTTGACGTACATGCGCCAGCACGAAGAGGGGAACGCAGGAGTGCCGGATGCCTATCGACTGGCACGATCTGGTGACGCGCGCGAGGTGGTTCGTGCGATCGAGGAGCGCGGGGGTCGTGCGTGCGCGCTCGAGGCGGATCTTGCCGATGAGGCCAGCGCCGTCCGCATCTTCGAAGAAGCTGAGGAGCGACTTGGTCCTGTGGACATCCTCATCAACAACGCCAGCGGATGGGTGGCGGACACCTTCAAGGGTGACCCATCCGACCGTCTGGGTCGCTCCCTCCGGTCGGTGTCGGCGGCGACGATCGATCAGGTCTTCGCCGTCGATGCCCGCGGATCTGCACTCATGATCGTGGAGTTCGCGCAGTCGGCACCGCGAGCGCGGCGCAACCTGGGGCCGTATCGTCGGCCTCTCGTCGGGTGGGCCCGACGGTTTCCCTGAGGAGGTCTCGTACGGAGCGGCGAAGGCGGCCTTGGAGAACTTCACGATGTCGGCCGCGTATGAGCTCGCGGATGCCGGCGTCACCGCGAATATCGTCCATCCGCCGGTGACCGACACTGGGTGGATCACCTCCGAGGTCAAGGAGGCGGTGGCCGGTAGCGACGTGCTCTTCCATATCGCGAGTCCCGACGAGGTGGCAGGGATCGTTGGGTTCCTGTGCTCAGATGTGGCAGGCCTCGTGACGGGCAACGTCATCAGGCTGCGATAGGCCCCAAGTCTTCGAAGTAGTCTGAACGAGACTAGCTTCCTGGCCCAGTCGGGGAATCGAGGGCCGAGCGGGCGAGCAGGGTCGCGACGTCGGCAACCCTGGGTCCGCCCTCGCCTGACGCGTTGGATGCGTCGTCGAGCATGACGAGACAGAAGGGCACGCGGTCGCGACGACGTCGGCGCCGGTGGCTGCGGCTTCCGCGAAGCGCGTGTCGTTGATGCGGGCGTCACCGCCTTCCTCCATCCAGAACTTCGCGCCTCCGGCGCCGCAGCAGAACGAGCGTTCGCGGCTGCGGGGCATCTCCTTGATCGCGCCCGTGACGGCGCCGAGCACGTCGCGGGGAGCGTCGTACTTGTCGTTGTGCCGCCCCAGGTAACACGCATCGTGATAGGTCACCGCGACCGAGTCGCGAGAGGGATGCAGCCTGCCCTCACCGACGAGACGAGAGAGCAACTCTGAATGGTGCACGACCTCGTACGTGCCGCCGTAGTCCGGATACTCGTTCGCGAGCGTGTTGAAGCAGTGCGCGCAGCTCGCGACGATCGTCGTCACGCCGGCCTCGTTCAGCGTCGAGACGTTGCGCTCCGCGAGCGTCTGGAACAGGAACTCGTGGCCCATGCGCCGCGCCGGGTCGCCCGTGCACGACTCACGCTGGCCGAGCACTGCGACGTCGATGCCGGCCGCCTGCAGCAGGCGCACCGTGGAACGGGTTGCTTCTCGCGCGCGCTCGTCGAAGGCGCCGGCGCAGCCCGACCCAGAAGAGCACCTCGGGCGCCGGGTCGCCGGATGCGAGTACCCGAACATCGAGTCCCGCTGCCCAGTCCATGCGCGCGCTCGCGGGCTGATTCCAGGGGTTCTCGCCGGCGCCCTCGATGCCTCGCAGCAGCCCGCCCGCCTCGCTCGGGAATCGGGACTCGGCCATGACGAGGTGCCGTCGCAGATCCACGATCGTGTCGACGTGCTCGATGTCGACCGGGCACTCCTGCACGCATGCGCCGCAGGTCACGCAGTCCCAGACCACTTCGTCGGTGACGGCGTTCGGTACGAGCGGCTGGAGCTCGACTTCGCCGGCCGGCGACGCCGACACCACGTGGTCTCGCAGCCCCATGATCAGCAGCTTCGGGCTGAGCGGCTTGCCGGTTGCCCACGCGGGACAGACGTCCTGGCATCGGCCGCACTCCGTGCACGAGAACAGGTCGAGCGTCTGCTTGCGGGTGAGGTCGGTCGCGACGGCGGCGCCGAACCGCAGGTCTTCCTCGGGGCCCTCGAGGTCGATGCGCAGCGGCTCGAGCCGTCCGCCGGGACCGGCCTTCGAGAGCCACACGTTCGGGGCCGCCGTGACGATGTGCAGGTGCTTCGATCCGGGCAGGTAGACGAGGAAGCCGAGCACGAGCAGCAGGTGGATCCAGACGAGTGAACGCTCGACTCGTTCGAGCGCCGCGGAGCCGATGCCGTCGAAGTACGAGGCGAGCCACCCGGAGACCGGTCCCTCGACATCGGCGAGCCCGAGTGCGACACGGGTCGCCTGCCACCACAGCAGCGACACGACGATCGCGGTGATCATGAGCAGGATGCGATCGGCCTCGCCGAGGTGCGATCCGCGGAAGCGATCGGGGCGCTGCACCTTGCGGATGACGACAGCGGTCGCGACCCCTCCGAGCACGGCCACAGCGAACACGTCGACGATCCAGGCGAAGGCCACGGTGTCGCCGACGATCGGAAGGTGGCCCTCACGGTCGACGATCGCGATCGCGGCCTCGGCGATCGTCGGCAGCAGCACGACGAAGCCCCAGAAGATCGCGGCATGCATGAGCCCCGGCACGAGCCGCTGGAAGAGCTTCCGCTGGCCGACGACGTGGGTCAGCTCCCGGGCCGCGCGCTCGGCTGTCGTTCCCGCGCGATCTGGGTCGTCGGCGCGGGCACCACGAAGCGTGGCGATGCGCGGAGCGGCGCGACGCCAGGCGAGCGTCACCGCCCCGATGACGACGACGAAGGAGGAGCGCCGCGCTCACCGTCCGGTCCGTCGCCGGACCTCCTCGGTCAGCGCCGGCAGCACCTGGAAGAGATCGCCCACGACGCCGAGGTCGGCCAGGCGCAGGATGGGCGCGTCGGGATCCTTCGTGATCGCCACGATGCGGCGCGACCCCTTCATGCCGACCGCATGCTGCAGCGCCCCGCTGATGCCGGCCGACAGGTACACCTCGGGCTTCACGGTGGAACCGGTCTGGCCGATCTGCATCGCGTAGGGCACCCAGCCGGCGTCGACCGCGGCGCGCGATGCGCCGATCGCGGTGCCGCCGATCGCGGCCGCGAGCTCCTCGAGCAGCGTGAAGCCTTCAGGCCCGCCGAGCCCGCGGCCGCCGGCGAGCACGACCTTCGCGCTATCGAGGCTGGGGCCGCTCGCCTGTGCCTCGGTCGTCTCGAGCACCCGGACATCGACGAGATCGTCGGGGAGGACGGGCTCGACATCGACCACGTCGGCCGTGCCGCCGACGGCTTCCGGCTCGAACGCGCGCGGACGCACCATGACGAGATGGGGGGCAGGCCCTTCGAGCGCGACCTCGACGATCGTGGTGCCACCGAGGATCTCCGCACGCGCCCGATCGAACGAAGGCAGGTCGACGGCGTTGGCCATGAGCGTCGAACCGGTGATGGCTTGCAGGCGCCCGGCGACGTCGCGCGCCCGGTACGACGAGGGGAACAGCACGACGTCGGGGGTGTGCGCGGCGACGAGCGCGGCGAGGGTGTGGGCGCCCACGCGCGACGTGGGCTCATCGAGCCGCTCGTCGTCACAGGCATAGAGCGTGCGGGCACCGTGTTCGCCGAGTTCGCCGGCGACCGTCGCCGCCCCGGGGCCGAGCGCGACCGCGGCGATCTCACCGCCGAGGGCCCGGGCCTTGGTGAGCAGCTCCAGAGCCGACGAGGCCACGCCGTCGGCATCGAGATCCGCCCAGATCCACGTGGTGGGCACGTCAGATCACCCGAGCTTCGGTCAACAGATCGGCGATCTCGGCGGCGGTCTCGGGTCCGGCCTCGATGACGCGTCCTCCGGTCTTCGCGGGGGCGGCCTCGACCGAAGCGATGGTCTGCGTCGCCCGCCCGGCGCCGGCGTCGAAGCCCGAGCTCGGCGAGCGACGGCCGGTCGATGGGCTTGGACTTCGCCGCCATCACCCCCTTGAGGCTCGGATAGCGCGGCTCGGCGACACCGGTCGTCACCGTCACGAGGGCGGGCATCGGGCAGGCGACCCGCTCGGTGCCCGCGGACGTCTGGCGTTCGGCGCGAAGCTCCGACCCTTCCACATCGAGCGAGGTGGCGAACGTGACGCTCGGCAGGCCGAGCAGCTCGGCGACGGTGATCGGAAGGGTCCCCGTGTACCCGTCGGTCGATTCGACGGCCGCGAGCACCATGTCGACGGATCCGAGCGAGCTCACGGCGGCGGCGAGCACCCTGGCGGTCACGAGCGTGTCGGCGCCGCGCAAGACGTCATCGGTCACGAGCACCCCGCGCGCGGCACCCATCGCGAGACCGCGCCGCACCGCGGCCACGGCTACCTCGGGGCCCATCGACACGAGCACGACCTCGCCGCCGTCGCGTTCCACGAGTTGCAACGCGCGCTCGAGCCCGTACTCGTCGCCCGGGTCGAGCGCACCATCGGCGCCCTCGCGAACCAGCAGATGGTCCTCGCCGAGACTGGGTGTGCCCTGTGGCTCGGGAACCCACTTGACCAACACGGCGATGTTCATCGCCCGATGCTAGCCGTTGCTAGGCTCGACCCACAGGAGACGGGAGCGACCGTGGGCCACGTGTACCTGGACGACATCGAGGTCGGGCTCGAGCTCGTGAGCGAGCCGCGCACGATCACCGGCGCCGACATCGAGGCATTCGCGACGCTCACCGGCGACCACAACCCGTTGCATCTCGACCCGGCGTCGGTCGCGGACTCGTCGCCCTACGACGCCCCCATCGCGCACGGCCTGCTGATCACGTCGATCTCGAGCGGGCAGACCACCGATGCCGACGACTGGGCGCTGGGCATCTACCTCGAGGAGTCTCGCCGATTCGTCGCACCGGTCTTCGCCGACGACGCGATCCGAACCGTCACGACGGTCACCGATGCTCGTCGCTCACGTTCCAAGCCCGATCGCGGCGTCGTCACGATGCGGGTGCAGGTGCTGAACCAGCGCGACGAGCTCGTGCAGGAAGGCACCGACATCGTGCTCGTCGGTGCCAGGCCCTAGATCGGTTGGGCCGCGTGCTCGAGGAGCTCGTCGACCGGCATGTGCTCGGCGCCGTCGAGCATGCGTGCGAAGTGTCGGCCGGCGTAGTCGACGAAGTCCACGTCGAGGGCCGAGATCGCCTGCTGCACGACCCCCCACATGGCCTCGCGGAAGTCCGACATCAACGTCATCAATGCCAGCCGGGCACGGTGCCGGTCGAGTACGTCACCGAGGAAGTACCGGTGGAGCAGTCGGTCGCGCGCGTCGTCGTCGAGCCCGTTGTTGATCGTCAGGTTCCCGAGGTCGAAGAAGACGTCGCCCATGCCGGCGTACTCGTAGTCGACGATCCAGACATGGTCGCCGTCGCGCAGGAAGTTCGCGTTGAGGAGATCGTTGTGGCACGTCGCGAGCGGCGAGGGCGCCGCGGCGAACGACCCCTCGATGCGCCCGGCCAATGCATGCGCGTCATCGTAGGCGGGCGGCACGCGCATGCCTCGCTCCGCCGCGGTGTCGCGGTAACGCTCGACGATGCGGAACACCGGGAACGTCGAGGGGATCGGGGGACTCGCGTGCAGCAGCGCGCACCGACGCCACGACCAGGTCGAGCGCGTCGCCCGATCGCAGCTCGGCCATCGGCACGTGGGCACCTTGCACGAACCGCGTCACGAAGCATCCGCTCTGAGGCAGGAACGCCACGACCTCGGGCCCGACACCCGCCTCGGCGGCGACCAGGGCGGCCCGGTGCTCGTTCGCACGGTCGATGCCGAGCAGCGCCGTGTCGTGACCAGGCACCCGCAGCACGTACCTGGAGCCGCCCACGGTCACCACGTAGTTCCGGTTCGTGATGCCGCCCTCGAGCGGCTCGACCTCGAACTCCGCATCGGCCCAGCCGGGCACCGATCGCAGGATCGCGTCGAGCGCCGGTTCCAGCACCCGATCAGCCTCGCTCGAAGTAGCGAGCCAGCTCCCAGTCGGTCACGGTGAGGTTGTCGAAGATCGACTGTTCCTGCACGGCGGTGTTGAGCAGGTGGCCGTAGACGAACTCGCCGAACATCTCCTTGGCCGCCTTCGACTTGCGGAAGACGTCGATCGCCTCGTGCAGGCTCGTCGGCACCCGGGGCACCCGCTTCGCCTCGTAGGCGTTGCCCTCGAACATCGGCGGGGGCTCGATCTCGTTCTCGATGCCCCACATGCCGGCGGCGACGGTGGCCGCGAAGGCGAGGTAGGGGTTCGCGTCGGCGCCGGGGATGCGGCATTCCACCCGGAAGGCAGCGTGCTCGCCGACGGTGCGATACCCGGCCGTTCGGTTGTCGCGACTCCACACGATGGCCGTCGGCGCCCACGACGCGAGCTGGTAGCGCTTGTACGAGTTGACGAACGGCGCGTACATGAACGCCATCTCGCGCGCGGTGGCCATGATGCCGCCCAGGTACCACCGGAACTGGTCGGTCATGTTGGCGGCGCCCGTCGTCGCTCCAGGTCAAGCTCTTCGTACCCTTCGCGTTCCATATCGAGGAATGCACGTGGCACGACGAACCGGCTTCGTCCAGGGTCCATTTCGCCATGAAGGTGGCCGACACGCCGTTCAAGGCCGCGATCTCCTTGACGCCGTGCTTGTAGAGCGAGTGGTGGTCGGCGTTCGACAGCGCATCGGAATAGGTGATGTTGATCTCGTGCTGGCCCTTGCCGAACTCCCCCTTGGAGAACTCGACCGGGATGCCCGCTCCACGCATGTGGTTGCGGATCTGACGGATGATCCACTCGTCCTTGGTGGTCTGCAGCATGTGGTAGTCCATGATGTACGTGCTGGAAGGGTGCACGTCGCGGTACCCGCGCTCGGCGAGCTCGTCGTAGCCGTCCTTGAAGAGGTAGAACTCGAGCTCGGAACCCGTCTTCACGGTGAATCCCATGGCCTCGGCCTTCGCGAGCTGATCCTTCAGGATCTGACGCGGCGCGACGCGCACCGGCTCGTCGGAGTCTTCCTCGTAGATGTCGCAGATCACCATGGCGGTCTTCTCGAGCCAGGGGCACAGGCGCAGGGTCGCCATGTCGGGAACCATGCGGAAGTCTCCGTAGCCGGTTTCCCAGCTCGCGTACTCGTAGCCGGGGAGCGGTTCCATCTCCATGTCGACGGCGAGCAGGTAGAGGCACGCGTGCAACCCCTCAGGGCCGAGCACGTCCTCGAGGAAGAAGTCGGGCAGCACGCGCTTGCCCATGAACCGGCCCTGCAGGTCGGTGAACTGACAGAGCACGGTGTCGATCTCACCCGCCGAGGCGAGCTCCTCGAGCTGCTTCGCCGTGAGCATGCCCTGCACGTTCATGTGCTCCCTCCCCGGAGATGAACGAGGCGCGGCGGCCTTGACGGCCCGCCGCGCCTCGTGCGCTTCGACGCGATCGTCAGCCGTGCTTCAACTCGAGGTCGGCCTCGATCGCCGCCAGTTCCTCAGCCGAGCCTTGCACGACCGGCCCTGTGAACCACTTGCGCGCGGAGACGACCCACCAGAGCGTGGTGATCAGGATCACGCTCCCGACGACGATCGGCGTGTAGTTGAGCACGTCGATCGTCTTGAGTTCGAGCCCACCCGGGCTGAACTGCGGCATCATGAGGATCACGCAGATGAACAGCACCCAGATCACCGCGATCCAGCCGATGACCTTGCCCTTGGCTCCGAGCGTCCATGGCCCGGGACGGAAGGAATCGCCGGCCCGAAGCCGCAGGAACACCGGGATCACGTAGGCGATGTAGAGCCCGATCACACCGATCGCCGTCACCGCGAAGTACGCGACGACAGATCCGAGCCAGTAGGCCGGTGCCACCAGGACCCAGGCCAGCACGGCTGCGAGCCAGATCGCGTTGGTCGGGGTCCGCGTCCTCTTGTTGATCGAGTGCCACAGGCGGTGACCGGGCACGGCGCCGTCGCGGGAGAACGCGTAGATCATGCGCGAGTTGGTCGTGACCGACGCCATGCCGCAGAAGAACTGCGCGCCCATCACGATGATCAGCGCGAAGATCGCGAGGTTCTTGCCGAACGAGTCCAAGAAGATCGCCGCCGGCGCGGCGATGTTGGCGGTCTCGAGCTGGAAGCTGAGCGCGTTCGTGAAGCCCCCATCGGGGTTCAACGCGTACCACACGCCGAGCAGCAGGATGTAGCCGAAGACCACCGAGATCACGATGGACTTCCAGATCCCGTTCGGACCGGAAACGTCGGCGTCGTGGGTCTCTTCGGTCATGTGCGCCGATGCGTCGTAGCCGGTGATCGTGTACTGCGCCAGCAACAGTCCGATCAGGAACACGTAGACGGTCGATCCGAAGAAGCCGTTCGTGAAGCCCGTTCCGTTGATGAACCCCGTGACCTCGCCCGTGCCCTCGGTCGTGCTGAAGTTGAAGATGGTCGAGAACGGAGTGTGGTTGTCGGGCACGAACAGACACAGAGCGAAGACGATCGCAACGCCGATGACGTGCCACCAGACGCTCACGTTGTTGAACAGCGCCACGAGGCGGACCCCGAACGTGTTCAACAGGCCGTGCACCGCCAGCACGACCGTGTACGTGCCGACGAGGATGATCTTCGTGATCTCGACGTCGAAGGCGATGTTCATGAACGCGCAGATGAATGCCGAGAGCCCGAAGTCGATGCCCGCGGTGATCGCGACCTGTCCGAGCAGGTTGAACCAGCCGGTGAACCAGGCCCAGGCCGGGCCGTTGCGCCGCGCCAGCTTCGCCGACCAGTAGTACAGACCTCCGGCCGTCGGGTAGCTCGAGCACACCTCGGCCATCGCGAGGCCGACGAACGTCACCATGAGCCCGACGAGCGGCCATCCGTACGCGGAGCTGGCCGGCCCGCCGATCACCATGCCGAAGCCGAACAGGGTGAGGCAGCCGGACAGGATCGAGATGATGGTGAAACTGACCGCGAAGTTCGAGAAGCCGGACATGCCGCGCTTGAGCTCCTGCGCGTATCCCAGCTCGTGCAGCCGTTCCGTGTCGCTCTTGCGACCGGGCGTGGTGCCGGTCGATGCAGCCGCTGTGTTCGTGGCGGCCTCGTCCATCGGAACCCCCTTCTCCCCCCGCGAGGCGGGCTGTGACGGAATCGCTCCGCGTATTACGACCCTCCGCGAGCGGCGCGTCAAGCCCGAGTTCCTGACGCCTGGTGCGAAATGACTAGGTACCGCTGGGTGGGCTGGGGCGCGCGCTCAGTCCTCGGGTGTGACGTAGGCGGCCGTGATGCCGCCGTCGACGATGAGCGATGATCCGGTCATGTAGCTGGAGTCGTCGCTCGCCAGGAACAGCGCGGCCTTGGCGAGTTCCTCCGCGTGACCGAGCCTCCCCATGGGGATGTGCACGAACCTGCGTTGCTTCTTCTGCTCGTCGGAGAGCAGGGCCAGCAGCAGCGGGGTCTCGATCGGTCCGGGGCACAGGGCGTTGCACCGGATGCCTCGGCGGGCGTACTCCACGGCGATCTCTCGGGTCATGGCGAGCACGGCTCCCTTCGATGCCGTGTACGCCGTCTGCGAAGTCGCGGCGCCGAGCCACGCGACGAACGACGCGACGTTGATGATCGACCCGCCGCCACTCTCGAGCATCGCGGGGATGCCGTACTTGCAGCCGAACGCCACGCCCTTGACGTTCACCGCCAGGGTGGTGTCCCAGATCGACTCGTCGGTCGAATGCACGCTTCCGTCGTCGGGAAGCATCACCCCCGCGTTGTTGTACACGACGTCGAGTCGGCCGAATCGCTCCACCGTTGCGGCGACCATGGCCTCGGCGTCGGCCTCGCGGGAGACGTCGGCGTGCACGTAGAGCGCCGTGTCGCCGATCTCGCTCGCGGTCGCCTCGCCGGCCTCGTCGTTGACGTCGGTGAGCGCCACCATGGCACCCTCGCCCGCGAAGAGCTGGGCCGCGACCTTGCCCATGCCGCTTCCACCGCCGGTGATCAGCGCGACCTTGCCGTCCAGACGCATCGTCGGTCCCCCTTCGAGTCGATCCCCGCCCGCCCGGCGCGAAGCCTACGCCGGGGAGCGGTACGGTGTGCGGCCATGGACGTCACCGTGCTCGAGGGTGTCGAGCGCCACGTGCTGGACCACGGCGGAACGCTGTGGGTGTGGCTCGACCCGCACGGAGGCTTGGGCGGCCCCGCCCTGATCTACCTCGACGCCGCGACCGAGCCGCCGGGAGCCACCAAGGCGACACGTCGCATGCGAAGCGCGCGTCGCACGCACCGGTTCCGCGAGTTCGACTGCCCACGGGTTCCGCCTGCTCTGTGACTTCGGGAAGTTCGACCCGCCCGCCGAGCTGCACCTCGAGCTGAAACGCTTCCCCCGCCGTCACGTGGAAGCGTTCTGGGACGGCAAGATCTTCGTCGACGCCGATCTGCCCGAGGAACCCATCAGGAAGGAGCGACCGTGACCGAGCTGCTGGTGATGGGTGGAGACCGGGTCGAGGCGGCCGACGGCGCGACCGACCAGGTGATCGAGCCGGCTACGGCCGCGCCGATGGCCGAGGTGGCGAAGGCCGGCGCCGATGACGCGCGCCGGGCCGTCGACGTCGCTGACCGTGCCTTCGACGAGGGTCCGTGGCGCCGCATGTCCGCCCGGGAGCGCGGCCGGGTGCTGACCACGGCCTCGTTCGCCATCCGCGAACGGCAGGAGCAGCTCGCCACGCTCGAGGCCCGCAACGGGGGCAAGCCGATCGCGTCGGCGCGCGCCGAGATCGACATCGCCGCGAACGTCTTCGAGTACTGGGGCGGCGCAGCCACCAAGATCACGGGCGAGACCATCCCGATCGTGCCGCCCGGGATCGACGTCACGTTGCGCGAGCCGGTCGGGGTGTGCGCCCTCATCACCCCGTGGAACTTCCCGGCCGTGATCGCCAGCTGGAAGATCGCGCCCGCCCTCGCGTGCGGCAACACCGCGATCGTCAAGCCGGCCTCGCAGACGCCGCTCACCGCGATCGCGATCGCCGAGATCCTGTACGAATGCGGGCTTCCCGAAGGGGCGCTGAGCGTGCTCCCCGGGCCGGGTTCGACGACCGCCGCCGCGCTCGCCGCCGACCCTCGCGTGGCGAAGATCTCGTTCACGGGTTCGACCGAGGTGGGCACGAGCGTGATGCGAGCCGCTGCCGCGAACATCACGCGTGTCTCGCTCGAGCTGGGCGGCAAGTCGGCCAACGTCGTGTTCGACGACACGGATCTCGACGCCTGCGTCGAGACGTCGCTCTGGTCGGTGTTCGACAACGCCGGCCAGGACTGCTGCGCTCGTTCCCGTCAGCTCGTGCAGCGGGGCATCTACGACGAGTACGTCGAGCGGTTCGCCGCCCGAACCGAGTCGATCGCCGTCGGCCAGCCGCTCGAGGAGTCCACCGAGATGGGTCCGCTGATCTCGTCGGGTCAGCGTCAGACATCGCTCGATTACGTCTCGATCGGCGTCGACGAGGGGGCGCGCCGGGTCACGGGCGGCGAACCGCTCGACGACGACGGGTTCTTCATGCGGCCTGCGGTACTGGCCGATGTCGACAATGCGTGGCGCGTCGCCCAGGAGGAGATCTTCGGCCCGGTCGTCTGCCTGATCCCGTTCGACACCGAAGAGGAAGCCGTGAGGCTCGCCAACGAGTCTCCGTTCGGGCTCTCGGGCACGATCTGGACGCGCGACCTCGGCCGCGCCATCAGGGTGGCCAAGGGCATCCGCACCGGGAACCTCAGCGTGAACTCGGCCTCGAGCGTGCACACCGAAGCTCCGTTCGGAGGATTCAAGCAGAGCGGCATCGGGCGCGAGATGGGCATGGCCGCGGTGCACCTGTACACAGAGGTCAAGAACGTCTACTTCAGCGAGGCCTGAGCGGGGCCGTGCGGTAGCTCGCTGCCTGCCTCGATAGACTCGCTCGATGCCCGATCTTCCTGAAGAGCTGCGCAACCGTCCGCCCAGGCCGGCCGGACAGGAGCCGTCGGCGACCGTGACGCTCGAGGCGTACCAGCGCATCAAGGCCGAGCTCGAAGACCTCAGCACGCACGGACGGGAGCGCATCACCGAGAAGATCAAGGTCGCGCGTGAGCACGGCGACCTCAAGGAGAACGCCGAGTACCACGCCGCCAAAGACGAGCAGGGACTCATGGAGTCCAAGATCCGCAAGCTCCAGCAGATGCTGCGCGATCCGGAGATCGTCGAGGCCCCCGAGCACGCCGACACCATCGGTCCGGGCATGCTCGTCACGATCCGGCCGCTCGACGAGCCCGATCCCGACGACGAGACCTACCTGCTCGCCGAACATGCCGAGGAGAAGGCCCCGGGCGCTCGCACCGTCACGACGACGTCCCCGCTCGGCACGGCGCTGCAGGGCGCGGCCCTGAAGGACGAGGTCGCGTACGAGGCCCCGGCCGGAACCGTGCGCTACATGGTGATGGGGTTCGAGCCCTTCGCGGGGTGACCCCTCGTATCTAGTCTGGTATGGACTAGTGAGCGACGACGGCGATACGCGGGCCGAGCGGGAGGCACCTCGGGTCCGCGACATGCCGCCTCCCCGCAAGAACGAGAGCGCAGCGGGCGGTGCGATGCAGCGGCTGCTGGCCTGGCCCTACCGGGCGGTCCTCGCCTTCCTCATCTGGACCGGGGTGCGACCCTGGCAGCTCACGCTGCTCTCGCCCGTGTTCATCGTGCTCACCGGTTGGCAGATCGTGGCCGGACACTGGCTCGTCGCCGGCTCGTCGTTGATCGTGGGCAGCGTGCTCGATGTCTTCGACGGCTCGGTGGCTCGGCACCGAGGTGAGGAAGGCCGCTCGGGCGCCTTCATGGATTCCGTGCTCGACCGGGTCTCGGACATGATCCTGTTCTCGAGCCTGTTCTGGAACCTCGCGGCGCAGGGCGAGCGCCTCCAGGCCGTGTTGGCGCTGATCACCTTGATCGTGAGCCTCGGCGTGAGCCAGATCCGGGCCGAGGCCGAAGCCGCCGGCATCGCGATGACCGAGGGCCTGTTCCAGCGGCTCGAGCGCATGCTGGCGCTGATGGCCGGACTGCTCATCCCCGGCATGATGCTGCCTGCACTGATCGCGCTGGCCTCGCTCGGCGTCTTCACCGTGCTGCAGCGGGGATCGACCGCGCTGTCGAGAGCCTGACCGAGGAGGAGGAGGTACCCGGTGGACTTCATGCGCGTCGGCGCGCTCGGCGAGATCCCGGAAGGAGAGATGCGTGCGTACGACACGCCGTCGGGACGGGTGACCGTCGCGCACATCGAGGCCCATCTGTACGCGTTCGGCGACGAGTGCACGCACCAGGGGTGCTCCCTCGCCGAGGGTGAGATCGACGATCGAGCCGCGACCGTGGAGTGCCCGTGTCACGGCAGCGTCTTCGACGTCGAGAACGGCGAGCCCATCGAGGGTCCCGCGGTCGACGCCCTGCCGGTGTTCCGTGCCCGCGAGATCGACGGCTGGGTCGAGGTCGCCAGCGCGCGGACCGAAGGGTAGGCTCGCGCCCTCGGAAGCCTCGACCGTGTCAGGGGGATCCTCATGACCGACGTTCGCACCCGGTTCGACCTGCAGCCCGATCAGATCCCCACGGCGTGGTTCAACATCATGCCCGACATCGTGAAGTCGGGGATCGAGCCGCTTCCTCCGCTCAACCCGCAGACGAAGCAACCGATGGGGCCCGACGACCTCGCGCCGCTGTTCCCGATGTCGTTGATCGGCCAGGAAGTCTCGACCGACGTGTGGATCGACATCCCCGGCGCGGTGATCGACATCTACAAGCTCTGGAGGCCCTCGCCGCTGTACCGCGCGACGCGTCTGGAGCAGGAGCTGAACACGCCGGCGCACATCTACTACAAGTACGAGGGCGGCTCGCCGGCCGGCAGCCACAAGCCCAACACGGCCGTGGCGCAGGCGTTCTTCAACAAGGAAGCCGGCATCCGCCGCATCGCGACCGAGACCGGCGCCGGGCAGTGGGGATCGGCGATGGCGCACGCCTGCGCGATGTTCGGCCTCGAATGCGACGTGTACATGGTCAAGGCGTCGTACGAGCAGAAGCCGTACCGGCGGAGCTTCATGGAGTCGTTCGGGGCGAGCGTGGTGGCCTCGCCGAGCGAGACGACCAACAGCGGGCGGGCGATCCTCGAGGCGCACCCGGACTCGACCGGTTCGCTCGGCATCGCGATCAGCGAGGCCGTCGAGGACGCTGCCACGCACGACGACACCAACTACGCCCTCGGAAGCGTGCTCGGTCACGTGCTCCTGCACCAGACGGTGATCGGGCTCGAAGCCCAGCGGCAGATGGAGCTGGCGGGCGAGCAGCCCGACGTCGTGGTCGGATGCGTCGGGGGCGGGTCGAACTACGCCGGCATCTCGTACCCGTTCATGGCCGGCAAGCTGCGTGGCGAGACGCCCGACATGCGCTTCCTCGCGACGGAGCCGGCCGCGTGCCCGACGCTCACGAAGGGCAGGTTCGCCTACGACTTCGGAGACACCGCCCAGAACGGCCCGATCGTGCCGATGTACACACTCGGGCACGACTTCGTGCCCGCACCCGTGCATGCGGGCGGCCTGCGCTACCACGGCGACTCGCCGTCGCTGTCGCTCCTGGTCAAGCACGGGCACATGGATGCCGTCGCCTACACCCAGAACGAGATCTTCGAAGCGGGGCTGCTGTTCGCACGGACACAGGGCATCCTGCCAGCACCCGAGGCGAACCACGCGGTCAAGGGCGCGATCGACGAAGCCGTCGCCGCGCGCGAGGCGGGTGAGGCGCGCGTGATCCTGTTCAACCTCTGCGGGCACGGCCACTTCGACATGCAGGCCTACGACGACTACCTGGCGGGGAACCTTCCCGACTTCGAGTTCGACGCCGCCGACGAGGAGGCTGCGCTCGCGAACCTGCCCGAGGTCCCGATCCCGGTCTGATCTGCGCCCGGGGCCTGCTACCCGGCGAGCGTGTAGGCGGGAAGCCGGAACCGGTCGACGACGGCCTCGCCCACCGCGTCGGCGAGCAGCTCGTAGCCACGCGGGTTGAAGTGCAGACCGTCGCCGGTTCGGATGAGCTGGACCTTGCCGTCTTCCCAGTAGAAGGGCGTGTACTGGCCCTCGCGGGTCGCGAACCGGTCCCACGTGTCGACGTACAGCGCGTTCGGTGTGGCGTCGATCACGCGCTCGAAGATGTCGTTCTGGCGCTGCATCACCGGCCAGCGCTCCTTGCGTTGCACGATCGGGAGCCCGACCCATGCCACGTGCGATCCGCCGTCGACCGCGATGCGGGTGAACTGCTCGACCCGGTCCTCGTACCCCTGCGGCCACTCGAACGAGCCGATCTCGGCCACGACGTCTTCGTTCGGCGCCAGCAGGCTCTGGTTGTCGTTGTCGCCGATCATCACCACGACCAGGTCGGGCCGGTAGCCGTCGGAGATCCTGCGCATCGCGGTCATCCAGTCGAAGTAGTCGAGGCGCGACAGGCCCGTCGAGACCCTTCCCTGCCGCAACACCTGCACCAGCGCGGGCCGGAACTCCCGCTCGAGGTAGACGCCGAGCCCGGCGGCGAGCGAGTCGCCGACCACCGCGATGCGGAGCTCGTCGGTCGGTGTCGGCCGGCGGATCTTCGTGTCCTCGACGACCGGTTCGGTCGGTGCGGGCGAGCTCGATGGATCCACGGGTGGCAGATCGTCGGGCAACGGGACATCGAGGCTGCCGCCGGGTGCGGTGTCGGGATCGCGTCCGAGCACGCGGCTCGCAGCTTCGGTGACCGCCGTGATCTGCACGAAGTCGCTCACCGCGGCGAGCGGCCGCAGGACCCACAGCGACGCCGTGCGTCGCGTGCCGAGCGGTTGAGCCTCGGACGCCCGCTCGAGCGTCGGCGCGAACAGCACGACCCATGCGGCGAGCGCGACCACGATCACGATCAGCGCGCGTCCTGCGGCCATGGTGCGCCCGCCGTGCGCCACCGGCGTTCGGGATGCCTCTCCGAGCTGCTCGCGGTGCTCGAGCGATGGTCCTTCGTGGATCGTCATCGGATGTCGCGCCGCCTCATCGGATCCGCCGCATCAGAACTGGAAGTAGATGAACGGCGCCACGCCCTGAGGCCCGAGTGTCGCGATCACGAACAGCGCGACGGCCGCGGCGAGCCCGAGCGGCACCGGACGCCACTGCGACATCGTGCGTTGCAGTCGCAGGCCGGGTTGCGGTGGCGCGTTCTGCAGCGCCAGCATCAGCGCGATGGTGGCGACCGCGAGCGGGGTGACCAGCTGGGTGGGCGTCGCCCACCCGACGAACACACGTCCGAGCAGCGTGAAGGCGGTGCCGATCGAGTCCGAGCGGAAGAACACCCACCCCACGCAGACCAACGCGAACGTCGTGGCCCGCTGACCCCACACGAGGAGCGGAGTCTCGCGGCGTTCGGCTAGGTGGGCCCGCTTGAAGGCCCCGACGGCCTGTCCGATGCCATGGAACAGGCCCCAGATCACGAACGGCCAGGCGGCTCCGTGCCACAGGCCGCCGAGCACCATGGTCACCACGATGTTGACGTAGGTCCGCGCCGTCCCGCGCCGTGAGCCGCCGAGGGGGATGTAGAGGTAGTCGCGCAGCCACCTCGAGAGCGTGATGTGCCAGCGCCGCCAGAACTCCTGCAACGACCTCGCGGTGTAGGGACGATCGAAGTTCTGCGGGAAGCGGAACCCGAGCATCGTCGCGACCCCGATCGCGATGTCGGTGTAGCCGCTGAAGTCCGCGTAGATCTGGATCGCGTAGGCGGCGACCCCGACGAGCACGTCGAGCGCGGAGAACGCCGCGGGGTCGCCGAACAACGGGTCGACCAGCGCGCTCGCGAGGTAGCTCGAGACCACGACCTTCTTGAACAGGCCTCCGAGGATCAACCACATGCCGCCCGCCACGTCGACGTGCCGTGGGTCGCGGCGCACGCCGAGCTGGGGGATCAGCTCGTTCGGCCGCACGATCGGACCCGCCACCAGGTGCGGGAAGAACGAGAGGTACAGGAAGACGTCGAGCCAGCTCGCGACCGTCGTGTCGCCCCGGTACACGTCGACGATGTAGCTGATCGCCATGAACGTGAAGAAGGAGATGCCCACGGGCAAGATCAGCTGCACGAGGGGGAGTCCGAGGTCGACGCCGAGCGAAGCGGCCGCCCTCGTGGCCTCGATCGAGAAGAACCCGTAGTACTTGAACACGACGAGCGGCGTGATCGTCGCGACGACGCCGGCGCCCATGGCGAGCCGCTTGCCTCCGCGTGATGACTGGCGATCGACGGCCACTGCGCCCACCTGCGCGAGCACGGAGATGCCTGCCAGCAGCCAGACGAAGTGCACGTTCCACCAGGCGTAGAAGACGTAGCTCGCCGCGATCATGAACAGCTTCCAGGGCAAGGGTTTCGGGTTCAGCAGCCAATGACCCAGGAAGACCAGGGCGAAGAAGATGGCGAAATCGATCGTGGGGAAGAGCATCGATCCGAGAACCCTAGCGCACCCGAACCTGATGGCCGGCGAGCCCTCAGAGCTGGTCGAGGCGGCCGTCGCAGGAAGGCGCGCTCGGCCGGGCTCTCGGTGAGCTCGAGTGCCCGGCGATAGGCAGCGATCGCGTCGTCCCGGCGTTCGAGACGCCGGAGCAGATCCGCCCGGGCGGCATGGAACAGGTGGTAGTGGTCGAGCGACGCTTCCAGCGGCTCGACGAGCGCGAGACCCGCGCGCGGGCCGTCGGCCATGGCCACGGCGACGGCGCGGTTCAGCTCCACGACGGGACCGGGATCGAGCTCCAGGAGGGCGGCGTAGAGACTCGCGATCTGCGGCCAGTCCGTGTCGTCGGGCCGGGGAGCGCGCGCGTGCAGTGCCGCGATGGCGGCCTGCAACTGGTAGGCACCGGGCGATCGCTTCGCGATCGCCCGGTCGAGGATCTCGAGGCCCTCGTCGATCATCTCGTGATCCCACCCGACGCGGTCCTGGTCCTCGAGCAGCACCAGTCCTCCGTCGGGGCCGGTGCGCGTGTCCCTGCGTGAGTGCTGCAGCAGCATCAAGGAGAGGAGCCCGGCCACCTCCGCCTGGCCGGGGAGCAACCGATCGACCGTGCGCGCGAGCCAGATGGCCTCGTCGCAGAGATCGGTACGCACCAGCTCCCGCGCGCTCGTCGAGCTGTACCCCTCGTTGAAGACGAGGTAGAGCACCGCGAGCACGCCTTCGAGCCGTTGACCGAGCAGCTCCTTCGGCGGCACCCGGTAGGGGATGCCCGCATCGCGGATCTTCCGCTTGGCGCGCACCAACCGTTGCGCAACCGTCGCCTCGGGCACGAGGAACGCCCGTGCGATCTCCTTGGTCGAGAGCCCGCCGACCGTGCGCAGCGTCAAGGCGACCCGCGATCCCATCGGCAGGGAAGGGTGACAACAGGTGAAGATCAAGCGGAGTCGTTCGTCGGGGAACTCGGACATGTCGGTGACGGTCTCGAGCTCGGCCAGACGGGAGGCAGCCTCGGTCTTCGCGCGTCCGACCTGCTCGCGCCTGATGCGATCGATCGCCCGGTTCCGGGCGGTGGTGACGATCCAGGCGCCGGGATTGTCGGGAACCCCGTCTCGCGGCCAGCGCTCGATCGCGACCGCGAAGGCGTCCTGCACGCTCTCCTCGGCCAGGTCGAAGCTGCCGACCGCCCGGATCAACGCCGCGACCGCCCTGCCCGACTCTCGCCGGAACAAGCGCTCGACGATCTCATCGGTCGGGCCCGTCAAGCCTGAGGCATCTCCGGGAGCTCCCTCACCGGTCGCAGCTCGATGGTGCCCTGGGGCGCGGCGGGGCAACGTGCCGCCGCCTCGATCGCGTCGTCGACGTTGTCGACCTCGAGCAGGTAGTAGCCACCGAGCGTCTCTTTCGTCTCGGCGAACGGGCCGTCGGTGACCATGCGCTCGCCGTTGCGAACGCGAACGGTCGTCGCCTGCTCGACCGGCTGCAACGCGTCACCTGCCTTCATCCAGCGGCGATCCTGGAGCCACATCGAGTAGTCGTACCAGCGCTGGCTTTCGGCCGCCTGCTCGGCCTCGCTCAACTGCGGGTACGAACTCATGTCGCCGTAGATCAACAGCATGTACTGCATGCCATCCCTCCTCCTCCTGGTTGCGTCGGGGCACTGCGGTCGCCCCCTGTCCCGGATACGACGAACGGCACACCCGCCGCTCGACATCGTGAGCGGCCGGGCCTCCGCACGAGGGAGCTCCTACTCCCGGTGGGGCGCTCAGGTAGCCTGCATCCACCGATCGGCAGCGGTTCAACCAGGAGGTACATCGATGTCTCGTGAGAGCGACTGGGCAGTCTTCGAGAAGGCATGTGAGATCACCGCGTCGGCGGTGCGAGGAACGATCACCGGCAACGACGGGCAGCAGGCGTCGCTCGTCGCCGAGGTCTTCACGTCGGTGCACGACGTGCTGAAGGCGACGGCCGACGACATGCCCAGCAAGGACTCCAAGGCCGGCTTCTGACATGAAAGCGGCCGATGTCAGCCGTGCGGGGTGACGTCGCGCATCGACACGATGCCCACCACCGTTCCCCCTTCCACCACGGGCAGGTGCCGGAATCCGAAGGCGAACATGGACTCCAAGCGCCTCGTGGGGGTCGACGTCGGGGCCGATCGTCTTCGGATCCTTCGTCATGAACTCGGTGACGTGATGGTTCTCGGCATCGAAATCAGAGCCGACGGCTCGCAAGACGTCGCGCTCGGTGAAGATGCCGAGCAGTCGCTCTCCATCGAGCACGAGCGCGCTTCCCACCTGATGGGTGCTCATCATCGTCGCGGCGTCGGCGACGGTGGTGGTCGGAGCGACGATCGTCAGGTCGGTGCTCATCACGTCCCGGATCACGGTCATGGCTCGCCCTTTCGATACGCCGAGTGACGACGGGCAGCAGCCTAGTCCCCATGCGCGAGGCGCGAACAGCCCTGCTCGACTGGTACCGGCCGAGACGCTTGGCGTACCCGTGGCGAGCGCCGGCCCGATCCGGCGCCCGGCGTCCGGATCCCTACGCGGTGCTGGTGAGCGAGGTCATGCTGCAGCAGACGCAGGCCGCCAGGGTCGCGCCCGCGTTCGAAGCCTTCATGGCTCGATTCCCCGATGTGCACGCCCTGTCGTCGGCCTCGCTCGGCGACGTGCTGCGCACGTGGGGGCGGCTCGGCTACCCTCGCCGAGCTCGGGCGCTGCATCGCGCCGCCGGCGAGATCGTCGAGCGACATGGGGCTGTGGTGCCACGAGACCCCGAGGTCCTGCGGACGCTTGCGGGCGTCGGCGACTACACGTCGGCCGCGATCGCGAGCCTCGCGTACGGCCGGGCCGTCGCGGTCGTCGACACGAACGTACGCCGCATCCTCGCTCGGGTGGAGCATGGGGCGGAGCCAGACCAGGTATCCCGGCGAGTGGTGGACGCTGCCGCCCGCCGCTGGCTCGACCGGCACCGGCCCGCCGCGTGGAACCAAGCGCTCATGGATCTCGGACGCGAGGTGTGCCGTCCCGTACCCCGATGCACGGTCTGTCCGCTGCGGGCGTGGTGCGCGTTCGCGGCTGCAGGTCGCCGTGGAAGGCCCGCGACACGTCGGCAGCCGCGGTTCGAGGGATCGATGCGGCAGGTGCGGGGCGCGGTGACCGCCGAGCTCCGCGTGCGCTCGCCACGCACGCTCGGTGGCATCGCGAGCGCGACCGGTCACTCGGTCGAGCGGGTAGCCGAGGCGGTCGCGGGGCTGCACGGTGACGGGCTCGTCGCCGCGACGAAGGCGGCCCTCGCCGGTCGCGGCGGCGGGCGCGTGTCCTTCCCCGACGAGCCGGCGGTGGATCAGGGCCAGTCCGTGCCCCATGCGCTCGGCTACCTCGGGTTGACCGGTTCTGCACCGGCGGCGTACCATTCTGTGAAATGAGAGTGATTCTCAGTATCGTTCTCGGAGGCGCGGCGATGGTGTCCTCGTGTGGCTCCGGAGCTGCGGCGCGCGATCCCGGGGAGACGATCTCGGTCGTCGCGAGCTTCTATCCGCTCGCACACGCCGTGGAGCGGGTCGGGGGCGATGCCGTCACGGTCACGAACCTCACCCCGCCGGGGATCGAGCCGCACGACCTGGAGCTCGCACCGCAGGCGCTCGAGCAGATCGCGACCGCCGACGTCGTCGTGTATCTCTCCGGAAGCTTTCAGCCGGCCCTCGCGGAGGCCGTCGAGGATGAGGCGACGGGCCTGATCGTCGATGTCGCCGGCGAGCCGGGGGAGCAGGAAGCGGCGCTCGACGCCTCCTCGCCCGTGTCCGACCCCCACGTCTGGCTCGATCCGGCTCGCTACGCCGACCTCGTCGAGGAGATCGCTGCCGCCTTGGCCGGGGTGACCGGTGCCCCGAGCGAGGCGTTCCATGCGAACGCGCGCCGGTTCGAGGGGCGGCTCGACGATCTGGCCGCAGCGTTCCGGGCCGGGCTGGCGGCGTGCGAGTCTCGCACCATGATCACGAACCACGCGGCGTTCGGTCATCTAGCGGCGGCCTACGATCTCGAACAGCTCGCGATCTCGGGCATGTCGCCGGAGTCCGAGCCCGACGCCGCCCGGATCGCCGAGCTGGCGGCGCTCGCTCGGCGATCCGGCGCGACCGTGGTCTTCGCCGAAGACCTTGCCTCCGCGGAGGCCGCCGAGACCGTGGCGGCAGAAGCCGGGCTCGGCACCGCGGTGCTGAGTCCGCTCGAAGGCCTGACCGAGTCGCAGCTCGCCGCCGGTGACGACTACCTGTCGGTGATGCAGCCGGAACCTGGAGACCTTGCGTGACGGCCTCGTCTGCGCCTAGGCCGGTCGCCGGGCGCGATCGGTCGCCGGCGGCCGACGAGCTGATCGCGGGTCGGGGGGTCACGTTCGGCTACGGGCGGGAACCGGTGCTCGAGCGCGTCGACATCACCGTGCGAGCCGGTGAGTTCGTCGCGCTCGTCGGCCCCAACGGCTCGGGCAAGTCGACCCTGCTGCACCTGCTGCTCGGGTCCCTCGAGCCCCACGCCGGCGAGGTGAGCTTGTTCGGGCGGCCCCCGGGATCGTTGCGGCGTCGCGGCCGGCTCGGCTACGTGCCGCAGCGTCCCAACCTCAGCTCGGAGCTGCCCGCGACGGTGCGCGAGATCGTCACGGCGGGAAGGCTCACCGACGGGCGGTGGTGGCTGCCGATGTCGCGGGCCGACCGTGAGCAGGTCGAGCACGCGATCGCCTCGGTCGGCCTGACGGACCTCGCAGACCGGCCGGCCAACGAGCTCTCCGGTGGGCAACAGCAGCGCGCCTTCATCGCCCGCGCGTTCGCGAGCGAGCCGTCGCTGCTGGTGCTCGACGAGCCGGTCGCCGGTGTCGACGCCTCGTCGCAACGGCTGTTCCGCGGCTCGCTCGTGCACCTGATCCGCGAGCACGGGGCCGGCGTCCTGCTCGTCTCCCACGAGCTCTCCGCGGTCGCCGACGACGTGGACCGTGTGGTGGTGCTCAAGCGCACGGTGATCTTCGACGGACGTCCGTCGGAGCTCGCCGCTCAGGGTGTAGGCAGCCTCGGTGTACACGCCGAGGACCTTCCGCTCTGGCTGGAGCAGCTCACGTGATCGCCGAGATCGCGCCGCCGTTCCCCTTCGAACTGGCGTTCATGCAGCGGGCCCTGATCGCGTGCCTGGCGGTCGGTGCGTTCGCGCCCACGATCGGGGTCTTCCTCGTACAGAAGCGACTTTCGCTGATCGGCGACGGCATCGGGCACGTGGCCTTCGCCGGGGTGGGTGCGGGGTTGCTGGCGGGGTGGGCGCCGCTGTGGACCGCGTTGGCCTTCGCCGTGGCGGGCGCCTTGGCGGTCGAGTGGTTCCGGACGCGTCACAACACCTCCGGGGACGTGGCCCTGGCGATCCTGTTCTACGCAGGCATCGCCCTCGGCGTCGTGCTGATCTCGCTCAGCGATCGCGGGATCTCGGCGAACGTGCTGACCCTTCTGTTCGGACAGCCGCTCTCGGTGCGCTCGGGTGAAGTGCGAACGATCGTGGCGCTCGGGCTCGCCATCGCCGTGACCGTGACGGTGCTGCGGCGCGCGATGTTCTCGGTCGTCACGGATGAGGAGTGGTCCCGGGTCGCTGGTCTCCCTGTCGCGACGCTCAACTCGCTGCTCGCAGTGCTCACCGCCGTGGCGGTCGTCGCGGCGATGCAGATCGTCGGCATCCTGCTGGTCGCCGCCATGATGGTGCTGCCGGTCGCCAGCGCTCAGCTGCTCGCCCGCTCCTTCCGCGGTGCGCTCGGGCTGTCGGTCACCATCGGCGCCGGCGCGTCGGTGGCCGGCCTCGTGCTCTCCAGGATCCTGGGGCTCGCGACCGGAGGCGCGATCGTGCTCGTCGCGACGGCCGTCTTCATCGTGGTCGCGGTCGCCTCCACGGGCCTGAGCGCCGTGCGCGGTACCCACAGGGTGGATCGATGACGCGAGCCGGCCACTCGGACCTGCACGGAACGGTGGCCGACCGCCTACGTTCGGTCGGTCAGCGCTACACGTCGCAGCGAGAGGCCTTGGTCATGGCGCTGCAGCGCGCCGGGAAGCCGCTGTCGACCGCAGAGATCGTCGCAGCCCGCACCGGCCCGCAGAGCTCGGTCTACCGCAACCTCTCCGTGCTCGAGCACGCGGGAGTGGCTCGCCGCGTGATCACCGAGGGTGAGTTCGCGCGGTTCGAGCTCGCCGAGGATCTCACCGAGCACCATCACCATCTGATCTGCTCGCGGTGCGGCACGGTGCAAGACGTCACGATCCCGCCCGATCTCGAGACCACCATGGATCGAGCGGCCGGCACGCTGGCGCGTCGCAACGGGTTCGCGACGGTGGGCCACCGTCTCGACCTGATCGGCACGTGCCGATCATGCGCCTGACTCAGGGGGTGAGGTACGGGTCGTCGGGCGGTGGGATCTGCTCGATCGACTCCGCCTGCACCAGGATCTCGCTGCCGAGCGGGTAGATCGGCCCCCGTACCCGCACCCACTCGTCGGTCTGGAACGTGCCGGGCGGCGCATCCACCACGGTCACGTAGCTGATCGTCGCGTCGGCCACGCAGCAGGTGATCACGAACCTGGTGAGCTGGAAGCGGTCGGCCTCACCCGTCGCCTCGGTCACGAACCCCTCGATCGAGACGCGTTCACCGGCTCGAGCGCGCAGAGCCGCCTCGGCGTCGATCACGGCACGAGCCGCAGCGACGTCGACGAGATCGATCGGTCCCGCCACGACCCGCGCACTCGACCCGATGCCTGAAGAGCTCGATCGCCTGCCCACCGCGTAGGAGTCGAGCGCGACCGGTGGCACCGTCAGGAGCAGCACGACCGGAGCCACGATCAAGCCGATCATCCACGTCTCGCGGGTTCCGAGGGTCTCGGTGCGCCGGGTTCGCGCCGAGATGAGCCTGCCGATCGCTGCGAGCGTGGCGAGTATCGCCCCCACAGGCACGAGCCAGGCGGTGCGAGACGAGAGGTAGAGGGAGGTGCGCCCGGACAACCACAGGAACCAGAACAGGCCCGCCCACGCCCCAAGCGCGAAGCCGGAAGCGATCCTGGACATGCTGGTGCGACGCGGTCCAGTCCTCGCGTCGCCGGGTGCGCTCACCCCCAGATCACCTGCATCCACAGGGTGCCAACGAGCGTCGTGGTCCCGGCTGCGAGCACGACGGCCCGCAGGAACCCGCGGCGATAGGTCCCCGTGTACAAGGCGGCGAGCTTCAGGTCGACCATAGGACCGAAGACCAGGAACGCGAGCTGGGCCGATGGTCCGAACGCCGTGAACGATGCCGCGACGAACGCGTCGGACTCCGAGCACAGCGACATCACGAACGCGAGCGCCATCATCGCGAGCAGGCTGAGCACGGGCAGACTCGCGAGACCGTCCACGACCGATCGTGGCACGAACGTCTGGATCGCAGCCGCGAGCGCAGCGCCGACGATGAGGAACCGGGCCATGAACATCGTGTCGCCGGCGAGGTGGTCGACGAACCGGCGACCCCGTGACTCGTCGGTGTCTTCTGGTGCCGACGGCTCGGCGGAGCGTGCCCGCAGCAGCTCGCCCGAGCCGACGCGCCCCATCACCCAGCCCACCGTCATAGCGACGAGGAAGCCCAGCGCGAGGCGTCCGAGCACCATGGTCCACAGGATGTCGCGACCTCGGTAGGCGATGAACGTGGATCCCACGACGACGGGATTCACGATGGGAGCTGCCAACATGAACGTGATCGCAGCGCTCGGCGCGAGGCCCTTGGACGCGAGCCGTCGCGCGACGGGCACCGATCCGCATTCGCAGACGGGGAACGCAACCCCGGCGGCTGCGGCTGCCGGCAGCTGCAACGCACGAGGCAGCAGTGCGATCCGGGCGAAGACCGACGACGGCACGAACACCTCGATCGCAGCGGATACCGCGGCACCCAGCAGGACGAACGGCGTGGCCTCGACGAGCAGCGACCCGAACACGATGATGAGGTTGCGCAACCAGGGCACGCTCGAAGGGTCTGCGAGCCGGACCGCAGCACCCAAGGCGACCAGACAAGCGAGCACCGCGAGTGCCGCCGAACGTCGCCGGGCGGTCGGCTCGACCCCCGTGTCGGCACGAGGCTCGACGTCGACACGCATCAGCAGTACCTCGAGAACGCTACTGCGAACGAAGGGTACGCATCGACGAACAGCGGGACTCCGTTCGGCAGTCGCCGGTTCCGCATGGCGTCGGCGACCCGATCCGACGTGATCGACCGTTCGATCATCACGTCGCGATCGAGGAACAGCCCGCCGGCGCCGACAGTCAGTGACACGTCGGCGCCGATCGACGCGTCGATGCCGGCCGCGAGCTCGGATGCATCGACGCTCGCGTCGGCCCGCGTCGCGCCCGTTCCTGCGATCACGAAGACGGCGTCGGAGACACGCCGCCGCACCGCGGTCACGATCTCGGCGGTGTCGGCGTCGACCCGTTCGAGTGGGCCGCTCAGCACGACGGCCAGTATGTCGGTCACGCGGTCGGCACCGAGGGGCGAACCGCCCACGATGTCCGCCACCCGGGCCGCCGGTCCGCCAGAGCCCGCACGGATCTCCACGACCGTGTCGTCATGAGGCGCGTCGAGGTACCAGCCGCTCCCGATGATGCCTCGGTCGCTGGGTCCGGTGACGATCCCGACGACCCGGGATCGTTCGCCCTCGGCACGATCGAGGTCATCGGCGAACGTGGCGATCACCGAGCCGGCGTCCGGGGTGGACCATGCTTCGGACACACGGCCGTCGTTCTCACGCACCACGGTGCCGGTGATGCCATGCGACGACGGAAGCGCCCCCGTGCCGATCGTGGTCAGGGTCGCCGCCGGGTCGAGGGGAAGCGAACCCGTCGCCGCGTCGACCGAGCCGGAGCCCCTTCGCAGCGCCTCATGCAGGAAGGGCCAGGCATCGGGGGCTCGCTCGAGGTCGGGGCTCCCCAAGCCACTCCATGCGACCACGACGATGAGCGGCGTCACGGGTCTCGTCGGGCGGCGAGAGCCCAGGGATCGCCTCACCCGTGCGGACCTCTGGATGCTCGCGGCGCAGCCCGATGATGCGCTCGAGCGTCGGGGCGATGGCGTCGAGCGTGACGCCGGACGGCATCGTGGTCCGCTGGACACCCCGTCCGAAGAACACGATGGGCACCCGCGTGTCCGGTCCCGCGGACCCCGAAAGACCGGGCCAAGGGATCCGGCGACCGTCGGGCATGTCGGTGGCGACGACATCGAGGTCCGACGTCGTCGCCATCACGTCGGGGGATCGACCTTCGCGAGACCCCGCGGCGATCGCTCGGCGCAGCGAGGGCGGTAGCCCGCAGAACGGTACGTCGGTGCCGGTCGTTGCTCCTGCATCGCACGCGCGACCGACGCAGAGCACGCGCAGGGCAGCCGCGGGCGCGCCCACGATCGCCAGCACGAGCATCAGCATGGCGAGTCGGCGGCCGGTGGGCACGCTCAACGCTATCGCGCGAGAACCCTCGGCTCGGTGGCGATCCCAGGTATCTCGCGAGGTTGTCGCCCTCCACAGGTGTCGTGTTCGCTATGCGGGATGCTCGCCCGACGCGTCGTCGCCTCGTTCGCTCTGCTCATCTCGGTCGGCAGCGCGATGCTGGCGACACCCTCGATGCGGGCGGTGGCCCAAGCGGGGCAGGCCGACCTGGTGCAGGTCGCCTGCTCGCTCCCGCACGAGCAGCTGCTGCGCATCTGGCGTGGTTGGCGCCCCGATCGGGGCGCCCAGCTCAGCTTCGTGCCCGAAGAACCGAACTTCGTCGGATCCGGGCTGCCCCACGTCGGTCCATGGGACTACATCCAGGCGGTGCCGATGTTCTGGTACGGCCCCGGGATGGTGCGGGCCGCAGGTGAGGTGGGTCGGCCGGTGACCTCAGCGGGCATCGCGCCGACAACGGCCGAGCTGCTCGAGTTCGACGGCTTCCGCGCCATCGACGGCCAGCCGATGACCGACGCCCTCGAGCCTGCCGACCGGCGCAGCCCACCGAGATTGCTCGTCACGATGGTGTGGGACGCCGGCGGTATCAACGTGCTCGAGGAGCATCCCGACGCGTGGCCGTTCACGAGGTCGCTGATCCCGAAGGGCACGTGGTACACCGATGCCACCGTGGGATCGTCGCCCACGAGCACCGCGCAGATCCATGCCACCATCGGCACCGGCGCGTTCCCGCTGCATCACGGGGTCGTGGGACACAACATGCTCGTCGCCGGCGAGATCACCGCCCCCTGGAATCAGGGGCCCGCGTTCATGATCGAGCCCACGCTCGCCGACCTCTACGACCGGGCGCTCGACAACGAACCCGTCGTGGGCATCGTCGGCACGGTCGACATCCACTTCGGCATGCTGGGGCACGGGTCGTTCTTCTCGGGCGGTGACGAGGACATCGCGCTCACGCGCTCGGTGATCGGTGGCACGACCCTCACCGACGAAGGCTTCGAATGGAACCTTCCCGAACGGGAAGCGCCCTACTACCGGCTGGCGGAGTACGCCAACGATGTTGGCGGGTTCGAGCGGGACAAGCACGTGCTCGACCAAGCCGACGGCGAGCTCGACGGCCACTGGCGCGACAACGACATCGAGGAGCTGTTGAAGGGCTTCGACACCCCGGCCCGCACCCCCTACCAGCAGCGCGTCGTCGAGCGCGTCATCCGCACGGAGGGCTTCGGCGCCGACGACGTGCCCGACCTGCTCTACCTGAACTTCAAGGAGATCGACTACGTGAGCCACGTCTGGTCGATGAACTCCCCGGAGATGCTCGACGCCGTCGTCGCGCAGGATCAGGCGATGCGCGACCTCGTCACCTTCCTCGATCGTGAGGTGGGCAGGGGCGAGTGGGCGATGGTGCTCACCGCCGATCACGCGTCGATGCCCGACCCGGCGGTGAGCGGCGGATTCCAGATCTCGACCGGCCCGATGCAGGAGATGATCAACGAGCGCTTCGGGCGCGCCGGCGGCCCGGAGATCGTCGAGCTGATGCAGCCGACCCAGGCGTTCCTGAACATGGAAGAACTGGCTGCGAACGGCCACACGGTCGCCGACGTCGCCCGCTCCATGGCGACCTTCACGCAAGCGCAGACCGCGGCCGGCGGTGTGGACGCCGAACCCTGGCCAGGAGAACGACATCGTGATGTCGGCGGCGTTCCCGTCGGCGCTCATGCAGGATCTGCCGTGCCTGCCGGAAGCGAAGCGATAGCATCCCCGCTCGATGACCGCCACCCACACCGCGCCGGCCTCGGCCGACGACCCGTCCGAGGCCCGGCGCGCTCCGGGACCGGCCTGGCTGGGTTCGTGGTGGGTGATCGGTGGGTTCACCCTGCTGATGATGCTCGCGCTCGGATGGAAGTTCCTGGCTGACCCGAGCTTGTCGGCGCCGACCCGCGACCCCGCGTGGTACACGTGGCGCGCCCAGGTCATCGTGGACGCTGAGCCGGCGCGGGTCGCCGAGGAATGGGGTCCGGACGGCCTCTTCGCCGGCGGCTACCGGGTCACCGTGCCGCTGGCGGGGGCCCTCCTGCAGCAGGTGGTCGGCATCGACCGGTACACCTTCAGCGCCTACCTGATGATCGGCATCCCGATCCTCACCGGACTCGCGCTGGGCGCCGCGCTGTTCCGCAGTCGCGGTGACCCTCTCGTGGTGCTCACCACGCTGCTCGCGAGCGTCGCGCTGTTCCTCACCACCCCCTACGTGGGCTACCTCGACAACATCACCGTGCTCTTCCTGCTCGCACTGACGATCCCGTTCGTGCACGAAGCGCGCACATCGTGGGGAGCGCGCACCGCGTTGTTCCTGATCGGCATCGGCCGCTGCATTCACCCATCCGACGACCTGCGTGATCTTCGGCGTGGTGCTGATGGCGGTGTTCGGGCTCCACTTCCTCACGAGTCGGTTCTCCCTCGGCGCCGCGCTTGCGAGCCGACGGCCCGATGCTCATGTCGGTCGGGTTCGGCATGATCGCCGGGCTCGCGTGCTGGGTCGTCGGCATCTGGGGGAAGCCGGCGAGCCTCGCCGAAGCTGCGCTCCCGCCTCCCTACACCTCGGAGTTCTTCACCGCCCGGTTGATCGAATGGATCGACCTCCCTGCAACCGCACGTGATCGTCTGCGTTCATCGTCATCGCCATCGCCTCCACCGTCGCGACGTCGCGTCGAACCTCGCACCCGGCCCGCACCGAGGAGCAGGTCTCGATCTGGTGGTTGGCCGCGTTCATCGGAACGGCATCGGTGATCACCGGGGCCGCCATCCCCTACTACCGGTTCATGAACGCATCGGCGGCGCCGATGGTGCTCGTCGGTCTCGGGGCGGCGGTCGCGATCCGCTGGCTGCTGGGCAGGCAGCGAGGCCCGGCGCTCGTGGCGGGTGCCGTCGCGGCCGTCGTCGTGGTCGGCGTCGCTCGCCTGGGTGCTGAACGACGGGCTCCAGGACCGCTGGGTCAGCGAAGCGAATCAGTGGGCGAACCAGCAGGTGCGCACGTCGCTCGCCGCCGTCAACGAGGTCGTGCGATCGGCGGGCGAGGAGCGCGCGAACGTGCTGGTCGTCAACTTCGGCGACACCGACGATGCCGACACCAAGACGAACACCGGGTACGGGTGGGCGAAGACCTACTCGAACGTGTTCCGGACCGGGCTGCCGGGTCAGGCGATCGAGCGGTCGGTCACCTACTTCGGCACGCTCGAACGATTCCTCGCGGGTGAGCCGACCACCTCGACGAGCGGCAGTGAGGGGTACGACGACACGTCCTCGTCGCACGCGTGCGAGGCGTTCGGCGGTCCCGACGATCTCTGCGACCCCGACGGGAAGAAGCCCGAGGACTTCGTGCCCAGGTTCGAGGAGTACCCCGCCGACCCGGTCGTCTTCCTGATCGGCCAGTACTACGGGGGACTCTGCAACGGCGCCGATGCGTGTTCGGCCGACGACGAGCAGCGCGCGCTCGACGACGCCACCTCGCAGGGCGTCGAGGTCGGCCCCGACGTGTACGTGATCGAGGGTGAGGGCCTCTGGGCGCCGCCGCCCGACGTGGTCGAGCGAGCACGGGCCAGGGCGGCGGCCGAAGCCACGCAGGTTCGAAGCCCACCCCGGTGCGCTCGAGCACCTTCCGCAGAACCTGCTCGTCGTCGCGCTGCTCGCCCTGCTCCTCGTCGTGCCCGGATGGCTCGCGGCCGGCTGGCTCGGCATCCGGACGACGGTCGACCGCATCGCGCTCATCCCAGGCATGTCGATCGTCATCGTGTTGCTCTCGGGCATCGCGGTGCTCGCCGTGTGGCGAGGTCCGCTCGGCGTCGCCAAGGGCTGGGTGGTCGTGGCGCTCGCGATCGGTGTCGGGATCGCGCTGCGCCTCGCCGACGCCTGGCTGCGGCGCCCGCTCGAGGCGTTCGGCGCGTTCTTCACCGCGATGTTCTCGGCGTTCAGCAACCGCGATTTCTCGGTGCTCGTGGGCGTCACGTTCCTGGCGCAGGCGGGGCAAGGGGTCGTGCAGGGCGCGATCGCGAAGTCGCTCGCGTTCGGCGGGCAGCAGGGCTTCGACGTGCAGAACCTGCCCTCGGCCGACTACCTGCTCACGGTCGTGCTCGCGCTCTACGTGCCCGTATACGCTCGATCTCACCGTTCATCGGTGTGTTCATCGACCGTTTCCCCCGGCGGCGCGTCATCTGGTGGGCCGACATCGTGACGGCTGTGGTCGTGAGCGTGGTCGCGATCGTCGTGCTGGCGCCGCTGGGTTCCGACACGACCGAGGGCGACGCCTTCGCGACCGGCGCGCTCATCGTCGGTCTGCTGGCGGTGCAGGCCGTGCGTGCGCGTGGCGCTCGCGGTGAAGTCGGCGGCCATGCCCGACGTGCTGTCGGGCAGGGACCTGTTGCAGGGCAACGGACTCTCGCAGGCCGGTGGCGCGTTGGCGCAGATCGCCGGCATCGTGTTCGGAGGAGGGCTCGCCGGGTTCGTGCCCCCGTTCGTGCCGGTCATCGTGGGCGCCGGCGTGCTCGTCGTCGGCGCGCTCGTCGCGTCACGGCTGCGGCATGCCGAGCTGCAGCCGCGCGAGACGTCCTTCGGCCAGGAAGCCTCGCAGGTCGTCCACAACGTGGTCGCCGGCCTCAAGGAAGTCGCGAGCCGCGCCCCCGGCCGCGCTCGGGCTCTCGTCGTTCCAGATGCTCCGCTATCAGTTCTGGGGGTTCGGCCTGTTCGTGTTCGGGCTGCACGCCAAGAACCTCGTCGCGGGACGGCGATTCCGACACGATCTCGTTGGTGCTGTCGGGCGTCGGCGGTCTCGTCGGCGGTGCGCTCGGCATGATCGTGGCGCAGAAGGTCAAGGACCGCGTGCCGCCGGTGCGTCTGCTGCTGCTGTCGATGGCGCTGCTCGGCGCCGGCACCCTCGTAGGAGGCGTGTTCGTCTCGGTCGCCGGGTTCGCGGTCATGTTGTTCATCGGGTTCTTCTCGTTCTTCGTGGGCAAGATCTCGGCCGACACGATCATGCAGCAGTCGATGCCCGACGACTTCCGAGGGCGGGCCTTCGCCCTGTTCGACATCGCCTACAACCTCGGCTACATCGTGCCCGCGCTGATCCTGTTCCTCATCTGGACCGAGGACAGCGAGGCCACGACCCGCTCGATCCTGCTGGTCTCGGGCGTGGTGTTCCTCGGCCTCACGGCGGCGGTCGCGTCGTGGGCGCGACGCATCCGCGCACAGCTCGCCCCCCAGGACGACCTCGTGGAGCCCGAGCCGGTCTGAGCCGGCGCTTATGCCCGCGCGGCGATGTCGCGCGGGTACGACGGGAAGTAGCGCGGGATCTGTGCCAGGTCGAACGCCGTGAGGATCTGCTCCTTCGGCTCGCGCTCGAGCAAGAAGCGCATCGAGGCCTCGACCAGCGCCTCGGGTGAGCGGAAGCCGCTCCCGAACCGTTCCCAGTCGGCGCGCGAGATCGTGATGTCGTGCTCGGTGGCCGATCCGTCGGCGTCGACGAGCTCGACATGGAAGCGTGACAGCAGGTTCTCGACGTCGCTGCGGCTGATCTCGATCGCCGTGGAAACAGCGTCGTCCCCGGGCCTGGTTGCATCGTCGGGCATCGTCGTCCGACATCGTACCCTCGCTGCCCATGACCGAGGTAGGTGGAGCCCGAGGAGCGTCGCGGCGAGCGACCGATCGGCGAGGTGAGCTCACGGGTTCGGCCATGTCGATCGTGATGGCCATGCTGTTCGCCGGCGTGGTGATCCTCGGCTCCAAGGTGCAGCAGGGAGGCCCGCCGTTCGTCACGCTCGCGATCAGGTTCGGGGGGCAGTCCGTGCTGCTGTTGGGTCTCGCGCTGGCGATGCGCCGGCCGGGACTTCCTGCGCCGGGGGAACGCCTGCCGCTCGCGCTCGCGGGCATGCTCGGCTACGGCACCGAGGCCGCGCTGTACTTCTCGGCCTTGAACCACGGGTCGGCGGCCGCCATCACCCTGCTGTTCTACACCTATCCGGTGTGGGTGATGCTCGTCACGATCGCCCTCGACCGGCGCGCGCCGTCCAGGCCGTTGTTCGTGGCACTCGCCCTCGCGATCGCCGGCAGCGCCACCGTCGTGCTCGGCGGCGGCCGGGCGCAGGTCCAACCGCTGGGGATCGTGCTCGCGCTCGCGACATCGCTGGCCTACACCGCCTACCTCGTCGGCACCGACCGGCACGTGCGGCGCACCGACCCCGTGACCGCTGCGGGCTGGCTCGGGGCCGGGGCGGCGGCGTCGAACGTCGTGTTCGCGCTCGTCGCCGGCTCGTTCGCTCTTCCTGCGGGGGCAACACCCGGTCGGCTGATCGCGATCGTGCTCGTGTCTGCGGGGGCGTTCGCCTCGATGCTCGCAGGACTGCAGCGGGTCGGCGCCGTCCGCAACGCGATCATCGGCGTGATGGAGCCGCTGACGGTCGCGGTGCTCGCGGCGATCTTCCTGGGTCAACCGGTCACGGCGATCGTGGTGGCCGGCGGCGTGCTGATCCTCGTGGGCGCCGTGATCGCCTCCGCCGTGCGCACCACTCGAACGGTCGAGCCCAACCTGTGACCGCCACGGTCATGAACCGGTCGCCCGCGCGGGCCTGCGCTACCGTGCGAGGATGACCGACGCCCTCTACTCCCGCGATTCGTACCTGCGCAGCTGCGAAGCCCTCGTGGTCGAGATCCGCGACGATGGCGTGGTGCTCGATCGAACCGTGTTCTATCCGCGTGGAGGCGGGCAGCCGGGCGATCACGGCTTCCTGCGGTGGCCGGGCGGTGAGTGCCGCGTGATCGACACGACCACGACACGCGACGACGGAGTGACCGTGCACGCGATCGATCCGTCGACCCCGGCACCTGTCGGCCGGCGAGACGGTCGTCGCCGAGCTCGACTGGGGCCGCCGCTACCAGCACATGCGCACCCACACGGCCCTGCACGCGCTCTCAGGCGTGGTCTTCTCCGATTTCGGCGCCAAGGTGACCGGCGGCAACATGGAAACGGGCGGCATCGCCCGCATGGACTTCGAGCTCGACGCCATCAGCCAGGAGTTCGGGCGGGAGGTCGAGCAACGCCTCAACGCCCGTCTCGCTGAGGACGTTCCGGTGCACGTGCACTTCCTGCCCCGGCACGAAGCGTTGGCCGACCCCGACCTCATCCGCACCAAGGTGTCGCTCATCCCCGATATGGTCGATCCCATCCGCGTCATCGACATCGCGGGCATCGACAAGCAGGCCGATGGCGGAACGCATGTCGCTTCGAGCGGCGAAGTCGGGCGCGTGCGGGTCGTCAAGACGGAGTCCAAGGGCAAAGCGAACAAGCGCATCCGCATCCAACTCGAAGAACCCTAGCGCTGCCCGATGGCGCCCGGCTTCGGCGTCGGGTCCATGGCCGGGATGCAGGTACACAAACCTCGCACGATGGGCCACGATGTTCGGGATGCTGCGCCATCCCAGCGCGCTCGTCCACGTCGAGTACACGACAGCCTGATCCGAGCCGACGCGCGTCGCCCACCCGGTCGCAGTACGCTCGGTCGATGGCGCCGGAACGCCTCTCGAGCCTCGACGCGAGCTTCCTCTATCTGGAGACCCCGGCCGTGCACATGCACGTCGCGGGCATCTCCGTGTTCGACCCTCGTGACGACGGCGCGCTCACCTACGACGACGTGCAGCGGGTGGTCGAGGCCCGGCTGCACCTCGCACCCCGCCTTCGCGAACGAGTCCTGCAGGTGCCGCTCGGGCTGGCGCGTCCGCTCTGGGTCGACGACGAGCGCTTCGATCTCGACTTCCATCTGCGGCGTGCAGCGATCCCGTCACCGGGCGGACGGTTCCAGCTCGAACGAGCGATCGGACGCGTGCTCTCCCGTCCGCTCGATCCCGCGAAGCCCCTGTGGGAGCTCTACGTCTTCGAGGGACTCGCCGAACGTCGCACCGCCGTGCTGCTGAAGTTGCATCATGCCCTCGCCGACGGGATCTCCGGGCTCACGATCGCCTCAGCCTTGTTCGACCTCACACCCGACGGCGAGATCGGCGTGGCCCCCACACCATCGTGGAAGGCCGGATCGGCTCCGAGCCGTGAAGCACTGATGCGCGAGGCCGCCGAGGATCTCGTGCTGCATCCCTTCGAGGCGGTCGGCCATGCGCTCGGCGCACCCATGCGCACGGTGCGTGCACTCGCCGAGACCGTCTCCGGCGTGCGTGACGTGGTCGACATGGGGGCGCCGCCGGCAGGGCCGTTCGACACCAAGGTCGGTCCTGCTCGACGGTTCGCCATGGCCGAGGCGCCGTTCGATCGCGTCCGTGCGATCAAGCACGCGCTCGGTGGCACGGTCAACGACGCCGTCTTGTGCGCCGTCGCGGGTGGACTGCACGCCCTGCTCGAGCATCGAGGTGACACGACCAGGGGTCGCACGCTGCGCGTGATGGTGCCGGTGTCGGTCCGCTCACGCGCCGAGGTCGGGGAGGCGGGCAACAGGGTGGCCCCGGCGTTCGTCGATGTGCCGGTCGGTCGCATGAAGGCTCGAACACGATTGCAGCGGGTGCGGCGGGCCACCGCGCAGTTGAAGGAGTCGTCGATGGCGGTCGGCGCAGACACGATCATCGCGCTCGGGGCCTACGCGCCGCCGGCGCTGCACTCGATGGCCGCCCGGCTCGCCAGCCGGGGTCGGTGGTTCAACCTCGTGGTGTCGAACGTGCCCGCTCCGCAGGTGCCGCTCTACCTCGCCGGCGCGCAGCTCGTCGCCAGCTACCCCTCGATGCCGCTCGGCGAACGCAGCGGGCTCTCGATCGCCTGCACCAGCCTCGCGGGCACGATGGCGTTCGGGCTCACCGCCGACTGGGACTCGGTTCCCGATGTCGAGGTGCTGGCGCGCGGCATCGAATCCGCCGTCGACGAGCTCGGCGAGGCGGCGGCCGCCCTACGGGGCCGCTGATGGCCATCGAGGGGCTCTCAGTCGATCGTCTCGGCGTGCCAGTCGGCCACCTCCGAGAGCCAGCGTCCCGGAGCTTCCATCTGCGGCAGGTGCCCGAGATCCGGGAAGATCCGACCGCGCCAGGCAGGGTGCTCGCGCAGGGCCGATTCGGCGTAGGCGGCCGGCACGAGGCGATCCCTGCGTCCGTGCAGCACGAGCACCGAGCATCGCACCCCGGATAGGGCGCGCTGCACGACGTCTGGACGGCGTCCGAGCCGGCGGAGCGAACGCCATGCGTCGAGGAAGGCCGCCGCAGCATCGGGGTCGAGCGAGCGTTCCCGCACCTGTTCGATGGTGACGCGCATGACCTCCTCGGGCAGGCTCGAGCTGTCGGCGACCAGCACGCGGAGCCCGAGGCGCACCGCGCGTGCTGCATCGAGCCGCCGCATGCGTGCCTCGAGCATGAGCGGTCCGAGTCCCGGCGCGTCGTAGGCGGCGAACCCGGCGATCACGACCGGGTGTGGCCATGCCCCTCGCACGGGTGGGAACGGTGAGCCCGTCAACACGAGCCCGGCGAGCCGGTCGGGTTCGATCGCGGCCTGCATCGTGCCGATCACCGAACCCATCGAGCTACCGGCGACCACCACGCGCCCGGTCGCATGTTCGTCGAGGAAGCGTGACAGCACCCGTCGTTCGTCCATCAGGCCCGAACCCCGTCCGGCTCGCGGGGAGCTGCCGAAACCAGGGAGGTCGAGCGCCACGACACGGCCCAGCCCGGCGAGACTCGGCGCCACCTGGATCCAGTTGAGGTGTGAGCCTCCGAGGCCGTGCACGAGCACGAACGTCGTCTCCGCGGGACCCGCCCATTCGCGGAACGCCACCGGCCCGTCGATGTCGACGAGCCGCATCTCGGGAAGGTCGAGGGTCACCATGAAGGCTCATCGCTGCGAAGATGCACCTCTGTGGATCCTACGTCCGACCTCCGGCTCCTGCTGGCGTCCAGGCACCCGTTGCTCGTGGCTCGCGTGGACGACGAGTCGCGTTTCCTCACGGTGCTCCGCCGAGCGGCAGCCGACGCGGGCATGGCGATGTGGACTTGGTCCGCCGTCCGCGGTTTCGGTCGCGACGGCATGCCGCCCCAGCCCGCGACGTCGGGCATCGCCAAAGCGCTGAGCTTCGCGGGTGAGCTCCGAGACCCCGCCGTGTTCGTCTTCCTCGATGCGGGAGCTGCGCTCTCCGATCCGTCGGTCGTGCGGCGGATCAAGGAGTTCGCGTTGGCCGAGCCGGCCGGCCAGACGGTGGTGTTGACCGCGTCCGACCTCGCCGTGCCGGCGGAGCTCGACGGGATCGCGCTGCCGTGGACCTTGCACCCTCCTGACGCCGTCGAGGTGGAGCGGTTCGTGAGACGCCTGGTGGGCGAGCTCGTCGAACGCGGGCTGGCCGTCGCCCTCGATGATGTGGCGGTCGAGTCGATGACGGAGGCCGTGCGGGGCATCAGCTTGCCCGAGGCGGAGCGGCTCATCCTTCGAGAAGCCATGGCCGAGGGCGGTCTCGACCGCAACGACATCGCCGACATCCGCGACGCCAAGGCGGAGCTACTCGCCGATGATGGGGTACTGGAGCTGGTCCCGACCGATGAGCTCGGCCTCGACTCCGTCGGCGGCATGGAGAACCTGAAGGAGTGGCTGCGTGTGCGGGGACGGGGGTTCGATCCCGCTGCCCGGGAGTTCGGGCTCGATGCGCCGCGAGGGGTGTTGCTGACCGGGGTGCCGGGCTGCGGGAAGTCGCTGATCGCGAAGACGCTCGCGCGAGCCTGGAACCTGCCGCTCGTGCTGTTGGACCCGGGCGCGATCTACGGATCGTTCGTCGGGGAGTCGGAGTCCCGGCTGCGACGGGCGCTCCGCACGGTCGAAGCCATGGCGCCCGTCGTGCTGTGGATCGACGAGATCGAGAAGGGGTTCTCTGCCGGTGAGCGAGGGGGCGACGGTGGCACGAGCATGCGCGTGCTGGGCTCCTTCCTCAGATGGCTGCAGGACCGGCCCGACGGAGTCTTCCTCGTCGCGACCTGCAACGACGTCGACGAGCTCCCCATCGAGCTGCTTCGCAAGGGCCGGTTCGACGAAACCTTCTTCGTGGATCTTCCCGATGATGGAGAGCGCCGGGCCGTGCTGGCGCTGCACCTGAGGCGACGCGGGCGCGACCCGGCCTCGTTCGATCTCGCGCACCTCGCGGCCCTCACCGATGGATTCTCGGGCGCCGAGCTCGAAGGTCTCGTCGTCGCCGCGCTGTACCGGGCGTTCTCGGTCGACGGCGACATCACGACCGATCTCCTGGCACGCGAGGCTTCCGCCACGACCCCGCTGGCTCGGTCGCGGAGCCATGACATCGAGAGGATGCGCGCGTGGGCACGGGGGCGTGCCGTTCTCGCCGGCACCCGTCCTCCGTGAACGACTCATGACCGCCGTCGCATCCCCGACATGCCCGCAGGGGGCGAATACGGGCTGGTCGAACCATCCTTCGAGCGTGGCGAATGGGACCGTAGGACCACCGTCGAGCAGCAGAGAGATCACGGCGACGGCTGGCATCCCGCGCTTGCAGGGTGCTCCACCCTTCCAGGAGCACGTCGTGTGGGAAGCGGGGTGTCGCGAGTGATCGGCGGAAAAAGTCCAACCGGGAAGGTTTCCGCTGGTCACAGGGTTGGAAGGTACACGAGGCAGGACGCGAGGGAGCGAGGGGGCATGAGTTCCGCGGAGGCCCAGCTTTACAAGTGTGGCCGCGACCCCTTACCATATGAGGAAGCGGCTGCCAAGGCGTTTCTTCCCGCGCGTCTTGCCTTCCCTGCGGCTCGCACCGCCCGACGACCGAACCCGAGTTCCCGAGGACCGACGACGCCGCATGACGCGGTCGAGCGGCCTCGAGGAGGAGCGTGATACGAAGTGCCGGAGCCAGCGCGTCCCCTTGGGACCGATGACGCCGATGACCTGCGCCTCTACCTGGAGGCGGCGGCCCGTGAGCCGCTGCTCACCAAGGAGGAGGAGGTCGAGCTCGCCATGACCATCGAGGCGGGCAAGGAGGCAGAAGATCGCCTCCGTGCCGGCCGTCTGCGGTCCGAGAAGAGCATCGCCAAGGCCCGCCGTGACGTGCGCACGGCCGAGGCTGCGCGCCAGCGATTCATCATGGCCAACCTGCGTCTCGTCGTGTCGGTTGCCCGCAAGTACCAGGGTCAAGGGCTCCCGCTCCTCGACCTGATCCAGGAAGGCAACATCGGCCTGATGCGCGCGGTCGAGCTGTTCGACTGGCGTCGCGGGTTCAAGTTCTCCACGTACGCGACCTGGTGGATCCGTCAGGGCATCACACGCGCGATCGCCGATCGGTCGCGCTCCATCCGGCTTCCGGTCCACATCCACGATCGCCTGCGCAAGCTGAACCGCACGAGGTTCCAGTTCGCCCAGTCGATGGGGCGCGAGCCCTCGCGCGAGGAGCTCGCGAAGGCGCTCGACACCACGGTCGAGGAGATCGACGACCTGACCGAGATGGGTCGGCGCGAGCCGCTGTCGCTGCAGTCGCCCGTGGGCGAGGACACCGAGCTCGGTGACCTGATCGAGGAGGTCGACTCCGACGCCGCGTTCAACGAGGTCGAGGACGCCTTGCTCCGCGAGGAGATCGGCGGCGCCGTCGACCGTGTGCTCGATGAGCGTGAGCGTCACGTGGTGGCGTTGCGCTACGGGCTCGAGAACGGCCAGCCGCTCAGCCTGCGCGAGACCGGCAAGGTCCTCGGTCTGTCGGGTGAGCGGGTGCGCCTGATCGAGCGCGAGGCGCTGCGCAAGCTGCGCGACTCGAACCTGATCAACACGGTGGCGCTGGGCTAGAGCCGATTGCGGCGCCCTGACACGGCATCGAGGGGCCGGCCCGAAGGGCCGGCCTCTCGCCGTTGCGCTTCGAGGCTTCAGTCGCCCGCAGAGTGGTCGATATCCCCCACGTGAGCGACACGGATATCGGCGGGCTGGATCGAACGGCGCTGGAGGACCGTCTCCGCGAGGTCGAGCGCAGCCTGTACGAGGCCGAGGCGAAGTACACGAACCTGCTCGAGCAGCTTCCGGCGGCCATCTACATCGACTCCCCGGATATCGACGGGCCGACCTACTACGTGAGTCCCCGTATCCGTGAGCTGCTCGGCATCTCACCGGCCGAGTACATCGCTCGAGCCAGCGACTGGGATTCGATGATCCACGCGGACGATCGCGACCGCGTCGAGGCCGACTATCTCTCGTTCATCGAGACGGGCCAGCCCGAGAGCGGCGACTATCGGTATCTGCACCCAGATGGACGCGTCGTCTGGGTCCACGACCGCTCGCAGGTCGTTCGCGACGAGGACGGCCGCGCGATGTTCGTGCAGGGCGTGATGTTCGATATCACCGCACAGAAGGAAGCGGAGATGTCATTGCAGCACCTGGCCTACCACGATGCCCTCACGGGCCTTCCCAATCGCGCGATGTTCGAGGACCACCTGGATCTCGCGGTGGCTCGCGCGCGCAGGCACGGTCGCTCGGTGGCGGTGCTGTTCATGGACCTCGACGGCTTCAAGGACGTGAACGATTCGATGGGGCACGCTGCGGGCGACGAGCTGCTGTGCACCGTGTCCTCGCGGCTCACCGAGGCCACCCGTGACACGGACCTCGTTGCCCGACTCGGCGGTGACGAGTTCCTCGTGCTGCTCGCCGACCTTCCCGACGACCGAGGTGGATCGGCGAGCGAGGTCATCCAGGCGGTCGCCTCACGGGTGGAGCGTGCGGTCGCGGAGCCCGTCACGCTGCGAGGACGCACGGTGGTGACCACGATCAGCGTCGGGTCGAGCGTGTTCCCGTTCGAGGCGCACGACGTCGAAGACCTCATGTCTCGAGCCGACGCGGCGATGTATGCGCACAAGCGGCGCGGTGCGGGAGCACGGATCACGACGTGAGCCGGCCGGATCGTTCCAGGCCTCAACACTCGTTCCGGCCGACTCCTTGCCCCCCGGTCACGGCGGGTCTCCGGCGAGGGTGCGCGCGCGTGTGACGGCCGCATCCAGGGCCTCGCGATAGCGGTCACGGAACTCCGCCGGAGGTTCCCCTGGGTGCGGCACCAGCATGCTGCCGTAGACGATGCCCATCGTGTGCCGCTCGAGCAATGAGCCGCGGTCGAGACCGGCTCTGGGCCACACCTCGTGCGTTCCCCAGATGCCCACGGGTACGACCGGGGTGAGACTGGGCATCGCGATGCGGGTCAGCCCCGACCTGATGCGTTGCAGGCCGGAGCGAGCGTCGTCGCTCACCCTGCCCTCGGGGAAGATGCCGACGCAGGAACCGCTGCGCGCGGCCGCGATCGCCTCGTCGAGCGCGCCGGTGTCTCCCGACCCACGGCGGATCGGGACCTGTCTCGCCTGCCGCAGGATCCACCCGATCACGCCGTGGAAGGCGTCGTCGGTGATGAGGTTGCGGGTCGGGCGCCATCGTCCGAGGCCGGTGATCGCCGAGACGGCCGGGCCGTCGAGCACGCTGACGTGGTTGGGCGCCACGATCACGGGGCCCTCGCGCGGCACGTGCTCCATGCCTTCGACGCGCACCCGGAACACGGCTCCCATGATCGCTCGAACGAGCGGCGCGCCGACGATCCAGATCCAGTTCATCCAGTGTCCTGGTCGTCGACCCCGGGGAACACGACCACCGACCGGATGACCTCGCCTGCGAGCATCGCCCGCACAGCCTCGTCGAGGTCTTCCTCGGTCAACGAGATCTCTCGCGAGACCATGGTGTCGAGGTCGATCGCGCCATCGAGCGCCCAGGCGGCCATGCGCGGGAAGTCCTCGCTCGGGATCGGATCGCCTCCGTCGGTGATCAGCAGCGTCGCCTTGTTCGGGTACGCGGCGCGGTCGCCGCCGTTCCACGTGAGCGTCACCTCGCTCGGCAGTGGCGGCACCCCGATGGCTACGGCCACGCCGGCGTATCCGAGCATCTCCACGGCCTGACGAACGCACTCGGCACGCCCGACCGCCTCGAACGCGAAGTCCACGCCCTCGCCCCCTGTCAGCTCGCGAACGGTGTCGACCGCGTCGAGCATGCTCGCATCGACGGTGTCGGTCGCTCCGAACCCGGCAGCCCACTCCAGCTTGGCCGGCGCGACGTCGATCGCGATCAGCCTCTCCGCGCCGGCCACTCGTGCCCCCTGCAGTGCCGCCAGGCCGATGCCGCCGAGCCCGATCACCGCGACCGAGGCTCCCGGCCAGACGTGCGCCGTCTGCACGGCGGCGCCGATCCCGGTCGAGACACCACAGCCCAGCAGGCAGGCTCGGGACAGGGCCAGCCCATCGGGCATGCGCACGACCTGGGGCTCGGTGACGACCGTGTGGGTCGCGAGCGTGCCACAGTGCAGCACACCGGTCAGGACGTCGTCGCCCGCGGTGCGGTGGATGCGGGGGGGTTGCTCGAGTTGATGGGCGCATCGACGGGGCGCTCCGCGACGGCACGTCGGGCACCGCCGACACGGCACCGCCCACGTGATCACGACGCGGTCACCGGGGGCGACCGAGTCGACACCGTCGCCGACCGCGGCGACCACACCCGCGCCCTCGTGGCCGAGCAGCATCGGCCACGGCGCACCCCAGTTCCCGTGCTCGATCGCCCAGACGTCGCTATGGCACAGACCGCTCGCGGCCAGCCTGACGACCACCTCGCCGGGTTCTGGATCGTCGATCACGATGGGTTCAACGCGGATCGGAGCACCCGCGCGCTCCACCACCGCTCCGAGGCCGTCCGTGGGCATGTCGTCCCCCTGCTCGCCGAGAGGCGCCCATGCTAGCGTCAGGCACATGCAGGCCGGTCCGCTCCTCGAGCTCGCCGGTTCGCGTTACGAGATGTTCGTGGCCGAGCTGGAGCGCATGGTCAATGTCGACTGCGGTTCCTTCTCCGTGTCCGGTGTGAACGAGATCGCCGACCTCTGTGAAGCCCGCATGCGAGACCGAGGCTTCGAGGTCGACCGTCGGCCGCACGCTCCCGCCGACGGCGAGCCGCAGCTGGGCGATCTCGTGATCGGCACGATCGAGGGCGCAGGCGGTCCGAACGTGCTGCTCGTCGGACACATGGACACCGTCTTCGACGAGGGCACGGTCGCCGAGCGACCCTTCCGCGTCGATGGAGATCTGGCGCGTGGACCCGGCGTCTCCGACATGAAGGGGGGATTGCTCACCGGCTTCCACGCGGTCGAGGTGCTGCAGGACGCCGGATTCGACCGGTTCGGGCGCATCACGTACGTCTGCAATCCCGACGAGGAGATCGGCTCGCCGATGTCGGGCTCGGTGATCCGGGAGCTGGCACCCGAGCACGACGCCGCGTTCGTGCTCGAAGGTGCTCGCGCGAACGGCGACATCGTGAGCGCCCGCAAGGGCATCACCGACTACACGATGGAGTTCGTCGGGCGAGCCGCGCACGCGGGGGTCGAGCCGGAGAAGGGAGCGAACGCGGTGCTCGCCGCTGCCCACGCCACGATCGCGTTGCAGGCACTCAACGGCCGCTGGCCGGGCGTCACGGTCAACGTCGGCGTCGCGCGAGGTGGCACACGGACGAACGTGGTTCCCGAACGCTGCCAGCTGCAGGTCGACCTCCGCTCGCCGGAGCTCGTCACCCTCGAGCAGGCGGAAGGCGAGATCGAGCGACTCTGCTCGGACCACGGTGTCGAGGGTGTCACGGCACGCGTCCACGGCAACGGATGGCATCGGCCGATGGAGAAGGGGCAAGGCGGCGCGAGGCTCGCTGCGCTGGCCATCGAGATCGCCGCGGAGCTCGGGTTCGAGCTGCACGACGCCGCCACCGGCGGAGCGAGCGACGCGAACACGACCAGCGCTGCCGGCACCCCGACGATCGACGGGCTCGGACCCATCGGAGGGGACGATCACGCCCCCGCGGAGTGGCTCGACCTCACGAGTGTCGTGCCGCGTGTGGCGCTGCTCGCCGGGCTGATCTCGAGGGTCTGACGGGCGCATGAGCGACGCCCGAAGCAGCGACGTTCGTGCGGAGCACGATGCAGACGCTCCCTTCGTCGGCGACTACCGCGAGCTCGTGGAGGGCATCCCCGCGATGCTCTACCTCGACTACCCCGACGAGTACTCGACGAACTTCTACACCAGCCCGCAGGCCGAAGCGCTGTTGGGGTACACGCAGGAGGAGTGGGGGTCCGACCAGGAGCTCTGGTTGCGCATCATCCACCCCGACGACGTCGAAGCCGTTCGCGCCGAGAACGAGCGCTCGAACGCGGCCGGCGATCGCTTCCATGCCGAGTACCGGGTGCGTGCGACCGACGGGCGGCTCGTGTGGATCCGTGACGACGCCCTGCTCGTGAGGGACCGGGAAGGCGCACCGGCGTACTGGCGCGGCATCATGCTCGACGTGACGGCGGAGAAGGAAGCCGAGGAGAAGCTACGGCGCAGCCTCGACATGCTGCGACGCACGATCCAGCAGCGCCGTGATCTCGCACAGAAGGTCGAGACCGCCCAGGAGGAGGAACGCCGCCTCATCGCGGTCGACATCCACGACGATCCGATCCAGGTGATGAGCGCCGTCGACCTGCGGCTTGCGATGCTCGCCGAGCGGCCGGAGACGATCACGACCGCGGCGCTCGGTGAGCTGCGCTCGATCGTGGGCGACTCGATCGAGCGGCTCCGATCGCTCGTGTTCGAGCTGCATCCGGCCGCGCTCGACCGAGAAGGTCTCGTCGCGGCGATCGATCAGTACCTCTCCTACGCGGCCAAGGAGGCTGGTTGGAGCTACGAGATCATCGACGAGCTGAGCGACGAGCCGCCACCCGTGCTGCGGGTGTCGCTGTACCGCATCGTGCAGGAAGCGGTCGCGAACGCCCGCAAGCACGCCGGAGCCTCGCGCGTCTCGGTGCGTGTGGCGACCGCCGGTGACGGTGTCACCGTGATCGTCACCGACGACGGTTCGGGGTTCGACACAGGGCGCGTCGAGCCGCCCGAGCCGGGGCACCTGGGGCTCGCGACGATGATCGAGCGAGCGGAGCTGGTCGGGGGCTGGTGCCGGCTCTCCAGCTCGGCCGAGGCCGGCACCACCGTCGAGTGCTGGCTGCCGTCGGAAGTCGGCGCCGGCTCCTCGGTCGACCGGTGACCGGGGCCGCTCCGAGCGGTGCTAGTCGGGCTCGAGCGCCGGCGCCAGCACCGGGCTGGAGTCGTTGGCCACGACGAGGAGGTCGCCGCCGAACACGGTTCGGAACCGCCGGGCGACCCCTCGAGGCCGCCACCCGCTCGGCACCGGTGCCACGATCTCGAAGCCGTTGCGCATCCAGTTGGCGGAGATCGGTGCCGGGGCGCCGGGGGTGATGCGGCGGTTGAGCTCGTCGGCGAGCGTGAGCACGGTCGCGGCTCGCACGACCGCGGGCCGGTCGCCGTCGGGCACGAGCCTCGCATACGGCCCGAGACGTGTGTCGTCGTCGGCCTGTCGGAGGATCGCGGTGAGCACGCCGAGATCGGTATGGGAGAACCCTGCGAGATCGGCTGCGACCACGATGTTCGCGGCGTGCTGGAAGCGGTCGTAGTAGTCGATCGCACGGCCGATGTCGAGGAGCGTCGCCGCGTGGGCGAGCATCTCGCGCAGGCGGGCGGGCGCCGCCGGGTCGAGCTCGGCGAGGAGCTCGGCCGCCAGGCTCGTGCGGCGCTCGGCGGCCGGCGCGTTCCATGTGCGGAACCGCGCGGCGAGGGTCGCGACCGAGATCGATCGGACCCAGGTCGGTGAGGGTGCGGCGGCGCCACTGGTCGCGAGGGCGAGTCCTTCCCGCAGCCCCCTGCTCGACACGACGATCTCCATGGCGCCCACGTGCTTGGCGATGCCCTGGATCACCAGCGCCCCGCCGACGATCGTGTCGGCCCGGTCGGGGTTCAGGCCCGGTACGCGAGCTCGCCGCTTCATCGTGCGCGTCGCCAGATCGTCGATCAGCGTGGTCAGCTGCTTCTGCGCGATGCGGTAACCGTGCAACAGCGGCAGCGGATAGTCGGTACGTCGAAGATCCATCTTCGCGAGGTTCCGCACCGTGCCGCCGATGCCGACGAGATGCTCGTGCCTGCCGAGCTCGTTGATGCCCGCCTCGGTCAGGGCGGCCTTGACCGCCTTCCGCAGATCGCGGAGCTCGTCCTCGTTGGGCGGATCCGAAGTCAGGAAGGCATCGCTCACCCGGAGCGAGCCGAGCGGCATCGACCACGAGCGCACGAGCCGGCGGTCCTGGAACGACGAGAGCTCGGCGCTTCCGCCTCCGACGTCGAAGGTGAGCCCGCTCGTCACGGGAAGGTCGTGCACGGCTCCGAAGAAGCCGAGGCCGGCCTCCTGCTCGCCGTCGATCGTCTGGAGGGGCACGCCGAGCCGGTTCGCGCGGTCGATGAGCTCATGGCCGTCGGTCGCCTCTCGAACCGCCGACGTCGCGACGGCGATCATCTGCGACGCCCCGGCGCCGCGTGCGATCGCCACGAAGTCGTGCAGCGCCTCGAGGGTGCGCTCGATCGCATCGGAGCCGAGCTCGTTCGACCCCCTCAACGCTCGAGCGAGGCGCAGGGGAGCGCGGGCGTCCTCGAGCACGTCGAGGTGCTCACCCTGCCGGAGGCGGAACACGATCATGCGCCCCGAGTTCGAGCCGATGTCGACGACGGCGAAAGGCCGGTCGTCGGGTGCGGGGTCGAGGACCGCGTTCACGCCTGCGATGCTCCCACATCGCCGTGGCCGTCCGATGAACGGCCCGTCACGCGGCTGCGCGCGTAGGCTGCTTCGCCGTGACACGGCTGCGCCCCGAGACCACCTACCTCGTCTACGCGACCGGCGAGGGGTTCTCGCATCATTTGGTGTCCGTGCTGTTCAGCGTCTTCCTGATCGTCGAGCTCGATCTCGGCCCCCTGCAGCTCCTGCTCATGGGCACGGCGCTCGAAGGCACCTATCTGCTCTTCGAGGTGCCGACCGGCATCGTCGCCGACACCGTGAGCCGCAGGTTGTCGGTGGTGGTCGGGCTCATCGGCACCGGGGCGGCGTTCCTGTTGCTCGGCGTCTCCGAGTCGTTCACGGTGGCCATGGCCTCCCAGGCGTTGTGGGGCGTCTTCGCGACCTTCCAGAGCGGAGCCGACGTCGCCTGGCTCACCGACGAGATCGGGGAACGCGCCGCGCAACCGATGTACCTGCGGAGCGAACAGTGGTGGCGCGCAGGATCGCTCGTGGGCATCGTGGCCTGCGTCGCGATCGCGTCGCTCGCGGGCCTGCGCGCACCCATCCTCGCGTCGGGCGGCGGGTTCCTCGTGCTCGGTTTGTTCATGGCGTTCGCGATGCGCGAGGAAGGGTTCCGGCCGGAACGCCGAGCGGGGGAGCGATGGTACGCGTCGCTCGCCACGACGATGCGGGAAGCTGCGACAGCGGTCCGCGCACATCGTGTGCTCCTGCTCATCCTCGGTACCGCGGCGCTGCACGGCGTCTCGACCGAAGGATTCGACCGCCTGAGCGACCTGCACCTGATCGACGATGTCGGACTGCCGGTCGTCGGCGGCCTGACGCTGCCGGTCTGGTTCGGTGTGCTCGACGGTGGCGCCTTGTTGCTCGGCATCGGGGCGCTCGCGATCGTCAAGCGCAGGGTGCACCTGCAGGGCCACGCTGCGGTCGCCCGGGTGCTGGCCGTGGTCGACGTCGTGCTCGTGATCTCGGTCGTCGCGTTCGCCGTGGTCGCGAGCTTCTGGTGGGCGCTCGCTGCCTTCTGGATCGTGGGCACGCTGCGCAGCATCCGTGAGCCGGTCTTCACCGCGTGGATCAACCAGGGCCTCGACCCGAAGACCCGCGCCACCATCAACTCCGTGGGAGGGCAGGCCGACGCGATCGGCCAGGCCGCGGGCGGCCCCGGCATCGGACTCATCGCTCGCTCGGTCTCCGTGCCGACGGCGCTGGTGGTGTCGGGGCTGCTCCGGTTGCCGGCGCTGCTCCTCTACGCCAGGGCGGTCAGGCGTGGCAGCGTCGGCACGCTCGGTGCAGGCGAGATCGACGACGAGATCCTCCTCGAGGACGTGGCGCCGCGTGCTCCTTCCGAGGCGGACGACGTGGGGCCCGGAGTGCGAGGCTTGGACACCGAGCCGTGAGCCTCAGCCGGCGGGGGCGGGCGGTACGTCGATCACGGGTCCGACGCGGGTCCCGGGGGCGTCCGCGCGTTCCCAATCCCTGATGGCTTCGGCGATGCCGATCAGGATGGCGCTGCCGCCGGTCACGGTGACCAGCCGGCCGAGGGGCGATCGCTTCAGCCCCGGGATGCGCATGATCAGCGGCACCGAGACGATGACGGCCCCGGCCAGCACGCGGCGGAGCCGTCGGCCCGTAGGGGAATCGAGGAACTCGAGCAGCTCGTCGACGGCCACGTCGGCCTGCTCGGCGAGACGCTTGACCCGCCCGATCATCTGCTGGCGTGAGCTCATGGATATCAAGGGTAGCGTGGCGACACGTGAGCGACGGCCTCACATTGGAGGTACGAGAGCACATGAGCGATCCGACGATCAGGCCGGCCTTCCGCACATGGCTCGAGCACAACGAGCGCATGCGCGACGTCGTGGCGGCGATGACCGAAGAGCAGCTGGCGATCCGTCCGTCGCCCGACCGATGGCCGGTATGGGCGACCGCGGGTCACACGGCTTGCCAGCGCGTGTTCTGGCTCTGCGACTTCGCCGGTGAGCCCGGTGCCGACTCGACACCGTTCCCGAGCGCGGCGTTCGACTGTCCGGGCGACGACGACCTCGACCATGCACTCGACGGTGCGGCACTCGCCGAGGCGCTGGACTCGACGTTCCGCATCGTCGAGCACTGCCTCGATCGATGGACGGTCGGCATGCTCGACGAGGAGATCGTCCGCCGGTGGGGGACGAGGAACGGGTCCACGCTCGCGGGTGGGTGCTGCAGCGCGTCTACGCCCACGACGTCTACCACTGCGCGGAGTTGAACGAGGCGCTCGGCGTCGCCGGGCTTCCGCAGATCGATCTCTGGGGATGACCGAGCCTGACCCTTCGACCGGCATGAAGAAGGGCATGGGCTGGGCGACCCACGATCGGTCGAAGGCCCTTCGGAGCGGAGGCGGACGGGAATCGAACCCGCCAGGGAGCTTGCGCCCCCTCGAACGGTGTTGAAGACCGCGGGGCCCACCAGGAACCCTGACGCCTCCGCCGCCAAGGCTACCCGCCGCTGAGCTCACCCGTTCCGCAGCTGCCCGGGTACACTGCCGGTAGTCCAATACAGACTAGATGCGGAGGAGCGATGGCGACGAAGGTGGAAGTGGCGGTGCTCGGGCTGCTGGCCGAGGCGCCGATGCACGGGTACGACCTGCTCGAACGGTTCCGCGAACGGGGCATGGGTCTGTGGACCGAGCTCAGCCGTGCATCGGTCTACCAGGTCCTGAAGCGGCTCGAGCGCGCCGGTGCCATCGTCGGCAAGGTGCAGGAAGGGCGTGAGGGCCCGGACCGGCGGGTGTTCCGCATCACGAGGCGCGGCCGGGAGCACCTGGCTGGCGGCGTGGCCCAGATGTCCGGCGGGCTCGAGCCCTTCGATGCCGGGGCGGTCGCGCTCGGTTTCGTCCATGTCGTTCCGGTCCCCGTCGCTCGAGCCGCGGTCGATGCTCGGGAGCGAGCGGTGCGCGAGCTGCTCGACGCCGTGGGCGCGGAGCTGGGGCGCACGGCCTCGGACCGTGATGCCGGTCGCGCGATCTCGACGGCCATGCTCCGCCGCCAGCAGGCGTTGGCCGAAGCCGAGCTCGCGTGGATCGGAACCCTCCGTTCCGCGATCGGGAAGACGCGCCGATAGCGTCGTCGTTCCAGGTCGGTGCCCGACCGTACGATGGTGACCACGATGCAAGCAGCGTTCTTCGATCTCGACAAGACGATCATCTCCCGGTCGTCGTCGCTCGCCCTCTCGCGTCCGCTCTACCGCGCCGGCATGGTGTCGCGGTCGCAGCTGCTGCGAGGGGCGTACGCCCAGCTCGTCTACCTGCTCGTCGGGGCCGACGAGGACAAGATGGAGCGCCTCAAGGAAGGCATGCTTTCGCTCACGAAGGGCTGGAGCCATGATCAGGTCGAGGCGCTCGTGCGCGAGGTCATCTTCGACGTGATCGATCCGTACGTGTACCAGGAGGCGCTCGACCTCATGGCCCTGCACCGGAGCGAGGGCCGGCGCATCTACGTGGTGTCGAGCTCACCCGAGGAGGTCGTGCGTCCCCTGAGCCAGCACTTCGGAGCCAGCGGAGTCATCGCGACCCGTGCGGAGATCGACGACGGCGGCCGGTACACCGGAGAGCTGGCGTTCTACGCGTACGGGGCGCAGAAGGCAGCGGCGATCGAGGACCTGGCCCAGCGCATCGGTATCGATCTCGAGGACTCCTACGCGTACAGCGACTCGATCACCGACCTGCCGATGCTCGCGGCCGTCGGGCATCCGGTGGCGGTGAACCCCGATCGCGACCTTCGCCGTGAGGCCGAGGAGCGCGGGTGGCAGGTGCGAGATTTCCGGCGGCCGGTGCGGTTGCGAACCCGCATCGCGCGGGCCGTGCCGCCGCCGCGTCCCTCGGTCGCCGCGGCCGTGGGCGCAGCGGGGGTCGCCTTGGTGCTGGCGTGGGTCGTGCTGCGGTCGCGCACGCATCGAGCGAACCGCGGACCCGGCTCGCGTCGCTGATCCGTTTGCGCCGAGCGTCTCGGCGGGTGTAGCGTCGCATCGGGTACCGAGAGGTATCCGCGAGGGGAGCAGAACCCACGCGCGAGTCATGCCGCGGGAGGCATGCTCAGGCCCCGGGGGTTACGCCGCCGGCGCCCGAGCACGTGCAGACGAGACGCTTGATACCTGCTCCCCTCGCACCATGCCGGGGCGACGCCACGGCCTCGAGCGATCAGCCCGATGCGGCGGGATGTTCCAGCAGGTCCGCAAGCCGCTCGGCGCGGATCGCGGCCTCGAGGGGCAGGGCCGCACCGACGTCACGCGCGATCACCGCCAGCTCGCGCTCGACCGAGGGGGCGAGCTGGCCCGTGCGATCGTGCACCAGCGGATCGAGGCGAGCGACGGCTCGGTCGAGTCGCTCGATCGCCATCGCGAGCGGACCCTTGCGCCTGGTGCGGTAATCGTCGAGCGAGGTCACCTGTGCCATGCCTCGAACACTAGCCTGGGGGTGTGACACGGCTGGGACCCGACCGGCGCTCCGGGTCAGGCGACGCGGACGCTCGTGACGGGCGCGAGGCGTTCGTGCACCTGGAACCACGAGGCTCCGGCGTCGGCGGACCCGAAGACGTCGCCGCTCGTGGCACCGAAGTAGAGCTCGAGACGCGAGCCCTCTCCGGTCGTACCGAACGCCTGCCGCAGGATCGTGAGGTACGCCTCGGTGGCCGGCAGGCCGTCGCCGTGCGCGGTCCACGTCGAGCCCGCGTCGCGCGTCTCGAACACGCGCACCCGGGCCTCGGGCGTGACCCGGTCCTCGGCGCCGACGAGCGGGATCACGTATGCGCTGTCGGGATCCGCGGGGTCGATGGCCAAGGGGAAGCCGAACCCTTCGGTCGGAAGGCCCGACCGGATCTCGTTCCAGCTCGATCCTGCATCGTCGCTGCGGTAGACGTTGCCATGGAACTGCATGAACAGTCGCTCGGGCCGCGTCGGCGCCCGGTGCATGTTGTGCACGCAGAGCGCGTTGGTGCCTTCGCGGGCTTCCTCGGGCATGTACTCGGGCACGAGACCCTCGTAGCCGGTGCGCCAGGTTTGGCCGGCGTCGTCGGTGATCCACACCCCGGCCGCGCTCACGCCGACGGCGAGCCGCTCGGGATCGCCGGGCCACGGACAGATCGAGTGCAGCGCGAGCCCGCCGGCGCCGGGTTGCCAGTCGCCGGCCTGGTGCTCCTTCCAGAGGGGCTCGTTGAGCGACCACGTCGCGCCGTCGTCGGCCGAGGTGAACAGCGCGGCCGGCGCGACGCCGGCGTAGAGCAGCCCGTCACGCTCGCCGGGCTTGACCATCCAGATACGTTCGAGAGTTGCTTCACCCTCTTCCGGGAAGACGGGTCCCTCGGCCTGGGTCCACTCACCGGCGGGGTCATCGGCGTACATGAGTCGCGGCCCGTAGAAGCCGGAGGTCTGGCTCGCGAAGTAGCGTCCGGTGCGTGGGTCGCGCATCGCGAACTCGACGACGTCGCCGGCGAACGCGCGGGTCGCGATCTCGAACGGCTCACCCGAGGACGGATTCCCCGCAGCACGAACAGGCCCTTCTTGGTGCCGACCAGCAGCTCGGTCGATGTCAATGCGCTCACCCTCCGGAGATCGAGGGGAGCACGTGCAGCACGTCGGCGGGTGCCACGGCCACGTCGTCGGTGATGCGCTCCCCGTTCACGAACACGTTCACGTGCGGGCGGACCTTGCCCTGCTCGTCGAGGATCCAGCCCACGATCGGCGGATGGCGCCGCTCGAGCTCGCGCAGCACCTCGCCCACGGTCGTGCCGGGGAGGTCGTGCTCGTTCGTTCCCCCGGCACGCTGGGACAACGGCGCTCGAAGCGTGACCACCGCCATGGCCTTCGAGCCTACCGTGGAACGGGCGCGCTGATGGTGCCTACTCAGGCAGGCTTGCTGGCGAGGAATCCTTCGCCGCCGACCTCTTCCTCTTCGTAGACGCCGGCAACCGTACGCGCGTCGACGAAGCCGGTGTCCGCGAGCAGCTCGAGCCAGGTGGCCCGCGGGAACAGACCGAGCATGTGTCGATCGCTCGCGACGTGCAGAGCGCCGCCGGCCTCGCGCAGCAGGTACGCGAATTCGTCGAGGTACCAGGTGTCGTCCGGCTCGGGGTCGGTCCGCCATTGCAGGTACCGCAAGGCTCGCGGATCGTGCGGGTCGGGGGAGTCGTGACCCCCGTGGTCGGTGGCGTCGGCGTACGTCTCGCGCACGTGGTCGGGTTCGAAGAGCGCCGCACCGCCGGGGCGCAGATGGACGAATGCGGTCTCGAACGCCGCACGCAGGTCGTCCTCCGTCGTGAGGTAGCTGATGGCGTCGTGCGCGAAGACCGCATCGAACGTACGGCCTTCGAGCCGGAGGGTGCGCATGTCACCCTGGATGTGCTCGCACTCCGGGTTGATCGTGCGGCTCAGCGTCAGCATGTCCTCCGACAGGTCGGTGAGGGTGAGGGTTGCATGCGCCTTCATGTGGAACGCGTTGTTCCCGCCGCCGGAGCCCATCTCGAGGATCGTCGCGGGGGCGGTACCGATGGTCTCGGTGAGGGTCGCGAGCGCGTGTGCGGCTCCCGGTTCGTACTCGGCAGGCGCTGTGAGCAGGTGGAACCACGGCGCCAGATCGGTGTACAGGTGCGGCTGCGGCGGCTGTTCGGCGTGCATCGACCCGAGCCTACGTGGTCCGCGGAGCGGCGATCACGCATCCACATGTCCGACGATGGCCACGAATCGCCGTCACGACATCCGTCGCGTGGCATGCACGAGAGCGCAGCGGAAGTGGGCGACGGAGACGCGGGTTCTACAGCGCCCGGATGAGGTCGGCGAGCGCGTTCGCGGCCCTGTTCAGCTGGCGCTTCGTGATCGCGTCGACCCTGCTCGAATACCCGTTCCGGCGGAAGCCGCGCACCAGCGCCCGGTAGTCGTCGTGCGCCTGGCGTGCGAGCGAACGCGTGAGGGCGAACGGCGGTCTGGTTCCTCGATGCCCGTCGTCGCGGGCCCGGTAGCGGCACGTACCCGGTCCGCATCGCTCGTCGACCGAGCTCTCGTAGCTCGAGTGCACGGAGTCCTCCGCGTCGATCTGGTCGGTGTGCATCGGCTGGGCGACGTCACCGAGCATGTGCGCCATGAGTCCGAGCGCCCGGCTCGCGGGGCACCGTCGGCCTCGCCCGAGCTGGCGTTCCACCCGGCGGTGCCACACGGCCACCGCCTCGGGCGCGCCTCCGTAGGTCGACCCCCACTCGTCCCAGACGTGCCACCAGGTGCCCGACGCGTGATCGATGCCATCGACCGTGTCGGGGTCGTCGGTCGCCCGCAGGGCAGCGTGCAGGCACACCCATCCGCCCGCCCGTCCGGCGAGCCGCACTCCTTCGCGCACGATCCAGTCGTGCGTGCCGAACGAGTTCGGACCGCGCGCGCCGTTGGACCAGGCATGGGCGTCGGAGACCGACCCGAGCGAGCCGAGCGTGATCAGCGCGACCAGGCCGGTCCGCGCGATCGCATGCGCCCGCCCGATGCTGATCGGCCTCAGCTCCAGGCCGGCGTCGTCTCGAGCCGACCGTTGCCCGACAGGTTCACGGCACCCGATCCATCGGCTCGGATGCGCCAGATCTGGTTGTGCCCACTCAGCGTGCTCGCGTAGACGAGTCGCGTGCCGGCCGGTGACCACGACGGGTGGGTGTGCTTCCCGCGGTCTCGCGTGAGACGGCGCGGGGTCGTGCCGTCGGCATCCATGAGCCAGATCTGCCGCCTTCCGCTGCGATCGCTCACGAAGGCGAGCGTCGCGCCGTCGGGGGAGTACGCGGGAGCCGTCGAACGGCCCACGCCGCTCGTGAGCCGCAGCAGTCCTCCGCCGCCGCCGGTCATCGTCCAGATGTTGGTCTGGCCGCCGCGGTCGCTCTCGAAGGCGACGCGAGCGCCGTCGGGGGACCACGCCGGCGAGCCGTCGCGAGCCGCGTTGGTCGTGAGGTTCGACTCGTTCGTCCCGTCGGCGTCCATCACGAAGATCTCGGCGTTGCCCGTGCGGGTCGAGGTGAACGCGATGCGGGCGCCGTCGGGCGACCACGCCGGGTGCACGTCGGCGCCCGCACTCTGGGTGAGCCGCTGCCGGTTCGTCCCGTCGGCGTCCATCACGAAGATCTCAGGATCGCCGGTCCGCGTCGACACGAACGCGATGCGCGTGCAGTCGGGCGACCACACGGGGTCGCGGTCGGCCGACGGGCCCGTCGTGAGTCGCACCCTCGCCGTGCCTGCGTCCGACATCGTGATCACGTCGGCGTTGCCGCGGTCGCTCGTCGTGGCGGTGATGCGACCGCATCGGTTCTGGGGCGGCGCGTCGGCGGTGAACGTGGCCGTCACCGAGCGCGCGTTGTTCATCGTGACCTGACACGTACCGACGCCAGAGCACTGGCCGGACCATCCCGTGAAGGTCGATCCCGCATCGGCCGCGGCCGTCAACGTCACCGACGTGCCGGTCGGGAACTCGGCCTGGCAATCGGCGGTGCAGTCCACCCCGGTGGGAGCGCTCGTGACGCGGCCATCGCCGGTTCCGGCGATGGAGACGTCGAGCGTCTCGACGGTGGTCGGTGTGCCCGAGAAGCGGGCGACGAACGCCTGGGTCGAGGCGCCGGAGAGGCTCCACGTGGTGCCGTCGGTCACATAGGTGCCGCCGACCTTGGTGAACTCGCCGCCGACGTGCAGGTGGCCGCGGGCCGGGTCAGCTTGGATCGCCCAGGTGCCGTTGTAGCGGCAGCAGATGCCCGGGTTCCACGGGTTGCCGCTCGGCATCGCGCGGCCGTCGGCCGGGTTGAGGGCGACGAGTCGCGGCAGGCGCAGGCATCCGGTGTTGGGGTTGCCGTTGCTGCCGCAGAGCTGCCCGGGGGTCTGGGCGATGTACTCGAAGTGACCGCCCACGTAGAGCACGTCGTCGAACCATCCGACCACCTGCGACGAGCCGGAGGTGTCGGTCTTCCAGAGTTGAGCCGCGGTGTCGAGGTCGAAGGCGCCGGTGAAGTCGGACCCGCCGGCCGCCATGAAGACCGCCCGCTCCCCGGTGCCGGGGTGGGTCTCGATCAGCAGGCTGATGCCGAACGAGCCGCTCGCAGCCGTCAGGTTCTGAGGGGTCCACGGGATCACCGCTCCGGTGTCAGCATCGACCTTGATCGCGGCCTTTGCCGGGCGCGTCACCCCGCCCTGCACGGTGCTGTCGCACTGACAGGCGGCGACGATCGTCGAGCCCGCGAGCTCCATGTCGCGCACCTGCGGTGGCGTGTTGTGCGAGCGGAGGGAAAGGTCGGTCTGCATCTGCGGGGGGTCGAAGCCGGGCGTGGGAGACTCGTCGAGCTGGAAGCTCAGCAGGTTCGACGTGCCGACGTAGATCGCCGTCGCGGTCGGCAGCACGCTCCTCACGATCGACGTGCCCGGCGAGAAGGGCGCGACCGATCCGTCGGTCGGATCGATCGCCGCGATGTTGCGGCGTACGACGCCGCCGACGTGATCGAACGCTCCGCCGATGTACAGCAATCCGTCGGGACCGAGCGCGAGGTCGTAGACGACCGCGACGCCGGGGTCGCGGGTGATGTCGGGGATCGTGATGTCGAGATCCGGCGCACCGGTCACGGCGTCGAAGACCGCCAGGTTCGACACGGTGCGCGCGGGGGTGCCGGTGGCGTTGCGCATCTGCGTGAACGTGCCGCCGACCCACACGCGGTCGCCCACCACCTCGATGGTGCGAACCAGACCGTCGAGCATGCCGACGTCGTCGGACTCCGTGGCGGGAACGGCGGCGGCCGCCGTGCCGGCGGGCAGGAGCGTGAGCAGAGATGCGAGGAGCGCGAGCGCGGTGATCCTCGCCGAGATTCGGGCGCGGCGGACGGGCATGAGGGCGGATCCTCCTGGGGGTCGGAGTGAGGGGTCTGGGTCCTAAGGTCGTACGAGGGTCGCATGCGCGTGGGCATCGCAACAACGGACGGAAGTCCTAGCCTCGGCGGCCATCGGGCCTAGGCGGGTTCGTCTGCGCGCAGCGGTCCTCCGCCGTATTCGAAGTGCATGCCGTCGGGGATGACGAAATCGCCTCCCCAGTTGAAGCCGAGGCGCTCGAAGATCGCCACGATGCGCGGGTCCATCGTCGGCTCGGCGCCGAAGGCGTTCTCGGGGGCGTTGATGTCCACAGCTGCTCCGTAGGCGTGGAACGACGGAGGGTTCGTGGGGCTGCGGGCCACCGTCCGGGCGTTGAAGCACCCGGCGGTCGAGTGGATCTCGCCGCCGAGCCCGCGTCGCCGGACCTCGTCGATGGCACGGAGCAGGTCGCGCATGAACGCCCGGTGGCAGGTGAGCTCGCCGAGCAGTGGGATGGTGCGGGTGACGAGGTTCGCCTCGACCCATGCCGGCGAGAGCGTGAAGAAGGCCGGGTTGCCCGGGTCGCGGGCCGCCGCGAACTCGCCGAACGCCTGTTTCAGCACGATCGGTGGGTTCACCCCGTTCGCCACGCGCATGTACGGGCTGGTTCCGGGCGCCTCGACCCGCATGGGCTCCGACACCGGGACGAGCCGGCGGACGATGCGTCGGAACGTGACGAGGTCGCGCCGGCGCTCGCCGTCCGCCGGGCGCGCGAGGTAGGCCCACAGGTGCCGGTCGTCGACGATGCCGAACTCGGCTCCCACGTCGCGGGCGACGACCATCTCGGCCCATCCGATGAGCTCTTCGGGCACGATCGCCCCGACCCGCACCGAGCGCCGTCCGAACTCGAGCGTGCCGCCCACGCCCAGGCGGCGGATCGACGCCTCGCGTGTGCCGATCACCGCCGTTCCCCGTTCGAGCGCCCCCACGACACGACCGCGGACGCCCTTCGGAAGGAACGCCGCCACCTCGGACGGATCGACCGCGAACGCATCGATCGGATGCTCGAAGGGGGCGGGGGGTTCGTCGACGACCCTGCCCTCGGCGTCGAGCGAGCGGGTGAGCCAGGCCGTGTCACCGGCGAAGACGACGGTCTCGGCGAGCCCCTCGAGCCCGCCGACGCGCTCGCGGAACCCGGCGGGCAGGCCCCCGGGCGTCCACGCGAGGAAGTACGGAGGCGGCTCGACCGCGACCGCCTCGGGTGCAACCGGGCTCTCGGCCGCCTCCTCGACGGGCTCGGCGGCGGGCGTAGGGGTCGCCGGGGGTGCAGGTTCCCTGTGGTACTCGAAGTGATTCCCGTCAGGAACGATGAACCGACCGCCCCACGCGAACCCCCAGCGCTCCATGACGCGCACGAGCCTGGGGTCCTGATCGGGCGGCTCGCCGTAGTAGTTGCGAGCGATGTTCAGGTCGACCGCGATGCCCCAGGAATGGTGGGAAAGCATGGCCGACGGATCGCGGTTGATCAGCCGCGGAGCGAAGCACCCGTCGTAGGTCTCGATCGTGGAGGCCAGGCCGCGCTCGCGCAGCGTTCGCATCGCCCCGCGCAGGGCGCCGACGATGGAGCGATGACACGTGACGCGTCCGAGCAGCGGAAGGCGTGTGGTCACGAGGTGCTCGCCGACCCACCGAGGGTCGAGATCGAGGTAGCCGGGGCGGCCGGGTTCCGGACGGGCGGCGAATTCGCCGAACAGCATCTTGGTCCGGGCGGTGGAGAGCACGGCGTCGCCGGGCCGCAGCAGCGGCGTCTCGCTCGCCGTGCGAACCTGCACCCGGTCGATCGCCCCGGGCCGGTCGTTCAAGAGCGACCGCAGCAGCGGGCGCAGGGTTCCCGAGCGCATGCGGTGACCCACGGCGGGGCGCAGCAGCAGGTAGCGATCGGAGCGCACACCGATCGCGCTGCCGGTGTCGCGCGACACCATCAGCTCGGCTCCGCCGATCGCCGCGTCGGGAAGCACCGCGGCGACCCGCACCGTGCGACCGCCCGCGAACCGCAGCTCCGCGCCCGGTCCGAGACCGCGCAGCGACGCCGAGGTCGCGCTCAACACGCCCTGGCCCGACGCGATCGGCGTCGCGAGCGCACGATCGTGGTCGGACAGGAACGCGCCGAACGACGCCACATCGACCGCGATCGTGTCGATCGGGAGCCGGTACGGCGCCCGCGTCCGGTCGACGATCTCGCCGGAGGCGTTCCACGAGCGTTCGAGCCACGCGTGATCCTCGGCGACGGTCGTGACCGGGCCGGTCTCGGCCAGCGCTCGCACGCGGTCGTCGAACCCGGCCGGCAGGCCGCCGGGGACCCAGGCCAGGAAGGTCGGAGATGGCGTCGCCGCCGGTGAGGTCGGGGCTCGCCCGTCCGGGGCCGGTGTCGCATCGCCCTGGATCGCCACGGTCACGACCGCGCCCACCACGAGTCCGGCCAGCGCCGCGACGAGCGGCCGCACCATGCCGTTCAGGACAGCGGCCTTCCCTGCACCGGGATCGACGCCGCGATCTCCAGCAGCCGCGCCGCGGGCAGATTGGATTCGAGCACCAGCGTCGTGTCGCTCGCGACGATCGTGATGCGACGTCCGCGGGTCGCCGTGGCTTCGGAGTAGTAGGCGACACCACCGCCGGGCAACACGATCGGGGTGGCCCCCCGCCCGACGACCTCGGGGTGCGGACCCGCACGCTCACCCACCCGCAGGTGATCGAGCCCGTCGGCGTAGACGAGCATCGAGTCGAGGGAAGTCTCGTCGGTCGAGGGCGCCGGCGCGACCGACGTCTCGAGGCGGAGCTCCCCGGTGAACGTGGGCGTGGCCGGCGGGCGCCCGATCGCCTCGGTGACCTCGGCGAGCGTCAGGGCGGGCGCAGCCCTACTGGCGACCTCGAAGAGCGAGGCGTCGGGCGCTTCGGCGGCGATGCCGGTCGCGACCACATCGAGGATCGGCCTGGTTGCAGCCTCGACCGGAAGCCCGAACCGCAGCTCCCACGCTCGACGCCGCTCGCTCGAGGCCGGATAGACGGTGATGCGTCGGGGCACCCAGCCCTCGGCGTCGAGCTCCACCTCGACCCGGTCGCGGGGGAAGAAGGGCCTCCACGTGCTCGCTGAGGAGGCGGCGCCCGTTCCCGCCCCGGCGCCCGCGAGCTCGTCGATCCAGAGGAACGGGAACATCGCCTGTGCCCGCGAGAAGGACAGCCGCAGGCGCACCACCTGCGCGCCGTCGATACGGTCGGTGCCGAGCACGTCGAGGCCCTTGGCCGAGCCCAGGGTCGCCACCGGCACCATGAGGTCGGTCGGTGTCGCACCCGAGGTCAGACGGGTGCTGGTCGTCGGGCACGCGACGTCCAGGCCCTGCGGGCATCCGCTCGGACCGGAGCGGAAGGTCACGGCACCGTTCTGGATGAAGGTCAGGTCGCTCGACGCCGAGGCCGCCACGCTCGCCGGATAGGTCGTGCGATCGACGACGTCGATACGGAACCGCTGTGGCGCGAGGAACGCCATGCGCACGTCGAGTCGGCGTTCCGGCACCTCGGTGGAGAACCCCCGTTCCACGACGCTGAACGTTCCGTCGAACGACTCGAGCGCCGGCGCGGCCGCGCGCACGCCTAGCACGACGGCGTTCGCCGAGATCCCACCGCGGTCGGCTCCACGGAACGGTCCGCCGACGAGCACGCTTCCCACGATCGCACCGGCGACGAGCGCGGCGGCGACGGGGATCGCGCGCTGCCACCGAGACACGGCCCATTCCTGCTCCCCTCGCGGGAGGGGAGCGTGGGGAAGCGCAGGCGACTCGGTCCGCCGCTCGCGCTCGAGCTTGCCGACGATGCTCGAGACCAGGTCGGGCACGGGCTCCGCGGGGCCGATGCGCACCGCCGTGCGCACCCGCCCGGCCGACGCTGCGAACGCGTGGCATCGTTCGCAGGTGGCGACGTGCTCCTCGAGGTCCGGCGGGTCGCGAGGGTCTCGCGGCTCCCCGTCCATGCGGGCGGAGACGGCGCGCTGCACGCGATCGCAGATCATCACGCCCGTCCCTCGCCGTCGCCGGCGGCATCGGCCGACTCCTGATCGGTGATGGCGGCGCAGAGCGCCTTGCGAGCGCGGAACATGCGGCTCTTGACCGTGCCGGTGGCGACACCCAGCACGTCGGAGGCTTCCTGGTAGCTCAGACCGAAGACCTCGACCAGCAGGAACGTCTCGCGATGCTCGGACGAGATCGATCGCAGCGCCGCATCGAGCTCTGCGTGCGCGGTCGCGTCGCCGACCGAGCCTTCGACCTCGCGGTCGTGCTCGTGCAGCAGGGGGAAGCGCCCCCGCCTGAGGGCGTCCATCGCGCAGTTGCGGGTGATCGCGAACAGCCACGAACCGAACTTGCGATCGCCGCGGAACCCTTCGATGAACCGGAACGCCCGCAGGAACGCGTCCTGCGTGACGTCGTCGGCGAGGTCGCGATCACGGGTCAGGTGCCAGGCGAACCGGTACACGTCGGCCTGGAACTCGCGCACGAGCTGCTCGAACGCGGGCAGCTCACCACGACGGGCTCGGTCCAGCGTGCGGGGGTCGGCGTCACGCACCCGTGTCCTCTGTGGCTCGTCTGGCTCGTCGAACGGCCGTCCGGTCACGCAAGCCTAGGCTCCGGCGTGCTCATCCCGCCAGGCCCGCAGCCGGGAGCGGGTCGACCCCGATGATCGGATCGGTCACCGGCGTCGGCACCGTGACGCCTGCCCGGCCGGTTCCGAGGTCGAACAGCGCGATCTGTCCGTCGCCGGCCACGTAGAGCGCCGAGCCGTCGAGCGAGAGCCCGAGTCCCGAGACAGGAAGCGGTGAGGGCCACCGCTCGGTGAACGTCATGGCGTTGATGTCGATCGCCGTGACCGTTCCGGGCGCGGTTCCCGACGCGACGAACAGCGTGTCGCCGTCGCGGCTCACGGCGATGCTCGTGCGCACCGTCGATGCCGATCCGCCGGCGTCGCCTGTGGCGGCCAGGTCGACCCTGGCGGTCCGCTCGACCTCGAGGGTGCGGGTGTTCATGACGGCGATCGTTCCTCGGCGGGCATCGACGATGTAGAGCCATCTGCCGTCGGGCGAGGGCGCGAGCGATTGGTCCCGCGCGGTGCCACCCCACATCGACTTCGGCACGCCGGCGCAGTAGGCCCAGCCTTTCCGCAGGTTCAACACGTGCACGAAGGTCTCCTCGGGCCATTCGTGCGAGGTGCCGCCTGCGTGCTCGTACCCCTGCGCGTAGGCACCCGGCTGGTTCGAGTAGAGGGTGTACATCTGCGACGTCTCCGGGTCGTAGACCTGACCGAGCCGCACCCCCGGCATGCGCTCGGGTGGGGTCTTGAAGCGCCCGGTCACGGGCCGAACCTCACCGGTTGCGGTGTCGAGGACCGTCACGCGGTAGACCGCCGGAGCCTCGGCCGGCAGGTACTGGATCAGGTACACCCGTTGGTCGTCGATCGAGAACGCCTCGGGTTCGAAGTTCCCCTCGAGCCGGAACCGAGCCGGGGAAGCCGCTCCGCTCGGGTCGGCCACGACGATGGGTGTGATCGACCGGGGTACCGGCAGTCCCGGCAGCGAGCCGCTCGGCGCGCCCGGAGCCGGCTGTACCAGGGCGACCGCGTGCCCAGAGACCGATGCGATCGCGAGCTCGAGGTCACCGGCGAGCCGGGTCGAGGTCACCGTGGCGCCGGTGCGTGGGTCGAGCGTCGAGACGACGGTGTCGCCCTCGACCGCCGATGCGCGGTACATGGTGTCGCCACCGGGGGTCGCGACCGTGCCGGGGCCGCCGGCGAGCAAGGCTCCCGAGGCTCCGTCGATCGCGACGTCGCCCACCTCGGTGGTGGCGAGCAGCACCGGCATCTCGGTCGCGATGTCCTGGGCGGGGCGATCCTCACCGGCGGGAGCGCCGTCACCCCGTGGCTCCGCTGTGCAGGCGGTGGCCAGCACGACCATCGCCATCCCTACCGTGGCCAGCTTGTGGAGGCCGGGCCTCGAGAGCCCTGATCCGAGCCTGCTGCGACGGCGCATGGTGGTGTCCCCTCTCGACGACGGAAGCGCTCCGCTCGCGCGCTACCTCATCTACCGCCCGGGCGCTCGATCGGTTCCATCCGCCCTCCGGGAACCGAACGTGCCCGGCGCCGGTCTGCTGGACGACCGGGCCGAGCGGAGGCCAAGAGCCGAGCCAAGAGAGTGGAGGAGGCGTCATGCGAGCACGGACGGCGATCGTGGCGATCACGGCGTTGGTGGCGATCGGGCTCACGCCTGCGGTCGCGCGAGCCAACGGCGGCGCGTACGTCGAGTTCGAGGGCAGGCACCACCTTCCGGGCGACGTGGTCACCGGAGAGCTCTACGTGTCGATCCCCAAGGACAAGCTCGGCCTGCTCGACCGCGGGCCCTTCTACGCGTACCTGCTCGCCGGCAACGATGTCGTCGAGGCCGGCCGTCCGCTGCCCCCGAGCGCGATCCGCGTCGGTACCTTCGTCGTCGAGGAGCGCGCGACCGATGCCGAGCTGGCCGTCACGTTCACCGTTCCCGACGTCGTGGGCGACTACTACAACGTCGGCCTCTGCAACGACCCGTGCACCCTGTCCGGCTTCGGCGAGCCGGTCAGTGGCTCGGTCTCGATCGTGGCGACCGCCCGCGAGGCGTCGCTGCTCACCCAGAACGGCAAGGTTCGGAACAAGCTCTACCACGCGCAGCGCGACCTGCGGAAGCTGGAGAAGTCCACCGAGGCGCAGACGGCCACCCTCTCGGATGCGGTCGCGCACAGCGACGCAGCGCGGGAGGAGCTCTCGGCACGCATCGAGACCCTCGAGGGCCAGTTGGCATCGGCCGAAGCAGCGGCCGAGGAAGCCTCGGGCCGCCCGATCGTGGAACCGTGGGCGGCGGCAGCTGTTGCGGTGGCGCTGCTCGCGGCAGCGTGGGCGCTCGCGTGGCGCCGCCGACCGTCAGGCTCGCCCTCATCGGCTGCTCTGCCTGAGCGGACCTGAGCCGGGTTGCGCATCACCCGTCGTCGGGCCAGGCTATGGCCTTCGAGACCGACGGAGGTGGGGCATGGTCGACGACGATTTCGCCTACACCGGGGTGCACGCATTCGTGTTCATCGACTCGGTGGATCCCGGAGCGAACATCCGTGACGTGATCGATGCGCTGCGATCGTTCGGGCCGCCTCCGGACGGCCCGGTGTACTTCGCCTCGGAGATGGTCGGCGGCTACTTCGGGTTCGCACATGTTCGCACCGAGTCGCTGGCCGAGATGCAAGATCTGATCGCCGGCGAGCTCTGGGCGCGTGGAGCGCATTCAGCGCACAACGTGGAAGCAGGCGTTGCGCAGGTCGGCGTGATGAAGAAGGGTGTGAAACGCGGGACGCCGGAGGTGATCGCGATCGTCCGAGTGCGCACCGCCCCGGGGTCCCTCGGAGGTGTGCTCGAGGCCATGGCCGACGAGCACGGGCCGCTGCGCGACACGTTCAAGGGTGCCTCCGTGATCTTCGGCGACTTCGACATCCTGCTGCAGCTCGGCGCCGACAGCTTCGAGGCGGTTGCCTCCGATGTCTACGGGCCCTTGCAGCGCATCGACGGCATCGTGTCGACCGATACGGCATTCACCGACGCTCGCCGCTACGAGGACTGAGCCGCTCGCAGCTCCTCCAGACGCTTCCGCGTCCGGTCTTCCCCGACGAGGTGCCCCTTGGCCGCGTAGATGCTGCGTGCTGCCTCCACGCGCTCGATCGCCTCGGACCAGGATCGGAGGGCCGCGAACACCTCGGCGATCGACGCCATCGAGTCGGCGCGAAGCATCGTGAAGTCCGACGTGGCGAGGCGCTCATCGGCCTCGCTCACCAGTCGCATGGCGCCGTCGGCATCGCCGAGTGCGGAGCGTGCCCTGGCGCTCGCGGTCCGCCACCCGACCTGTGCTTCCACGTCGGATCCGGCGGCAAGCTCTGCCGCGATCGCGGCCATGCGATCAGCGTCGGGGTGGCGTCCGAGGCGGGCGAGCACGTCGGCGAGCTCGACCGCGACGAGCCCCCCGTTCGCGGCATCGTCGATCGCTCGGAACCGCTCGTAGGACGAGCGCAACGCTCGCTCCGCTCCCTCCAGATCGCCTCGCCCGTCGGCGACGATCGCCCTCACCGCCTCCGCCGCCGCCAGCTCAACGAGTGCTCCGAGCTCGGCGAGATCCGCTGCCGCCTCATCGATGAGCGCGATGGCCTCGTCGTGCCTGGCCATGTAGGTGAGCATCTCTGCTTCTCCGAGCCGAACGCTGGCATCGGCCGAGCCGCTCAATGTCGCGCTCTCTCGCATGGCCAAGAGTTCGATGAGCGCGTTGGGCAAGGGCGTGGGTCCGCGAAGCAACGCGATGACCACGTACGCGGTCGCACGCCCGACCAGGCGCGTGTTCCCGAGGTCGAGGGCTTCGTTCCGTGAACGTCGCGCCCACCGCTCGAACGCCGAGGCATCCCCTCTGATCCAGGCGACCGTGGCGAGCTGATAGTGGCACTCCGCGATCCCTTCCGCATCGCCGAAGGCGTCGAGCGTCCGGGCCTGGGCGGTCAGACGCTCGACGGTGTCCTCGATCGGGGTGGCGCTCGGATCTCTCACCAACGCCATGCTGGTCGCGAGGTACTCGAAGCGGGTCCGGATGCGGTCGTCGCCCGCGGCCACCGCGTCGGCGAGCCCGGCTTCCAGCGCCGCGTCGTAGCCGGCGTTGTCCGCGGTATCGCCCAGAGCGTGGCAGAGACGGAGACGGATCGCCGCCCTGAGGCCCGCATCACGCGTGAGCGAGGCGGCGCGCTGCAGCGAACGCGCCGCCGCCCTGGAGTCGCCTCGCTCGATGGCCCTGGTACCGGCGGCGCTCAGGTGTCGAGCTGCCCGATCGGCGAGCGCGATCGTCGACTCCTCGTGCGAGCCGAGCTCCGATCGATAGTCATGGGCCCTCGCCACGTGGAACCCGATGGTCTCGTCGAGCTCCTCGAGCCGCTCCGGGAAGGACCGCTCGAGGTGGTCGGCGAGCCTCACGTGCAGCTCCGCTCGGACCGTCTTCGGCAGGGACGAGTAGGCGGCGTCACGGAGAAGCTGATGCCGGAACGCGTAGGCCTCCGTGCCACCCGGTCGCGTCGACGCCACGAGCAGGTCGCCCTCGAGCAACCGGCGGAGCACATCGTCGAGGTCGGGCGCACCCTCGATGAGCGCTGCCAACTCGTCGTCCTGGAACATCTTGCCGATCACCGACGCTCGCACGAGCACGTCTCGGTCCGCTTGTGGCAGCCGGTGAAGGCGGGCGGTCAGCAGGCCGGTCAGCGTCGCGGGCGTCGAGGCGGCCGCGTCCACGTCCGCCGGTACGTGCCAGCGCCCTTGTTCGTTCGCGATGACCCCGTCGTCGATGAGCATCGCGACGAACTCTTCGAGGAACAGCGGGTTGCCGCCGCCCGGCGAAGCGAGGCGGCGCGCTGCATCCTCGTCGAGGAGGCCTCCATCGGCCACGTTCCTCACGAGCTGTGAGCTCTCGGCTTCCGACAGTGGCTCCAGCGAGATCGTGACGGCGTTGACTGCACCCCCGGCCCAGTCAGCGCGCCGCTCCACGAGCTCCGGCCGAGCCATGACCACGACCAGCTCCGCGACGCCTCGGCCTCGGTCGACGAGCTGGGCGACGAGGTCGAGGAACGTGGGCTCGGCCCACTGCAGGTCGTCGAAGACCAGCACGAGCGGCCGCTCCGCAGCGAGCAGCTCGAAGAACCGGCGGATCGCCCAGAGGGTCTCGTCGGGCGCGCCGGGCGCGCCTCCGAGCCCGATCGTCTCGCTCACCCGGGCTGCGATCGACGCGGCATCGTCCGGCACCGTCGCCCTCAACTTGGCCTGGGCCTGTTCCGCATCGTCCCCGCGCCCGATGCCCGCAGCGGCCGATACGGCTTCGCCGACCGGGAAGAACGTGATGCCCTCCCCGTACGGAAGGCAGCGTCCGCGGAGCACCCTGACACCAGCCCCGATGCGGCCGATCAGCTCCTCCACGAGGCGCGTCTTGCCCATGCCCGGCTCGCCGAGCACCGTTGCGAGCTGGGCTCGCCGATGGTTGATCGTCCGTCGGTAGGCGAGCTCGAGGAGGGCGAGGTCGTGCTCTCGGCCGACGAATGGTGTGGCATCTGCTCGTCGCGCCGACCCCTCAAGTCCGAGCGAACGGAAGCATCCGACCGCGGCCCCGAATCCCTTCAGCTCGAGCGCCCCGGCAGGTTCGGCTCGCACATGGTCACGCACCAGGCGATGCGTATCGGCCGACAGGAGGATCTCGCCCCGACCGGCTTCGGCTTGCAGCCGGGCGGCGAGGTTGGCCGGGCTCCCAAGCACGGCCTCGCCAGCACCTGCCAGCACCTCTCCCGTCGCGACCCCACTGCGCACCTCGATGCGGGTGCCCCACCGCCCTTCGAGCTCCTCGTTCAGCGTCTCGAGCGCTGCATGCATCTCGTGGGCGGCACGCACGGCACGCACCGCGTCGTCCTCGTGAACCTCCAAGGCCCCGAACACAGCAACGACGGCGTCGCCGATGAACTTCTCGACCGAGCCGCCGTGGCGCTCGACGGCGCCACGCATCGTCTCGTAGTAGCGCGTCATGACCGCGCCGAGCGCCTCCGCATCCAGGCGCTCGCCGAGTGCGGTCGAGTCCACCACATCGGTGATCACGACCGTCACCGGACGCCGGGATCCGACGTCGGATGTGGATACGACGGATACCCCGCATGCGGGACAGAAGCGAGCGTCGGCCGGCACCGACGCGCCGCATGTCTGGCAGCTCGGCGTACGTGGCATCGGCTCGGTGCTCCTCCGGCCTGGGCGCGTTCTGGGAGCATCCCACGAACCTCGTGCGAGAGTGGCGCCATGCAACCGGTGGTCGCGCGGCGTTGGACGTGGGCGATCGGCGGCGCATCGCTCCTCGGTCAGCTCGTCGTCGGCTCGCTCGGCCGAGCGCCGTCGTGGGACGAGGCGATCTACCTCTCGCAGGTGACCCGCGGAGCGCACGCGCTTCCGTTCGTTGCGTCGAGGGCGAGGGGCATCACGGTGCTCGTTGCGCCGCTGGCCTCGGTCGGCACGCCGCTCTGGGCGTTGCGCCTCTTCCTCGCGGTCACGTCGACGGTCCTGCTCGTCGTGGTGTTCCGGCTGTGGGTGCCGGTCGTCGGTTCGGCGGCGGTCGTCGGCGCCGGGCTCTTCGCAGCGAGCTGGCCCGCGCTCTTCTACGGGACCGAGGTCATGCCGAACCTCTGGGCGGCCCTGCTCGCCCTGGGCGTGACCGGGTGCTTCGTGCGGACCGCGACGCGTGGCGCAGCCGTCGAGCTTCGCCACGCAGGCGCATGCCTGGCGCTGGCCGCGGCGGCGATGGCCCTGATGCGCCCCTCCGATGCGGTGGTGCTCGGTCTCGCGCTGACGGCTCGCGGCGCCCGCGCTGCGGTCGCGAGCGAGATGGCTCATCACGCTGTGGCTCGGCGTCGTCGCGGGCACGCTGCCCTGGATCGTCGAGATGAGCCTCCGCTTCGGTGGACCGCTCGAGGCATTCGACAGGGCGGCGTTCCGCTCGCATCTCGGAGCTGAGGCCGCGAGCCTGCGCGAGCACCTCGCCGTCACGGATGGGCCGCTGATCGGCCTGCGCGGCTCCGACGCGATCCCCGCCGTGGGCGCCGCGTGGTGGATCGCGCTCGTGGTGCTCGCGTTCGTCGCGGCGACCGGGAGCAAGGGCCGCGCGACCGATCGTAGCGAGGCTTGCCGCGTTCGGGGGCTTCGCACTGGCGGGGACGTACGTCTTCCTCATCGGCGGACTGGCGCCTCGATTCCTGCTCCCCGCGCTTGGGCTGCTCTCGCTCTCGGCCGGTGTGGGCATCGAGTGGCTGCGATCGCTGAGCAGCCGGACACGGCCCGTGCCGGTGATCGTCGTCGGGGCAGTCGTGCTCTCGGGCTGGGGCGCCTGGCAGGTGACAACGTTCGATCGCCTGGAAGCCGCGGCCTCGGACGAGCGCGCCCGTCCTCGATCGGTCGGCGAGGCGATCGCCGATCACGTCGAGTCGTCGGACTGTCTCGTTGCCAGCACCCACGACTTCCCTCAGGTGGCGTTCGCCGCCCGCTGCGCCGGTCGAGAGCTCGAGGATCTGAGCGAGGGTTCCCTGGCCGGGCTCGAAGCCGCGGCCGGCACCGAGCGCATCATCGTCGTGTCACGCGAGCTCGTGCTCGAACGACTCGGCACGCCGATACCGATCCCGGCCGAGGGATGGGTCGCCTTCGAGCGCTAGGGCCGTACCCGAGGGAAGCCGTCGGCTCGGATCATCGTGGCATCCCCCGCATCGGGGCGTCGGCGTCCCCCGAACACGCGGATGGAAATCGGCCGGTTCGGGGATCGACCGCGTTCGGGGTGAGCCGGTAACGTTCGCTTCCCCTCGGTGCGACGGCCTCTGCCGGGCACCGTCTCTCCCTCGCACTTCCTCCGCGCAGCCTGCTGTGCGGTGGTGTCCGCGTTCGGTGCTGGAGGGTCGTCATGCCGGAAGTCGCACGGGTCGTGCTCGCCCTCGAGGCGCACGACGTCGCCGAGGAGGTCATGCATTTCCTCGATCGAAGCGGCGGTGCACGCGTCGTGGGCACAGCCGCCGACGATCGTCAGCTCACCGAGGCGGTCCGCCAGCTCGAGCCCGACGCGGTCGTGGCCCACCCCTCGCTCGTGGAGCCGGCGGCGGTTCGCGGCCCCGCGGTGCTCGCGCTCGACACCAGGGAATCGGTGGCGTCGCTCCGCGCCGCGATCCGTGTCGGCGCCCGCGGCTTCTACCTCTGGCCGGGTGAGCGTGACGCGCTCGCGGGGGCGGCAGCGGCGACCGTCGCGACCTCGCACCCGGTGGACAAGCGCGCCGTGGTCGTGGCGGTGCACGGCGCGCGGGGTGGTGTGGGGGCCACGTTCGTGGCGACCCACCTCGCACAAGCGTTCGCGCGCCGTGACCTCGACTGCGTGCTGCTCGACGCCGACTCGACCTATGGCGACGTGTCGGCCGCGATCGGGGTGCCCGACGACCAGGTGCACACGCTCTCGGACCTGCTTCCGCTCGTGCACGAGCTCACGAGCGCGCACCTCGACGACGCACTGTGGAGCGCACCCTGCCGGATTCAAGGCGTTGGCGGCGCCCGCTGCCGAGAAGGCCGGCATCGTCACGGGGGGTGACCTCGCCGCGATCGTGCGTGCCGCCGCCACTGCGTGCGACGTGGTCGTGGTCTCGCTTCCGCGGGAGCTGGGGGAGCTCACCGCCGCCGGGCTCGAGTCCGCCGACCGGGTGCTCGAGGTGCTCTCGCTCGACGTGCTCTCGTTCCGTGCGACGACGCGGGCGATCGAGGTGTTCACGCCCGCTCGGGCTCGACGGTCGGGTGGGGTTCGTGGTCAACCGCGCCGCGCGGAGCGAGATCACCCCGGGCGACGTCGAGCGCGTGTTCGGCGCCGCGCCGCTCGCGGTCGTTCCCGCCGACCGAGCGGTGCCCCGAGCGCAGGATCGTGGACGGCTCGTGCCGCCGAAGGGCAAGGTCGGGCGCGCCTTCGCGAGGCTCGCCGAGCGCGTGCTGCGAGGTGGCGAGGCGACGTGAGCGCCGATCCGCTCGGACCCGTCCGTCGGCAGCTCCGTGAGGATCTGCGCCAGCGGGTCGACGCGCGCGGGCTCGCCACCGCGCCGCGCACCCAGCGGCGGGTGCACGTGCGCGACGAGGCGCTCGCGCTGCTGCGGGCGAGCGGGGCGATGCTTCCCCAGCGCGAGCTCACCCGCATGGTCAACGAAGTGTCAGACGAGGTCGTCGGGTTCGGTCCGATCGAGTTCCTGCTGCAGGACCCCGAGGTGACCGAAGTCATGGTCAACGGACCCGACGACGTGTACGTGGAGCGAGGGGGGCGCATCGAGAGGGCGCCGGACGGTCTATTCGAGGGGGAGGAGGCTGTCCTGCACCTGATCGAACGCATCGTGGGACCCTTGGGCCTACGGGTCGACGAATCATCGCCTTGGGCGGATGCGCGACTTCCGAACGGTTCGCGGGTCCACGCGATCGTGCGTCCCCTCTCGCTCCGCGGTCCCGTCGTCACGATCCGCACGTTCAGCCGGGCGCCGCTCACCGCCGACGACCTGGTGGCGGGTGGCGCGCTGGGCCCGCGCATGCTGGCGTTCCTGTCGGCGTGCGTGCGGGGCCGGGCGAACGTGATCGTGAGCGGCGGCGCCGGAAGCGGCAAGACCACCCTGCTCGGTGTGCTGAGCGGGTTCATCCCCGACGGCGAGCGGCTCATCACGATCGAGGACGCCGCCGAGCTTCGGCTCGCGAAGCCGCACGTGGTCGCGCTCGAAGCGCGGCCGGCCAACGTCGAGGGCAAGGGGCAGGTGACCGTGCGCGACCTCGTTCGCAACGCGCTCCGCATGCGGCCCGACCGGATCATCGTCGGTGAGGTCCGTGGCGGCGAGGCGCTCGACATGCTGCAGGCCATGAACACCGGACACGAGGGATCGCTGTCGACCGCGCACGCGAACTCGGCGCGGCACCTGCTCTGGCGCCTCGAGACCATGGCGATGATGTCCGACGTCGATCTGCCCGCGGCGCACATCCGCAACCAGGTCGCGGCGGCCATCGACATCGTGGTGCACCTCGCCCGACTGCGCGGAGGGCGACGGGTGGTGTGGGAGATCGCCGCGGTCGAGGGCACGCGGCGGGGTGAGCCGGTGGTGACGCCGGTGTTCCGCTACCGGCCTCGAGACGGCGCCGAGGGGCATTTCGAGGCGACCGGCACGATGCCGGCCGTCACGACCACGCTGGCCGACCGCGGCGAAGATGTCGCCGACTGGATGTTCGCCCCCGAGGACGACACGTGAGCGCGCTCGCGCTGACGCTGCTCGGCCTGGCCGCGTGGCTGGCGGAACGCGGATCACGCGCCGGCCGGCGGCACGCCCTGGCTCGGCGCGTGCCGCGACCGACGATCTCCGACGAGCGGCGCGCTCCTCGCACCGTTCCGACCTGGATCGTGTGGGCGGCGATCGGGGCCGGTGTCGGCTTCGTCGTGTCGGGCATCGTGCTCGGGGTCGGTGGCGCGATGGCCGGAGCGATCGCTTGGCGTCTGCGGGAGCGGCGGCGCGCCAAGGGGCTCGAGTCCGAGCGCGACGAGCAGCTGGTCGACGCGGTCACGTCGATCACGGCGGCGATCCGTGCCGGCCAATCGGTCCCTCAGGCCCTCTCGTTCGCGGCGGCAGAGGCGCGGCCTCCCCTGCGGGCATCGCTCAGGCGTCTCGACACGGCGCTCGATCTCGGCGTGCCGGTCGACGAGGCCGTCGACGCGTGGACTGCATGAGGTGGACTCCCGGGACGCCCGGTTGCTCGCCGGCGTGCTCACTCTGCATCGGCGCAGCGGCGGTGATCTGCCGTCGGTGCTCGACGAGGTGGCGGGCACCCTGCGGGAACGGCGCGCGGCGGTGCGGGAGGTCCACGCGCTCACGGCTCAGGCTAGGTTGTCGGGAACCATCCTCGGGATCCTGCCGTTCGGCTTCTTCGCGTTCCTCTGGCTCACGTCGCGCAGTGAGATCGAGGGCGCGTTCCGTACACCGGCCGGCGTGGTCGCGATCGGACTCGGCCTGCTGCTCGAGGGGCTCGCGTTCCTGTGGATCCGTCACTTGTTGGAGGTCAGGTGACGGTGCCGCCTGTTCCGCCGATCCTCGCCGCGCTGGCGATGGCTTGCGCGTTCGCCGGCGCCTCGCAGGTCGCCCGTCATCGGCCGACGGCACCCACCCGAGCGGAACGATCGACGAACCGATCGAGGCCACCACGTCGCTGCCTGGGCCGGTCCACGGCACGTCGCTCGAGGGCAGCGAAGCGTCACCGCGCCGCGGCCGACGCGGAGATCCCGCAGTTGCTCGACCTGCTCGCCGCCGGATCGTCGGCAGGGCTCGCGGCCCCGCTCGCGCTCAGGCGAGCCGCCGACGGCCTCATCGGCCCGCTCGCCGACGAGCTGCGGGCTACGGTCCACGCGGTGGACCTCGGCGCTCGCTGGCGAGACGAGCTCGATGCGCTGGCCGAGCGCCTCGATCTTCCCGATCTGGGGCGCACGGTGTCGGCGCTCACCCGCACCGAGACGCTCGGCGCCTCGCTCGCTCAGGCCACGGCCGAGCTCGCCGCGTCGGTGCGACAGGCTCGTCGCGCCGCGACCATGGAGCGCGCCCGCACGGCGCCGGTGAAGATGCTCTTCCCCCTCGTGTTCCTCGTCCTCCCCGCGTTCCTCCTCCTCACGGTGGTGCCGGTCCTGCTCACCACCGTGCGGTCCATCGGCTGAACAAGGAGGTGCACGATGCAGATGCTGAGCACGCTGTGGTTCCACGCGGTGTGGTTCGTCACGCACGAACTCGGTCGAGGGCTCAGGCATGAGATCCGTCGTGAGGAAGGTCAGACGACGGCGGAGTACGCGCTCGTGATCCTGGCGGCGGCGGCCGTCGCCGTGGTGCTGATCGCCTGGGCTCGGTCGTCCGGGCGGTTGCCGGCGTTCTTCGACCAGGTGATCGACCAGGTGATCGGTGACGCGGCGGGCGCGTAGGCGTACATCACCGGCACTCGCGCCCGGCCCGGGGGACCAGCGCGGCACCGCCGCGGTGGAGTTCGCGCTCGTGTTGCCGATCGTGCTCGCGATCGTGCTGGCCCTGGTGCAGGTCGGGCTGCTCGTGCGGGACCGATTGCTCGTCGAGTCGGCGGTGCGCTCCGGGGCGCGCACCGCCGCCGTCGAGCCCGGCGACGAGGCCGTGCGGGCAGCAGTGGTGCGCTCGGCGCCCTCGCTCGACCCCGGCTCGTTGAGCGTCTCGACCGCCAGGGTGGGGGTGCGCGGCGAGCCGGTCACCGTCACCGTCTCCTACGTGGCGGCGATCAGGGTGCCGTTCGTCGCGTGGCTGTTCCCCGCGGGCGTGACGATGCGAGCCGAGGCCACCGACCGGCAGGAGTTCACGTGAGCGTGGGGCCTGGCTCCGAGCGGGGGTCGGTGTCGATCGTCGTCGCCGGCGTGGCGACGATCGCATTGGTTGCCTCACTCGGCGTCGCCGACGTCGGGAAGGCGCTCATCGCCCGAGCGCGGGCCCGGGCCGCGGCTGACGCCGCGGCCCTCGCCGCCGCGCAGGAGCTGGCCCTGCCGAGCGGCGGCACGCCGGTCGAGCTCGCGGGCGACTACGCGGTGCGCAACGGTGCGGAGCTCGTCTCGTGCGCGTGCGAACCGCGCTCGCTCGAGGTGACCGTGGAGGTCTCGACCCCGATCGGTCCGATGTTCCTGGCCGGCGACTCGCTCGTCGCGCAGGCCCGCGCCCGAGCGGTCGTGGACCTCGCGCCGGCGTGAGCTCGGACCAGTCCAGCAACGGAAACGGCCGGGGGCGATAACCCCCGGCCGTTCCGAAGCGGTGACGCTATGCCAAGTCCCAGTTCCTGATGTTGCGCAGGACCCTCGGCGCGAGCCCACGCAGCAGATCGGACCCCGGCCGCACCCGGTTGAACTGCGCGGCTCCGCTGATCCCTGATTCGTTCGTGCCGTTCATCTGGGTGAAGAACAGCAGGAAGCCGCTCGAGCGAGCCTTGACCCGAAGCCTCAGCTCCACGCCGAAGCAGCCGCTCCCGAAGGTGTCGACGATCGTGTTGGGGCGCACGGCCGCCCGCTTACCGAAGAGCACGAACGTGAGCACCGGGTCACTGGGCGTCGCGGCGTCGTCGCTCGACACGACCCACCGGTCGTTGAGCCCGTAGGTCGTGTCGCCGTTGGCCGTCGCCTGTACGAGCTCGCTGCCGTCCGAGCCCAGGTTCGAGTCCCATAGCACGTCGAGCCGGATGGGGGCGGCCGTCGGGTTCTTGAACCTGATCAGGGACCGCATCGTGGGGCTCGTGGTCAACACCTGGTCGGTCCGCCAGACCCTCACCCCTGCGATCGGCTCCGGCCCGACCGTGAGCATCTTGCGCACGCGGGTGCCGTTCTCGTCGGAATCGAGGAAGTCGATGCCTTCGACGTTCAGGGCGAGCCCGTCGTCGAAGGCATCGTCCTGGGTGTCGAACTCACCGTCGGACACCGGGGTGTAGATGTCGGATGTGTTGCAGCTGTTCCCACCGTTCTCCGCGTCCCATCTGGTGGGACCGGGTCCCTTGATCAGTACGTCATCGATCAGGACCGGCGCACCCGCGGTCGCTGCGTGCGAGACGAGCATCAGCACCACGATCGTGATGGACGCCACTGCAGCGGTCGACATGCGAGAACGACGTCGACCGGAACGGTCTCTCATCATGGATGAACCTCCCTCGGTTGGTTGCGGCGACAAGGCTAGGCGACGACCGAGGCGGGAGCGATCACATCACAGGATTTCTTCCGCGCGCCTCATCGTTCCGCTCGGGTGGGCGCTCGGGTGCGACCACTCCGCCGTCGTCGCCACAGGCGCGACACGCCCCACCACAGCAGTCCGACGACCAGCAGGGCGACCACGGCGGCCACGACGGGCACGATCACTGCCCCGACGGACAGGATGGTCGAGACCGCGTCTTCCCCCAGCGAGAGCAGAGGGTTTCCCGTGCCGCCGGTGAACGCGGTCGACGCCGGACGCACGATCGAGCGCGCTCCATGGGTGGCACCCGCCGCCGCCACGCCCGAGCACGATCGCGAAGGCAGGATCGACGGTGTCGCTGCCCGTGGCCGCGAGGGCCACCAGTGCACCGGCCACCGGCGCGATCACGACGCCGACCGCGTGCAGCACGGAGTCGATCGCCGGGATCTTGTCGCCGACGAAGTCGACGAGCGCGACCACGCCGATCGCGATCATGACCTCCGGCTCGCCCAGGGTGTCGTAGGGCGCGTCGAGCGTCAGCACCTCGGTCCATCGATCGAGCGCGCCCACGATCAGCAGCGGCAGGTACGCATTGAGGCCGGCCGCGGTGGAGAGACCGAGCGCGGTCATCAGTCCGAGCACGGTGTCGGTCATTCCAGCTCCCTCGCTCGCGGGTCGCGGTGCACCGGCCGGTGGTAGCCGGGCTCGGACCGCAGCACGAGGTACTCCACCGCCGCCCAGATCGTCTTGGACCTCGGGTAGAACGCGATCGGCACGAGCACCAGCACGATCACGCTCACGATCGTGAGGGGAAGCACGGGCACCTCGGGCACGGTGATCACGAGCCCGACCGTGAGCGCCACGAGCCACAGGCCGATCGCGACGCCGTAGTTCACGACCATGGCGCCGAGGTACCCGCCCTGCTCCTTCTCGAAGCGCCACTCGCAGCGGGGGCACGCGGTGCGCATGCGGAACCACGACAGGAACGTGTCGCGCTCACCGCATCGGGGGCAGCGCTTCGCCGCGCCACGGAGCAGGGTCGGCACGGCACCGATCTCGGGGTAGAGCGGTGGCGCGGCCTCGTGCGGCGTCGGGCGCTCGGGTCCGAGCGAACCGTACGGGCTATCCGTCGTAGATCACCCAGAACTTCACGATGCGCTCCCTGATGACCCACCTGCCGGCCGATCCCTTCGGCGTGATGAGCACATCTCCCGCGCCGACCGTGAGGGTCCGGCCGTCGTCGGTGACGATGTCGGCGTCGCCCTCGAGGATGAGCGCCACCTCGTCGTAGGGCCGTTCGAACGACCACGTGTCGGGGTCCCGCTCCCAGAAGCCGGTCGAGACGGTGCCGCCCGCGGTCGAGAAGACGTCGGCCTCACGCCCGGGTGAGGGGATCGCGCCCGGCGGCTCGACCAAGGGTCTCCAGCCGTCGCGTTCATCCGATCGCATCACGCGGATCGCCGTGTCGCCCATCACGTCGCTCATCGTCACTCGCCTCCCGACAGGGCCGATCGGCCTAGCGCAAGGCTACCGGCGTTCAGGGCCTTCCGGCGGGTCTGCCGTGACATGCCCGAGGGGTATGCTTCGACGACCATGCCGAACCGTCAGGGCAGCCGGCCGAAACGCACGCCGCTGGGCCGCAACAAGCGGGCCGAGCTCGGGGTCATCGACTTCACGCTCGCCAAGCGTGCGTTGCTGCGCGACGCGCAGGTCGGCGTGCTCGGGCTCACCGACATCTGCGATGCCCACCCCGAGCTCATCCGTGCGGCCAAGCACGTCGGTGAGCCGACCCGACACGACTGCCCGGTCTGCGCCAAGGTGAAGCTCGTGTTGCTCGCCTACGTCTACGGTGAGACGCTCCGCGACCAGAACGGGCGGGTGTGGTCGATCGACACCGGGCTCCGCATGACGGCGGCCCATCCGGGCTCCAGCTGCTACGTGGTCGAGGTCTGTACGAGCTGCCAGTGGAACCACCTGCGCGAGGCCTTCACGGCGCGCCGCACTGCGACCGGCTGAGCCCGCCACGACCGCGTCATCTCCATCGCTCCGTCACAGCCGATTACGCATATCCGGGAAGGCCCCTGGATACAATCGGGTCCTCGTGGCGATCGACACCCCCACGCGCCCTGAGGGCGCGAAGCACGTTCCCAAACACTCACCGACGAGACGGAGGAAGGGCTTCTTCCGGCGGTTCTGGTGGGTGTTCGTGCTCGTGCCAGTGCTCCTGGTGGCTGCGCTCGCCGGCTCGATCTACGTTGCGTACGCGCGCATCCAGCTGCCCGACACGCTGCCGCCGATCCGCACGAGCTACCTGTACGACCGCAACGGCGAGCTGCTCACATCGCTGCACGGCGCCGTCGATCGCAAGATCGTGGGACTGGGCCAGATCTCCGAGAACCTGCAGCACGCGATCCTCGCGACCGAGGACGCCGGCTTCTACGACCACCCCGGCATCGACGTGCGTGGCATCGTGAGCGCAGCATGGACCGACCTCGTCAAACGCGACACCGTAGTCGGCGCCTCGACGATCACCCAGCAGCTCGTCAAGAACGTGTACGCGGGGGAGTACGTCACGCACCCCGACGGTTCGCGCGAGTACATCGTTCCCCCTCGCACCATCAAGGAGAAGGTCCGCGAGGCGCTGCTCGCGATCAAGGTCGAGCAGGAACTGTCGAAGGATCAGATCCTCGCGAAGTACCTCAACACGGTGTACTTCGGGCACGGCGCCTACGGCGCGGAAGCTGCCGCCCAGACCTACTTCGGCATCCCGGCGTCGGAGCTGTCGGTCATGCAGTCAGCGGTGCTCGCTGCGGTGCTGCACGCGCCGAGCCTCTACGACCCCATCAAGAGCGACTTCGACAACAAGTTCCGCCGTGACTACACGCTCGACCAGATGGCGAAGTACGACTACATCACCCCCGAAGCCGCCAGGCGCATGAAGCAGGAGGAGTGCTGCGGCATCCCGCAGAAGCAGAAGGACGTGGAATCTCGCATCTCGAGCCGGTTCGGTTCGGAGTACTTCGTCGAGTGGGCACGGTCGCGGCTGTTCAAGAAGTACGGCAGCGCGGCCGTCTACGGCGGGGGCTGGCAGATCACCACCACGCTCGACCTCGATCTGCAGGAGCTGGCCGAGGAGGTCGTCGACGACCACCTGCCTGCATTCAACGAGTTCACCGGCGCTCGCAATCCCGACGCCGCGCTCGTCACGATCGACAACTCCACCGGCGAGGTGCTCGCCATGGTCGGGGGTCGCAACTGGAACAGATCGAAGCTCAACCTGGCCACGCTTCCCTGCGACGGATGCGGCCGGCAGGCGGGCTCGGCGTTCAAGCCCTTCACGCTGGCCGCCGCCCTCGAGAACGACTACGCGCTCACCGGAAAGTCCTGGTACGGCCCCTCGACGTTGACGATCGACGAACCGCGGTGCGACGGCCCCGAGGGTCCCTGGACGCCGACGAACGCCGGAGACAGCTCGGCGGGCACCGTCGACCTGCTCGGCGCCACGCGTAACTCGGTGAACACGATCTACGCCCAGCTGATCGCGCAGTTGGAACCCGAGCCGGTGATCGACGTCGCGCGTCGGCTCGGCATCAGGTCGAAGCTTCCTGCGGTGTGCTCGATCACGCTGGGAAGCGTGCAGATCAACCCGCTCGAGATGACCAACGCGTACTCGACGCTCGCGAACAAGGGCCGGTTCAACCTCGCCACGCCGGTGGTCGAGATCCGCCGCTCGAACGACGTGCTCGTCACAGCAGAGCGTGACGAGGACGTAGAGCTGCCGGGCTGCGACGCCACCCTTCCTCGGGGATGCGCGATCGACGCGAACTACGCGAATCAGGTCACCTATGCGCTCGAGTCCGTCGTCGAGAGCGGAACGGGCACCGCCGCCGCGGTCTCCGGGTTCCCCGTCGCGGGCAAGACCGGGAGCGCGCAGGACAACGTTGACGCCTGGTTCTGTGGGTACACGGTGCAGCTCTCGACCTGCGTGTGGATCGGGTTTCCGAAGGGTCAGGTTCCGCTCGTCAACATCGAGGGAGTGCCGACCGTGTACGGCGGCACGATCCCCGCAGCGATCTTCAGCGACTTCATGTCGGCGGCCATGGACCTCGACGAACTACGACGCCAAGGACTTCCCCGAGTACGTGCTCACCGGGAGTCTGGGTCCCGAGACGCCGGCGTACACGCCGCCACCCCCGCCGCCGAGTGAGACCGCCAGAGCGAGACCCCGCCCGAGCGAAACCCCGCCGAGCGAGCCGCCGCCTTCGAGCGAACCGCCGCCCAGCGAACCGCCGCCGAGTGAGCCGCCGCCGAGCGAGCCGCCGCCGAGCGAGCCGCCGCCCGAGAATCCCTGACCGACCGGATCGACGCTACGAGGCTTCGTGCAGGGCGCTGCCTCGGGCCGACGCGAGCTCGTCGAGGGGCAGGGTCGCAGCGATCGACGTGCCGCGGCCCGGTGAGGACCGTACGACGAGCGATCCGTTCGCGAGCTCGACCCGTTCGCGCATCGACGCGAGCCCGACCCGTCCGTCTCGCAGGAAGTCGCGAGCGAGCCCGGCATCGAAACCCTGCCCGTCGTCCTCGATCTCGACGCGGAGCTGCGACGCGCTCGCCTGCACGGACAGCATGACCTGCGATGCCTTGGCGTGCTTCGCGGCGTTCGACAACGCTTCCTGCACGATGCGGTAGGCGAGGGTCTCCAGGTCCTCCGGCAGATCGACGTCGACACGTCCGGAGAAGTCGGTCTCGACCTCCTGCTCGTCGCCGAAACGCACCAGGGTCTCGCGCAACGCCGGCAGCAGCCCGCGTTCCTCGAGCACGGGCGGACGCAGGCCCGACATCAGCCGGCGCAGCGCGTCGGCCTCGCCGGCCAGCTCCTCGCGGATCTTGCGGAGCACGTCGACGCCCTCGTCGAGGTCGCCGGCCTTGATCATCAGCAGCGCGGCTTCGAGCGAGAGCGACGCGGCCGAGACGCCTTGCACGGGCCCATCGTGCAGGTCCCGTGCGATGCGATTGCGCTCGGCCTCGATCGCGGCGTTCGTGCGCCGCATGAGACGGCTGCGGTCCTCGTCGCGGTCCTGCAGGAACTGGAAGAGCGAACGGATGGTCTGGTCGGCCACCCGGGCGGCGGTCACGTCGCGCACGAGCAACAGGGTTCGCGGCGGCGTCGTGGGCACAGCCGACGTCCGCGACTCGAGGTGCAGTACCTGTCCGTCGGGGCGTGAGATCTGCGACTGTCCGCCCGACACCAGCCCGGGGAACGCGTCGTCGACGCCCGTGATGACCGACGCCAACGCCGTCCACGGCTGGTCCTCGATCGATTCGCGTGGAAGCCGGATCATGTCGGCGAACGCGTCGTTGGCGCGGAGCACGGTGCCGCGCTCGTCGAGTTCGACGATGCCGTCCTCCGCGGTCTCGAAGACGAGGCGAAGATGCTCCTCGGACTGGCGCAGGGTCTCGTTGGCCTCCCGGACCCGCTCGAGTGCGTGGTCGGTCTCGGACAGCGCGCGTTCCTTCTCCTCGAGCGCTGCGCGGGTCTCACTGTGGGCGAGCGTGCTCGCGGTCTGGTTCGACAGGATGCGCGCCGCGATGCCGAACCCCAACGACAGGATGATCGCCGTGGACTGCGCACCAGCCAGCCCTCGGGCGTCGTCGAAGATGGCGACGACCGACAGCGCGGCGCACGCCGTCACCACCGAGAGGCTGGTGAGCACGGGTCGGGCCCATCGGCGAGGCGCCGCCTCACCGGCGATCTCGCCCAGCTGGTTCCGGCGCCACCAAGGCCCATGCGGCGAACGCGATCGGTGCGAGCATGAACGGAAGATCGATCGTGGCCGTGGTGCCGTCGAACGTGCCTCTCGTCCAGTGCCATCCGAAGGTGGCGGTCGCCGCAGCCGTGCAGGCGAAGATGCCGAACAGCACCAGATGACGGCGCGACGGCGCCCACAGCATGAGCGCGCCGAACGCGGCGATCTGGGTGGCGGTGATCAGGCTGAAGATCGCGGCCGTGATCGAGGCCTGCGGTGTGGCGTCGAACGGACGCACGACGACGTACATCAGGGCGGTGACCGACGCGGTGATCAGGAAGACGTCGGTACCGATCTCCAGGCTGTCGCGGTCGTCGAAGTGCTCGTGGAACTCCGCCCGGGCGTATTGGACCAGCGGAACGAGGAAGAGCGCGAAGGCGAGATCGCCCACGCGGGGTTGGTAGACCCCCCGTTCGTTCACGTCGGTGAGCAGCAGCACGACGTTCACCGCGGCGACCATGAAGAGCGCGTACGCCAGGTGCACCGTGCCCCGCCACGCCCGTGCCTGGCTCGTCGCCCGAAGGATCAGGCCGCCCGACAGCAGGCACGCGCCGATCACGAGGATCTCGGAGGCACGAGCCTGGTCCCGCGATCCCTCCGGGAACGCGAGGTAGATGCCCACCGCCGCAGCTGCGGTCAGGCCGAGGAACAGGCCGATACCGAGGCGTGAGCGTGGGTGGGCGACGGCATCACTCATGTGGGGTCCATGATGCCCGCTCGAAGCATCTGACTCCATCACCCGCCCGGGTGTCATCGGGGACCGGACGGACTAGCCCGTCGAGGGGACGCAGGCGCGGACCGCGATGTCGCGTCGGCCGAGGAATTACTCGATGAGCCTGCGGCGCAAGGCTTCGGCCACCGCCGCGGTTCGGTCAGACGCGCCGAGCTTCTCGAAGATGTGCTCCAGGTGCGTCTTGACGGTGTCGGGGCTGATGTAGAGGCGCTCGGCGATGTCGCGATTGGTGTGGCCGAAGGCGAGCAGCTGCAGCACCTCGATCTCGCGCGCGGTCAGGGTCTCGGCCCGCCGGTCGCGTTCCTTGGCGGTCGAGAGCTCTTCGGCGAGGGCCACCACGAGCTGCGGGTCGATCACCATGTTGCCGCCCGCCACCAGGCGCACCGTCTGGATCAGGTGCTCGGCGTCTCGTGCCTTGAGCACGTAGCCGCGTGCACCGGCGCGCACGGCTTCCACGACGAACTGTCGATCGTCGTAGGCGGTGAGCATGATCACACCGATCTCGGGCCACTGGTCGCGGATGGCACGGGCGGCTTCGAGCCCGTCCATCTCCGGCATGCGGATGTCGATCAGGGCGATGTCGGGCGTGTCCTGACCGATCAGCGCGATGAGCTCTTTGCCATCGGCGGCCTCGCCCACCACTTCGATGCCGTCGGCCATGTCGAGGTACCGGCGCAGGCCTTGGCGCACCAGCGAGTGGTCGTCCGCGATCGCAACCTTGATCGTCACGTTCCCTCCCCCGATGGCCCCCGAGCTCCGCACATCCTAGTCGTTCGGGCGGGGCGACGATGTGGACCCGGGCACCCCTCGCGATCCCCGCACGTCAGAACACGTCCCACCACGTCACGAACAATGCCCCGAGCAGTGCGTACCCCCCGGCGAAGCCGGCAACGACGAGCGGCTCGGGCAGGCGGCGGCGCTCGACGGCTCGGGCGACGACCCAGAAGGCGGGGAAGATCACCACGACGAAACGGGGCATCGACAGCAGCGGGCGCGTCGGCCATGCGTAGATGAGCGGCACGGTGAGGCTCGCGACCGCGTACGTGGAGTAGCAGGCTCTCACCCGCCGGAGACCGGCCGCCACGGCGATCATCACCACGGCGACCACCATCACGTCGACGAGCCAGTAGCCGCCGTAGCGCCACGCCGCCATGGCCGCGTCACCGAGGGTCTGCCACGGTGGCCGCACCTCGCGCTGCCAGCTCTGCTGAGCCGTCCAGGGCGCCAGGGCGTCGCCGAACCGCACGTGCCAGCCGGCGAGGTACAGCGCCGGTCCGGCGATCACCGCTGCGGCTGCGGCCAGGCGCGGGAGGAGCGGTTCGCCGTCGGCGCGGGACCGCACGACGGCCTCGACGCCGAGCGCGATCACGAGCACCACACCGATGCTCCGCGTCGCCGCCGCGAGCGCGCCCGCCAAGGCTGCAAGTCCCCACCGGTCCCTGCGGGCGAACCAGAAGGCCGCGACCGAGGCCAACAGGAACGGCCCCTCGCTGTACGGCGCCAGCAAGAAGAACCCGGTCGGGAAGATCGCCACGAGCATCACGGTCAACCGCGCGGCCTCCCGCGAGAAGCCCTCGAGCCGCGTGAGCCCGTGCAGCACGATCAGGGCGCCGGCGAACGATGCGTTGGAGACGAGGAGCGCCGCCCCGAGGAGGCCGAGTCCGGGCAGCCGGTCGGCGGCGTTGATCAGGGCGGGGTACAGGGGGAAGAACGCCGCGCTGCCGTCGTCGGGGTCGTACCCGCGGGTCGCGATCGCGAGGAAGCGGGCGGCGTCTTGCCGTTCGGCAGCCGTGACGATCGCGCTCCACTCGAACCCGGCGGGCTCCAGCGGCCAGCCCGGCACGGCGGGCGGGGCCTCCCGGGCGTCGATCAGTCCAACGGCCAGCAGGCCGAGGAGGGAGAAGCCGATGCGCACCGCCAGGAACACCGCGAGCGAGTCGCGCACGCCGTCACGGAGCCGCACGGGCGCTGCTGCGGAGTCCTCGCCGGTCCGCGGTGCAACCGACCTCGAGTCGGCCTCGCCGGCCCGAGGGTCCGCCGAGCTCGCGTCGGTCACGCCGGCACGACCTCGCCGGGCGACCCCGGGCCTGGAGCGGGATCGTGGGGCGGAGCGGTCGATCCGGCTCCCGTCTCGCGTGTCCGGCGCTCGAGCTCGATCGGCTGGTGCTGCGTTCGGATCCACGAGACCACGCACCAGATCAGCACCGCCGCTCGCAGGAGCACCATGACCTCGAACAGCTCCTGCGAGGCGCCGGGAGCGCCCTCGAGGCGGCCGAACCACGTGAACCGCGTGATGAACACGGCCACATCGGCGAGCGAGAACGCCAGGAACGTGACGAGTCGCGGCAGCGCGAGTGCGAACCACGGCAGCAACCACAGGCCGTACTGGGGGGAGTAGACCTTGTTCGAGAGCAGGAACACGATGATCAGCGGGAGGCCGAGCGTCCATCTCGGGAACCCGGGGTGACGCCGGGCCTTGACCGCCCAGACCGCAGCTCCGACGACGAGGAAGATCACGAGCGACGCGGCGTTGATCGTGCGGATCGACGGACAAGTGTCGAGATGGCGGCACGCGATGTACCACAGACTGTCGTAGTCCGCTCCGCGCTCGCCGTTGAATCGGAAGAACGTGAGCCAGGCATCGGGGGCGATCGCCGCGAAGGGGAGGTTGACGACGAGCCAGGTGCCCACCACCGTCCAGCCGAGCACGATCGCCCCGTCGGGTCGGCGCTCGCGGATCCGCTGCGCGAGCATCGGCACGAGCAGGAATGCCGGGTAGAGCTTCGTGGCGACGCCGAGCCCGATGGCGACGCCCGCCGCTCGATCGCGCCGGCGCAGGTACAGGAGCAGGCCGGCGGTGGAGAACGCCACCGCCACGAGATCCCAGTTCATCGTGCCGTAGACGAGCAGCGACGGTGCCAACGCGAAGTACAGGGCGCGCGGTCCGTTCGCGATGTAGAGCATCACCCCGATGGCCGCCGCGAAGCCCGTGAGCAACAGGGCGTTGACCCAGTAGAACGGCGCGTAGTCGTCGCCGGAGATCCACGCCGCCAGCCGCATCACGTACATCGTCACGACCGGGTACTCATCGCAGTTGTTGGTCTCGACGTCGACGCACCGATCGAGGAACGGAAGCCGGGAGCCCCGCAGCTGCTCGGTGTCGAGCAGGGGCACGACGTCGGTGTAGCAGAGGTTCCGGTACTGGCGCAGATCCCCCCAAGCGCCCGAGGCGCACTGGCCCTTCGAGGCCGCACCGAGCGCCATCGTGGCGACCACGCACGTGAGCACCAGCCCGAGGCTCGCGCCGGCACGCCCAGGTTGACCCATAGGGCCCGCATCGTAGCCTTCGGCAGCATCGGGCCTCATACCGCGGCGCGTCGCCGACGTCGGCCCGCCGTTGACGAAGCTTCGAGTGGCAACTCGTAGAGTGGTCGGTCGTGAGGTACCGCGTGGATCAGCTCGCCGCGAGCTGCGACCTCTCCGTCGACACCGTGCGCTACTACCAGTCGCGCGGACTGCTTCCCCCGCCCGAGCGGGAAGGCCGCGTCGCGTGGTACGGGCCCGAGCACGCGAGGAGGCTGACCGAGATCCGTTCCCTGCAGCGCAAGGGTCTGACGCTGGCCGCGATCCGCCGCGTCGTCTCGGGCGAGCTCGGCCCGGCCGACGCCGACCTCGCCGCCGCGGTGGCCGTCGCGCGCATCGGCGATGTGAGCGAGCGGCCCGAGGCCTCGGGCGGCCGGGTCCGGCCGCGACGCTCAGCCTCGACGGAGTTCTCCGAGGCGAGCGGGGTTCCCGCTTCGTTGATCCAGGCCGTGGAACGTGAAGGCATCAGGCTCGGGCGGCGCGTCGACGGTGACAACCGGTACACGTCGGCCGACATCGAGCTCGTGCGCACGGCGCTCAGGCTGCTGGAGTTCGGGCTTCCGCTCGCGGACCTGCTCGCGCTCGCACGCGATGCCGACACCGCCATGCGGGGCCTCGCCGAACGCGCGGTCGACCTGTTCGACGAGCACGTGCGCAAACCCATCCGCGACACGGCGGGCGACGACGGGCTCGCCGCCGAGCAGATGGTCGACGCCTTCCGCGAGCTACTGCCGGCCGTGACCACGCTGGTCTCGCACCACTTCCGCAGGGTGCTGCTCGAGACCGCCGAGGAGCACATCGAGGAACCCGCGACGTGAGCGCGCGACTCCCACAGGGCGAGGAGAAGCGGGCCGAGGTGCGGCGGCTCTTCGACACGATCTCGCCCAGGTACGACCTCGTGAACCGGGTGATGACGTTCGGCATGGACGTCGGATGGCGGCGCACCGCGGTGGCCTCGTTGCGCCTCGCGGGCCGCTCGCTCGTCGCGGACCTGGCATGCGGCACCGGCGATCTCTGCAGGGAGCTCGACCGCCGCGGCTACCGTGCGATCGGATTCGACTTCAGCCACGGCATGCTCGTGAACGCCCGCACCGCGTCGCCGCTCGTCGAGGCCGACGTCACGCAGCTCCCGCTCCGCGACGCCTCGATCGACGGGGTCACGTGCGGGTTCGCTCTGCGCAACGTCGTCTCGCTCGAGCGGCTCTTCGCAGAGCTCGCGCGTGTCGTGCGCCCCGGCGGGCGCTTCGCGCTGCTCGACGCGAGCGAGCCCGACAACCGCGTGATGCGCGCCGGCCACGGTCTGTACTTCAAACGCGTGGTGCCGATGATCGGGGCGCTGTTGTCCGATGCCACGGCGTACTCCTACCTGCCGAGGTCGATGGCCTATCTCCCCCCGCCGGCCGAGATGATCTCGATGCTCTCGAGCGCCGGCTTCCCCGACGCGGAACGCCGTCAGCTCACCGGCGGGCATCACCCAGCTGCTGACCGGCACGCGCTCGTGACCACGCGGCGCGCCGTGTCGACGCCGCTCGGGCGAGCGTTCGACCTGCTCGCTGCCTACGAGGCTCCCGACGGGTTCCATCTCGAGCGTGAAGGTCTCGGTGTCGTGGCGTCGCCGGAGCGAGGTGGGTGGCGGATCGGACCGGAGCGTGACCTTGCCGCGCTCGCCCGCGCGACGTCGAAGGCGCTCCGTGGGCTGCACGACGACGGCGTCGCGGCCGTCGCCGTCGGGGCGCTGCCGTTCGATGGTCGCCGACGCGTCGCTGTGGGCGCCGGCCCGAGCCGTGCGTCGTGCCGACGACGGGGGAACATGGCTGCTCGACCTCGACGGCGACGCCGAGCCCTCGCCGTTCAGGCCCGAACGGGTCATCGGCGACCTGCCGCACGGGGCGTTCGCTCCGATGCAGCTCACCGAGGAGCCGCCTGCCGACGTCTACGCGGCCGCGGTCGCCGAAGCGACGGTGTCGATCGAGCGTGGCGACCTCGCGAAGGTCGTGCTGGCGCGCATGCTGCACGTCGATGCCAAACGCGTCCTCGATCCGCGACGACTGCTGCACCGCCTGCGGGCGGTGGAGCCGCACTGCTTCACCTTCGCAGCACCGACGCCGGCCGGCGTCCTGGTCGGCGCGAGCCCCGAGCTCCTCCTCTCGCGCCGCGGCGACCGGGTGCGCTCGACGCCGCTCGCGGGTACGGCGCCCCGATCCGGCGACCCCGACGAGGACGCCGCTAACGCCGAGGCGCTCGCAGCCTCGGCCAAGAACCGTGAGGAGCACGCCATCGTGGTCGAGGCCGTCGCCGACGTGATGAGTGGGTTCTGCGACGACCTCTCCTTCGACCCCGAGCCCTCGCTCGAGCCGACCGCCACCGTCTGGCACCTGGCGACCCGATTCGCGGGAACGCTCCGCGATCCCGGTGTCACCGCCCTCGACATCGTGGCCGAGCTGCACCCCACGCCGGCGGTGTGTGGAGCGCCGGCCGCGGCCGCCGGTTCGGCGATCTCCGCGTTGGAACCGTTCGACCGGGGCATGTACGCCGGTCCCGTCGGATGGGTCGACGCGCAACGGCGACGGCGACTGGGCGATCGCCCTGCGGTGCGCCGCGCTCGACGGCGAGCGGGCGACCCTCTATGCCGGTGCGGGCATCGTCGCGGGCTCCGACCCGGCGTCGGAGGTCGACGAGACCGGGCGCAAGTTCCGAGCCTTCCTCGACTCGCTGCGCTGGGGCTGAGAACTCAGCGTGATGGAAGGCTCGCACGCGCGGCTCGACGCGTGAGCCCCAGCCGGCCGAGCTCGATGGCCGCCAGCGCGGCGTGTCGCCCGGACTGAAGGTCGCCCCACGGGTCGGTCGTGACGGCCGAGATGCGCGCGTAGGAGTAGCGCGTGGCTGCGCGCAGCGCCAGGTATCCCTCGAGCCCGGCTTCGTCGGCGTCGAGGGAGCGCCCGATGCGACGCCGATCGCGCGCGAGCGGCGAGCGGATCACGAGCCACACCGCGATCGGCGGCACCGACGGCGCGAGCGCGATCAACAGTCCCAGCAGCAGCGAGACGTTGAAGATCACGTCCTTGCTCGCCTCGGCCTTCTGCACGGTGCCCCGGCCGAGCGCGTCGATCCGATCGGCGATCGCCTGGACGCTTCCGCCCACGAGCGGAACGTCGGTGAGATCGGTGAGCGCGCTTGCCGCGTCGGACACGCCCTCACCGGCGCCGATCACCCCGTCACTCAGCCCAGACAGGCCGTTCACCGTGCGACCGACCGTGTAGCCGATCGCGCACCACAGGAGCAACCAGCAGACGAGCACGACGTCGATCGTTCGAAGCGTCCGGTGCGACACGGTGGCCTCCAGTCAGGTCCGGGGAGGAACCCGGGCATGGTAGGAGACGAGGCGGAGCCATCCCGGCGGTTCAGGTAGTCTGATATAGACTAGACACTTCGATCCACCACTCCGCCGAACTGAGTTCCGAGGTTCACGGCCGCATTTCCTTCGCCCTCCACGCCGCGAGCGCCCGGTCGGCGTCGAGGTCCGGGTAGGCAGTCAGGGACTCGAGCGCGAGCTCGATCGCCCGGCGCTGGTCTCCGTCGAGCCGTCCGTACTTCGAGCGAACGAACGCTGCGAGGTCCGGCCTGTACATGTCGGGCACGAAGGCCCAGATCGTGCTGTCGACGGCTGCCGCCCCGCTCTTGGGAGAGCGCAGCGCGAACCGGAGGAAGGCGGCGATGAAGCACCGGAAACCATCGGCGCTCAGGAACGAGAGGGCCGCGTATTCGCGCTCGAGCACCTCGTCGGGTACGTCGCGCCAGTCGGCGTACGGGTACAAACCCTGCAGGTCGCCGTCGTCGAACGCATCCGGATGCAACAACTGTGCGTCGGGCGGGCGCGGCACGTCCGCGAACGCTCGCTCCAGCGCGGCGATGCCCTCGTCGGATGTGGTCATGGCGGGCGCGCCTACCGATCGTCGGTCGTCACGCCGCTCATGAACGGGTCATCCACGGTCTTCCGCTGCGCGGGAGCCGGACCCGTGGCTCGTAGGAGCCTACTCGGCCCCATCGAGCGCATCCGAGATGGTCTGGGCCAGATCGGCGCGCAGGGCGAGCGTGTGCTTCGGATCGACCGCCACCTCGATGATGTGCAGGCCTCCATCCGATGCGGCGGCCACCGCCGGCGCGAGCTCGGATGCTTGCCCGACCAGCGTGTGCCTCGCACCGGCGGCACTGGAAAGCGCTCCGATGTCGGCCTCATGCGGTGTCACGAAGAGGTCGCGGTGCTCCGGCAGCGATCGTTGGGGGAGCAGCGAGAAGATCTCGCCGCCTCCGTTGCGGACGACGACGATCGTGAGGTCGATGCTACGGCGCGCGTTCCATGCGACCGCTCCGAGATCGTGCAGGAACGAGAGGTCACCGATCAAGGCCACGACGGGCCGGTCGCCGGGAGCGCCGGGCTCACGTGCCCCTCCTGCTGCCACGCCGAGTGCGGTGGAGACGAGTCCGTCGATGCCGCTCGCGCCCCGGTTGGCGATCACCCGCAGCCCGCTGCGCGGCGCCATCGCGAGGTCGAGATCGCGGATCGGGGTCGAGTTGCCGACGAACAGCGTTCCACCGTCGGGGATGCACGCTGCGACGTCGCGCGCGATGCGCGGCTCGAACGGCTCGTCGATGCCGTCGAGGAAGCCGTCCATGGCCCGGCGGACCCGGACATCGCCTTCGCGCCAGGCCGCAGTCCACTCGGTGGGCGCCGGGTGCAGGCGGTGGGCCGGCAGGTCGCCGGCATCATCCTCGGAAGGGCGCGTTCCGACCCACACGACGGCGCCGAGCTGGTCGACGGGGCGATCGGCGAGCGCCCGCTGCAGGGCGTCGGCGTCGACGGCGAGGCGCCAGCTCGAGCGTCGCTGCGGGTCTGCGTCGAGGTGCCATCGGTCTGCGACCACGAGCCGCTCCGCGGAAGCCACGAAGCCCTGGGTCACGCGGCTCGTGGGCGCGGCGCCGAGCTGGATCACGACGTCCGGCGTGTGCCGCGCGATCCAGGCTTGGTCACCGATCAGCGCCTGGCCCGCGGTGAGCGCCGCATCGGGCACGCGGGCGGTCGAGGTCGGCTCGGCGATGACGGGCCACCCGAGCTGCTGCGACCAGAACGCCGCGGCGCCGGTGAGGTCGCCCGGCCACCCGCCGATCACGACGGCGCCTCGCGCGCCCGAGACCAGTTCGGCGAGCCTGTCTGCTTCCTCTTCGGTGAGCTCGGCTTCGGGGCGACCCGAGAGCTCGAGCTGCTCGCCCGTCGGAGCCGGCAGCGTGACGTCGGCCGCCGGGCTGAGTGGTTCCTCGAAGCGGCAGTTCACGTGCACCGGGCCGACCGGGTCCGAGCGCGTGGCTTCGAGCGCCTCGCGGGCTGCCTGGCGCCACCACGCGTCCTGGCCGGTCGTCTCGGGCACCGGAAGGTCGAGCGCTCCCCGCACGTAGGAGCCGTACAAGCCGACCTGATCGATCGTCTGATTGGCGCCGGTGCCTCGCAGCTGCGGCGGACGGTCGGCGGTGAGCACGACGAGCGGCACCCTCGACTGCGAGGCTTCCACGACCGCCGGCAGGAACTCCGCGGCGGCCGTGCCGCTCGTGCACGCGATCGCGACGGGGGTGCGCGTGGAACGCGAGAGTCCGATCGCGAAGAACCCGCTCGACCGTTCGTCCAGGTGCACGTGCAGCTCGACGTCGGGGTGACGCGCGAGCGCGAGGGCGAGCGAGGTCGACCTCGAGCCGGGCGACAGGCAGGCGTGACGCACCCCGCCGGCGACGAGCCCGTCGACCAGCGCCCAGGCGCACTCGAGGTTGAGCTCGGCGATGCCCATCAGGTGGCGTGCCAGAGCAGGAGGCCGAGCGCCATGAGGAGGCCGCACGCGGCATGGGTCGCTGCCGTGGCGGTGAGCACCGGGATCAGGTCGCGCCCGGTCGCGGAGCCGACGGCTTCCATGGGGCGGATCGCGAGTACCCACGCGCCGAGTCCGAAGAGCGCCCACTGTGGAAGCCCCGCGCCCTCGACGGCGATGTCGACGATCACACCGAGGGCGATCGTCGCGAAGGCGGCGACGACCGTCATGCGGTAGAGACGCCGGGTCGCGCGGTCACCGAGCCGCACCGCGAGCGTGCGCTTGCCACTCGCCTCGTCGGTCGCGATGTCGCGCAGGTTGTTGGCGACCAGGATGGCCACGGCGAGCAACCCGAGCACCGCCCCGCCCCACCATGCGGCGGCGGGCACGGTCTCGACCATCACGAACGCCGTGCCGGCCGTGCCCATCAGCCCGAAGAAGACGAAGACCATCACCTCGCCGAGCCCGAGACCCGCGTAGGGCCGGGGCCCGCCGCTGTAGAGCACGGCGGCCACGAGCGCCAGCGCGCCCACGAACAGGATCAGCACGGGCTCGGTCGCGAGCGCCAGCGCGAGCCCGGCGACCGCGGCCGCGCCGAGCGCGACGAGCGCGGCCGTGAGCACGGCGCGCGGTGAGGCGGCGCCGCTCACGGTGAGCCGTGCCGGGCCGAGTCGCTCGTCGGTGTCGACCCCCCGTACGCCGTCGAAGTAGTCGTTCGCGTAGTTCACGCCGACCTGGAGCCCGGCGCCGACGACGAGCGCAGCTGCGAGGCGCCACCGGACGACCTCGCCCGCCGCAGCCGCGCCGAGCACGACGGGCACGAGCCCGGCGCCGAGCGTGCGAGGGCGGGCGCCGCGCCACCAGAGGGCGAGCGCGGGGACGGTCGGCGCGGCGCTCACGTGAGCGGGACCCCCGGTGCTCACGGCCGCTTGGGGAACCGGGAGAAGTCCGGCGTGCGCTTCTGCTGGAACGCGTCGCGCCCTTCCTGCGCTTCCTCGCTCATGTAGTACAGGAGCGTGGCGTCGCCGGCGAGCTGCTGCACGCCCGCCAGGCCGTCGGTGCCGGCGTTGGATCCCGCCTTCAGCAGCCGCAGGGCGAGCGGGGAGAGGGCGAGCATCTCGCGGCACCATCCCACCGTCGTGCGTTCGAGCTCCTCGACGGCCACCACGGCGTTCACGAGGCCCCACTCGAGTGCGGTCTCAGCGTCGTACTGACGGCAGAGGAACCACACCTCCTTGGCGCGCTTCTCGCCGATCTGGCGCGCGAGCAGGTTGATGCCGTATCCGCCGTCGAACGATCCCACCCGCGGACCGGTCTGGCCGAAGCGGGCGTTGTCGGCGGCGATCGTGAGGTCGCAGCACAGGTGCAGCACGTGGCCGCCGCCGATCGCGTAGCCCGCCACCATCGCGACCACGGGTTTGGGCAGGCGCCGGATCTGCACCTGCAGGTCGAGCACGTTCAACCGGCCCACGCCGTGCTCGTCGACGTAGCCGTCGTCGCCCCGGATCTTCTGGTCGCCGCCCGCGCAGAACGCGAGCGACCCGCGGCCCGTGAGCACGACGACCCCGATCGCGGGGTCGTCGCGGGCGATCTCGAACGCCCGGATCAGCTCGGCGGTCGTGGCCGGCCGGAACGCGTTGCGCACCTCCGGCCGGTCGATCGTGATCTTCGCGATGCCGTCGGCCGTCTCGTAGCGGATGTCGCGCCACGCACCGTCGGCGATCCAATCGGCAGCGGGTGCGATCGTGCGTTCGGGCTCGTTCAGGGCGTCGCTCATGTGACCGCGAGGCTATCGGACGGCAGTGCCGCGGTGCTAGGTTCGAAGCCATGCCGAGGAAGCGCCCACACCGCAGGATCACACCGGTGACCGTGGTGGCGGCGACGCTCGCGCTGCTGGTGACGCTTCCACCGGGGCCTGCGCAGGCGGGAGCGGCGGTGCCGTCGTCGATCAGCATCATGACGTTCAACATCGAGTACGGCGGCACGGTCGTCGATCTCGACTCGATCCTCAGGGCCGTCCGTCGCGCCGACGCCGACATCGTCGCGTTCAACGAGGTCTACGGAAAGGCTGCGCGGCTCGGGCGCCTCACCGGCTACGACCACGTGAGCCGCCGCCTCGATCTCGTCTCGCGCTACCCGATCGTGGAGGCGCCCGGGTCAGGCGGACGGTACGTGTTCGTGCAGCTCGCGCCCGGCCGCGTCGTCGCGCTGAGCAACGTGCACCTGGCCTCGAGCGACTACGGACCGCGGCGGCTGCTCGACGGCTGGAGCACGAGGAAGGTGCTCCGCACCGAGCGGGCCGTTCGCGTTCCCGACCTGCGGCCGTTCGTACGCGCCACTGCGGGGCTCGCCGACGCGGGCATCCCGACGTTCGTGGTGGGCGACTTCAACTCGCCCTCGCACGAGGACTGGACGCGTGCCGCGGTCGGCATCAGGCCACAGGTGCGCGCTCCGCTCGCGTGGCCGGTCACCATGCTGATGTCGCGCACGGGCTTCATCGACTCGTGGCGTGCCGTGCACCCCGACCCCGTCGACGACGAGGGCCTCACGTGGCCCGCCGCGCGTCCGCGTTCCGACTCGAGCTGGAACCCTCGTCGCGACGCACCGCACGACCGCATCGACCAGATCTGGTCGGCGGGACCGGCGACCGCGACCGCGAGCGAGCTCGTGGGTGAGCGAGACGGGCCCGAGGTCGCCATCTCGGTCGCGCCATGGGGGTCGGATCACCGCGCCGTGATCTCGACGTTCGACGTCACGCCTGGAACACCGCCCCTGATGGTCTCGCCCGCTCCGCTGCTCGTCGAGACCGGCCGCCCGCTCGACGTGACCTATCACGCGCCCGGGGGTCCGGGGGAGCGGGTGCGTCTCGTGCCCGCGGGCGGCGATCCCGTGACCGACATGATCGATTCCCGAGGTACCCCACCTGGCGCCCTCACCGACGGCGTGGCGACGTTCCCGACCGGAGCGCTCGCGCCGGGTGCCTACGACGTCGTGCTGATCGATGGCGCCGACGCCGAGCTCGCCCGCAGCCCGTTCTGGGTCCGTGCGGTCGACGCGCCTCCCGTGCTCGGATCACGGGGGCGGTTCGACGTCGGGGAGCCGATCCGCATCTCGTTCACCCGGGCGCCGGCGAACCGCTTCGACTGGATCGGGCTGTACGAGCGTGGCGGCGATCCGCTCGTCGACTACTACATCGCGTACCGCTACACACGGGCTGCCGTCGAGGGCGCGGTGACGTTCGACGAGCGGGGATACGGCCCGTGGCCGCTTCCGCCGGGTCGGTACACCGCCTTCTACCTCCTCACCGACGTCTACCGCCAGATCGCCTCGGTGGACTTCGTCGTGAAGGCCTGAGCACCGTCGAGCCCCGGTAGGGTTGCTGCACATGGAGCTCGGCCATGGTGAGTCGCTGTCGGTCGCGCCGGGCGAGCTGCTCGCGATCGACGTGCCACCGGGTCCGGCGTGGGTGCCCTTGGTGCACCGGCTGTGGCATGAGGGCATCGCGTTCATGCCGATCGACGAGCGTCTCCCGGAGCCCGAACGCCGGCGCCTGCTCGACCTGGCTCGGCCCGCCGCCGTGCTCGGGGCGGGCGGTGGTTCGACCGTGTACGCAGGATCCGCGCCGGTCGATCCCGACCTCGCGCTCGTGATGGCGACATCGGGCACCGGGGGGGTTCCCCGTTTGGTGGAGCTCTCCCGAGACGCTGTGACCGCCGCGGTGGATGGATCGCGAGCCGCGCTCGAAGCGAACGGTCGCGAAGCCGACCGTGGGCTCGTGGCCTGCCTCACGCCCGCGCACATCGGCGGCATGCTCGTGCTCCTGCGCGGCGAGCTCGAGGGCCTGCCCGTCGTCGTGCACGAACGGTTCGATGTCACCCGGCTCGTGGCGCAGACGCACGGTTCGTCGGTCTCGCTGGTGCCGACGATGGTGGCTCGCCTCGTGCGCGAGCGCGCCGATCTCGCGTCGTTCGGAACGATGCTCGTGGGAGGGGCGTCGCTCCCTCCACATCTGCGAGCCGAGGCCGAGGCACTCGGCGCCTCGATCGTGGAGACCTACGGATCGACCGAGTCGTGCGGCGGGGTGGTCTACGACGGCCGCCCGTTCCAGGGAACCGACATCAGGATCGGCGACGGTTCCGATCGATCGGCCGGTGGGATCGGAAGCATCGAGCTGCGCGGGCCGCACGGTCATGCGGGGCTACCGCGCGGACCCCGCCGCGACCGGAGCCGCGTTCGACGTGCGCGGGTGGCTGCGCACGGGCGATGCCGGCTCGATCGACGAGCTCGGCCGGCTCCGTGTCGCGGGTCGCCTCGACGAGGCCATCCGCACGGGCGCCGAGACGGTCTGGCCCGTCGAGGTCGAGCGTGCGCTCGAGTCGCATCCGAAGGTCGATGAGGTGGCCGTCGGCGGCCGGCCCCACCCGGAGTGGGGGCACCAGGTCGTGGCGTTCGTGGTCCCCCGATCGATCGCCGACCCACCCTCGCTCGAGGAGCTGCGCGATCACGTGAGCGAGCGGATCGCCCGGCACAAGGCGCCTCGCGAGGTCGTGCTCGTGCACGAGCTCCCTCGCACGCCGAGCGGCAAGGTGCGACGTCGCGCCCTCGCCACGATGTGAACGCGCCCCACCATGGAAAAGGGCCCGAGTCCGGGAGGGGTGGACTCGGGCCCTTCGCTGTTCGATGGGCCACCGAGGGGGTGGTGGCTCACCGTGTCTGCCCACATCATCGGCCGTGACGTGCGGCGGTGGATGGTCGTGCATCGGTAATCCTGGGTACCCGCGTTCGGGTAGTCGAGCAGGAAAACCCGCTCAGACGGTGATGGCGCCGTGCTTCACGGCGAACGCCACGGCCTCGAGCTTCGAATGGACCCGCAGCTTGCCGAGGATGTTCCGCACGTGCGTCTGCACGGTCTGCGGGCTGATGAAGAGCTTGGTCGCGATGTCGTCGTTGCGCATGCCCTCGGCGAGCAGCTGCAGGATCTCGCGCTCCCGGTCGGTGAGGTCGTCGAGCAGCATCGTGGCTTCCCGTTGGATCTCGCGCTCGCGCGCGACCTGGGCGAGCAGACGTGTGAGCGTCGCCGGGTCGATCAGCACCTCGCCGTCGGCGGCGGCCTTGGCGGCCGAGAGCAGTTCCTGGGCTGCCTCGTCCTTGCCCAGGAACCCCGACGCCCCCGCCTCCACCGCCTCGACGAGCAGCCGGTCGTCGTCGTGGGCGGTCATGATCACGACCTTGGTGCTCGGCGAGACTTCCTTGATGGCGCGGGTCGCCTGGATGCCGCTCTGACCGCCGCCCTTGAACACGATGTCCATCAGCACGACGTCGGGAAGCGTCTCGCTGCAGACCTCGATGGCGGATTCGGCGTCGTGCACGGGGTCGGCGACGAGCTCGAGGCTCTCGTCGAGGCCGACCACCGTGGCGAGCGCATCGGTGAGGATCTTGTGGTCGTCGCAGATCAGCAATCTGACCACTGTGCGCTCACCCACGTTCGGCCCCTTCCAGCGGCAGCAGGATGCGCAGCATGGTACCCCCGTCCGTGGCCTCCTCGATGGACATCTGCCCATGGTGTTCGGCAACCAAGGCCCTGGAGATGAACAACCCCAGTCCGGTTCCCTGCACCTCCTCGTAGCCTGGCGGCCGCCAGTTCGGGAAGGTGGTGAACACGCGCTCGCGCTCGTGTTCGGGGATGCCCGGCCCGTGGTCGACGACCTCGACGACGGCGTGATCGGCTTCACGGCGCGATCGCACGGCGATCGGTTCCTCACGAGGCGAGAAATCGTCGGCGTTCTGCACCACCTGACGTACGACCTCGACGAGCCTGCTGCGGTCGGCTTCGACGGTCAGGTCGTCCAGATCGAGATCGACCACCCGTGCGTCGTCGAGTGCGACGGCGCCCACCCCTTCCCGGATGATCGCGGCGAGATCGGCCGGAGCGCGTTGCAGGGTGAGCACGCCGGCGGAAAGCTTCATCGCCAGTGACGCCTCGTCGACGATCTCCATCATGCGAGCCGACTCCTGCTCGATGAGCTCGAGGAACTCGAGCTTCTCCTCGTCGGGGAGCAGGGCGAAGTGCGTCCGGGTCGTCGCCGCGATGCCCTTGATCGTCGCGATCGGGCCCCGCAGCTCGTGCGCGATCGTCGACACCAGCCTGGCGCGCTCCTCGACGTCGTCGACGCGGGAAGGTTCCACGGCTCGAGTCTAGGAGTAGGAGTGCTCCTCGTCGGGGAAGTCGCCGGCTTCGACGTCGGACGTGAATCGGGTGACCGCGTCGGTGATCGTTCCATGCAGGTCGGCATAGGCCTTCGCGAGCTTCGGCGGATGCTCGGTCAATCCGAGCAGGTCGCTGATCACGAGCACCTGGGCGTCGGTGCGGCCCCCCGCGCCGATGCCGATCGTGGGGATCTGCACCGAGGCGGTGATCTCGCCCGCCAGCTCCGCCGGCATCGCCTCGAGCACGATCGAGAACGCTCCCGACTTCTCGAGCTGTGCCGCCTGCTCCACGAGCCTCTGGGCGGCCTCGCCGCGACCCTGCACCTTGTAGCCGCCGAGCCCGTGCACGGCCTGCGGTGTGAGCCCGACGTGGGCCATCACCGGGATACCGATCTCGGTGAGCCGGTGCACGAGCTCGAGCTGCGGTCCTTCGAGCTTCACGGCGTGGGCGCCGCCTTCCTTGACGAGGCGACCGGCGTTGCGCACGCCGTCGTCGATCGAGGCCTGGTAGCTCATGAACGGGAGGTCTCCCACCACCATCGCCCGCTCGGTGCCGCGGGACACGGCCTTCAGGTGGTGCAGCATCTCGTCCATCGTCACGGGAAGCTCGTTGTCGTAGCCCAGCACGTTGCGGCCGAGGGAGTCGCCGACGAGCAGCACGGGCACACCGGCTCGGTCGAGGATCTGGGCCGTGGGGAAGTCGTAGGCGGTGAGCATGACCCAGCGTCGCTGCTCACCCTTCCACGCTCTGAGGTCGTGGATGGAAACGGTCCGGTCGGGCATCGCTCGCGCCTCCTTCAAGTGCACGGCAGTCGTTGGAATCCTAACGGTGCGACGGTCGAGAAGCTTCCCTGCCCGCTCGGCGTGTCGCACCCGGGTGCTAGCGTTCGAACCGTTCTCGTACACTGCTGGGCGACCCTCAAGTCCCTACTGCTCCCTCTCGAGAGGGGGCCGTCCAGACCAGAGGAGGTGACTGGTTGAGGGAGTACGAAGTCATGCTCATCCTGCCTGCCGAGGCCGACGAACAGGTGGTCTCGACGGCCGTCGACCGCATCACCAAGGTGGTCTCCCCCGACGGTGGCGAGGTCTCGCACATCGATCGTTGGGGCCGCCGCCGGTTCGCGTTCGAGATCGACCACGCGAACGAGGGCTACTACGCGGTGGTGTCGTTCACGGCCGACCCAGCACGTCAGGCCGAGCTCGATCGCGTGCTGAACCTGGCCGACGAGGTCATCCGCCACAAGGTGATCGCGCTGCCGGCCAAGGGGCGGCATGCCAAGCGAGCCGAGGCTCGCGGCGAGCGGCCCCGAACGCCCGATCCCGACCCTGCAGACTCCGAAGAAGCTTCCCCCGCCCCCGCGTGAGCCATACGCGCGGAGGTGCGACACCGACAAGGTGGTGACGTGACATGGCGAGCGACAACCAGGTGACGCTGGTGGGCAACCTGACCGATGACCCCGAGCTTCGGTACACGCCCAACGGGGCCGCGGTCTGCAAGTTCCGGATCGCCGTGAACCGCCGCTTGCCCGACGGCGCCGGTGGGTGGAAGGACGGCGAGGCTTCGTACTTCACCGTCAACTGCTGGCGCAGCCTCGGCGAGAACGCGGCCGAGTCCCTCACGCGCGGATCGCGCGTCGTGGTGGCCGGCCGGCTCAACTACCGGTCCTGGGAGAACCAGGACGGCGACAAGCGCTCCGCCATCGAGATCGAGGCCGACGAGGTCGGCCCGAGCCTGCGGTGGGCGACCGCGCGCGTCGAGCGCCAGTCGCGGTCGAGCAGCAGCTCGTCCGGCGGCGACTGGGGCGAGCGCGTGGCCGCACCCGTCGGTGGCGGGGGTTCCGACCAGGAGGAGACACCGCTGTAATGCCACCGAAGAAGCGAGAAGGCCCCAAGCGCCGACGCGACAAGGACGAGAAGGGCTGGCAGAAGAAGGGCAAGCGCAAGTTCTGCGTCTTCTGCAAGGACCGTATCGACTACGTCGACTACAAGGACGTGATCACGCTGCGCAAGTTCGTGAGCGACCGGGGCAAGCTGCGCGCCCGTCGTGTCTCGGGCAACTGCGTGCAGCATCAGCGTGACGTCGCGACGGCGGTCAAGAACGCCCGTGAGATGGCCTTGCTGCCGTACTCGAGCCGATGAAGGTCATCCTCCAGAAGCCCGTCGACAAGCTCGGAGATCCGGGCGACGTCGTCGAGGTCGCCGGCGGCTACGCGCGGAACTTCCTGTTCCCACGGTCGCTGGCGGTCAAGGCGCACAAGGGGGCCACCCAGCAGGCCGAGAACCTGCGGCGAGCCCATGAGCGGCGCCAGTACGCGCGTAAGGGCGAGTTCGAGGCGATCGCGTCGAGGCTCATCTCGAGCGGTCCGATCACGGTCACGGCCCGCGCGGGCGACGAGGGCAAGCTCTTCGGCTCGGTCACGGCCGAGCACATCGCCGAGGCGATCGCTGCCCAGCACGATGGCGTGAGCGTCGACAAGCGCGACGTGCATCTCGACGAGCCGATCCGTTCGGTCGGGGCGCACGAGGTGCGGGTCCACCTGTTCCACCAGGTCGACCCCGTCGTGGTCGTCGACGTGCAGCCCGCGGGCTGACGCAGCCGCCATCCGGCCACCGCGTCGGCCGCATCGAGGGAAGCCGGGCCTCGCGCCCGGCTTCCTCGTTGCCCGGCCACGGCACGGGCTGGGTGCCCGCGAGTCCGCAACACGCCGTCCCGCGACACACCGCCCCCACCCGAATGTCACACGTGTGATTCACACTCTTCCACATGGTTGTTCACATGTGGAAAGTGCAGGTCAGAGGCGGAGTGACAATGAATCTCGACCCGCGACCTGCATCGCAGCAATCCACCGTGGTTGTCCACTGTCGCCGCCCCGCGGACCGGCGTAGCGTGCACCGGTCGAGCGCGGGCCTGGGGGCCGGCTCGAGAGCTGGCCGGGGTTGCGAACGAGGGGGGTAGATGGCGCGCACCGCCGACGACGTTCGACGCCTGCCCGCGGGCGAGGGCCACCGGCTTCCTCCGCACAACCTGGAGGCCGAGGCTTCCGTGCTGGGGGCGATGCTCCTCTCGACCGAGGCCGTCGCAGACGTGGTCGAGATCCTCGAGGCCGACGACTTCTATCGATCGGTCCACGGACGCATCTACTCGGCGTTGCGCGGGCTGTTCGCTCGCGGTGAGCCCGTCGACATCGTCTCCGCCGGGGTCGCGCTCGAGCGCGACGGATCGCTCGCCGAGGTCGGCGGCAAGATCTACCTGGCCGACCTGGCCAACGAGGTGCCGACGCCGGCCTCGGCGGCCTACTACGCCGAGATCGTCTCGAAGGCCGCGCTGCGCCGCCGGCTGATCGGCGCGGCTGCCGACATCATGGATCGGGCCTACGGCTCGACCGACGACGCCGGGCAGGTCGCCGACGAGGCCGAGCAGCGCATCTACGAGGTCGCCCGGCGTGAGGATCGCGACGAGACTGCGATCCTGCGTGATCTCGTCGACCGGGCGATGCTCGATCTGGAATCGATCCAGACGCGCGAGTCCGCCTACACGGGCCTTCCCACCGGGTTCATCGACATCGACAACCTCACGTCGGGTCTGCAGCCCGGCAACCTCATCGTGCTCGCCGCCCGTCCGGGCATGGGCAAGAGCTCGCTCGCCGTGAACATGGCGCGCAACATCGCCGTGGCCAACCATGCGGTCGCGATCTTCTCCCTGGAGATGTCACGGTGGGAGATCGGCATGCGGCTGCTCTGCGCCGAGGCGCGCGTGCCGTGGGATCGCATCCGCAACAAGCGCGTCGGGTCCCAACGACTGGCAGGCTGTCGTGCAGGCGGCCGAGGTGCTGCACGACGCCCCGTTATCGATCGTTGACTCGGGCAACACGAACATCGTCGACATCCGTGCCAAGGCCCGCCGCATGCGCGCCGGCAAGCGGAGCCTCTCGCTCATCATCGTCGACTACCTGCAGCTCATGGGCCATCCCGGCATGGGGGGCCGCCGCCCCGACTCCCGCCAGCAGGAGATCGCGGAGATCAGCCGGTCGCTGAAGATGCTCGCCAAGGAGCTCGAGATCCCGGTGATCGCCGTGAGCCAGCTCAACCGCAACCCCGAGGCACGTGCCGACAAGCGCCCCCAGCTGTCGGATCTTCGTGAGAGCGGCGCGATCGAGCAGGACGCCGACATCGTGATGTTCATCCACCGTGACGACGCCGACCCCGAGAAGAAGAAGCTCGCGGAGCTGATCGTGTCGAAGCATCGCAACGGCCCGACCGACAACATCCCGCTCGGGTTCGAGCCTTCGCTCACCCAGTTCCGCAACGGCGCGCGCGGCCAGCAGTGAGCCCATCGTCCGCCGACGGGTTCGCGCCGCCGACCCGCCGGCGCATCCGCGCGATCGCCGGTCGGCTGGCCAAGCGGTTCGGCCCGCTCGATCCACCTCGCGCCGTCGACCCGCTCGACGAGCTCGTGCTGACCGTGTTGAGTCAGCACACGAGCGACCTGAACGCCGAGCGAGCGTTCGCGAGCCTTCGCCGGGCCTTCCCCGGCTCGTGGGATGGCGTCGTAGCGGCGAATGAAGTGGCGGTGGCCGACGCGATCCGCGGTGGGGGGCTCGCGAACTCCAAGGCGCCGCGCATCCAGGCGATCCTGCGCGAGGTGCGTGAGCGCGAAGGAAGGTTCGACCTCTCACGTCTGCGTGGCTTGCCCGACGCTGAGGTCCGCGACTACCTGATGTCGCTCCCCGGCATCGGACCGAAGACGGCGGCGGTCGTGATGAGCTTCGCGTTAGGCCGCGACGCTTTGCCCGTCGATACGCACGTCCATCGGGTCGCGGCGAGGCTGCGCTTGATCCCGCCTCGCGCGAGCGCCGAGAAGGCCGACCGCATCTTGCACGACCTCGTGCCCGACGGCTTGCGCACGCCGATGCACGTCGGATTCATCAGGCTCGGCCGCGAGATCTGCAAGGCGCCTACCCCTCGATGCCGACAGTGCCCGCTGCGTGACATCTGCCCCACGGCCCCCCGGTACCTGATGGCCTCAGTTGGACCTCAGCAGGGACGGTCGGGATCGCGGCGCACGACCCCGGATCGGAGCGGGTGAGGGGAATCGAACCCCCGTCTCGAGCTTGGGAAGCTCACGTTCTGCCATTGAACCACACCCGCGATCGCCACCGGACCCGCCGGTGGAGCCCAAGTGTAGCGAGGCCGCACGCTGCGGGTCGACCCGGCTTCCGGGCGCCATGTTGGCACCTGCTAGCGTCGGGCGGCGATGAGCGAGCCCGTCGGCGAACCCGACCCCGACTTCTGGCCGGATACCCTCGGCCGCCTCGCGCGCCGCGAGGCGCTCGACGCCGACGAGCGGCCGAGGCGATGCGCCGGATCATGGCCGGCGAGGCCACGCCCGGCCAGGTCGGCGGCCTCCTCATGGCGCTCCGCACCAAAGGCGAGACCGCCGACGAGGTCGAGGGCCTCGCGCGCACCATGCTCGAGTTCGCCAACCCGGTGCGAGCGCCCTCACCCGTGGTCGACATCGTCGGCACCGGCGGCGACCGCAGCGGCACCTTCAACATCTCCACCGCCTCGGCGATCGTCGTCGCGGGAGCGGGCGTCGCCGTCGCCAAGCACGGCAACCGGGCGGCGAGCTCGCACTGCGGATCCGCCGACGTGCTCGAGGCGCTCGGGGTCACGATCGATCTCGATGCGGCGGGTGTCGAGCGGTGCCTGGCAGATGCCGGCGTGGCGTTCCTGTTCGCACCCCGGTTCCACCCGGCGATGGCGCATGCCGGGCCGGTCCGGCGTGAGCTCCGCGTGCCGACCGTGTTCAACTTCCTCGGGCCGCTCACGAATCCGGCACGCCCGTTCGCACAGGCGGTCGGGTGCTCCGACGCGCGCATGCTTCCGTTGATGGCTCAGGTCCTGGCCCGTCGCGGTATGCGCGCCGTGCTCTTCAGGGGCAACGACGGGCTCGACGAGCTCTCGACGACCGGAGCGAGCACCGTGTTCGAGGTTCGTGACGGCTCGGTGCGCGAGACCGGCGTCGACCCGGCCGAGCTCGGGCTCGCCCGGGCGACGATCGGCGATCTGCAGGGCGGCGACGCGCAGGCGTCGGCAGCGCTCGTTCGCTCGATGCTCGCCGGAGAGCCCGGGCCGAGACGCGACATCGTGCTGCTGAACGCCGCGGCTGCCCTCGAGGTCGCGGGGCGCGCGAGCGGCCTCTCCGAAGGTCTGTCGCTCGCCGCCGAGTCGATCGACTCCGGTGCCGCCGGCGCCGCCCTCGACGGGTGGATCAGGGCCAGCGCCGCGGTCAGTCGTTGACGGCGAGGGCTCCGGGCACCGGCCCGACGCCCATCTGCACGGCCATCATCGCCGCCTGCGTGCGGTTGGTGACCCCCAGCTTGCGGAAGACCGCGGCGAGGTGGGCCTTCACGGTCTTCTCCGACAGGAACAGCGACTGGGCGATCTCGCGATTCGAACGCCCCTCTGCGAGCTGGGCGAGGATGTCGTTCTCGCGCTGGGTCAGGCTGTACTCGTTGCGCCGCCCACCGTCGCTGCCGCCGTTCAGCTGATCGTCGAACAGGTTCTGGATCACGCGGGGGCTGAGCACGTTGCCGCTGCCCGACATCGCGACGTTGATCGCCTGTGACAGATCCTCTGGAGTGGCGTCCTTCAGCAGGTAGCCGGCGGCGCCGTCGGCCAGCGCCCGCTTCACGTACGGGGCATTCTCGTAGGTGGAGAGCATGATGACCGGAACGCCGGCCCACTCCGACTTGATCGCGCGGAGCAGCTCGAGACCGTCGAGGTCGGGCATGCGCACGTCGACGAGCGCGATGTCGACGTCGGTGCCGCCGTGCAGCAGCTCGAGCGCGACGGTGGCGCTCTCGGCCTCGACGACGTCCGCGTCCGGGAAGCCTTCCTTCACCACATAGCTCATGCCACGGCGCACGAGCGCGTGATCGTCTACGACCAGGATCCTCATCAGCTCACTCCTTGCGTTCCGACGGGGAGCACGGCGATCACACGAACGCCACGTCCGGGGGTGGACTCGACCTCGATCGAGCCGTCGATCTCATGTACACGGGTGCGGAGCAGTCGAAGTCCGAAGTGCGGGTCGTCGTCGGTGATGGCCGCGATGCCGCGCCCGCGGTCGGTGACCTCGATGCGCAGCGCCTCGGCGCCGGCCACGACCTTCACGGTGACGTCCTTGGAGCCGGAGTGCTTCGCGGCGTTGGCGAGCGCCTCCCCCACCACACTGTGCGCCGTCTCGAGCACGGCCGCCGGTACCGACTGCAGGTCGCCCTCGATCGTGACGCGGGCGGGGAGCTTCCATCGGCTCACCAGCTCGTCGACGAACGTGACGAACGAGGGATCCTCGCGGAGCCGCCCCTCGTCGAGTTGGAACAACACCTCACGGATCTCGCTCAGGTCGTGACGGATCGCCTCTTCGACCGAGCCGAGCCATTCCACGGCCTCCGCGGGATCGGTCTCGATGCGGTGACGCAGCACCTGGAGCTCGAGGATCGCGCTCGTGACCGACTGCGTGAGCCCGTCGTGGATGGTCATCGCCCACCGGGTGCGCTCCTCGAGCATCAGCGACTCGACCGCGGCGAGGGCGGCATGATCTGCGCCTTCGAGCTCGGATCGCGCTGCGCCCGCGGATACGGGCGTGCGCATGTTCGTATGGAACGCTCACAGCTGGGATCCGTTCCTTTCGGTCGTGACCGTTGGTTCTAGTGCCTTTTCGGCACGTGGGCCCCTTGTCTTGACCTCATGGACGAGACTCACGCAGGCATCCCACTGCGTTCGCACGCGGCGCCCTGCCGCTGGATCCTCATATCTCCTGTGCCGGAGCGTCTATCCGACGCCCGCCGAACGGTTGTTCAAGAAAGTTGTCAATGGAATACTCAAGTTCTATCCTGCGTTCATCCGACGACAGGGAGGCCAGGCCTCCCCGGCCACACCGACGAGAGGAGCAGCCTTCATGGCTCGAGCAGTGGGTATCGATCTCGGAACCACGAACTCGGTGGTCGCCGTGCTGGAAGCCGGTGAGCCCGCGGTGGTTCCCAACGCCGAAGGAAGTCGCACGACCCCGTCGGTCGTGGGGTTCTCCAAGAACAACGAGATCCTGGTGGGAGAGGTTGCCAAGCGACAGGCGATCACCAACCCGGACCGAACCATCAGGTCGGTCAAGCGCCACATGGGAGACAAGGACTGGTCGCTCGACGTGGACGCCAAGGCGTGGACCCCGCAGGAGGTCAGCTCTCAGATCCTGCTCAAGCTCAAGCGCGACGCCGAGGCCTTCCTCGGCGACACGGTGACGCAGGCGGTCATCACGGTTCCCGCCTACTTCGACGATGCGCAGCGCCAGGCCACGAAGGAAGCCGGACAGATCGCCGGGCTCGAGGTGCTGCGCATCATCAACGAGCCGACCGCCGCCGCCCTCGCGTACGGGCTCGACAAGCAGGACACCGAGCAGACCGTGCTCGTGTTCGACCTCGGAGGTGGGACCTTCGATGTGTCCCTGATGGAGATCGGCGACGGCGTGTTCGAGGTCAAGGCCACGCACGGCGACACGCAGCTCGGAGGCGACGACTGGGACCAGCGGGTGATCGATTGGCTCGTCACCGAGTTCAAGAACGCGCACGGGGTCGACCTCGGCAAGGACCGCATGGCGCTCCAGCGACTCAAGGAAGCCGCCGAGAAGGCGAAGATCGAGCTCAGCCAGGTGGCCGAGACCACGATCAACCTGCCGTTCGTCACGGCCACCGCTGAGGGGCCGCTGCACATGGAACAGAAGCTCACCCGGAGTGAGCTCGAGCGCATGACGGCCGACCTGGTGCAGCGTTGCAAGACCCCGTTCGATCAGGCCATCGCCGATTGGGGCAAGCCCGCCGATCAGATCGACCACGTCATCCTCGTGGGCGGCTCCACGCGCATGCCGATGATCCAGGAGCTCGTGAAGTCGCTCACCGGCGGCAAGGAGCCCCACAAGGGCGTGAACCCCGACGAGGTGGTCGCCGTCGGTGCCGCGATCCAGGCCGGTGTGCTCAAGGGCGACGTGAAGGACATCCTGCTCCTCGACGTCACGCCACTCACGCTGGGTGTCGAGACGAAGGGCGGCATCTTCACCAAGCTCATCGAGCGCAACACCACGATCCCGACCCGGAAGTCCGAGATCTTCACGACCGCCGACGACAACCAGACCACGGTCGAGATCCACGTGCTGCAGGGTGAGGCCGAGACGGTCATGAACCCGGCGGTGAAATCACTGGGGCGGTTCCACCTGATGGGCATCCCACCTGCGCCACGAGGCATGCCGCAGGTCGAGGTGGCGTTCGACATCGACGCCAACGGCATCGTGAACGTGAGCGCCAAGGACCTCGCCACCGGCAAGGAACAGGCGATGACGATCACGGGCGGCACGAGCCTGTCGAAGGACGAGATCGACCGCATGGTCGCCGACGCGGAGAAGTTCGCAGCGGAGGATCACACCAGGCGCGAGACCGCGGAGGCCCGCAACACCGCCGACCAGCTGCACTACCAGGTCGCGAAGTTCGTCGAGGACAACGCCGACACGATCGCGGCGGCCGACAAGGACGAGCTGGTCTCGAGGAACGAGGATCTGAAGAAGCTGCTCGATGACGAGTCGTCCGAGGCAGCGGCCCTCACCGCGGCGAACGACGCCGTGATGCAGGTCTACCAGCGTGTCGGACAGCAGATGGTTCAGAACCAGCAGGCGTCGGCTGGCACGGGCCAGCCGGCCGGCGACGGCGCAGAGGCCGCCGCCGAGCAGTCGGAGCCCGAGGACGACGACGTCGTCGAGGGCGAGATCGTCGAGGAAGGAGGTTCGTCGTGATGCTGACGAGATGGGATCCGTTCCGTGATCTCAAAGGTGCAGAGGCCGAGTTCGACCGTATGGTCGGCCAGGCGTTCTCGAAGAACGCGTGGGTTCCCGCGCTCGACATCCGTGAGGATGAAGACCGCTTCGAGGTGACCGTCGATCTTCCGGGCATGCGTTCGGAAGACGTCGAGCTCACGTTCGAGGACGGCACACTGACGATCCGCGGGCAGCGGGAGTTCTCGCGCGATGACCGCGAGGGGCAGTACCACCGGATCGAGCGGAGCTACGGCTCGTTCGCGCGATCGGTGCGGCTTCCGCGGGTGGCCGATCCCGAGCGCATCGAGGCGTCGTTCGACACCGGCGTGTTGACCGTGCTCGTGCCCAAGCGCGAGGAAGCGAAGGCGCGCACGATCGAGGTCACGGCGAAGTGACCGACGAGCGCGAGCGCGACGAGGACCAGCCACGCGTCCGGATCACGGACCGCAGGCGGTTCGCGACGCTCGGTGCCGACGAGACAGCTCCGGCCGCCGAGGCCGGAGCTGTCTCCGGCTCGACCGAGCGCATTGCTGAGGGTGCTGACGAGAACGCCGGGCGCGTCGACGATCCTCGGGCAGCTCAGCAGGACGCCCAGCAGTACCTCGATCATCTCCGACGGTTGCAAGCGGAGTTCGACAACTACCGCAAGCGGGTCGTGCGGGAGCAGACCGAGCTGGCGGAGATGGGCGCGATGCCGGTGGCTCGCAGGCTCCTGGAGGTGCTCGACGACTTCGAGCTCGCCCTGCTCTCGGCCGAGGAACAGCCCGACTTCGACCGCTTCCTGAAGGGGATCGAGCTCGTCTACGCCAAGTTGGTCGATGCGTTGAAGGCCGAAGGGCTCGAGCGCATGCATCCCGAAGGGGAACCGTTCGATCCCGAGCTGCACGAGGCCCTGCTGCAGACCGGAGAGGGTGAGGGCGATCCGGTCGTCGTCGATGTGCTGCGACCCGGCTACCTGTTGCGGGGGCGCGTGCTGCGTCACGCGGGCGTTCGCGTGGAGCGCGAGGCCTGACCGATCATGGCCGAGGAGGTGCGTCGCGAGTGGTTCGAGAAGGACTACTACGGCGTGCTCGGCGTCGCCAAGAACGCCTCGGCCGCCGAGATCAAGAAGGCCTATCGCAAGCTCGCCCAGCGCTTCCACCCCGACGCCAACCCCGGCGATGCCGCTGCGGAGGACCGCTTCAAGGAGATCTCGTCTGCCTACGACGTGCTGGGCGACCAGGAGAAGCGGACCTCATACGACCAGGTGCGGGAGATGGGCTCATCCGGTTTCGGCGGCTTCGGCCCCGGCGGTTTCGGCGCGCAGCCGGGCGGCCGTGGTGGGGCCGGTGCGTGGTCCGGTGGGGCAGGGGGCGCGACGTACGTCAACGCGGAGGATCTCGGCGACCTGTTCGGGGGGTTGTTCGGCGGCGCAGGCCGCTCGCGCGCCGGTGCGGCGTCGCGTCCTCAGCGCGGAGCCGATCTCGAGACCGATGTGCGGATCGCGTTCGACGACTCGATGACGGGCACCACGGTTCCGGTGAAGATCACCGGACCCGCGGTCTGCGACGCGTGTCGTGGTTCGGGCGCCGCGCCGGGCACCACTCCGATCACCTGTCCGGAATGCGGAGGGAGCGGCGAGGTCGCCGTGAACCAGGGGTTCTTCTCGATGGCCCAGCCGTGCCGGCGTTGCCGGGCGACCGGGCGGATCGTCGAGACGCCGTGTCCCACGTGCAAGGGCGGTGGGTCGGTTCGCCGGTCGCGCACGTTCCAGGTGAAGATCCCGGCCGGGGTGAAGCACGGCGCGCGCATCAAGCTGGCCGGGAGGGGGGAGCCGGGGCCTGCCGGAGGGCGCCCGGGCGACCTCTACGTGCGCGTGTCCGTCGCGAACCACCGATTGTTCGGACGCAGGGGCGACCATCTCACGCTCGACCTTCCTGTGAGCTTCCCCGAAGCCGCCCTCGGCGCCAACGTGCAGGTGCCGACGCTCGACGGTCCGGTCACGCTGAAGGTGCCCGCCGGAACACCCAACGGCAAAACCTTCCGCATCAAGGGTCGAGGAGCTCCGAGGGCGAAAGGAGGCCACGGCGACCTGCTCGTTACGACGGAGGTCGAGGTGCCCGGCAAGCTCTCCAAGGAGCAGAAGGATCTGCTGCGCCAGCTGCAGGAGCAGCAGAAGGATTCACCGCGCAAGCCATTGGGGGTGGCGTGATTGACCTCGCGTGACGATGCGGTCTCGACGGACGAGCTCGATCAGCGCGCCGTGTTCATCATCAGCGTCGCGGCCGAGCTCGCAGGTGTGCACCCGCAGACGCTGCGCATCTACGAGCGCAAGGGACTCGTGCGGCCTCAGCGGACATCGGGCAACACCCGCCGGTACTCGCAAGCCGACATCGAGCGGCTGCTGATGATCCAAGAGCTCACCGATGATGGGGTGAACCTCGCCGGCGTGAAGCGCATCATCGAGCTCCGAGCCGAGGTCGACGCCCTGCAGCGACAGGTGGCCGAGCTGCGGACCCAGCTCGCACATCGTCGAGCGATCTCGATGCCGGGCCGGAGGTCTACCGAGATCGTGCCGATGGCGAGCGTGTTCGCTGCCCCGTGGGAGCGGCGGCCATGACGCGGCTGGCCGGCCATCGGGTCGCGCTGCGCGCCTATCGGGCCGACGAGGCCCCGATCCTGGAATCGACGTGGGCCGACGCCGAGTGGTTCGCGCCGAAGGGGACTGCCCCGCGCGAGCTCGCCGATCGGGTCCGTGAGCGCATCCGGCGATCGGGATCGTTCACCGAGGGCGTCGTGATCCTCGCGATCGAGTCCGAGGGCCGGCTGGTCGGTGAGGTGCAGGCTCGCCAGCCCGTGAACGGTCTGCCGCCGGGGGTGTTCGAGCTCGGCATCGAGCTCTTCGACGGCGCCGATCGCGGTCACGGCCTCGGCACCGAGGCGGTGATGGTCATGACCCGCCACCTGTTCGACGACCGCCACGCCCACCGGGTGCAGCTCAACACCGATGTCGAGAACGGGGCGATGCGACGCGTGGCCGAGCGACTGGGCTACACGTTCGAGGGTGTGCTGCGCGCGTTCATGCCCGGGCCCGATGGTCCTCGCGACTACGCGATGTACGCGATCACCGAGCGCGACGAGCACCCTCCGTCCGCCTCACCCGCCACGGTGACGGCGGACCTGCCCGAACGGAACGACACATGGATCTGAACAAGCTCACGATGAAGTCACAGGCCGCGCTGCAGGAGGCCCACCAGCAGGCGACCGCGCGCCATCATCAGATGATCGAGCCCGAGCACGTGCTGTTCGCCCTGCTCGCCGATGCCGAGGGCGTGGTCTTCCCTCTGCTCCACCACGTCGGAGCGGTTCCCGCGCAGCTGCGCGCGAGGGTCGCCGAGGCGCTCGACGAGATGCCGAAGGTCTACGCCCAGGGCGTCGACGTCCGCATCTCGCCGGCCACCGCGGCGCTGCTCGATGCCGCCGGCGCGGAGGCGGACGCGCTCACCGACGAGTACATCTCGACCGAGCATCTGCTGTTGGCGTTGCTCGCCGCCGCAGGGTCGAAGGCCGCGGGCATCCTCGCCGACGCCGGGCTCACGCGCGACGCCGCGCTCGCTGCTCTCGCCGAGGTGCGTGGTCGCTCGCGGGTCACGAGCCCGAACCCTGAAGACACCTTCCAGTCGCTCGAGAAGTTCGGACGCGACCTCACCGAGGCCGCACGCGCCGGCAAGCTCGACCCCGTGATCGGCCGCGACGAGGAGGTCCGCCGAACGATCCAGGTGCTCAGCCGCCGAACGAAGAACAACCCGGTGCTGATCGGTGAGCCCGGCGTCGGCAAGACCGCGATCGTCGAAGGGCTCGCCCAGCGCATCGTCGATGGCGACGTTCCCACCTCGCTGCAGGGAAAGCGCCTCGTCGCGCTCGATCTCGGCGCGATGGTCGCCGGTGCGAAGTACCGGGGCGAATTCGAGGAACGGCTCAAGGCGGTGCTGAAGGAGATCGCCGACAGCGAGGGCGAGGTCGTCACGTTCATCGACGAGCTGCATACGATCGTCGGCGCGGGCGCGGCCGAGGGCGCGATGGACGCCGGCAACATGCTGAAGCCGATGCTCGCCCGTGGAGAGCTCCGGGCGATCGGGGCCACGACGCTCGACGAGTACCGACAGCACATCGAGAAAGACCCCGCGCTGGAGCGACGCTTCCAGCCCGTGCTGGTCGAGGAGCCGAGCGTCGAGGACACGATCGGCATCCTGCGTGGTCTGAAGGAGCGCTACGAGGTGCACCACGGGGTCCGCATCCAGGACCCCGCGCTCGTGGGGGCCGCGGTGCTGAGCGACCGATACGTCACGGGGCGGTTCCTGCCCGACAAGGCGATCGACCTGATCGACGAGGCCGCCTCGAGGTTGCGCATCGAGATCGACTCGATGCCCGTCGAGATCGACGAGGTCGAGCGTCGCATCCGCCAGCTCGAGATCGAGAGGGCGGCGCTCGCCAAGGAGACCGACCAGGCGTCGAAGGACCGTCTCGCTCGCCTCGAGGAAGAGCTCGCGAACCTCGACGAAGAGCGGCGCTCGATGACCGCGCACTGGCACCAGGAGAAGGAGCGCATCGACCGTATCCGCGAGCTCAAGGCGCAGATCGAGGAGACCCGCGCCGACGCCGAGCGCGCCGAGCGCGAGGCCGATCTGCAACGGGCGGCCGAGCTCCGCTACGGCACGCTCGTCGAGCTCGAGCGGCAGCTCGAGGCGGAGAACGACGCGCTCGCCGACGTGCAGCGAGACCGCAGGTTCCTGAACGAGGAGGTCACCGAGGAAGACGTCGCCCAGGTCGTCTCCAGATGGACGGGGGTGCCCGTCTCGAGGCTGATGGAAGGCGAGATGCAGAAGCTCGTGCACCTCGAGGCCGCGCTGCACGAGCGTGTGGTCGATCAGGTCGAGGCGGTCGAGGCGGTGGCCAACGCGATCCGCCGTTCACGCGCGGGACTGTCCGATCCGAACCGGCCGATCGGATCGTTCCTGTTCCTCGGCCCCACCGGTGTGGGCAAGACCGAGCTGGCGCGTGCGCTCGCCGACTACCTCTTCGACGACGAACGCGCCATCGTGCGTGTCGACATGAGCGAGTACCAGGAGCGGCACGCGGTGTCGAGGCTCGTCGGGGCGCCTCCCGGATACGTCGGCTACGAGGAAGGCGGACAGCTCACCGAGGCCGTGCGCCGGCGACCGTACAGCGTCGTGCTGCTCGACGAGATGGAGAAGGCGCACGGCGACGTGTTCAACATCCTGCTGCAGCTGCTCGATGACGGGCGCCTGACCGACGGGCAGGGCCGAACGGTCGATTTCCGCAACGCGATCGTGATCATGACCTCGAACCTCGGGTCCGCGATCTTCGGCGATCCTTCGCTCGATCGTGACAAGCAGAAGCAGGCGGTGCTCGACGACGTGCGCGGCTTCTTCAGACCGGAGCTCGTGAACCGCATCGACGAGATCGTCGTGTTCGATCCGCTCGGGCGTGACGAGATCGGCCAGATCGTCGACATCCAGCTTCGCGGGCTGCAGCGCAGGCTCGCCGAGCGTGGGCTCTCGATCGAGCTGACCGACGAGGCGCGCGCCTACCTCGCCGACAAGGGGTACGAGCCGGCGTTCGGAGCGCGGCCCTTGCAGCGGCTGATCCAGCGCGAGATCCAGGATCCGCTCGCGATGAAGCTGCTCGCCGGCGAGATCCGCGATGGCGACTCGGTGACCGTGGAAGCCGCTCCCGACGGACTCTCCTTCCACGCTGACTAGTCCATAGTAGACGAGTCTCGCAGCCGTCCGGTCAAGGGCGGGTGGCGCAGCGCCGATTCCACCGGCATGGACCTGTGGTGGCTCGTCTGGGTGTTCGCCGCGGCGGCAGCCCTGGCGGTGTGGCGAACGGTGCGTGGGCGCGACCGTGCGCGACAGATCATGCTGGCCTGTCACCGCGCGGGCCTCGAGTTCTCGCCGATCGACCCGTTCCCAGACACCCTCTGGCTGCCGTTCCGATGGCTCGGCGAGGGTCGCTGGAGCCGTGCCGACAACGTGGTGTGGAACCGTGCCGAGGGCGATGACGTGCGCGCGTTCGATCTGTCGCTCGAAGAGGTGCCGGCAGGCGACGGCGCTCCCCGGGTCGTGCATCGGTACACCTGCGCGGTCGTCACCCTGCCCTTCGGTTGTCCACGACTCGAGATCACGCCCCACGACGGGGTGCGGGAACTCCTCGATGCCGCCGACGTCGAGCTGGAGCTCGAGGCCTTCAACCGGCGGTTCCGGGTGCGCTCCGACGATCGACGTTTCGCCGTGTCGTTCTGCGACCAGCGCATGATGCGGGCCCTGATGGGTCTGCCGCCCGGCGTCACGATCGTCGTCAACGAAGACCGACTGCTCCTGCGCGTGGCACCGCTGTCCGCGCCAGAGGTGCTGTTGCTCTTCGAGGCCGCCAGGGCCATCAGGAGATCGGTGCCGCCCGTGGTCGCCGCTCTGTACCCACCGCGCCCCGCGGTCGGCCGCCACGAGCGGCGCTGGCTGCAAGGACGTTGGTCACCCGAGCCGATCGGTGACGACGCTGCGGCATCGCCGGCGGCGCCGGGCGGGCCATGAGACCGTCCACGGTCGTGCGACTCGTGGCAGCCATCGCCGCCGCGTGGGCGCTCGCCGGTCTCGCGATGGTGGCGCGCGGAGATGCCGAAGGACGGCGAACCCTCGTCGAGCTGCTCCTCATGGGGATGCTCGCCGGTGGTCTCGCATGGGCTGCGTTCCGCTTCCGCATCGGGCCTCGTCGAGGATCGTTCGATGCCCAGGCGCGACGCGCCGGCTTGCACCCGCAGGCGGGGGATCCCATCGGGTTGCTGGGCATGCCGTTCGGTCTGTTCCGCCGCGCGGCTTCGGTTCGGGATCTGGAGAACACGGCACGGGGCGTTCGTGGCGGGCGCGAGATCGTCGTCGCGGACTATTGGTACGCCCCCAGCTCGAACCCGAGCCTCGACGACCACCGGCGCTTCGTCTGCGTCATCGACCTTGACCGACCGGGATGGCCGGACCTGGCCGTGACGCCGATGGGTCCGATCGCCGCGGCGAGGGACGCCGTCGGTCTCGCGCGCGTCGAGATGGAATCCGAGCGGTTCAACCGTGCCTTCGAGGTGCGGACGAACGATCGCCGGTTCGCGGCCGCCTTGCTCGATGCGCGCATGATGGACTGGCTGATGCAGCAGGTGCCGGGCATGGGCGTCGAGATCGCCGACGGCCGCCTCATCGTCTTCGAACCGCGATCGACCGCGAGTATCGACGACGTGGAGCGCGCGCTGCGCAGGTTCGACGAGGTGCTCCAGCACGTGCCCTCGGTGGTGCACTCGTGGTATCCGGCTCCCGAACGCGCTGCCCCAGCGAGGCCCGATCGATGAACGATCGCGCGGCCGCATGGCTCGAGGCGAGCCTGCGCCACCGCCTCTGGTTCAGCGAGCACGACGAGCACGACGGGGCGTCGCTCCCGTTCGGTCTCTGCCGTCGCGGTGATCGCTCCCTCGTCCGCAACGTGTCGTGCGGGGCGATCGACGGCCGTGAGGTTCGACTGTTCGACCTCGACGTGATGGTCCGGCGCGATACGAGATCGGGCATCGAGCCGGGACCCCGTTCCGCGATCACGAGGCTGATCGAGGAGTCGTACGCCGACGACGGCACCGCCACGCACGCCGTCACCGAGCGCTGGGAGTGCGCGATGATCCGGGCCGGGGCGGAGTGCTGGCGTGTTGCGGTCGCTCCTGAGGGATTGCTGACGATGCTCCCATCGTGACGTTCCGCGATCAAGACCTCGAGCTGGAAGCGTTCAACCGGTCCTTCGAGGTTCGCGCCGACGATCGCCGGTTCGCCAGCGTTCTCCTCGACGCGCGCATGACCGAGCTGCTCGTCCAGCGCGCGGTCGGAAGCGTGATCGAGACCGTCGGCAACCGCATCCTGGTGGCGCGACCGGCGGCGACCCGCCCGACGCTGACGCGCTGCTCGGCCTCGCGTTCGCGATCGGGGAGCGCATCCCCGATGTGGTGAGGTCGATGCATCCGGCGGCGCCTGCGGGTGAGCTGTCGCCGCGATGCCAGGTGGGTCCGGACGGCGTCGTGCGTGAGATCGACGAGCGTGCAACCGGAGCGGCTCGGTTCGACCCCTGGCCCGACGTGCCGTCGGGCTGGTCGTGAATCCACGCCCGCCACCAGCGGGGTAGGCTGACGTTCGTTCCGCACCAGGCTGGTCAACGGCGAAAGGGAACCCGATGGAGATCTGGCTCATCATCGTGCTGGCGGTCATCGTGCTCGGCGCCATCGGCGCCGTCGTGTCGTACAACCGCTTCGTCTCGCAGAAGACGCTGATCAAGGACGCATGGGCGAACATCGACACCGAGCTCCGACGCCGGTACGACCTGATCCCCAACCTCGTCGAGACGGTGAAGGGCTACGCGTCGCACGAGCGGGAGGTGCTCGAGAACGTCACGAGGGCGCGCGCGATGGCGGCGAGCGCCACCGGATCACCCGCCGAGCAGGCCGCCGCCGAGGGCCCGTTGGTCGCCGCTCTGCGCCAGTTGATGCTCGTGGTCGAGAACTACCCGGACCTGAAGGCCAACCAGAACTTCCTGCAGCTCCAGGGCGAGCTGACGAACACCGAGGACCGGCTGCAGACGGCCCGGCGCTTCTACAACGCGAACGTTCGCGACTTCAATCGGCGTGTGAAGCAGTTCCCGTCGATGATCGTCGCGAGCCTGTTCGGCTTCAAGGAGGAAGAGTTCTTCGAGGTCGACGACGCCATCCGCGAGGGCGGCGCGCCTCAGGTCGACTTCGGGGCGCCTGCAGGCACGGGCGCGCCGCTCGCCGGCCAGGCGTCGGCACCGGCTGTCGACGTGACGACATCACCGGCGACGCCGCCACCGCCCGCCGACGACGTACCGGAACCTCCCGACCAGGCAGCGCCCCCGACCCCGACAGGCTGAGGACTCAGACCTTCACCTTGTAGATGTCGTTCCTGGAGGTTCGGCACACGACGCGGGTGAAGTGGACGATCTCGTCACCGTCAGGCTCGACGTGCGCCGACGTGTGCGCCAACTCCACCCCGTTCTCGAAGCTCGCGACCGTCGTGGCGGCGCCGCTGCCGTCCCAACGCATCAGCCGCGTCTTGTATCCACAGCGATCCGGACTTCCCATCACGTAGAACACGACGCCATCATCCGTGACCGATGCGTCATAGGTCGCTCGACCCGCGTCGGGGGCACGCACCCTCTGCTGGGTGCTGATCTGGTAGCGGAACACTCTGCACTGCAGTGATCTCGGGCAGACATGGTAGGTCGCGTAGTCGCCACTCACCTGCCCCGTCGATGCCCATCCCACACGTGGGGCCGTGCCGATGATCGTCGAGCTTGTGGTGCTGAACCGATACAGCACGATCTTGGTTCCCGCACCCCAGCGCTGCGGTCCCCGTTCGAACAGCAGGTAATCACCCGAAACCGAGGGACGGCCCTCACGCTTGGAAGCCGTGTTGATGCCCCCGGGCACGGCCAGCTCGGTTCTCGTCTCGACGTCGAACAGTCGCACGTCCCACTGCTCTTGGCGGATCGCTCGCGATCGTGAGTAGGCGAGCAACACGTTCGCCCGAGGGTTGCCGAGGTCGAGCCCACCCATCGTGGCGGCCGTCCTGGCAGGATTCACGCGGAAGGCCGAGGTCGCCCCGAGCTTCACCCTCACCTCGTAGTCGGATCCGCCGCCGGACCGGTCGACCGCCCACGCGATCGCTCCGTTGACCGCGCTCTGGCCGAACTCGCTTGCGCCGGTCGCGAACACCCTGACGGGCTGCCCTGCGTTCACGGAGGTAGCAACGACGATCGCCAGCGCCATCGAGGCTGCGGCGAACACGGACCGAACCCGCTGCATGGTGGCTCCCTTCGGATGTGGTTGATCGCAACGCTAGTCACATCTCACTCGGAAGCAACCACGAAGCCTTGCGTGGTGGTCGTCCGTCTGATCGAGAGGGTCAGCAGGCTCCACACGATCGCCCAGACGACCGCGAGCGCACCGACGATCAGCGCGGCGGCGCGCGGTCCGGCTGAATCGGCGATCGCGCTGGCGACGAGGCTCGAGATCGCGAGCGAGAGCGTGATCATGGCGAAGTCGACCGCGAACACCCGTCCGCGGATGTGATCGGGCACCAGCACCTGGAGCCCGAAGGTCGAGAGCACCCACTGGGCGCCCCCTCCGAGGTGGGCGAAGAAGATGACCACGGCCGCGATCTCGAGCGACGGGGCGAGACCGAGCGCCATGTAGGAGACACCGAACACGACCAGCGCGATGCCGATGGCGCCGAACAGCCGCCGGTGCCCGGCACCGCTGATGCGGTGGCCGAGGAACGGACCGACGAGTGCTCCCACCCCGCGAGCCGCCATCAACGAGCCGACGCCCACCTCGCCCCGGCCGAACACGTCCGCCCCGAAGACCGGCAGGAGCGCGAGCACGCCGGCCGCGAGGCCGAACCCCGCCTTCACGCCGATCAAGGCGAACACGCGTCGGTCCCGACGCGCGTACTGCAGCACCTCGATCGTGGCGTCGAGCATCTTCGGATGTTCGTGATCCGGCTCTCGCTCCTGCGAGAAGGGTCGGCGGATGCCCCACAGCAACAGGGCCGAAGCGGCGAACGATGCTGCGTCGATCACGAAGGCGGCGTCGCGGCCGAGCACGGTGGCGACGATGCCACCGAGACCGGCCCCGACGGCGAGCATGGTTCCCCACAGCGAGCCGGAGAGCGCGTTCGCCGCCGGCAGATCCTCGGGGTCGACGACGTTGGGCGTCGCTGCCGAGAAGGCGGGGTCGAACGGTGCTCCGAAGACCGAGAGCAGCGCCAGCAGCGGATACGCGAGCCAGATCGATCCCGGCCCGACCAGCAGGAACGACGTGCAGACGCCCACGCGCGCGAGGTCGCACACGATCATCAGCTTCCGCCGATCGAGCCGGTCGACCAGCACGCCAGCAGGTGGCGACGCGACGAAGAACGCGAGCTCCTGAGCGAGGATCGCGAGCCCCACGTCGATCGCACGTCCGGTCGTCTGCACGATCAACGACGTGATCGCGACGAACAGGAACCAGTCACCACCGAGCGAGATGACCGAGGCGAAGAAGAGCCGCCGGAAGTCGCGATTGCGGCGGAGCAGCGACAGGCCCGCGCGGGCCCCCGAAGGCTGCTCGGTCCCCGGCGCATGTTCTCCCATGACGGTCGGTCAGACTACGGGGCGACGACCCCGGGCAACGAGCCGGGGTGAGCTGGTCCCGGTGGGTAGCATGACCGGGGCACGCGAACGTACGAGGGGTGGCGACGATGAGGCTGGGGTACGACGGCACGCTGTTCATGCTCGCCTTCGATCATCGGGGGTCGTTCCAGAAGACGTTCTTCGGCATCGAGGGCGCCCCGGGCCCCGACGACGCGGCGCGCATCATCGACGCCAAGCGTGTCATCTTCGAGGGCCTGCAGCGGGCGCTCGGCGAGGGTGCGCCGGCAGCGTCGGCCGGCGTGCTCGTCGACGAGCAGTTCGGAACGCAGGTCGCGAACGAGGCCACACAGGCCGGCATCGTGCTCGCGATGCCTGCCGAGAAGTCTGGACAGCCCGAGTTCGACTTCGAGTACGGCACCGAGTACACGTCGCACATCCAAGCGTTCGACCCCACCTTCACCAAGGTGCTGGTGCGATACAACCCGCACGGTGACGGCGCGGCGAACGCCCGCCAGGCGCTGCGCCTGAAGGAGCTCTCGGAGTGGCTGCATCACACGGGGCGGCTCTTCCTGTTCGAGCTGCTCGTGCCCGCAGAGCCGCACCAGCTCGAGTCCGTCGATCACGACAGCGTGCGGTACGACCGTGAGATCCGGCCCGACCTGATGCGCATCGCGATCGCCGAGCTGCAGGAGACAGGCGTCGAGGCAGATGTGTGGAAGATCGAAGGCATCGACGAGACCGAACGGTGCGCCGAGGTTGCGGAGCAGTGCAGGATCGGCGGGCGCGACGGGGTCGGATGCGTCGTGCTCGGACGCGGGGCCGACGAAGCGGCGGTCGATACCTGGCTCCGAGCGGCCCGCGAGGTGCCGGGGTACCAGGGGTTCGCGATCGGACGCTCGATCTGGTGGAACCCGCTGAAGTTCTTCGTCGACGGTGCGATGCCGCGAGCCGAAGCGGTCGCGCAGATCGCCAAGAACTACCGGCGGTTCGTGGCGGTCTACCAGGAAGGATGAGGGCGGCGTCAGCCCTCGATCAGCAGGCCTCGGCGCCGGCGCACCCGGCGATCGATGCGGCTGAACAGCAGGTACTCCACGAGCACGCCGATCACGGCGATCACGGCCACCACGGCCACCAGCGCGGGTACGTCCTGCGCGTCGCGGGCGAGCAGGTGCCCGAGCCCGGCGGCTCCGGCAGCGGCGATGATCAGCTCGGCAGCCATCAGCGCCTTCCACGCGAAACCCCACGCTTGCTGCAGTCCGGCGAGGAAGCCGGGCAGGGCCGCCGGCAGGATCACGTCGCGGTAGAGGGTCCATCCGTCGGCGCCCAGGGTGCGGCCGGCACGCTTGAGGGTCGGCGGCACCTGGCGCATCGCCGCCATGGTGGCGAGCGTCATCGACGGGAACGAGCCGACCACGGTGACGAACACGACCGCCCGCTCCGTCGGTCCGAACCAGATCACCGCGATCGGCACCCAGGCCACGAACGGCACGATCTGCAGGGCGACCACCAACGGACGGATCGAGCGGTGGGCGAACTCGTTGAGCGCGAATCCGACGCCGAGCGACATGCCGATGACGACCGCCAGCGCGAACGAGAAGACGAGCCTGACCAGCGTCTTGAAGGTTGCCTCGACGAGCGTTCCGTCGGCGACGCCGCTCACGAAGGCCTGATAGGTGTCGAGCGGCGACGGCAGCCCGTCGGTCGATGTGATCGCTGCGGCGATCGCCCAGACGGCGATCAGGCCAGCGATGCCCGCGAGCGGAGGTCCGATCTCGTGTCCGAACCGTCGAGCGCCCGCCCGGGGAAGGTCGCGCTCGGCCACGGCACTCACCGGTCGGTCGCCTCGCTCGCCCTGCCGACCTCGCGCATGAGCAACTCGTGCACGTCGCTCACCACGCGCGAGACCAGCACGTCGTCGAGCTGACGGGGTCGAGGGGCGCTGATGCGCACCTCCTCGAGCAGCCGGCCGGGGGCCGCCGACATCACGAGCACGCGGTCGGCGAGCAGCGCGGCTTCGCGCACGTTGTGCGTCACGAAGACGAACGTCTTGCGCCCGTCGCGCTCGAGCCAGACACGTTGCACCTCGTCCTGCAGCAGCTCACGTGCCTGGGCGTCGAGCGCTCCGAAGGGCTCGTCGCCCAGCAGCACGTCCGGCTCGGTCGCGAGTGCGCGGGCGAGCTGGGCACGCTGACGCATGCCGGCCGAGAGCTCGTGAGGTTGTGCATCGCCGTACCGGCCGAGCCCCACGTTCTCGAGCCACATGCGTGCGCGGTCGCCCCGCCGATCGGCCGGCACCCCTGTGAGCTTGAGGGCGAGCTCGACGTTGGCGGCCACGGTGAGCCACGGGAACAGCGCCGGTTCCTGGAACAACACCGCACGGTCGGGACCGGGGCCCGCGATCGGCCGTCCGTCGAGCAACACGCGTCCCGACGAGGGCTCGTCGAGGCCCGCGAGCACGTTGAGGATCGAGGTCTTGCCGCAGCCCGACGGGCCGAGCAGGCAGACGAACTCGCCGACGTGCACATCGAACGTCACATGATCGACGGCGGTGACGAGCGAGCCGCTGGTCGACCGGCGTGTCTTGACGAGATCGCGGACCGCGAGCTTGGGTGGCGCGTCGCCCGAGGTCGGCGAGGGCCGGGCTTCGGAAGTCATCACGTCGCTCATCGCCGAGCCTTCCTCACCGCAGCCGGAACTTCTCGGCCATCTCGATCTGCACGACCTTGCCGTCCTGGATCACCAGCACGACGGTGCCGTAGTTGATGCGCCGAACGATGCCCGCGACCTTGGCGAGCACGAGGCGCTCTTCCTCCGAGAGATCGAGGGCCGCCAGCCGCTCGTCTCCCGTGCCTGCAGCGTCGGTCGTCGTACCGCCTTCGGTCGTCTCGCTCCCCTCGGTCGTCGTGTCGTCGCTCACGCTCGGAGTCTACGTCGGGGGTCGCGCGGAACCGTCCGTTCACGCTGTGTAGAAGAAGCCGGTGGCAAGCAGCGCGAGCGGCATGACGAACAGCGTGCCCACGAACAGCACCAGCCGGCGATTCTTCGCCACCAGGAACTCGTCGAGGTGAAGTACCGAGCGCTGCACCGGCTTGTAGACGAAGGCCAGGATCAGCAGGGAGACGATCGTGACGCCGATGGCCTCCGCGAGCACGACCTGTGCGGCCTCGGGCGTCGGTTGCAGCATCGCCACGACGAGCGTGTCGGCGAGCGTGGTGATGTTGGCGCCCATGATGTAGGGGAGTGCCTCTTCGCGCTTGATGAGCCCCTTCGCGGCGAGCGGCACGAGCACCGTGAGGGCGACCGACACCGACAGGGTCAGCGTCGCGACGACGCACCCGAGGAAGAACATCGTCCAGGGGTGCTTCAGCCACGCCGCTCGCTTCGACGCCGTCGCATCGCTGCTCACGTGCGGGAGCACCCGGTCGATCAGGTTGAACGAGACGAGGATCACTCCGAGTCCGATCAGGAAGAGCGACCAACCAGGCACGTTTCCAGCGACGAGATCCACGATCGGTCCCCAGAGCGTTCCGAGGATCGCGTCGAGCTTGCCCGAGGCGTGCAGATCCAGCCCGTCGAGCCACCCCGCCCTGATGATGCCGTAGCCGATCAGCATGCCGGGCATGTAGACGATCGCGGTCATGGTCATCGCCTGGATGCCGATGCCGATCGAGTCGCTGCGGCTGCGCCGCATGTCGGCCCTCGATGCCCCCGCGGCGATCTGTACCTTGGCCTGTTTCGTCGCGTAGAGGAAGCCGGTGAGCAAGACGATGAACGAAGCCCCGAGCCGTGAGCCCGAGAGCATCGTGAAGCCCTGGAGCTTCGTGAGCGTGCCGGCCCCGAAGAGGCTGATGGCCGTGGCCGCGACCGGTGAGCCCGACAGCACGAAGTAGGCACCGAGCCAGCCGGCGCCGAGCGTCGACACGCCGCTGGAGAACGGGAACTGCCCCTCGATCTGCGGTCCGACGGCGGCCGCGCCCTCCTTCATGAATTGGACGGCGAGGATGAACAGGAACATCGCCGGCACGAAGAGCAGGAGCTTCCGGGCGATATCCCACGGGGACCGGGGCGCCTCGAAGGGTCCCCAGTCGATGAGGTACCGAGCCTGGTTCGCCTCGACGGGCACGCAGAACTCCCCGTCGATCTCGACCAGCTGCGCTTCTCGCTCGAGGTCGCGTTCCAGCTCCTTCGACGATCGCTTCGACATGCTCAGGCTCTCTCTCCTGAAACGAAAGGGGCCGCAACGCGGTGCGGGAACTGACGTTCCCCCTGTGCGTTGCGGCCTCCGGTCTTTCCGGTCAGCTGCAGGGCGAGACTACCTCCGGCTTCCGGGCCCGGTCAACGGCCATCGGTCGTAACGGCCATCGGCCTTGTGTTGCATTCTCGTGGCAGGAAGACCGATATCGACGGCTCCTCCTTGACACGCTCGATGTGAGCCGGTACTTCTGTCCGCGTCACGCCGACCGGATCACCGGAGGCGTGTCACCTCGAAAGGCCGGCGACGGTCGCGTCCGCGACTCCGCCGCGCGAATCCCTTTCGGTTGACCGGACCACCGGAGGCCGAGACCCAAGGCCACCGGCATGATGGCCGGTCCATCGAAAGGAGCACCGATGTTCGTCCATCACCCCCGGCGACGCTTCGCCGCGTCGGCCCACTGGGCGCGATCGATCGCGCTCACCCTCGTTGCCCTCACCGTTCTCGCGGCGTGCTCGTCGGCCGAAGGCGGCGAGGGTGCGCCACCAACGCTTCCGGCCCCTGCGAGCCCGCCGAGACCCCAGTGATCAACTTCGCCGCGTACAGCACGCCGCGTGAGGCGTACGGCAAGATCATCCCGGCCTTCGTCTCGCAGTGGAAGGAAGACCACGACGACCAGAACGTGATCTTCCAGGAGTCCTACGCGGGCTCGACCACGCAGGCCGCCAACGTCATCGCCGGCTACGAGGCCGACGTGGTCGCGCTCTCGCTCGCTCCCGACGTCGACCAGATCGCCGACGCCGGCATCATCACGCACGACTGGACCGACACGGCCGACGCCGGCATGGTGTCGAGCTCGGTCGTCGTCTTCGACGTACGACCCGGGAACCCGCTCGGCATCGCCGACTGGGACGACCTCGCCAACGCCGAGATCCTCACGCCCGACCCCGCGTCGAGCGGTGGCGCCCGCTGGAACCTCGTCTCCTTGTGGGGCGCGGCGCTTCGCGGAAACGCCGGTGTCAGCGAAGGCGATGAAGCCGGAGCGACGAAGCTCATGCAGGACGTGCTCGGCAACGTGATCGTCTTCGACAAGAACGCCCGCGACTCGATCCAGAACTTCGAAGCCGGCAACGGGGACGTCGCGATCACCTACGAGAACGAGGTCCTCACCGCGCAGGAGGCGGGTCTCGACGACGAGGCCGTCTACCCACCCTCGACCGTGCTGATCGAGAACCCGGTCGCGGTCGTCGACCAGTGGGTCGACGAGCACTGTGTGCGTGAGGTGGCCGAGGCCTTCGTCGAGTACCTGCACTCGCCTGAGGCCAAGGAGATCTTCACCGAGGTCGGCTTCCTTCGATCGACCGATGTGAAGGAAGCCCAGAAGGGCGGCGGCCAGTTCCCCGCGATCGACGACCTCTTCACGGTCGAAGACATCGGTGGCTGGGATGCCCTCAACGAGAAGTTGTTCAGCGACAGCGGCATCGTCACCCAGGCGATCGCCGGCTGACCAGACGGTCCATCACGGAAGGACCTACAGACGACGATGAGCAGCGCCGCGCAGGTCACCATCGAACGCAGTCGGACCCGGCTCTCTCCGCGGTCAGCTGCACGGCTGCGACGATTCACCCTGCGCGGCGTTGCCATCGTCTACCTCGGGGCGATGGTGGCCCTGCCCGTCACGGCGAGTCGTCGTGAAGGGCTTCGGGGATGGCCTCGAAGGTCTGCGCACAGCGCTCGGGTGTGCCGGGCGCGGTGGCAGCCATCCGACTCACGCTGATCACGTCCGCTCTCGCTGCGGCTGATCAATGCGGTCATGGGCACGATGCTCGCCTACGTGCTCGTGCGGTTCTCCTTCCCGGGGAAGCGGCTGCTCTCGGCGGTCGTCGACCTGCCGCTCGCCATCCCGACGCTCGTCACCGGGGTGATGCTCGTGGCCCTGTACGGGCCCGCGTCGCCGATCGGCGGCGTCCTCGATCGGCTCGGCATCCAAGTGATCTTCACGCCGATCGCGATCATGCTCGCGCTGCTCGTTGTGACCCTTCCGCTGGTCGTGCGAAGCGTGCAGCCGGTGCTGCAGGAGCTCGACGACGCCGAGGAGGAAGCGGCGGCCACCCTCGGTGCAAACAGCTTCACCACGTTCCGGAAGGTCGTGCTGCCGGCTATCCGAGTGGCCATCGTGGGTGGCACGCTGTTGACCTTCGCTCGCTGCCTCGGGGAGTTCGGCAGCGTGGTGCTCGTCGCGGGCAACCGGGCGGGGGAGACACTCACCGCGCCCGTCTTCATCTTCCAGCTCGCGAACCAGTTCCGCCCGATCGAGGCGGCTGCCGTCGCGACGCTGCTGTTCGCACTTTCGTTCGTGCTCGTGCTGGTGACCGCTCGCCTGCTCAAGCGGAAGGAGGACGACGCATGAGGACCCCCTCCGAAAGCCCCACCGTCCCCCTTCCCGGCGGCGGTCGCCGGCGCCTCGTCCGCGGCGGGATCGTGACGGCGTGCATCGTGTACGTCGGCATCCTGCTGCTCCTGCCCCTCGTGGGCATCGTTATCACCGCCCTCGAGCCAGGGTGGTCGAAAGTCGCCGAAACGTTCTCACGGCCCGACGTGCGGCATGCCTTCGTCCTCACCGGTGTCATCACCGTGATCACAGCGGTCGTGACGACGGTCTTCGGTGTGATCACCGCGTGGGTGCTGGTGCGTCAACGGTTCATGGGCAAGTCGCTACTCAACGCCCTCGTTGACCTGCCATTCGCGCTGTCGCCAGTGACCGTCGGGCTCGCCGCGGTGATCCTGTTCGGGGCCGGCGGGTGGCTCAAGCCGTTCTTCGATGCCCGCGGCATCTCGATCATCTTCGCCCTGCCCTCCATGGTGCTCGTGACGATCTTCATCTGCATCCCGTTCACGATCCGTGAGGTCGTGCCGGTGCTTCAGGAGATCGGCAAGGATGAGGAGGACGCCGCTCGAACCCTCGGGGCGTCGATCCTGCAGACGTGGCGGAAGGTCACCCTGCCGAACATCCGGTGGGGGATCCTGTACGGCGTGGCGCTCACGATCGCGCGCTCGATCGGTGAGATCGGCGCTGTGCTCATCGTGAGCGGACTGATCAAAGGCAAGACGGAAACCGCAACCCTGTTCATCTTCACCGCCATCGAGGAGCGTCAAGAGTCGGAGGCCTACATCGTCGCCCTGACTCTCGCTGCGGTGTCGATCGTGCTGCTCGTCGGGATCGAAACGGCGAGGCATCGCATCGAAGGAAGGAAGGTACGCACATGAGCACGCCGATCGTGGTGCAGCAGCTCACCAAGAGATTCGGCTCGTTCGAAGCGGTGAGCGACGTCTCGTTCACTGCTCCCGGTGGCGCCATCACAGCGCTGCTCGGGCCGTCGGGGTCGGGCAAGAGCACGGTCCTGCGGATGATCGCCGGGCTGGAGAACCCCACCGAAGGCCGCATCTTCATGGGCGACGTCGAGCTCACCCCGAAGAGCGTGCAGGAGCGGCGCGTCGGCTTCGTGTTCCAGCACTACGCGTTGTTCCGGCACATGACCGTCGCACAGAACGTGGAGTTCGGGCTTGCCGTACGCAAGCAGGCGAAAGGCGACAGGAAAGCCCGGGTCGACGAGCTCCTCGAGCTCGTACAGCTCTCACATTTCGCCAAGCGCTACCCCGACCAGCTCTCCGGGGGTCAGCGCCAGCGTGTGGCGCTCGCCCGTGCGCTCGCCCCTCGTCCCGAGGTGCTGTTGCTCGACGAGCCGTTCGGCGCGCTCGATGCGAGGGTGCGTCAAGACCTTCGGCAGTGGCTCGACGAGCTCCATCGTGAACTCGGCGTCACCAGCCTGCTCGTCACGCACGACCAAGAGGAAGCGTTGGAGCTCGCGAATCAGATCGTCGTGATGCATGAGGGCCATGTACAGCAGGTCGGCTCCCCCAGCGAGATCTACGACGAGCCGAAGACGCCGTTCGTGGCCGGGTTCGTGGGAGCCGCGAACGTGCTCCACGGCGTCGTAGAGGGAGGCCACGTTCACCTTGGTGCCTTCCGGCTCCCAGGCGCCGATCATCTGGCCGAAGGCTCGGAGGCCACGGCCTTCGTTCGCCCGCACGACGTGCGCGTCACCCCGAAGGCGATCGAACGGTCATGGTCACTCGCGATGCGTCGCTCGCCATCGGGCGTATCGAGCGGATCTCCTCGCTCGGCTGGCTCGCACGGCTCACCATCCGACTCGATGGTGACGGGAACCACACCTTGGTCGCTCACGTTCCCCAGACCGAGCTCGCCGGGGCCGCCGAGGGCGACCTCGTCAGCGTCGATATGCGCAATCCCAAGGCGTTCGACCAGGGTGAGGCGTCGACCGGGGAGTGAACGTGAGCCCGCTGCGCGCGGTGGACGGCGATGGTCCACTCGGGCCCGAGATCCCACCCGATGTGCTGAAGTTCGCTGCGCTCCCTGCAGGCCAGCGCGAGCTGCTGCTGCACGTGCATGGGCTGCTTGGCAGCATCACCTACGGCACGGTCGTGCTCGTGCTGCAGGACGGGAAGGTGATGCAGGTCGAGACGTCGGAGAAGATCAGGCTGACGTAGCGGACGCGTCAGTTGCCGCAGGCGCAGCCGCCGCCGCAGCAGCCGCCGCTCGCCGAGGGTGCGGATCGGCTCGGAGCAGACGCTGTCGGCCCTGCGGTGGCGAAGGAGAACCGCCTGCGCACGCGGTCGGCGCCGCACGACGGACAGGCGAGTGCGAGGTCGACCGCTGAACCCATCGGGCGTCGCTCTTCGAACCGATGCTCGCACGCGAGGCAGAGGTACTCGTAGACGGCCATGTCGGCAGCATAGCGCGGGCTGTGGCTCGGCCGCGACCTCAGCTCGTGCGGCCCGCCATGCGATGACTCACGGCAGCCGCGGCCTCCATGACCCGGCGTCCGAGGCGCGGCAGATCCCTCGCCGGCACCCGATAGGCAGGCCCCGACGTGCTCACGGCCGCCACTGCTTCGCCGCCGATGATCACCGGGGCAGCGACGGTGATCAAGCCGTCTTCCAGCTCACCCATGCTCGTGGCGTACCCGCGCCGGCGGACCTCGTCGAGGACGGCTCGCAGCGCCGCGGGGTCGGTGATCGTTCGATCGGTGATCGGCTCGAGGGTGCGACGCAGCAACGACCCGCGAGCACGTTCGTCGCCGAACGCGAGCATCGCCTTGCCGCTCGAGCTCGCGTGCACCGGGCTGCGTCTGCCGACCCAGCTCGCCATGACCACGGTTTGGGCGGGCGTGACCTGGTCGACGTAGACCACGTGGAAGCGGTCGAGGATGGCCAGGTTCGCGGTCTCCGACGTCGCCGCCGAGAGCTGCTCCAGCTCCGGACGCGCCTGGCTGACCACCGGCAGTCTCGCCACCGCCGTGGCCGCGAGCCCCACCAGGCGAGGCCCGATCCGGTAGCGGAGCGTGATCGGGATCGCGCTCGACCATGCCGCTCGCCGCGAGCGTCCCGAGCAGTCTCGAGGCGCGTCGACCGGTGCACGCTGGAGCACGCGGGCGACATCGGAGACGCCGAGCCCTTCGGCGCGGCGCCCAGGCCATCGAGCAGGAGCACGACCCGCCCTGCACCGTCGGTCGTCCGCATGCGCGCGATCATATCGATGTTGCCGTGACGGCACGCCCTGCCTTGTGCGGCCGGGACCGTGTCCGTAGCGTCCTGCCGACGACCGCTCGTGACGCAACGCACCAGAAGCGGAAAGGATCGATCGTGACAGAGGGCAATCCGTTCGATGTCGATGGCGTATGGCTCAAGAGCGCCTTCCACACGCATACCTCGCGATCCGATGGAGAGCTGGATCCCGCCGCGCACGTTCGCCACCACGAGTGGGCGGGGTTCGACGTGTGCACGATCACCGACCACTGGACCTTGACGCACGAGCCTTCGACGAAGCACTGCCTCGTGATCACGGGCGCCGAGCTCGCCGCGGACCCCTACGGCGAAGCCTTCACCGACAGCGAGATCCTCGCCGTCGGCATCTCCGACATCCCCGACGACCCCGGCGGAGACCGGTCGAGATGGGGACCGATCGACGCCTACCACTACAAGACCTTCCCTGATCTGTCCGCGGCAGCCCGATGCATCGCGGACCAGGGCGGGGTGTCGTTCGTCGCGCACCCCTACTGGAGCGGCATGCCGCTCGAGACACTGCTCGCCGTCGAGGGCACGCACGGGCTCGAGCTGTTCAACTCGAGCGCGGAGCGCGAGAACCTGCGAGGTGACTCCTCCTACGTCTGGGACCAATGCCTCGAGCGCGGCCATCGACTCTGGGGCTTCGCGACCGACGACTGTCACTACCCGGGATTCGACATCGGCGACGCCTACACGATGGTCCGCGCCGCCGAGCGCACCGAGGAAGCCGTGCTCGAGGCGCTCCGCCGCGGCCACCACTACGCGACGAGCGGCCCCACCTTTCGCGACGTCGCCGTCGATGGAGACGCGATCGAGGTTCGGTGTAGCCCGGCGCGATCGGTGGTGCTGGTCTCGCGCTACGAGACCGGTTGGGCGGTTCAGGCAGGCGGCCGCAACCGGCAGGAGGACGCGCGCGTGCTCGAGCGTGACGATCGCGACCTCGTGGTCCGGGCGCGGTTCGAGCCGCCGATGCAGCTCGACTACCGGCGCGTCGTCATCGAGGACGAGCGGGGTCGGCGGGCATGGTCGAACCCGATCTGAGTGACGATCTCGCGTTCGCCCACGAGCTCGCCGATGCTCGCGGCCGACCGTGACGCTCTCGCTGGTTCGGCCACCGGCTTCCCGTCGAGCTCAAGGATGACGCGACGCCCGTCACCGAGGTCGACCGGCGAGCCGAGCAGGCGATCAGGCAGCGCCATCGACGCGCGGCACCCGGGCGATGCGCGTGCTCGGCGAGGAGCAGGGTCTGCACGAAGGCGCGAACGGCCGTCGCTGGGTGGTCGATCCCGTCGACGGCACGAAGCTCTACGCCGAGGGCATCCCGCTGTGGACGACCCTGATCGCGCTGGAGATCGATGGCGCCCCGGTGCTCGGCGTTGCCGACGCCCCGGCGATCGGGGATCGGTACCACGCGGTCAGCGGGCAGGGCGCCTGGCGCGGGGACCGCCGGCTCCACGTCTCCGACGTGAGCACCTTGGCCGGATCGTTCCTCGCGCACTCGGGAATCGAGGAATGGATCGCCGGCGGCAAGGTCGAAGCCCTGCTCCGCGTCGCCGGCCGGGCCAGGCGCACCCGGGGACTGAGCGACGCATGGGCGCACCTGCTGGTCGCGCAGGGTTCGGTCGAGGTGCTGCTCGAGCACGAGCCATGCCAGGCATGGGATTGGGCGGCAACCGGACTCATCGTCGAGGAAGCGGGGGGCTGCGTGACGACGCTCGCGGGCCGGCCCCCGGCGGCCGGCGCGACCTGCTCGTCTCGAACGGAGCGGTGCATCGCGAGGTGCTCGACGCCGTTGGCGAGCGAGGGATGAACGTTTCGGATGATGTTGCCGTGGCGGCACTCACTGCCTTGGCTGCTGACATCGGCAGGTCTAGGTTCGGCCTCGTATCAGGGCGGCTCGCCCGCTCGGCACGAGCTCGACGGATGCGGAGGGAGCACGGGATGAGACTCGAGGCAACGACCCGGCACCGCAGCGACAGCCCGAACGCGACCTCTCGACCTCCGGCGCTCGGTGTGCTTGCCGCCGTCGTCGCCGTGGCCGTTCCGACGATCGCGATCCCGTTCGCCGAGGCGCAGACGGCTACGCCCGCCGACGAGGAGCTCGTGCTTCGGGTGGGCGTCGTCGCCGACCTCAACACCGACAACCCCTGGGCGGTGGAGGCCGGCAGCGACTGGACCGCGGTCACGATCCAGTACGACATGATGCTGAAGTTCGCACTCCGAGGATCTGTCGCCGGCGCCGAGCCTCGCAACGGGATGTGAGCCGAACGAGGACTCGACGCAGTGGACCTGCACGTTGCGGGAAGGTCTCAGGTGGAGCGACGGTTCCCCGCTCACTTCGAGGGACATCGCCTTCACCTATCGATTCGTGATCGACAACAAGATCCCGCAGTACAAGAGCTACTTCCCGTTCGACCCCACGTTCGAGACCCCCGACGAGCGGACCCTGATCTGGACCGCGCAGAAGCCGACGTTCGCGCCCGACATGCCGCCGTGGGTCTACATCGTTCCCGAGAAGGTGTGGGCGCCGTACGACGGCCAGGGGCTGCGTGCGATCCGGGCCGTGGAGAACACCCCGTCGATCGGGAGCGGGCCGTTCACGCTCACCGACTGGAAACCGGGACAGGGCTGGACGATGGAGCGCAATCCCTACTTCTGGGGAGAGGAGCCCGAGGTCGACCGGCTCGAGTTCCGCCTGTACTCGAACCAGGAAGCGATGATCACCGCGCTGAAGAACGGGGAGATCGACTTCGCCGACGGACTCAAGCCCTCGTTGATCGCATCGGTCGAGGGAATCGAGAACGTCACGATCCAGCGGGTGGTCTCCGACTGGTGGCTGAACCTGGCTTTCAACTTCGGCGGCCAGGGCCCCGACGCAGAGGCACTGCCGGCGCTGCATGACATCACCGTGCGCCAGGCCATCGCGATGGCGATCGACAAGCAGGCGATCTCGGAGAAGGTGTACCGAGGAACGGCGACACCGGGTGACACGATCATCAGACCGGCTTCCGCGTACTGGCACCTCGATATCCCGGCGTCCGAGGAGATGCCGTACGATCCCGCCGCGGCGAGGGAGCTGCTCGAGGGCGCCGGGTACACCGACACCGACGGTGACGGCATCCGGGAGGATCCCCAGACGGGCGAGGCGCTCGAGCTGCTGATCCCGGCCTCGCAGGACACCACCGGCGCGGTGGAATCCGGCGAGCTGATCGACGGGTTCCTGCAGGAGATCGGTGTCGGGGTCGAGCTGCGTCCTGTCTCCGACGCCAAGATGGGCGACTACTGGGGCGCGGGCAACTTCGACGCCTACATCTGGTACTGGAGCGGCGATCCCGACCCGAACTATCAGCTGTTCGTGTTCACCTCGGAGCAGTGTGGCGCGTGGAGCGATGGTTGCTGGAAGGACCCTGCCTTCGACGCGCTCTACGAGGAACAGCGTGCGGTCTTCGATCGGGCCGAGCGACAAGAGCTCGTCTTCGAGGCGCAGCGACGCGCGTACGAGCAGGTCCCGAGCGTCGTGCTCGGCATACCCCGGGTGGCTGCAGGCCTACCGCAGCGACCGCTTCACCGGATGGGTGCCGGCCCCGGGTGGTGACGGCTACCTGATGCCCGGCTACAACTACGACTCGGTCGTGGCGCTGCGGGCCGTCGACGAGACGGTCGCGGCGTCCTCGGGAGGTTCGAGTGGTATCCCTGGGTGGACCTGGTTGGTCGTCGCGGTCGGCGCGGTGGTGCTCATGGTCGTGCTCGCACGGCGCGGACGCCGTCGCGAGCTCGGCGAAGACTAGCGCGGGCCGCGGGCTCGGGAGGGCGGGGCGGCGAGGTGGGGGCGAGGCGGTACGTCGCGCGCAAGACCCTGCAGGCGGCCATCACCCTCGCCTTCGTACTCACGTTCAACTTCTTCCTATTCCGGGTGCTGCCCGGCGATCCGGTCGGGTTGCTGGCCAAGAGCCAGCGGCTCACCGAGGCCGACGTGGCGAGTCTCCAGGCGGAGCTGGGGCTCGACGAGCCGCTCGGCACGCAGTACGTCACGTACGTGCGCGAGACGATCTCCGGGAACCTCGGCCTGTCGCTCGCCACCTCTCGCCGCGTCACGACCACGATCTGGTCGAGCATCGGCCCGACCGTGCTGCTCGTCGGTCTCGGCACCCTGTTCGCGACGCTCGTCGGCATCTGGATCGGCGTCAAGGGAGGGTGGCGGCGTGGAAGCCGCTTCGACACGTCGTCGCTGTACTCGTCGCTCGCGCTCTACTCCACCCCCGAGGGATGGCTCGGCATGATCTTGCTCCTCGTGCTCTCCGGCGCGCTCGGACTGTTCCCTGCGGGGGGGTTCGAGACCGGGGGTCGAACCGGCACCGCACGGTTCGTCGACGTGCTCGACCACCTCTTCCTGCCGGTGCTTACCCTCACGCTCGGCTACGTGGGGCAGTACGCGATCATCATGCGGTCCTCGATGCTCGACGTGATGAACGAGGAGTACGTCACGAGCGCGCGAGCCAAGGGCGTGCCCGAGCACATGGTGCGGCGCAACCACGTCGTGCCCAACGCCTTCTTGCCGACGTTCACGCTGATCTTCCTCAACTTCGGATTCGTGCTCGGTGGAGCGATCGTGGTCGAGGCTGTCTTCTCGTGGCCGGGGCTCGGCTTGCTGACGTACAAGGCGATCGACGACCTCGACTACCCGGTGATCCAGGGCGTGTTCCTGCTGTCGAGCGCAGCCGTGATCGTGTTCAACCTCATCGCCGACGTCACGTACGGATACCTCGATCCTCGGGTGAGGGAAGCCTGAGATGGCCGTCGGCGAGCAGATGTCCACCGTTCGCACGTCGCGTTCGCTCACGTGGCAGCGTCGCCGGGCCGCGGCCGCAGCACACTGGAAGACCTTCCGCCGCAACCGTCAGGGCATGGCCGGCATGGCGATCCTGGCGTTCTTCGTGGTGGTGGCGATCGTCGGTCCGATGCTCATCGACCGGGCATCGATCGCGCCTGCGACGGCCGACGGGCCGTTGTTGGCGGCGCCGTCGTTCGACTACCCGCTCGGCACCGACAACTACGGACGGTCCATGCTCGCCCTCATGGTGCAGGGAGCGCGCATCTCGCTGCTCGTCGGATTCACCGCTGCGATGGGCACGATGCTGATCGGAGCGGGGGTCGGCATCACCGCCGGCTACTTCGGCGGCACCCGCATCGATACGGCGCTGAACGGCATCACGAACTGGTTCCTGGTGCTGCCGTGGATCGCGCTCGCGATCGCGCTCACAGCCGTGATCGGCCCGACCCTCGTGAACGTCATCGTGGTCATCGCCATCACATCATGGGCGAGCACGGCGCGCGTCGTTCGTTCGCAGGCTCTGTCGGTGAAGGAGCGTCCCTTCATCGAGCGTTCGCGCGCGCTCGGGGCGACGCACGGGCACCTGATCACCCGCCACGTGCTGCCCAACGTCTTCCCGATCCTGTTCGCCAACGCCGTGCTGATGATCGCGCTCGCGATCCTGTCGGAGACGACCCTCTCGATCCTCGGCCTCGGCCCTGCCGACGCGCTCTCGTGGGGACGCATCATCGACGACTCGTTCTCGGCGGGAGCCCTCACGGCAGGGTGGTGGTGGTGGTTGATCCCGCCGGGCCTCGCCATCATGACGGTCACGTTGTCGTTCACGATGCTCGGGTTCGCCCTCGACGAGGTGCTGAGTCCGAAGCTCCGCTCGCGGTGAGGGAGCCCGCTCCACTCACGCGATACCGAGGCACCAGGGGGGAGGCGCCATGAAGATCCTGATCAGGTGGGCGATCCTGGCGGTCGCCGTGTTCGTAGCGGCGCAGGTCGTTCCGGGTATCGAGCTTCGCGAAGGTGTGGTCTCGCTGCTGATCGTGGCGGCGGTGCTCGGGCTCGTGAACGCCGTGCTCGGCACCGTGCTCCGCGTCCTGAGCATCCCGTTCCTCATCGTGACCCTGGGCCTGTTCGCGATCGTCATCAACATGGTGGTGCTCTGGGTCACCACCGCCCTGACGGATCGGATCGAGATCGACGGCACGTGGGCGTACGTCTGGGCGGCCCTGATCATCTCGATCGTGACGCTGGTCCTGCGGCTGATCGTTCCCGACGGCGATCGCGACGACTGATCTCGTGTCCGCCGCCCTGCCCGTTCACGCGCCACGTGGGCCCGATGGAGGTAGGCTTGCGGCATGCCGGAGAGTTACGGGAAGCGTCAGCGCCAGGATGTGAAGGCGCGCAAGGCCGCCGCTCGCGAGGAGCGACGGGTCGCCCGCGCGCAGCGTGACGCCGATCGTGCCGCGGGCCTGGTCGAGGCGGGCACGCCCATCGAAGCCGCCGACCCCGCCGTGCTCGGGCTCCCCGACGACGAGACCGACGTGCGCGAGCGAGAGCGCCCCCCGTCCGACGCGCCGGCGTAGGCTCCGCTCCGGCTCCTCAGGCCTCTCGCCTCCCCTCATCGCACCTGTAGCCGACTAGGCTGGGTCGGTGGACGCCGACGAAGAACGCATCGCCCTGTTCCTCGACTACGAGAACCTCGCCATCGGTGCGCGTGATCGGCTGGAGGGCATGCAATTCGACCTTCGCCCGGTGCTCGACGCGCTCGCTGACCGAGGTCGGGTCATCGCCCGCAAGGCATACGCCGACTGGTCCTACTTCGACGAGGACCGGCGCATGCTCACCCGCAGCCACGTCGAGCTGATCGAGATCCCGCAGCGCATGGGCGCCTCGCGCAAGAACTCGGCCGACATCAAGCTCTGCGTCGATGCCCTGGAGATGGCATTCGAGCGCGACTACGTGACGACGTTCGTGATCTGCACGGGAGACAGTGACTTCACGCCGCTGGTGCACAAGCTCCGCGAGCTGAACAAGCGCGTGATCGGCGTTGGGATCAAGGAGTCGACCTCGAGGCTCCTGCCGCCCGCGTGCGACGAGTTCCTCTACTACGAGGCCCTCGAAGGGGTCGACGTGCCGGCGGAGCGGCGCAGGCGCGGCCCCAAGCAGGGCACCGGTCGCCATGCCGGCGGCCAGCCGTCGGCCCCGAGCGTGCCCGAACCCGTCGAGGTCGAAGAGGAGGAAAGCGACGGCGCGGCGCCACTCAGCGAGGACCAGCTCGCCATCGTGATCGCGCAGACGGTGGCGGGTCTCGAGCAGAGCTCGACCGGGCCGGTGCTTGCCTCGTCGGTCAAGCGGGCGCTGTTGCGCAAGGATCCGACCTTCAGCGAGGCCGATCACGGCTTCCGCGCCTTCGGCGAACTGCTGCGGCATCTCGCCGAGCGCAACGTGATCGAGCTCGGGGAAGGCTCCGCGAAGGGTGACCCCGAGGTGACCCTTCCGTCGCAGGGCGCCGAGACCGAGGCGTTCGAGCTGCTGCGCGACGTCGTCGCCGATCTGCAGTCCCAGGGTGCGGTGCAACTCTCGGGCCTCAAGAACCGCGTGCGGAAGGTGCGTCCGGATTTCAGCGAGAAGAAGTACGGGTACCGCGGGTTCCTGCAGTTCTGTCGCGCGGCGGCGACCCAGGAGATCGTGGCGCTCGAATGGGACGACGAGGCCGAGGACTACCTCGTCTCGATCCCGTGAGGACGAGCTGGTGGCGACGCATGTCGACTGCCTGATCGAGACGGGCGCGAAACGCACCTTCGTCGCGGTGGCAGGCTGGCCGGGGTGGTGCCGCGCCGGTCGCGACGAGGCTGCGGGTCTCGACCTGCTCTGGGCGTACCGAGACCGGTACGCGGCGGCCATGGAAGCGGGGGGCGTACGCTTCCCCGTGCCGCGGTCGCCCTCGGCCCTGCGGGTGACCGAACGCGCCGCCGGCAACGCGACGACCGATTTCGGCGCTCCCGACGCCACGTTCGATGCCGATGCCGAGTCGATCGCCGGCCGCGAGTGGTCGCGTCTGCGCTCCGTCGTCGAGGCCTGCTGGGGGGCGTTCGACCGCGCTGCCATCGAGGCCGAGGGGGTCGAGCTGACGCACGGGCCCGCGCGGCGGAGGCCGGGTGCTGAGCTCGATCGTCGAACACGTCGTCACCTCGGAAGCGAGCTACCTGCGCCGGCTGACCGGCGCCGGCGTCGCGCTCGACGAGCGTGACCCGTGGGCATCGCGTGAGACCGAACGCGAGGCCGTGCGCACCGGGTTCGAGGCGAGCGCAGGCGGGCGAACTGCCCGAGCGAGGGCCGCGGGGCGGCGCGATGTGGGCGCCGCGCCGGTTCCTGCGGCGAGCCGCATGGCACACGCTCGATCATGCGTGGGAGATCGAGGACCGCGCGAGCGCCTGAGGAGGCACGCCCGGGGCACGTCAGACGAAGTGATCCTCGCGGGGCACCGTGCCGGGCTGCCAGCCGTCGTAGCCATCGGGGAACTCCCACGGGGTGCCGTAGGTCGGGGCCGCCTTCCGCCCGAACACCGGAGCGCGTGGACGCTTGCGGAAGTCGAAGACGTGCTCGAACGCGTGCGTCTTCGCGATGCGCGGCGTGAGGTGGTCGAGCCCCCAGTTGTCGGAGATGAAGCGTAGCGGTGTCGAGAACTCGCCGATCTCGGTGTCGATGACGCCGCGCTCGGTGTACGGGCTGATCGTGAGCAACGGCACGCGCACCCCCAGCCCGATGTCGTCGACCTGAGGCGGCACGACCGGGTCGTAGAACCCGCCCCACTCGTCCCAGGTGATGAAGATCGCCGTGTGCTCCCACATCGCGCTCCGCATGATCGCGTTCACGATGTCGCTCACCCAGTTGTGGGCGTGGCCGCTCGACTCGGGCGGGTGATCGGAGAGCTCGAAGCGCGGCGTGATCCACGTGACCGCGGGCAGGCGTTCGGCCTCGATGTCGCGGATGATGCGATCGACCGGCCGCATGTGCCGGGGCCACAGGTCTGTGTGGATCACGTTGGCGATGCCGTTGTAGGCGTTCCAGAAGTAGCCGGACTGGCCCGGCACCGCGGAGTAGTAGGCCCAGTCGACGCCGATGTCGCTCAGCTGCTCGCCGACCGTGCGGTATCCGAAGCACGTGTCGTGCTTCGTGAGGTTGCCCTCGTCGTCCTTCACGAACACGTAGACGTCATCCCCGACGGCGTCGCAACCCCAGCTCTTGAAGGCCTTGCCGTCCCTCATCTGTGTCTCGATGTTCTCGGGGTTGTCGAGCACCCCGCCCGCCTGACCCGCGATGAAGTAGAAGTGGTTGGGGTAGGAAGGGCCGCCGACGCTCGCGAAGAAGTGGTCGGAGAGGCCGTACTCGCGACCCCACGTGTAGTAGTTCGGGATCTGGTCCTCGTCGAACATGGAGTACGCGTAGTTGAATCCGGTCGCATCGTTGCCGAACCCGTCCATCGTTCCGCCGTTCACACAGTTGAGGTGCGCTGCGCGATCGTGCGGGATGTCACTCGGCAGCCACTCGGGGCATCTGATCAAGGGCTTCTCGACGCCGAGCTCCACCCCCACGTCGGTCGTTTCGACCCCTGGGAACTTGCCGAAGACGTTGTTGAAGCTTCGGTTCTCGAGCATCACGTAGACGACGCGCTTGATCGGGCTCGCGGTGTCGATGGAGGGGGTGGGATCCTGCACCTTCGTGATCACCCTGCCGCCGGTGCACGAGAAGAGCGCGCCGCCCGCGATCGCCATGGCCGATCGCTGCAGGAAGCGGCGACGGGTGTACGGCTCGGGATGCTGCGAGGCGCGTTCCTCGAAGCGGGCCTGGTCACGTTCGGGCATGCCTGCAGTTGTATCAAGCCCTCGCGCCGACGCTATCCTGCGCGCACCGTGCGCACCCCCTCGTCACACCGAGCCCCGACGCCGTGGGGCGCGCGGCATCCGCCTTTCCGCGGCGCGTGCCCAGGTTCAGCGATGCGTAGGTTCATGGCCGTGGCGGTCGTCACGTCGATCGCGTTGGCCGGCTGTGATCGCGGAGGTGATCCCCCCGACGCGGGAGGGTTCACGTCCGTGCCTGCGTCGACCACACCGGCCGCAAGCGATGTCTTCTCGCCGAGCGCTGCCGCCCCCGCGTCACCGAGTGCCGGGTCCGCGCCGACGGTCGTGCAGCGGTGCGCCCTCGTCCAGCTGCATCGAAGGGTGGCGTACGCCCAAGCGTGGCACGCCGATGTTCACCGATCCGCTCGGCATCATCCGGCGCACCGCACCGGTCGACGGTGAGTTCGTGGTCGTCGACCTGCGCATGTTCGTCGGGCCGGAGTCGCCGCCGTCGCCCGACAAGGGGTACCTGCAGGACATCCGCCGCTGGTACATCAAGCTGTTCGTGTCGTCGGCACCCGGCTATGCAGGCCGGTTCCTCGTCGAGTCCCGATTGTTCGGCCGCGGCGTCGCCGCCGTGGCCCCGTTCGATTCACGCGGGTTCAGCTCTCCCGACTGGGTCGGGTTCCAGTGGGACTCCACCGACACCGAGGCGAGGGCCTATCCAGGCTATCCGGGCCGGTGGCAGGGTGTGCCCTACGATTTCGTGCGAGGCGGCGCCGGGCTCGAGATCGCCGGTCTGCCCGACGAGGTGGTCGGCTGCCTCGACGGCACCTAGTCGCCGGCAGGCCACCGGGTGAACAGGTCGGCGCCGCGCTTGCGGAGCTCGTTGCCGATCACCACGCGCTGGATCTCCGACGTGCCCTCCCAGATGCGGTCCACCCGCAGCTCGCGCCAGAGCCGTTCTACGGGCTGCTCGCGCATGTACCCGCGACCTCCGAAGATCTGCACGGCCCGATCGATCACACGCCCCGCCGTCTCGCTGCAGACGAGCTTCACCACGCTCGCCATCGCGTGGGTCTGCTTGCGATCGGCGGAGCCACGTGCGGCTTCCCAGCACACCCGGTAGAGCAGCGACTTCGCCGCCATGATCTCGGCCGCCATGTCGGCGAGCATGAACTCGATCGCCTGGAACTCCACGATCGGCCGGCCGAACTGCCGGCGCTCGGCCGCGAAGGCCAGCGAGAGCTCCAGCGCTCGAGCGCTCGCGCCCATGGTGCGGGCTCCGATCATGAGGCGTTCCTCGACGAACCAGTCCTTGGTGAGCTCCGACCCCTCGCCGACCCCCCCGAGCATGCGATCGTCGCTCACGCGCACACCCTCGAACGCGAAGATCGGATGCTCGAACACGAACGTGTGCGTGTACCGCGGGGTGCGCACGAGTCGCACGCCTGGTGCGTTCTTCTCCACCAGGAAGACCGTCGCGTTCGCCGGATCGCCGTCGACGTGAACGTGCACCAGGAAGAAGTCGGCGACGTCACCGCTCGTCACATGCCATTTCTCGCCGTCGATCACCCACCCGTCGCCGTCGCGGCGCGCCGTCGTCGTGACGGCGCTCACATCCGAGCCCGCACCCTCCTCCGTGATCGCGTAAGCGTCGCGCCGTTCCCCTCGGATCGCGGGCCGAAGGAACCGCTCCTTCTGCTCCTCGGTGCCATGCGCGAGCGGGATCGACGGGCGCCAGGGGATGTCCCAGAGCGCGCCGGTCGCCCGGCCCCACTGTTCCTCGATCAGCATCTGCTGGAACGTGTCGTAGCCCTGGCCCCCGTCGCCGGTCGTGTGGTTGATCGCATGGAAGCCGGCGTCGAGCACCGCCTGCTTCGCCCGAGCGTGGCTCTCGGGCGTGAGGCCGTCATGCTGCTCGCACTCGTCCTCGAGGGGCACCAAGACCTCGTCGGTGAATCGACGAGCCCGGTGTTGGATCGCTCGGTCGTCGGCGGTGGGCGTCAGATCCACGTCGCTGCTCCTCCGTATCGGGCGGTAGGGTTCGGCGCGAGTCTAGGTCGAGGCCGTGAGGAGGCGTGAGTTGTCGAGAACGCTGTTCCATGGCGGTGTCGTGTTCGATGGTTCCGGGACGGCACCGTCGCCGGCCGACGTCGTGATCGGGGATGGCCGGATCGTCGAGGTGGGCTCCGGGCTCGACGGCGATGACGCGGTCGACTGCACCGGCAAGGCACTGCTACCGGGGTTGTTCGACTGCCACGTGCACCTGGCGTTCCGCTACGAGGACTTCGACGAATACGCCCGCATGCAGGAACCCTTCTCCCTGGCCTTCCATCGCATGGCTCGGAACCTGCGCACGACGGTCGCGCTCGGCATCACGACCGTCCGCGACGCCTCGGGAGCCGACGCCGGCCTGCGCGCCGCCGTCGACGAGGGCACCCTCGTCGGCCCGCGGATGCAGATCTCCGTGACGATGCTCTCGATGACCGGGGGGCACAACGACGCCTGGCTCCCGAGCGGCGCGCGCGGCCTCGGAAGCGTCGAGTACCCGGGCATGCCATCGGGGGTCTGCGACGGCGTCGACGGGGTGAGCGCCAAGGTGCGCGAAGTGATCCGGGCCGGGGCCGACGTGATCAAGATCGCGTCGAGTGGCGGCTTCCTCTCGGCGGCCGACGACCCGATGGAACCGAACTACTCGCAGGACGAGGTCGACGCGATCGTGCGCACGGCCGCCGACCTCGGCACGTGGGTGATGTCGCACGCGCACGGAGCCGAGGGCATCAAGCGTGCGGTGCGTGCCGGTGTGCGATCGGTCGACCACGGCACCTTCCTCGACGCGGAAGCTGCCGAGATGATGCTCGAGCGAGGTACCTGGCTCGTGCCGACCCTCACGTCGGGCGACACGACCGAGGCCCTCGCCGACGACGAGAGGGTGCCGCCTGCGGTGCGTGACAAGCTCCGCGCCCTGGGACGGCCCGAGTTCGACGCGATGCAGCTCGCTGCCGACGCCGGGCTCGAGGTCGCGATGGGCACCGATTGCCCGGTCGCCCCGCACGGCACGAACCTCAACGAGCTGCGTCACATGGCCGAGCACGGCTTCACGCCCTGCGCAGGCGCTGCACGCTGCGACGCTGAGCGCGGCCGAGCTGATGGGCCTCGAGGACGAGCTCGGCACCGTGGAGACAGGCAAGCGAGCCGACCTCGTGGTGCTCGACGGCGATCCTCTGGTCTTCGACGACTACGAGTCCCGCATCGAGCAGGTCTGGAAGGACGGCGCGCGCGTCGTGCCGTTCGCGAGCGGGTGATGCTGCACGAGCTGGCCGCCTCGGTCCGTGACAGGCGTGTCCCGTCCGAGGCGTTGGTGGCCGAGTCGCTCGAACGCATCGAGCGGCTCGACGGTTCCGATCGGCTCCGTCGTGTCGACCCGCGGAGCCGATGCCCTGGCCGAGGCCGCCGCGATCGATGCGCGCGTCGGGGCGGGGGAGAACCCGGGCCCTCTCGCCGGGCTGCCCCTGCTCGTCAAGGACAACGAGCACGTCGCGGGCTTGCCGACCACCTTCGGATCGCTCCTCCGTCGCGACGCAGCGCCGGCCGAGCGCGACTGCGAGATCGTCGCCCGGCTGCGCGCGGCCGGGGCGATCGTGGTCGGCAAGACGAACCTTCCAGAGTTCGCGTTCGAGGGCTTCACCTCGAACCGGCTCTTCGGTGACACCGGCAACCCCTGGGCCATCGAGTGGTCGCCCGGCGGCTCGAGCGGTGGAAGCGGGGCCGCGCTCGCTGCCGGCCTCGCCCCGCTCGCGACCGGGACCGACGGGGGAGGGTCGATCCGGATCCCGGCAGCCTTCTGCGGCCTCGTCGGGCTGAAGCCGACGGCCGGGTTATCGGCCGCGACCCCGCGCCGTCGTGGCTCGAGCTGTCGACCAAGGGCCCGCTCGCGACGAGCGTCGCCGACGCGGCGCTGCTCCTCGAGGTCATGCGGGGACCGGTGCCCGGCGACCCCGCCGCCGTACCCGCGTGGTCTCCGCGGGTCCATGCCCGGCCGGCACGCATCGTGGCCACATCGCGCATGTCGGACTACGGCCCTCTCCCCTCGCCGATCGCCTCGCTGTTCGACGACGCGCTCGCCGACCTGCACCGCGTCACCGGTCTCGACGGTCGACCACGTGCCCCCGCCGTTCACCGAGCAGATCGACGACGATTGGTTCACGACCGTGGCGGTCGAGGAGCTCACGTGGATCGGTCGCGACGTCGTCACCGAGGGCGCCGACGACCTGACGCCCTACCTCCGAGCTGCGCTCGAGCTCGCCGCGGCCATCACGATCGATGCGTACCTCGCCGCCAGACGCCGACGCTTCGACCAGGCCCGGGTGCTGGACGATCTGCTCCGTGACGACGCCGTACTGGTCTGTCCGACGATGTGCATCGAAGGGTTCTACGCCGACGGCCGGGCTCCGGGCAGCGACGACATCGGCTCGCCGTCCTCGGCCTACAACACCCAGGCGACGAACATCACCGGGCATCCGTCGCTCTCCGTGCCGGCGGGGGTCTCGCCCAACGGGGTCCCGTTCGGTCTGCAGATCACCGGCCCGCGGTTCGCCGACGACCTGGTGCTCGCGGTCGGGGCCGCCTGGGAAGCCGCCAACCCATGGCCGCGCGCGGCGTCCGGTTTCACGCCGTTCGGAGACTGACCAGCGGGTGTCGTACGGACCCGCCGTGTCCCAGACCGCGGCTACGGCCCGAGGTTGTATCCGAGGCGACGGGGTAGCCTCGCCACGAAGTCCACCATCGGGTTGGGTTCCTCGCCACGGTCTTCGACCTCATCCTTGTGCCGGATCGCGTGGTTCGCGATCAGCGCGCCGGGAGAGCGGATCGGCTCCGGTGGGAACCGCATCGGCTCGGCGTCGACGATCGGCAGGTCGAGCACGTCGTCGTGGCGGCCCAGCGTTCGATGGGCGAGGATGCGTCCGCCCAGATGCGCGGGGCCCACGCCGTTGCCCGTGTATCCCAGGCCGTAGTGGGCGTTGCCGGCGTCGATGGTGCCGAAGAACGGAAGGTGGGTGCCCGATACGTCGATCGGGCCGCCCCAGCCGGCATCGATCGCCACGTCGTCGAAGGTCGGGAACATGCGCCGCAGGTCGGCGGTCGCCACGCGGAGCGCTCGCTCGTCGTAGGCGAAGCGGGGTCCGATCGAGCGCGCCAGGTTCGGCTGCATGCCGCCGATGCCGAACGCGATGCGTCCGTCGGGGGTGGTGCGCACGTAGTGCAGCGCGGCGCGGTAGTCGCTCAGACCCGCCCCGTTCGTCCACCCGATGTCCTTCAACAGCTCCGGCGCGGGCGCCGTCATCACGATGTAGCTGCCACGCACCGTGATCGCACGGCGGAACCGTTTCCAGTGGGCCGCCCAGGCGTTGAGCGCGATGACCGCCGCCCCGGCGCGCACGGTGCCCGACGGCGTCTCGGTCACCGTGGGTGAGCCCGACCCGAAGCGGGTCACCGGGGTCTGCTCGTGCACCCGGACGCCCATCTCCATCACGACCCGGCGGAGCCCACGGGCGAGACGGGCCGGATGCACGGTCGCCCCGAACCGACTCGAGATCCCACCCCGGAACACCGGCGAGTCGACGAGCTCGCGCGTTGCCTCGGCCGAGCGCACCTCGAAGTCGCCGGCGAGGCCGAGCCGCTCCGCGGTGATCACGAGGTCGGCCCAGGCGCCGATCTGGGCGTCGGATGCGGCGACGTTGAGGTCACCGTCGGCCCGGTACCACGCGTCGACGTCGTGCTCCCCGCAGAACATGCCGATGGCCTCGACGCTCTCCTCGCCGGCCCGGCACAGGCGCAGCGCCTCGGCGTCGCCGTAGGTTCGGGCGAGGTGGGGGAGCTCGTTCCAGTAGCTGCTCACGAACCCGCCGTTGCGACCGCTCGGACCGCCGCCGCAGATGTCCTGCTCGAGCACGAGCACGTCGACCCCGGCATCGAGGCGCTTCAGCTGATAGGCGGTCCACAGCCCCGTGTAGCCGCCTCCGAGCACGACCACGTCGGCGGTCGTGTCGCCCTGCAGGGCGGGTGCAGGCTCGCCCGCGAACTCCGGCAGCGCGAGTGCCTCGCGCAGCCACCAGCTGCGGCCTTCGTCGGGAGGCACCGGCATGTCGGTCGGATCGGTGAGAGCGCTCATGAGCGCATCAGGGTATCGCCCTCGGTACCGGCGGCCCGCTCGATCAGGCAGAACTCGTTGCCCTCGGGGTCGGCCATGATCCGGTAGTGCCAGCCGAAGTCCGTGCCGCGATCGTTGACGGGCCGTCCTCCGAGCGACCGCACCCGGTCGACGGCGCTGTCGAGCGACTCGACCTCGACGTCGAGATGGAGACGGTTCTTCTGCATCTTGGCTTCCGGCACACGCTGGAAGCGCAGCACGGGTACACCCGGACGTGAGCGCAGGTCCACGTAGCGTGGTGGGTCGTCATCGATCGAGTCGATCTCCGTCGCGAACATCGAGCTCCAGAACCGGGCGAGCGCGACGGGGTCGGCGCAGTCGATCACGAGTCCGTTCACGGAGCCGATGGGATCCACGGTGCCGCATGGTACCCGCGGCCCGTCGTCGGCGGGGCGCCTGGTTGCTACGGTGAAGGCCCCATCCACCCCACGTCGAGGAAGGCGGTATCGATGGCCGGCGAACGCTCGCGGGGCAAGCCACGAAGCTGGGAGGTTACGGAGGGATCTCATCGCGCTCCCGCCCGTGCCATGCTTCGCGCCGTCGGCCTTACCGACGAGGACTTCGGCAAGCCGCAGGTGGCCGTCGCCTCGAGCTGGAACGAGGTCACGCCCTGCAACTACCACCTCGACAAGCTCGCCGCCCTCGCCAAGGAAGGCGTGCGTCAAGGCGACGCGGTGCCGGTCGAGTTCACCACCATCGCGGTCAGTGACGGCATCGCCATGGGGCACGAAGGCATGAAGGCGTCGCTGATGAGCCGCGATCTGATCGCCGACTCGGTCGAGCTCGTCATGCACGCCGAGCGATTCGATGCCCTCGTCGGCATCGCCGGATGTGACAAGAGCGAGCCGGGCATGCTCATGGCGATGGCCCGCCTCAACCTGCATTCGGTCTACCTCTACGGCGGCACGATCCTGCCCGGCACCTATCGAGGGCGCGACGTCACGATCCAGGACGTCTTCGAGGCGGTCGGCGCGCACGCCCGGGGAACGATCGATGACGCGGAACTCGGGGGCATCGAGCGTGCCGCGTGCCCCGGCACCGGTTCCTGTGCGGGCATGTACACGGCCAACACGATGGCGGCCGTCGGCGAGGCGATCGGCATGTCACTGCCGGGATCGGCGTCCCCGCCGGCGGTCGACTACCGGCGCGAGGTGGCCGCGCGCGAGGCAGGTCTGCAGGCCTCGCGGCTCGTGGCCGACGGCGGGCCTCTGCCGCGGGACATCATGACCAAGCAGGCGTTCGAGAACGCGATCGCGGTCGTGATGGCGCTCGCGGGATCGACGAACGCTGTGCTGCACCTGCTCGCGATCGCTCGGGAGGCCCACGTCGACCTGCAGCTCGACGATTTCGATCGCGTCTCGCGCGACGTGCCGCACCTGGTCGATGTTCGTCCGGCGGGCAGGTTCGTCATGAGCGATCTCGACCGTGTCGGCGGCGTGCAGGTCGTCATGAACGAGCTGCTCGACGCCGGACTGCTCCACGGTGACTGCATGACCGTGACCGGCAAGACGATCGGCGAGAACCTCGCGGACATGAGCGTGGCCGCGCCCGACGGCCAGATCGTGCACGCGCCAGGCGATCCGATCCACCCATGGGGTGGCCTCGCGATCCTGCGCGGCAACCTCGCCCCCGACGGCGCCGTGATGAAGGCTGCCGGCGCGGAGGGCCTCGTGTTCGAGGGTTCCGCCAAGGCGTTCGACTCCGAGCAGGCGGCGTTCGATGCGCTCTCCGCGGGCGCGTTCGAGGCCGGCGACGTGATCGTGATCCGCTACGAGGGTCCGAAGGGCTCGCCCGGAATGCCCGAGATGCTGGCGGTGACCGCGGCGGTCGCGGGAGCCGGCCTCGGCGCCGATGTCGCGCTCATCACCGACGGTCGGTTCAGCGGCGCGACCAAGGGGTTCAGCGTCGGCCATATCGCACCTGAGGCGTTCGTCGGCGGTCCGATCTCGCTCGTACGTGACGGCGACCGCATCCGCATCGACGCCGACGCACGCACGATCGAGGTGCTCGTCGACGACGCAGAGCTCGCGCACCGCCGCAGCGAGTGGACCCAGCCGGAGCACCGCTACACGCAGGGCGCACTCGCGAAGTACGCCCGCACGGTGGGCTCGGCCGATCACGGTGCGGTGACCTGGTGAGCGGTCGGCACGCGATCACGTCGCCCGCGGCGCTGCAATGTCGCATCTGCGGCCAGCAGTACCCGGTGGAACCGCTGACGATCTGCGAAGAATGCTTCGGTCCCCTCGAACCGTCGTACGACCTGCAGTCGCTCGACGGCATCGATTTCCGCAAGCAGGTGGAAGCCGGACCGCAGACGCTCTGGCGATACGAGCAGCTTCTTCCCGGCGGACCGGGCATCGAACGAGTCGATCTCGGCGCGGGGTTCACACCGCTCCGACGAGCCGACGATCTCGCGAACGCGCTCGGCCATGATGGCGTGGTCTGGGTCAAGGACGACTCCGTCAACCCTTCGAACTCGTTCAAGGACCGGGTGGTGAGCGTCGCGACCACGATGGCGAGGGCGTTCGGGTACGAAGCCATCTCGTGCGCCTCGACCGGCAACCTCGCGAACGCGACCGCTGCGCATGCCGCCAAGGCGGGCATCGAATGCTTCGTGTTCGTGCCCGAGGATCTGGAGCGAGCGAAGATCCTCGCGACCGAGTGCTACGGCGCCAAGGTCGTCGCGGTCAGGGGCAACTACGACGACGTGAACAGGCTCTGTAGCGAAGTCGCCGAGGCGCTTCCGTGGGCCTTCGTCAACGTGAACATGCGCCCGTACTACGCGGAAGGCTCGAAGTCGCTCGGCTTCGAGACCGCCGAGCAACTCGGGTGGCGCCTGCCCGATCACGTGGTGGTGCCGATCGCGAGCGGGGCACTGCTCACGAAGATCCACCGGGCGTTCGGCGAGCTGATCGCGATCGGCGCGGTCGAGGAGAAGCCGTACCGCGTGAGCGGCGCGCAGGCGGAAGGCTGTCGTCCGGTGGCCCAAGCCTTCCTCGACGGCGCCGACGAGGTCACGCCGGTCAAGCCCGACACGATCGCCCGCTCCCTCGCGATCGGTGCTCCGGCCGACGGCTACTTCGCGCTCAAGGTGGCGCGTGAGACCCATGGCCACATCGAGTGGTGCACCGAGCAGGAGATCCGCGAGGGCATCGCGCTCCTCGCGAGCACCGAGGGCGTGTTCACCGAGACCGCGGGCGGCGTCACCATCGCGAACCTCAAGCGCATGGTCGAGCGACGCATCGTCGAGCCCGGCGAAGAGGTCGTGGCCTACGTCACCGGCAACGGCTACAAGACGATCGAAGCCCTCGAGGGCTTCCTCGAGCCGTCGTACAACGTCGCACCCGACCTCGACGAGTTCCTCGCGGCCCTGGGGTCCCGCTCGTGAACGACTTCTGGCATGGGGTGGCGATGCTCCGGCTCGACCGACCGCTCGGCCTGACGGAGCTTCAGGGTTGCTTCGCCGGCGGCAAGCCGGCTGAAGGCCTCGTGGGATTCCGCCCGGGACGGTTGATCGCTACGACCTACGGCTACGGCGCCGACGGGCCGTTCGAAGCGATAGCGCGTCTGTGGATGCCATGGCGAGGCAAGCACTTCTCGCGGCACGCGGCAGAAGGCGTCAACCTGTTCACGGTGGGGGGCCGGCGTGCGATCCGCACGGCCTTCCCTCGCTATCGGGGCTTCGGCGACGACGAACAGGGCACCTCAGCATTCCGGTTCGTGACGAGCATCGCGCCGAGCGTCAGCAACCCCGACCTCACCGTGCTGCGGCTGGACTATCGGGGGGTGTCCGAGAACCCGTCGTTCCCGGTGCGGCGCATCGTCGACGAGCTGGTGCAGATCGACGACGGCCTCTTCCTCGGTCAGGCCTTGATGACCTGGGGCGGAAGGCCGCACCGCGTGGCGTGGTTCTCGCTCGAAGCGGCCGCGTAGCGGCGGGCGGTCAGCCCACGCCCGCGTCTGCCGCGGCGTCGGCGACCCAGGCGAGCCGCGCCTGAGCGGTCTGCAAGTGACGAACGACCGAGGGTTGGGCGAGGCTCCGCATCGCGATCAGGTAGTCGGCCGCGGCCCGCGCCATCGCGAGCCCGCTCCGGAGGTCGTCATCGGACCGCCCGAAGTAGAACGTGAGCAGCGCCTCGCTCTGCTCCTGCGACAGGGCGAGGTGCGCGGCCACGCTGCCGAGATCTTCGAACGCGTCGCCGGCACCCGCGTGGCGGAACTCCGCGATCCATACACGCTCAGCGCTCGAGGGACAGGTGCTCGAGTCGCAGATCTCCGTGACGGGCGACCCGGCGATACATCCGTGCCTCGATCGCCGCCTCGAGCCGACGCATGGCTTCGGTCGCGGCGGGCTCGGTGTTCGGCATGGCCGTGCCACGCGCGAGCGCCGCGCGCCTCAGGTCGTCGCCGTCTCGGAACACCGATCGGTCGATGCCGGGAAGCGGGCAGGCGTGCAACGCCCGGATGGAGCCCACGATCGAGGCCAGCACGTCGAGGTCCAGCGCGTCGGCCGCTGAGATCTGGCGTCCCGGCACGGCCCGCGTCACGAGGCAGCCGAGCGATGGGATCCAGGTGACCACGTCGGGCGTCACACCGGCCGCCGCCGCAGCCCGCACGATCTCGACCTCGACCTCCAGGCCGCCGATCCCACGGGCGCGCGGCGGGCGAGGCGATCCGAAGCACGAAGACCTCGTCGCCCACCTCGACCACGAAGCGTCGTTCCCCCTCGCCACTCGCCGTCGGCGTGAGGCCGATGTCGCGACCTCGCCATGCCTCGACCGCGCCGATCGCCACCTCGAGCCGAGGGTCGCCACGAGCGTCCATGCATCCGACCGTAGCGGCCGGATCCGTCACCGTCCGGCCGAGCGTCACCGGTTCCTGCTAGCGTTACCCCTCGAGGGCACCGATCGCGGTTACGAGGCTTCGAGCAGTTCCCTCAACCGGCTGTCACGGCCGGCGCCGACGGGCCAGCATCGTGCACGATGCCCGATCCGGCGGAAGGAAGGAGGGGATCGCACGTGGCAACAGGAACCGTGAAGTGGTTCAGCTCCGAGAAGGGCTTCGGCTTCATCACGCCTGACGACGGCAGCGCCGATGTGTTCGTGCACTTCAGCGCGATCTCTGGCGAGGGGTATCGCAACCTCGATGAGAACCAGAAGGTCGAGTACGACGTCACCCAGGGCCAGAAGGGCCCGCAGGCGGCGAACGTCAGAGGAGTCTGATCTTCTCGCGCGAGAGCGCACGCAACGGGGCCGGCGCGTAGCGCCGGCCCCGTTGTCATGCCCGGCATGGCCGGACCGTCGATCTTCCGCCCGATCAGCGGCGGATGTACGGGTCGTAGTAGGTGCCGAGCTCCGTTCGATACTCGTCGGAGCGGTAGTCGGTGGTCTCGCCGAGTTCCGGTGAGTCCTTGATCTGGTCCTTCGTGAGCCGGACGAGCACCTTCTCGTTGTCGAGATCGATCCGTTCGATCGTTCCCGCCGGCAGCACGACCTTACGACCGAAGATCCACGGGCCGGTGTCGACCACGATGTACGAGGAACCGACCTCGTACGTCGCCTCGTCGATCTTCCCGATGTCGCCGTCGCTGGCCTCGACCTTGAAGCCTTCGACATCGAGTTCATCGACCGTATCGACCGAGTAGCTCCACACGTTCGTCTCCATGGGGCACCTCCCTTGGTGTTCGTTCGCTTCCCCATGAACCCATACCCATCGGGTCGTGACCTAATCCGGCGTGAGATCGACTCGAACGCACGGAACCTGGGTAGCCTGCGGCCATGCGGGCCATGTCGGATCCGGTGCACGCGCCGGTCGAAGTCTCGCTCGCACGGGATGCTCGAGCTCGTCGCCTCCCGCGGCGCAGCTGGTCGAGGTGCTGCCCGCGAAGGAGTACGACGAAGAGCATCTCCCCGATGCGGTGAGCCTTCCGCTGAAGGAGCTCACCCGGGAGCGGGTCGCTGCGCTCGATGCGACCCGCGCGGTCGTCGTGTACTGCTGGAACGACACCTGAGACCTGAGCTCTCGGGCCGCGTGGCGGCTCGTCGCGATGGGGTTCGGTGAGGTCTACGACTTCGTGGGTGGCAAGCTCGAGTGGTTGGCGCATGCGCTGCCGGTCGAAGGCGTCGGGCCCCACCATGCCGTGGCCGGCGACGTCCTCGATCGCGACGTCGTCACTTGCGGCGCATCGTCGGCCCTCCAGGAGATCCGCGCCACGCTCGAGGAGCGCGAGGCCTCGCGGTGCGTGATCGTGAACGACGCCGGCGTCGTGGTCGGCCGGGTCCGACACGAGAAGCTCGACGGCGCGTCGGATCTCGACGAGGCTCTCGAACCTGGGCCGGCGACGGTGCAGCTCACCGAGCCGCTCGGACCGCTCACCGACCGCATGGAGGCGGCCGAGGTCGACCGCATCCTCGTGACGACGCCGAGGGGCGTGCTCCTCGGCGAAGTGCAGCGAGCCCGCGCACGCGCCTTCCTCGATTCCAGGGCGTGCTGCGAGCCCGGGCGTCATCCGCGCCGGTGACTCCGCTGCTCCCTCGGCCGAAGGACTGCTCCATGTGCCGCACGACGAAGGGCGAGGCCACCTCACGCGAGCATCGTGGACGGAACCGCGCGGTGAGCGCGACGATCGCCATCGCGTTCGCGCTGCTGTCTGCATGCTCGTCGCCGAGCCCCGAGCTGAGCGGCGAACCGCGCTCGTCCGATCGAACCGAGCTGCCGTCGCCGTCACCTTCGACCGCCGCGCCCACGTCGCCTTCGTCACCGGTGGCCGTCGCGCGCATCTGGGTGCGGCCGTCCGAAGCAGCGTGGACCGCAGCCCTCGACGCGGCCGTCGGCGGGCGTGATGTCTCGGTCTCCGTGGGTGTCGGCGACCGCATCGTGCACTCGCATCTCGGCCGCGTCGCGCGGGTGCCGGCGTCGAACCAGAAGCTGCTGACCTCCATGGCCGCCCTCGCCGTGTGGGGACCATCGTTCCGGTTCCCGACGACCGCGATGGCGGCGCGCCCGGTCGACGACGGCCTCGTGCGAGGCGATCTCTGGATCGTGGGTTCGGGTGACCCGGAGGTCTCGGCCTCCTCGATGTCCCGGCTCGCGACCAGGCTTGCCGCCGCCGGCCTCACGCGTGTGCGCGGATCCGTCGTGGGCGACACGAGCGCGTTCACTCGGGAGTGGTGGGCGCCCGGATGGGTGCGGGGCCTGTCGCGGAGCTTCGTGAACCGGGCCACCGCGCTCGCGTTCGATGGCAACGCCGGATCCGGCTTGCCCGAAGAACGCGCCGCCGATGCGCTCACCACCGCCCTGGAGTCCCGGGGGGTCGAGGTCGCCGGAGCACCCCGGGCAGCCGCGCTCGACGCTGAAGGTTCCGCTCGGCGACGGGGCGACCGACCTCACCGCGCTCGCCCGCATCTCGTCGCCCCCCCTGCGCGAGCTGCTCGCCACCCAGAACCACGGCTCCGTGAATTTCTACGCGGAGATGCTCGTGAAGGCGCTCGGTGTCAGAGCGACCGGCGGCCCTGGGTCGACCGCCGACGGAGCGGCCGCCGTCGAGCGATGGGCCGAAGCATGGCGCGTCGAAGCGCAGGTCCGCGATGGCTCGGGCCTCTCGCACGCAGACCGCATCTCGACGCAGGGCGTCGTCTCCCTGCTGCTGCTCGCCATGCGCGAACCGTGGGCGTCGGCGCTCGCCGGGTCGCTTCCCGGACCGGGTGAGGGCACGGTCGGCGACCGTCTCGTCGGCGTGCCCGTACGCGCGAAGACCGGCACGTTGTTCGAGACCCCCGTCTCGTCGCTCGGCGGCTACGTCACCGACGCCGACGGGTCGACGGTTGCGTTCTCCGTGATGTCGCGAGGTCTCGACAAGTCGACCGCAGCATCGATCGAGGATGAGATCGTGCGCATCATCGCCGCCGCCGACGTCGGCTGACGCTCCCTTCGGTGTCCCCGCTCCGTACGATGCGGCGGATGCGCGTCCTGGTCTGGCACGGCTGGTTGCTCGAAGGCTCCGGGTCCAACGTGGCAACGGCGCGTGTCTGCGAGGTGCTCCGCGCCTCCGGACACGATGTCGTGCTGCTGTGCCAGGAACCGCACCCCGAGCGGTTCGACTGGATCGACGCGTACGGGTCGCTCGACGCCGCGGGTCCCGGCGAGCTGATGCATCGACGCGGCGCGTCCCGCGCGCCCGGACGATGCGTGGTGCTGCGTCCGGTCGTCGGGCCTACGTTGCCGGTCTTCGTGGTCGATCGGTACGAGGGGTTCGACGACGTGAAGCGATTCGTCGATCTCTCGCCCGACGACCTCGACACCTACCTGCAGCTGAACGTCGAGGCGGTCGAGGCGGCGGTCGCCTGGCACGACAGCGAGGTGGCGATCTTCGGCCATGCGGTGCCCGGTGGAGCGATCGCCCGCCGCGCGCTCGGACCGCACCGGGCCGTCGTCAAGATCCATGGCAGCGACCTCGAGTACGCCGTGCGGCACCAGGACCGGTACCGGGAGCTCGCGCGCGAGGGCCTCGCATCGGCGCTCGCGGTGGCGGGTCCAGGCCGCGAGGTGCTCGAGCGGACCGCCGCCTTCGTGCCCGAGGTGCGCGAGCTCGCGCGTGTCGTGCCGCCGGGCGTCGACGTCGCGGCGTTCCGGCCGAGGCCACGGGTCGAGGCGCTGCTCGAGGCGGCCGATCGCCTCGATCGCGACTCCACGACCGGCCGTGGGCGGCGCGACTCGACCGACGCCGACGTCGCGCGTGCCGTGTCGGATCGTGATCGCGACGCGCTCGACGCGCTCGCCGGCATCTACGACCAGGATGAACCCGACCTCGCCGCGGCTACCCGCCTGCGGAACCTGGCCTCGAACGATCTGCCCATCGTCGGCTACCTCGGCAAGCTCATCCCTCAGAAGGGTGTGGAGCTCGTGCTGGCCGCCCACCGCATCATGCGGCATCCGTCGAGCGCGCTCATCGTCGGGTTCGGCTCACATCGCGAGTGGCTGGCGGCGCTCGACATCGCGCTGGCCGACTCCGATCACGCCGCACTCGAGTGGCTCATCGAGGCGGGCGGCTTGCACATCGGCCGCCCCGAACCGCCCGCGGGTGCGTCAGCATCACGCGATGTGGTCTTCACCGGCCGGCTCGATCATCGATACGCCCCCGCCGCGCTCGCCGCCATGGACGTGCAGGTCGTGCCCTCGACGATCCCCGAGGCGTTCGGCATGGTGGCGGCCGAAGGAGCCGCGGCCGGCGCCCTGATCATGGTCGCCAGGCACTCAGGACTGGCCGAGGTCGCCGGGGCGCTCGAAACGGAAGTCGGCCGCCCCGGCCTGTTCTCCTTCGAGCTCGGCGAGGGCGCCGTGGACCCGCTCGCAGCGGGGATCGACACCTTGCTGTCGCTTCCGGTCGAGGAACGCCGCGAGATCCGAGCCGCCGTCAGCGCTTTCGTCGGCCGGGAGTGGACCTGGGAGCGAACGGCGGCGCGTCTCCTCGACGCCGCCAAGGCCCGGCGGTGAGCATCCTGCCGCGAGGGCGAGACTGGGGTCAGTCGCGACGTGGCCCCTGAACGCGATGCCGATCAAGCCATGGGGCTCGGTCTGGCGGACCGCCTCGGCCTGCCGCTAGGTCTCCGGTCCATCTCAAGATTCCGCGCGCTCGGGCCGAAAGTTGACAGCAGAGGAGGCATCTCTAGACTGTCATGACCATGTTCAGCGAGGACACCCACACGCGACGCAACGACCTCGTACTTATTCCTTAGGCGCGGCCAGGCCCACGAGGCCTGCTGACCGCGCCGGACGCCCCCGCCACCAGCGGGGGTTTTTCATTCCCACCTTCCACGACCGAGCAGGGAAGCGCCGGGCGAGGAGCCCGGAGACAAGGAGCGCACCATGCGGTACGAGTTCGAGCGGGACGGCACCGTCGTCGCCAGCGTGCTCTGGGAGGGCCCGGGCCAGGTGAGCGTCGAGTCGGCCGAGCCATCCACGCGCGCCGTCGTCGATCGCTACCTGTCCTCGGACGTCGTCTACCTGGGGTCGGGGTTCGACTTCGCCGACGCCGACGAGCACGACGTCTTGCAGATGCGCCGACGCGACTGGACGCCGTGGGAGTTCGAGCGCGCCTGTCGCAACCTGGCGCACCGCCTGCAGGCGCACGTGCGCCGGGTCGAGACCGGTCCGGTCGAGGAGCGGGTGGTCGTTGCCGACGACGCGCAGGCAGGGGCAGGGGCGCGATGACCGCATCGTCCAAGATGTCGGGCGCCGACGCGCTGCTCAAGGCCCTCGAGCAGGAAGGCGTCGACGTCGTCTTCGGCATCCCGGGCGGCGCGAGCATGCCGATCTACGACCCGCTGGTCGACCGGTCGCCGATCCGCCACGTGTTGTGCCGGCACGAGCAAGGCGCCGGCCACGCCGCCGAGGGCTACGCCTGGGCGACCGGCAAGGTCGGGGTCTGCATGGCGACGAGCGGTCCGGGCGCCACGAACCTCGTGACCCCGCTCGCCGACGCGAAGATGGATTCCGTGCCGATCGTCGCGATCACCGGCCAGGTGCCGACGCCGGTCGTGGGTAACGATGCCTTCCAGGAAGCCGACATCACCGGCATCACGATGCCGGTCACCAAGCACAACTTCCTGGTGAAGGATCCTGCGGACATCGTCGGCACGGTGCGTGAGGCCTTCCACATCGCCTCGACGGGACGGCCGGGCCCGGTGCTGATCGACCTTCCGAAGGACGTGCTGATCGCCGAGACGGCCTATCGCTGGCCCGAGAGTGTCTCGTTGCCGGGCTACAAGCCGACCACCAAGGGGCATCAACGCCAGGTGGTCGAGGCCGTGAAGATGATCCTGAAGGCCAAGCGTCCGGTGCTCTACGTCGGCGGCGGGGTGATCAAGGCAGACGCGCACAGGGAACTCTTCGACCTCGCCACCACGGGGCAGCTGCCGGTCGTGACGACGCTCATGGCGCGGGGTGCTTTCCCCGACTCCCACGAACTCTGTCTCGGCATGCCGGGCATGCATGGCAACTACACCGCGGTGACCTCGTTCCAGAAGTCCGACCTGCTGGTCGCGCTGGGTGCTCGCTTCGACGACCGGGTGACCGGGAAGCTCGCGGCGTTCGCGCCGCACGCCAAGGTGATCCACGTCGATATCGACCCCGCCGAGATCGGCAAGAACCGTGCGGCAGACGTGCCGATCGTGGGTGACTGCCGCGACGTGATCGGCAAGCTCGCCGCCGAACTGCACAAGCGACAGGACGAGGCCGGCGGGCCGCCCGACCGTTCTGCCTGGCTCGCGCAGCTGCGTGAGTGGCAACAGGCCTACCCGTACCGCTACGACGGTGACGACGGAACGCTGAAGCCCCAGTACTGCGTCGAGCGGCTGCGCGCGTTCGCCGATGACGACACGATCTGCGTCTCGGGTGTGGGGCAGCACCAGATGTACGCCTCGCAGTTCTGGCGGTTCGAGCAGCCACGCCGGTGGATCAACTCCGGCGGCCTCGGCACGATGGGATTCGCCGTGCCGGCAGCGATGGGCGCGAAGGTCGGCCGAGCCCGACACGCGGGTCGTGGCGATCGACGGCGACGGGTGCTTCCAGATGACGGCGCAGGAGCTCGCGACGAGCGCGACCGAGAACATCCCGTTCGTCACGGCGATCCTCAACAACGGGTACCTGGGCATGGTGCGCCAGTGGCAGGAGCTGTTCTTCGACGAGCGCTACTCGGGGGTGTGGCTCGATCCCAACGTTCCCGACTACGTGAAGCTCGCCGAGGCATACGGGGCCGTGGGCCTGCGGGTCGAAACGCCCGACGAGGTGGACAACGCGATCGAGAAGGCCTACTCGATCACCGATCGATCGGTGGTGATCGACTTCCGGGTCGACCCGGGGGAGATGGTGTTCCCGATGGTGCCGTCGGGCGCGTCGAACGACGACATCATCGTCGGCCCCGAGGCGATCGAGCCGACGACCGACCCGGGGGAGGCACCGATCGCATGAACGGCGCCACGATGCACACGATCTCGGTGCTGGTCGAGGACCGCCCGGGCGTGCTCACGCGCGTCGCCGGCCTCTTCGCGGCGCGCGGCTACAACATCGACTCGCTCGCGGTCGGCCCCACCGAAGCCAGCGGCATCTCGCGCATGACGATCGTCGTCAACGTCGACGAGAGCCCGCTCGAGCAGGTGACGAAGCAGCTCAACAAGCTGATCAACGTGATCAAGATCCTCGAGCACGACCCGGGCACGGCGGTCGAGCGTGAGCTGATGCTCGTGAAGGTGCGGGCTGAAGGCGACGCCCGCGCTCGCATCATGGAGCTCGCCGACGTGTTCCGTGTCGGCGTCGTCGACGTGACCGCGACGACGCTCACGGTCGAGGCGAGCGGCGGGCCCGAGAAGCTGGAGGCGCTGCGCGAGCTGCTCGGCGAGTTCGGCATCGTGGAGCTCTCTCGCACCGGGCGCATCGCGCTCGCGCGCGGTGAGCGAGGCATCAGGGAACGCGTGCTCAAGCCGGCGAAGGCCGGGTAGTCCAGACGAGACGAGCTTCAGGCGGGTCACCCGCCCGCCGCGACGACCGCAGGGGGACGACGAGATGGCGACGATCTACTACGAGAAGGACACCGACCCGGGGGTGCTCTCCGATCAGAAGATCGCGGTGCTGGGATTCGGATCGCAGGGGCACGCGCACGCCCAGAACATGCAGGACTCGGGCCTCGACGTGCGGGTGGGACTTCGACCCGGCTCGTCGAGCCGCACGCAGGCAGAGAGCGCCGGTCTGCGCGTGCTCGACATCGCCGAGGCGGTCGCCGAGGCCGACGTGGTGATGTGCCTGCTTCCCGACACGGCACACGGCGCGGTCTATGCGAGCGACATCGCGCCGAACCTGAAGGACGGCGACATGCTCATGTTCGCTCACGGGTTCTCGATCCACTTCGGCACCGTCACCCCGCCGGTGGGGGTCGACGTGGCGATGATCGCGCCCAAGGGTCCCGGACACCTGGTGCGGCGCACCTACGTCGAAGGCAACGGCACGCCGGGACTCGTGGCTGTGCACCAGGACGCGACCGGCAAGGCGATGGCGCGCGCGCTCGCCTACGGCGCCGCGATCGGCTGCGCGAAGCCCGGCATCATCGAGACCACGTTCTCGGAAGAGACCGAGACGGACCTGTTCGGCGAGCAGACGGTGCTCTGCGGCGGCGTGAGCGAGCTCATCCGCAACGGCTTCGAGACCCTGGTGGAAGCCGGGTACCAGCCCGAGATCGCCTACTTCGAGTGCCTGCACGAGCTGAAGCTGATCATCGACCTGATCTATGAGGGCGGGCTGTCGTGGATGCGCTACTCGGTGAGCGATACCGCCGAGTGGGGCGATTACCAGAGCGGCCCGCGCGTGATCGACGACCACGCACGCGCCCAGATGCGCCAGGTGCTCGCCGAGATCCAAGACGGCTCGTTCGCCAAGCGGTGGATCGCCGAGGCAGACGGTGGGTTCGAGGAGTTCCTGCGACTCCGTGGCCGGGCGCAGACGTCCCAGCTCGAGCACGTGGGGCGGCAGCTGCGCCAGATGATGCCGTGGCTGGAGAGCGAACGGAAGGTGCCACCCCCATGACCGACTCGGACGGCAACGTAGGCGACGTATCCACCGATGCACCGCGCTCTGTCGCGGAGCGCTTCGGCGACCGCGTCCGCATCTTCGACACCACCCTGCGAGACGGGGAGCAGGCTCCCGGCATCGCGCTCACGAAGGCCGAGAAGGTCGAGATCGCCGAGCAGCTCGCCCGGCTGAACGTCGACATCCTCGAGGCCGGCTTCCCCGTCTCCTCCCCCGGTGAGTTCGACGCGGTGGCCGAGATCGCCTCGACGGTCAGGGGGCCGGTGATCGCCGCGCTCGCGCGCACCGCGACCGGCGACATCGAGCGTGCCGCCGAAGCGCTGAAGGGAGCCGAGCGCTGGCGCATCCACACCTTCATCTCGACGAGTGACGTGCAGCGGGAGTCGATGCTGAAGATGAGCCACGATCAGGTGCTCGAGGCCATCCGCGAGAACGTGACCCTCGCGAAGAGCTACACCGACGACGTGGAGTTCTCGGCGCAGGACGCCACGCGCACGCCGCTCGAGTTCCTCCTCGAGACGTACCGACTCGCCGTGGCGTGCGGCGCGACGACGATCAACGTTCCCGACACGGTGGGCTACGCGACGCCGACCGAGTTCGGCGAGCTGATCCGCATCGTGCGCGACCAGACGCCCGACCGTGTCGTGATCTCGACGCACTGCCACAACGACCTCGGCCTCGCGGTCGCGAACTCGCTCGCCGGCATCGAGAACGGCGCCGGCCAGGTCGAGGTGGCGGTCAACGGCATCGGCGAGCGGGCCGGCAACTGCTCGCTCGAGGAGATCGCGATGGTCGTGCGCACCCGGGGGAAGGCGTTGGGCCGGCACCACGATCTGCACGTGCGCGAGATCGTGCGTACCTCCCGGCTGGTCGCGATGACGACGGGCTACAACGTGCAGCCGAACAAGGCGGTGGTCGGCTCGAGCGCGTTCGCGCACGAGAGCGGTATCCACCAGCACGGCGTGCTGAGCAACCGTGCCACCTACGAGATCATGGACCCGGTCGAGATCGGGCTCGAGGGCAACGCGCTGGTGCTCGGCAAGCACTCGGGGCGTCACGCGTTCGTCGACGCGCTCGACAAGATCGGCATCTCGCTCGACGACGACCATCTGAACCGGGCGTTCACGCGGTTCAAGGATCTCGCCGATCGCAAGGTGCAGCTCACCGATCAGGATCTCGCGGCGATCGCGGCCGAGGAGCTCGGGGCGACCGACGACGACGTGCTCGTGATGGAGTCGCTCCAGGTCGGCGGTGGCACGCAGCAGGACCCGCAGGCGACGGTGCGCCTGCGCCGTGGTGAGGAGGTGATCGAGCGTACCGCGACGGGCGACGGACTGATCGACGCCGCGATGGGTGCGATCCAGCTGGCCGCCGACGTCGAGGGTCGACTCGTGAGCTTCCACGTGTCGAGCGTCACGGGGGGCACCGACGCACTCGGTGACGTCGTGGTGCAGATCGAGGTCGACGGGCGGCGCGTGACGGGCCGCGGCGTCGCCACCGACGTGGTCGAGGCGAGCGCGCGCGCGTTCCTCGCCGCGGTGAACCGGGCCGTGCACGCTCGGTCGCAGCGTGCCTCGAACGAGGAGACGCCGTGACCTACGAGGTCGGCGTCATCAGAGGCGACGGCACCGGACCGGAAGTCGTCGGTGAGGCGCTCAAGGTGCTCGACGCGGTGCGCGGCGACGCTTCCTTCGACCTGGTGGAGTTCGACCTCGGCGCGGAGCGATACCTGCGCACCGGCGAGACGCTGCCCGACGACGAGCTGGAGCGGATGCGAGCGCTCGATGCGATCCTGCTCGGGGCGGTGGGTGATCCGCGCGTGAAGCCCGGCGTGCTGGAACGCGATCTGCTGCTCAAGGCACGGTTCGGCCTGGATCAGTACGTGAACCTGCGCCCGATCGTGCGCTACCCCGGTGTGGAGACCCTCGTGCCGAGCCACTCCGAGGACGACGTGAACATGGTCGTCGTGCGCGAGAACAGCGAGGGGCTGTACTCGGGGGCGGGCGGCTTCCACCGCAGGGGAACCGACCACGAGGTCGCGGTGCAGGAGTCGATCAACACACGCCACGGGGTGGAGCGCATCGTGCGATACGCGTTCGAGCTCGCGATACAGCCGCACCGACGCAGGAAGGTCACGCTCGTGCACAAGACCAACGTGCTGACGTTCGCCGGTGATCTCTACCAGCGCGTGCTCGACGAGCTGGCGCCCGCGTTCCCCGACGTCGAGCTCGACTACGTGCACGTCGACGCGGCGTGCATCTACTTCCTCGACGATCCCAGCCGGTTCGACGTGATCGTGACCGACAACATGTTCGGCGACATCATCACGGACCTCGGCGCCATGATCCAGGGTGGTATGGGCATCGCCGCAGGGGGGAACATCAACCCGATGGGCGTGTCGATGTTCGAGCCGATCGGGGGTACCGCGCCGAGCGAGACCGGCAAGGGCACCATCAACCCCCTCGCCGCCATCGGCGCGCTCGAGATGTTGCTGCGCCAGATCGGCGAGCCCGGCGCCGCAGACCGCGTCGAGGCGGGCATCCGCGCCGCGACCCAGCGCATGAAGTCGATGCGCGCCGGCGAGATGGGGTTCACGACGACCGAGGTCGGTGACCTGGTGGTCGAGGGGACCACATGATGGTCGAGCTCTACGACACGACGCTGCGCGACGGTGCCCAGCAGGCCGACCTGTCGTACACGGTCGAGGACCGGCTGCGCATCTTGCACAAGCTCGACCAGATCGGCTTCCCGTACGTGGAAGGCGGATGGCCCGGCGCGAACCCGCGCGACACCGAGTTCTTCAAGCTCGCCACCAAGGAGACGCTCAAGACGAGCACGCTCACGGCGTTCGGCATGACCCGTCGCGCCGGTGAACGCGCCGACAGCTCGCAGGCGCTGCGTGACCTGCTCGATGCCGGCACCGAGGTCGTCTGCCTCGTGGGGAAGGCGTGGGACCTGCACGTGACCGAGGCGCTGCGGACCGACCTCGTCGAGGGGGTCGCCATGGTGCGGGATTCGATCGAGTTCCTGCGCGCCGAGGGCCGGCGGGTGTTCTTCGACGCGGAGCACTTCTTCGACGGGTATCGCTCCGATGCGTCGTTCGCGATGGCGGTGCTCGCCGCGGCCCAGGAAGCCGGCGCCGAACGGCTCGTGCTCTGCGACACCAACGGCGGCATGCTGCCGTTCGACGTCGCACGCGTCGTCGGCGAGGTCGGGGCGCAGGCGACGGTGCCGCTCGGCATCCACGTGCACAACGACGCCGGGTGCGCGGTCGCGAACTCGCTCGTCGCGGTCGACGCCGGCGTGCTGCAGGTCCAAGGCACGATCAACGGCTACGGCGAGCGTACGGGCAACGCCGACCTCATCCCGCTGACCGCCGACCTGATGCTCAAGATGGGAGCGACCGACGCGCTCCCCGAGGGGGCGATCGAGCACCTCACCGAGCTCGCGCACTACGTGGCCGACATCGCGAACCTCGCCCCGGACTCGCGCCAGCCGTACACGGGCAGGTACGCGTTCACCCACAAGGCGGGCCTGCATACGAGCGGGGTTGCGCGCGTCTCCCGGGCGTACGAGCACGTGGCGCCCGAGACCGTCGGCAACCACCGCGGGGTCGTGGCCTCCGACTACGGCGGGGGGGCCACGATCCGCATGAAGGCCGCCGAACTCGGTCTCGAGCTCGACGACGCGGCGATCCCGGCCGTGGTCGACCAGATCAAGGAGCGCGAGTCGCGAGGCTACGCGTTCGACGTTGCGGAAGCCTCGCTCGAGCTGCTGATGCGGCGGGCCTCGGGCTGGTCGCAGCCGTTCTTCGAGATCGAGAGCTACCGCGTCCACGTCGAGGAACGGGTGGGCGACGACGAGCCCCCCCTCGCCGAGGCGACCGTGAAGGTCCGAACGCAGGGCACGCGCCACATCGAGTCCGCCGAGGGGCAGGGGCCGGTGGGCGCGCTCGACACCGCGTTGCGCAAGGCGCTCGCCAACGACTACCCGGCGCTCGCCCAGATGGACCTCGAGGACTTCCGGGTGCGGGTCCTGAGCGGCACGCACGGCACCGGTGCGGTCGTGCGCGTGTTGATCGATCTCTCCAACGGCGAGCGCGAGTGGACGACGGTCGGGGTGAGCGAGAACATCATCGAGGCGTCGTGGGAAGCGCTGGTCGACGGCTACACGTTCGGCCTGCTGCACCCGCGCTCGGCCGAGGCGTGATGGTGACAGACGAGGTGACCGGCGAGGCTGCCCCGGCCGTGGTCCGGATCCGGGGCGCCACGGTCACGGATGCGCGAGCGATCGCCGAGGTGCACGTGCGCTCGTGGCGCTGGGCCTACCGGGGCCAGCTTCCGGACGAGATGCTCGACGCGCTCGACGTCCCCGAGCTGGAAGCACGGTGGCGGGAGACCATCGTCGACCCCGCGGCGACCGTGCTGGTGGCGGGCGACGGCGCGAACGTCGTCGGATTCGTCAACACCGGGCCGTCCGATGACGATGGTGTCGAGCCGGCCACGGCCAAGGTCTACGCGATCTACCTCGATGAGCATGCCGCCGGCAAGGGGATCGGCCGTACCCTGCTCGAGCGCGCGGTGCAGGTGATGCGCGCCGCAGGGTCACAGCGGGCGAGCCTGTGGGTGCTCGAGTCGAACGCCCACGCTCGACACTTCTACGAGCGGGAAGGCTGGACGTGGGACGGCACGCGCAGCTCCCATCAGGTCCAGTGCTCGAACATGCCGATCGTGCGATACGTGCGCGATCTTTGAGCTGCCTTTTCATCCGAGCGCGGCGTTGGCCGCCTTCATCCGAGCGCGGCGTTGGCCGCGACGACGCGCACGATCTTGTTCTCGATCGACTTGGCTCGGTCCTCGTCGATGCCGCTCGACAGGATCGAGAAGGTGGCCCACGCGTCCTCGCGTTCCAGCCAGACCCATCCCGACAGGGCGGAGACGTCGATCAGGGTGCCCGTCTTGGCTCGCACCGTGACCTTCTCGAGCCGGTCCTGCAGCGTTCCCTCTCCGCCGGCGGGAAGCGTGTTGCGCAGCACTTCACCCCACGGAGCTCGTTCCGCGACCCGCAGCAGGCTCACGAGATCCGCCGTGCTGGCCCGGTTGTCGTAGGACAGGCCCGATGCGTCGTACGCCTCGATGCGCACGCCCCGGGCCGCGGCGAAGCGCTCCACCACGCGGGCGCCCTTGGCGATCGTGCCTGGGGGACCGAGGCGTGTCGCGCCGAGCATCTTGCCGAGCACCTCGGCGCGGAAGTTGCTGGAGATCGTGTTCATGCGCTGCATGATCGAGACGAGCGGATCACTGCGGATCGATGCGAGCGAGACGAGCCCGCTCGGCGGCGATCCGGATCCCGGCTTGCCGGTCACCGCGATGCCGCGAGCTTCGAGCTTCCTCGTGAGGGCCTTGGCCGCCAGCCGCTCCGGATCCCGCAGGTGCCTCCCTCCGGACCCCTCGTTGAACCGGAAGGTCAATCCGGTCGGCAGCGCGATGTACACGCGGGGGAAGTAGTCACGCCACCCGGGAGCCCACCAGTCCCGCGCGAAGGGTCCCGTGCTCCCGAACACGCGGCCTCGCACCCGTTCGATGCCCGCGTCGACCATGGTGCGCGCCATCTCCGCCATGTCGAGGGCATCGATCTCCGGATCGCCATGCCCCACGATCCAGAGGTTGCCCTCGATCGCACCGTCGGTACCGGTGCGCTCGGTGGCGAACAGCCGCGTCGGGATGGTCGAATCGGGACCGACCCGCTTCAGCAGCGCCATCGAGAGCAACAGCTTCTCGTTCGACGCCGGTGGCCGATCGACCCAGTCCTTCTGGCGGTACAGCGTCTCGCCCTGGAGCGCGATGGTGACCGAGACCGGCAGCCCACGGACCAGCGAATCCACGCGCTGCTCCCACCGCGAGGTGGCCGCTCCCGCCGACGCCCCCGCGATGACGGCGGTCGCCACGGCGACGCAGATGGCGAGCAGGAAGCGGGAACGACGCATCGAGCTCTCAGGGTACGGGCTCAGGCGGCGGGCGCCTGCGATCGGGCGCGAGCGGTGCGGTGGGTCAGTGCTGCCGGCCGTTGGCCAGCGCCTCGGCTTCGCTGCTCATCGCGGCGCGCTCGCCCAGCAGCTCGGCCAGCTCGTCGGTCGGCAACGGCTTCGCGAAGAAGTACCCCTGACCGAGATCGCAGCGCAGCTCCAGCAGCCGCTGAAGCTGGTCGGCGCGCTCGATGCCTTCGGCGACGGGACGCAGGTGCAGGATGCCGGCGAGCTTGATGACGGCTTCGGTGAGCGCCGAGGCCTCCCCGCCGTCGCTCACGCCATCGATGAACGACTTGTCGACCTTGAGGATGTCGACCGGGAAGCGCCTGATGTAGTTGAGTGAGGAGTAGCCCGTACCGAAGTCGTCGACGGCGAGCTGCACGCCGAGCTCCTTCAGCATGCCGAGCCGTTCGATGGAGAGTTCCATGTCCTGCATCATCACCGTTTCGGTGATCTCCAGGATCAACGAGCCCGGGTCGAGCCCGGTATCCAGCAGGATGTCGCGGACCTCGTCCACGAGCTCGGGTCTCGCGATCTGTCGCGCGGAGAGGTTCACCGCCATGTGCAACGGTGGGTCGCTCGGGAACTGCGCCTGCAGCTCGACGGCGACCCGGCAGGCCTCGGCCAGGACCCACCGGCCGATCGGCACGATGAGTCCGGTCTCCTCGGCGAGCGGGATGAAGTCGAGCGGTGGCACCAGTCCACGAACGGGGTGGATCCATCGCACCAGGGCCTCGACGCCCGAGATGCGCCCGGACTCGAGCTCGATCACCGGCTGGAAGTACAGCACGTACTCACCGTGCTCGAGGGCGTGCTGGAGGTCGGCCTTGAGCTCCAGCCGCTTGAGCGCCGTGTCGTGCATGGCCGGCTCGAAGACCTGATACCGGCCCTTGCCGCGTTCCTTGGCCATGTACATCGCGACGTCGGCATTGCGCAGCAGATCTTCGACGTCGCCGGCTCGATCCCCGTCGGCGGTTGCGATGCCCACCGAGGCACGCACGTAGACCTCCTTGCCCTCCAGGGTGAAGGGTTCTTCCATGAGGTCCATGATGCGCTCGGCCACGTCGGCCGCGGTCACGCCCTCGTCCCCGTCCTCGAGCAGGATCGCGAACTCGTCGCCGCCGAGGCGCGCTGCGGTGTCGGCGGTCCGCAGGCAGCCCTTGAGTCGGTCACCGACCTCGAACAGCAGCTGATCGCCTGCCGCGTGTCCGAGGGAGTCGTTGATCGTCTTGAAGTCGTCGAGGTCCATGAACAGCACGGAGATCGGTTCGTGTTCACGGGTCTGGCGCTGCAACGCGTGCGAGACGCGATCGTGGAACAGGGCGCGGTTGGCAAGCGAGGTGACCGAGTCGTGGAAGGCCTGGTGGGCGAGCTGTTCCTCGAACTGCTTGCGTTCGGTGACATCTCGCGTGTTGAGCACGGTGCCCTTGACGTTGGGGTCCTGCAGCAGGTTGGTCCGGAGGGTCTCGGTGTAGACGTACTCCCCGTCACGACGCCGAAGGCGGAACTCGGTGAGGCCGGTCTGCCCCTCCGAGTCACCGATGGGGGACAGGAACTGCAGCACGCGCGTCATGTCGTCGGGATGGATCAGGTCGCTGAACCTCGTGCCCTCGATCTGGGAAGGAGCGAACCCCAGCACGCGGGAGGCGGACGGGCTCGCGTACGTCACGGTGGTATCGGGTCCGATCACGCAGATCACGTCGGACGAGTTGCTCACGAGCGAGGCGAACCGGGCCTCACCTTGCTTGATCAACAGATCCTCGGTGAGGGTGGCGGACTCCAGCGCGAGCGCGACCTGCGACGACAACGCCCGCATCGAGTCGGCAACCGAACGCGGCATCTCGGTCGGCGTACCGACCACCATGAGACCGTGGAGCTCTTCCTTGATGAACAGCGGAGCGACGAGCACCGATCCTTCATCGCCGATGGCCAGCGCGAGCGGTTCGCGGAGCATGCTCTCATACCCCTTGATCACGTAGGCGTCGTTGGCGAGCAGACGATCGAGCTTCCATCGCTCCAGGATGCTGAGCGACAGCCGCATCTGATGCGTGTCGACCGAGCCTCCGGCAGCCGCGACCACGATGACCTCGTCCAGGCCTTCCACCTTGTCGCACATGCGGATGGAGGCGTCCTGACCGGCGAGGGCTCTCGCCGCGTCGATGGCCGCCTCGTTGATGCCGTCGCGGCTCGTCGCCGTCACGAGGGTGGTGCCCGCCCGGCGCAGGGCGCGCTCGCGCTCCGCGAATCGCTCCTGCTGCCGGATGAGCCCCGCCATGCGAAGCACCACGAGCAGGAAGAGCACGATCGAGGCGATGCTCAGCACGCCGACGTCGACGGCTTCGCCTCGGTTCAGCTGCACGAGGCGGACGACGGGGGGCGACAGCGCCGCAGCCGTCAGGAGCACCAGGCGTCCGACCGTGAGCCGTTCCTCGCTCCCGGGGGCGCGCTCGGTCAGGATCCGCATCGACGGGTGCAAGGCGGCGGTGCCGAGCACGACGTAGAACGACATCCATCCGGCCTCGAGCCATCCACTTCCGGGTTGGTATCCACTCTCGGTGTACAGGCCGAACCACGCGTACATGGCGTCGGTCGCGAACAGCGCCACGATCGAGACCATGAGCAGGTAGAAGGCGACCGGACGGCGCCCCGCGCTCACCGCGAGCCGGATCGCGGCGGCGGCGAGCAACAGGTCCATGACCGGGTACGCCATGGCGGTGAGCTTGACCTTGAGATCCAGGTCGTCGAGCTGGAGGTAGGGCGCGATCAGCATCACCCAGGTGATGGTGCCCACGCCGATCGCGACCATCGCCGAGTCGAGCAGCCCCGCCCGGTCCCGACCGGGGCTGCGGGCCTGGATGAGCATGATCACTCCGGCGATCAGGCACGGGTACACGCTCAGGTACAGCAGGTCCGCCGGCCCGGGGAAGGGGACGTCACCCGTGGAGGTGAACGCGTAGTCGAGCGGGAAGATGCTCGGCAGCGCAAGGTTGAATCGCTCGTAGTTGTACGACACCACGTCGCCGGCGATGAACAAGAACTGCCCCGCCGCGATCAGGAACCAGGGCGCGCGACGCTCCGGCTTGTGCAAGCGGACCGCGACCAAGATCAACACGGGCGACGTGAGGCCGATCACGTTGAAGAGGTAGCTGTTGTTGCCGAGCACGTAGTACGCCACGGTCGCAGCGACCGCAGCCAGGGGGTACACGATCCACGCCCGGTTCTTCACCTGTGCGTTATCGGTGTCATCGGTCACGTGCTGATACCTCGTTTCGGGTAGTCACGGTGCGTGACCTGCGGGGTTGCGCATCGGCAGACCGTGCTGGTCGCCGGCGCGCAGGCCCGCCAGCACCGCCTGCGCATGCGCCTCGGTGAGTCCGTCGAGCCACCCGCCGTCGGCACGGACGTCGGTACCGGTCACGTACGTGCTGTCATCGGAGGCGAGGAACACGTAGACCCCGGCCACCTCGTCGGGGAACGCCGCACGTCCGAGGCAGGTCGCCACCCTGGCGATCTGCGCTTCCGGGTCGTCGGGCGGCTGCATCGGCGTCAGCACCGTTCCGGGGCTCACCGTGTTCACCCGGATCCCGCGGCTCCCGAGCTTCATGGCCGCGTGGCGAGCCATCTCGTGCAGCGGGGCCTTCGACAGGCTGTATCCCATGTACCCCGGGAAGGCCCACGACGTAGCTGCGGAGGCCGTGATGATCACGCTCGCACCGTCACGCAGGTAGGGGGGCACGCACGCGAGCCCGTTCAGCACGCCCATCGTATTGACCCGCACGAGTTCGCCGACCTCGGCGAGATCGGTGTCTTCGAGTGCGTCGGCGTCGAGGCTCGCGATGCCGGCGTTCAAGACCACCACGTCGAGCGGACCGGTGCGCTCGACCGCGGTCTGCAGCGCGGCCCGCATCTGCTCGGCGTCGCCGGCATCGGCCGCCACGAACGCCGCGCCGACGTCGTCGACCTCGGGCCGGTACCGTCGCGCGACCGCGGTCACACGCGCGCCTTCGGAGACGAACCTCGAGACGATCGCCAGGCCGATGCCGGATGACCCACCGGTCACCAGAGCCGTCCGGTCCTGCAACCTGCCGAAGCCGACGGATCCGACCGACATGGGTTTCTCCCGCCCTGCGAGCTCTAGGCCAGTCCGGTGGGCGCGAACGCGTCCTCGGTCTGCTCGAGCAGGAAGTGATCGTGGAGCGATCCCAGCACCGAGATCAGGTCGTCGATCTCCTCGTCGGTGTTGGCCGCGGTCACCTGGATGCGGAAGCCGACCTCGTTCACCGGCACCAAGGGGTACGCCGCCATGGTGGCGTACTGCCCGTGCTCGAACAGGTAGCGGCCCATCTCGTCGATCTCCGCGTGATTCGCGAGCGGTACCTCCACGATGGGGAACCCCGACGTGTTGGGTGTTCGGATGCCCATGTCGTGTAGCGCGTCGAGCAGCCGGTGCGTCATGCGCCACAGGTCGGCTCGGTACCGGTCGCCCCTGGTGCGGTTCACCTGGAGCCCGCTGATGGTGGTGGCGAGCGAGGCGACGGGCGACGGTCCCGAGTACAGGTACGGCGGAGCCAGCACCTTGAGGGCATCCTTCAGCCGCGTGGGAAGCGCCACGAACGCCAGGAGGGAGGAGTAGGACTTCGAGAATCCGGCGACGAAGACGGTGTTGTCGTAGGCGACGCCGAGGTGCCGCATGATGCCGTTGCCCTTGATCCCGTACCCGCAGAGCTCGTCGGGCGACCGTTCGCCCACCACCCCGAACCCGTGGGCGTCGTCGATGTAGAGCAGCGCACCGTGTTCTCCGGCGATCCGGGAGAACGCAACGAGGTCGGGCGCGTTCCCGGTCATGGAGTTCACGCCGTCCATCGCGATGAGGCGGGGACTACCCGGGTCGCTCGCACGCAGCAGCTCTCCGAGATGCTCGTAGTCGTTGTGTCGGAACCGTACGACCTTGGCGCCATGGCCCGCCGCGACCATGGCCCCATCGAAGATCGTCTTGTGAGCCCTGCCGTCAAGGAAGATCGTGCCCTCACCGGCCAGTACCGGGATGACCGACATGTGGATGTGCGTGATCGTCGGCAACACGAGCGAGTCCTCGGTGCCGAGTAGCTCGGTGAGCTCCTCCTCGATCTCGGGATACAGGCGCGGGTTGCCGAGCAGGCGTGACCACGACGGGTGGGTGCCCCAGCGAGCCAGGTAGTCGGGCACCGAGTCGATGATCTCCTGATCGAGGTCGAAGCCGAGGTAGTTGCACGATGCCCAGTCGGTGAGCCAACGATCGCCGATGCGGATCTTGCGGCCGTTCTGCTCCTCGATGATCGCATCCATCATCGGATGCGTGTTCTTGAGGCGGGTGAGGTCCGAGACCGTCGCCACCCAGCGGTCCAGCCAGCCATCGTGGTCACGTCGGCGAGGTGTGCCGCCCGTGACGGGGTCAACGGCCAGGTCGCTGAGCCGCCGGCCGAGTCCATCGTTCAGCCGACGGCGGGGGAAGTCGTGCTCGGGCTCCATCGTCCTACCCCATCGGTCCAACCCGGGCACACCTTTATGCGTCCCGGGTGAGTGTGGGCGATCCGCGCCGACGGGACCCGCTTCCGAAGACCCGGCTAGACTCCGGACCTGGCTCCGAGGCAGATCATCACGAGGGGGAACGCGGTGAGGACGATCGATCGTTCACGGGTGGCGGAACTGATGGAGCGGGAGCGAGCGACCTTCCGTGAGCGGCATGCCCGGAGTGGGGCACTGGCCGAGCAGGCGAAGTCGTCGCTGCTCTTCGGTGTCCCCATGAACTGGATGACCCGATGGCCCGGCGATCACGCGATCTTCGTCGACCGAGCCGAAGGCGCGCACTTCGTCGACGTCGACGGCAACGACTTCATCGATCTCTGCCTCGGTGACACGGGAGGCATGGCTGGGCACGCGCCGAAGGTGGCCGTCGACGCGATCGCGGAACAAGCCGGCAAGGGCATCACGCTGATGCTGCCCACAGAGGACGCCGCATGGGTCGGAACGGAGATGGCTCGGCGCTTCGGGGTTCCCTTCTGGCAGTTCACGCTCACGGCGACCGACGCGAACAGGTTCGTGATCAGGTGGGCGCGTGAGATCACGCAGCGACCGAAGATCGTGGTGCACAACTGGTGCTACCACGGCTCGGTCGACGAGACGATCGCCACGCTCGTGGATGGCCGCACCGTGTCGCGCGAGGGGAACATCGGCCAGCCGGTGGAGCTCGACCGCACGACGAAGGTGGTCGAGATCAACGACCTCGCCGGCCTTGAGGCGGCGCTGGCCGAAGGCGATGTCGCGGCGTGCCTGTTCGAGCCCGCACTGACGAACATCGGCATCGTGCTGCCCGACGCCGGATACCACGAGGCCGTCCGGGAACTCTGCACGCGATACGGCACGCTCCTGATCATCGACGAGACCCATACGATCAGCGCCGGTCCGGGAGGCTGCACCAAGGCCTGGGGTCTCGATCCCGACTTCGTGACCATCGGCAAGACGCTCGGCGCGGGCGTCGCGACGGGCGCGTACGGCATGAGCCAGCGGGTGAGCGACCTGGTCTACGAACACACCGACTGGAAGAACGCCGACGTCGGAGGCGTGGGCGGCACACTTGCGGGCAACGCGCTGTCGCTGGCGGCCATGCGTGCGACCCTCGGACAGGTCATGACCGACGAGGCCTTCGAGCGCATGATCGCCCTGGGGGAACGGTTCGAGCGAGGGGTGCGTGGCGTGATCGAGTCCCGGGAACTGCCGTGGCACGTCGTGCGCCTGGGCTGCCGCGTCGAGTACCTGTTCCGACCCGAGGAGGCCCGCAACGGCGCCGAGGCGGCAGCGGGACAGGATGACCTGGTCGACCCCTACATCCATCTCTACCTGTTGAACCGGGGCATCCTCATGACGCCGTTCCACAACATGGCCCTGATGTCGCCGGCCACGTCGGCAGACGATGTCGACCGGCACACGCAGGTCTACGCCGAGATGGCGGACGAGCTCGTCGGCGCGGACGGCCCGTCGCTAGTCTGAGGTAGACGAGTTCGCCGCCGCGAACCTGCGCATGAATCCGGCGAGCGCTTCGACTCCCTCGACCGGCATAGCGTTGTAGATGCTCGCCCTGATGCCGCCGACGCTGCGGTGTCCCTTCAGCTCGGCGAGCCCCAGCCCCGTCGCTTCGGTCACGAACCGTGCGTCGAGCTGGTCGCTCGGCAGGCGGAAGGTGACGTTCACGATCGATCGCGCGGCGGGATCGGCGTGCCCGGTGTAGAAGCCGTCGCTGTCGTCGATCGTCTCGTAGAGGAGTGAGGCCTTCGCACGGTTGCGACGGTCCTGCTCGGCGAGTCCGCCGACCTCATCGCGCAGCCAGCGGGTCACGAGCATCACGATGTAGATCGCGAAGACCGGCGGGGTGTTGAAGAGGGAGCCGTGCTCGACGTAGGTGCGGTAGTCGAGCACAGTCGGCACGCCGGCCGGGATGCGCTCCAACAGGTCCTCGCGCACGATCGCGACCGTCACTCCGGCCGGCCCGGCGTTCTTCTGTGCGCCGGCGTACAGCAGCCCGAGCTCGCCGACGCCGAGCGGTCGAGACAGGAAGTCCGATGACGCATCGACGACGAGCGGCACGCCGTCGGGGGCTGCGGGCAGCGCCGGCCATTGCACGCCCTCGATGGTCTCGTTCGACGTCACGTGCAGGAACGCTGCCGCGGGCGACACGCGATGCTCGGCGGGTCCGGGCACGCGGGTGTAGCCCCCATCCGAGCCGTTCCAGATGACGGCGGCCGGCCCGAGCCGCGCGGCCTCGGCGGCCGCCTTCGAGCCCCACGAGCCGGTGACCACGTACTCGGGAGGACGGTCGGGTCCGATCGCGAGGTTCATCGGCACCATCGAGAACTGCTGCGTGGCCCCACCCTGACAGAAGACCACCCGGTGCGTCGGGGGCACGCCGAGCAGGTCGCCGATCGTCGTCGCGGCTTCCTCGATCACGTCGAGGAACCATGGGCTGCGGTGGGAGATCTCGAGCGGCGAGATGCCGAGGCCCGGCAACGAGACAAGATCGCGCTGCGCCTGCTCCAGCACGCTCGCCGGCAGCGTGGCCGGTCCGGGGGCGAAGTTGTACACCCGCTCGTGCACGCGCTCGGTCATGGAGCAAGGCTACCGAGCGGGGTCGGCCGGGTCTCGCGTGTGAGCGTTCACGAACCGGGTTTGAACACCATCAGGAAGACGATCACGAGCACCCCAGCCGTGCCGGTGACCGCGGTGATCATCGTGGCGGGACCGTTCAGGACGGCTTCGAGCTCCTCGTCGGTCAGCGTGTACGTGCCGTCGGCCCAGCGCGTGCACCCCTCGCGGAGGCGCTTCATGTGAGGCGTGGCGATCATCGACATCGATGCCGTGAGGACGAGCAGGATGCCGAGCGATGCGAGGAGCCACCACTGGGCGAACAGGGCGCCGTCGATGCCGGCCGCGATCCCGCCGAGCAACAGCACGCCGAACGAGATGTACATCGGGACCCGCGCCGTCTTCGAATTCTCGCACCCGTCGAGGATGCGGTCGCGGTCGGTTCCCACCGCGCGCACCGCGAACATCGCCCACATCGAGACGCCGTGGGTTACGAGGAACCCGACGACTCCGACCAGGTGGACGAAGACCCAGAACCGGTACACGTCCGCAGGATACGAGGGTGTCGCTCGTGCAGGTGCGCGATAGCGTGCGACCCCGGGAAGGAGCTCACGAGGTGGCCTACAAGCGCATCCTGTTCGGCACCGACGGCACCGCTCGCGCGGCGGCGACCAGCCACGTCGCGACCGGGCTCGCGAAGTCCGGCAAGGCCGAGCTGATCGTCGCGCACGTCTGGGAGCGGCCCGAGGGCGCGCAGGCGGTCCTCGACGCTGCCGTCGGCGCCGCGGAGGCCGCCGGCGTGAAGAAGGTGCGCGGAGAGCTCGTCGGCGGCCGGGCACCCGCCGACGCGCTCATCGACCTTGCGGAAGAGCTCGACGTCGGCCTGGTCGTCGTGAGCGGCGGCCGGAGCGCGACCGAGATCGGTCCGACGGCCGATCGGCTCTCACATCGCGCGCCCCGCGACCTGCTGATCGCGATGGATGTCGGGCGCGGCGACGGCGAACGCCTCTACCGCCGAGTGCTGATCGCCACCGACGGGTCGCCGACCGCGGATCGGGCGGCGCGCAAGGGATTCGACCTCGCCGCATCGATCGGCGCCCCCGTGACCATGGTGTTCGTGGGCCACCCGGCCACGGGCAAGCTCGTCACCGACGACACCGTTGCCGTCTACGGCGCTGAGGCGGAGTGCGACATCGTGCTGCGTCAGGGCGACCCGGCGAGCGAGATCCTCGCCACGGCTCGTGAGGTCGGCGCGGATCTGGTCGTGATCGGCAACAAGGGCATGACGGGGGCGAAGCGATTCTTCCTGAACCCGGTGCCCGAGAAGGTCGTCGATCTCAGCGACCGCGACGTGCTGGTGGCTCGCACGATCGCCCAGGTGGCGTCGGAGCTCGAGCGAGGCGAGGGCGGCATCCTCGTGCAGGCGGGGGAGCGTCTGGCCGCCTTCATGGACGCAGAGGGCGAGCTGCACCTGATGTCGGCTCGTTGCACGCACATGGGGTGCACGGTGGCATGGAATACCGCCGACCACGTGTTCGAGTGCCCGTGCCACGGTTCGCGCTACGGGCCGTCGGGCGAGGTGGTCAACGGGCCCGCCGTACGTCCGCTTCCACCGGCCTGAGCCGGACCCGGAGCAGCCCCGGTGGTTCGATGACCACGACGTCAGGGACGGTCAGAAGGTCTGACCGGGCTTGGTGACCATGAGCCAGATGATGATCGCCAGACCCCCCACGCCGATCGCGGTGATCAGGTGCACCTTGCCCGATCCCACCAGCTCCGCGAGCTCTTCGTCGCTCGTGCGGGGAACGCCGGAAGGCCGGAGCGCGCACGCCGCCGAGACGCGCTTGAAGTACGGCTTCGCGATCACGGTCATGAGCACCGTCGTCGCCACGAGCACCGCCACCGCGATCCAGATCCACCAGTCGTCGAGCCAGTTGCCGAGGTGACCGGCGACGAAGCCGGCGACCGTCAGCACGAGCAACGAGGCGTACATCGGCTTGGCGGTCGCACCGGAGAACGTGATCGTGTCGACGATGCGTGCTCGGTCGAGATCGAGCGAACGCATGCGGTACATCGCGAACATCGACGTGCCGTGCGCCAGCAGGAACGACGCAACGCCGAGGATGTGCAGCACGACCCAGTAGCGGTACATGAGGCGTGAGCATACCGAGTGCGACAGCGTCGCTCTCGATCCCGGAAGCCGGCGGTCAGCCTCGCTCGAGCGGTCTGCTCAGGCAGGTCGGACCGCCGTCGCCCTTGCGTGATATCTCCTCGCCCGCGAAGGTGCGCACGTCGACACCGGCAGCTTCCATGCGTCGTCGGGTCTCGGGGTTGCCTTCGAGCGCGAGGGCGATGCGTGGTGCGAGCGCCAGCACGTTCGCTCCCTGCGACGGGAGCTCCTGCTCCGGCACCTCGACGAGTTCGACGCCGCGCTCACGAAGGAGTTCCAGGAGCCTCACCGGCACCATCGGGAGGAACACGACCGCCAGATCACGATCGAGCATGGAGATGAACGACATCAGATGGAGGCAGGCGTCTGGGCCCTCGTGGTTCGGCAGGTCGAACCACACGACCCTGACCTCGGTCCCGAGCAGCTCGCGGATCTGCTCGATGCCGGCGTCGTTGGTCCGGTAGCCGCGCCCGACGAGCAGCGTGCGTTCGTCGAGCCACAGCATGTCGCCGCCCTCCGCCGTGGCGGTGGATCCCAGGGTGCCGAGCGTCGGGAAGCCAGCCGCGTTGAGGTCTCGCTCGATCGCCGCTGGTTCGAGGCGGCGTCCCGCCTTGCCCGGTCGCAGCACGATGAGCCCTCGGTCGGTGGGCAGCGTCGGGTCGTACGCGTAGATCGCATCGGGGTCGCCCGCCACCCTGGTGCGACCGACCACCACCTCGGCGCCCTCCGCGCCGAGCTCGGACCGGAACGCCTCGTGCTCATCGGCCGCCCGGGCCACGTCGGGCGCCGCATGCCAGCCGTAGGTGCGCCACGCCGACGCATCGAGGGGGTCGGGCGGTCGCACGTAGACGCGCCGGAGCGGCCCCACCGCATCCTGGATCGTCATCGATCTCGAAGACTACGAGACCGAGGCCGAGGTCAGTCGCTCGGTGCTTCAGGGCCGTGATGCATGCCCGACCCCCGTCGCCCGGTCGTGCTCCTCCGACCCATGCTCGTCGTCGTTGCCGGATCCGCCGCTCGATCCCCCGCCGTGCTGGTGGGCGGGATTGTCGGGGTCGTCGTTGCCACCGCCCTGATCGTGATCGCCGCCCCGGTCGTCGTTGCCTCCGCCGCTGTCGTGGTCGTCGCTTCCGTCGTCGTCATCGACCGGGCCGGAGCCCCCGCCGTTGTCGGGATCGTCATTGCCGCCCCCGCGGTCGTGGTCTCCTGCGTCGCCGCCGCCGTGATCGTCGCCAGGGCTGACCGGAGGGTCGCCGCCGTCGGGCGGATCGTCGTTGCTCCCGGGGCCGATGTCGCCGGGATCGATGCCGACGTCGGGCGGGCCCGGCGCGGGACTCACGTCGCCCACGAGCGAGACGTCGGGGAACGCGCGATCGGTCGCTGCGGTGCTCGGATCGACCTGATCGCGCGGATCACGCGAAGGATCGGTGTTCCCGTCGGGAGGTGGATCGGGATCTCCGGGGTCAACCTCACCCTCTGATCCGCCCGGCACCGAAGGGGAGGTCGTGGACTCGAGTCCTCGCACGACGTCGATCGGTACTCGGGCGTCGCCCAGGGCGAGCGCGAGGACGAGCGCGCTGGCGACCGCAGCGCCGCCGAGGGCGAGGTTGCCGAGGCGGCGATTGAGTGCGCTCTGCGCTCCCGGCGCCCGTCGGTCCCGCGAGCGGCGTGACCGCGGCCGGGAGGTCGGCCGAGCCCGATGCCGCGCTCTCGGCGGCCGCTGCCTGGCCCGATGCCGCGAGCACCGAGGCGGATGCCGCCGCTCCGGCCACACCCGGGCCGAGCACGGACTTCGTGCGCTCGTCCTCATCGGGCTCGGCCTCCGGCACGTTGAGCACGAGCTCGTCGTGGTCGATCGACGGGGTGAGCGGCAGGATCACCACGGGAGCCGGCTCGCGATCCTCGATGATCGCGTCGTCGGGCCGGGGGGCACGCAGCATCGATCGCAACACCTCGGGGTCGTTGGCGGCTCGGTCGAGCAGCGCCGCCCCACGACCCATCGCCGTCCCCGCCTGGCCCGTGAGCCGGGAGATGGTGGGGCCGAGATCCTGCAGCACGCGCGCCGGTTCGACGCGGGCCGCCCCGCCGACCGGCATGACCGCTCCCGGCCACACCAGCACGACCTTGGTGTCGGGCGACATCTCGTTGATCATGCTGACCGCGGTGGCGCCGATGCCGTCGTCGAGCACGACGACGTCGGGGCGATGGATCGCCATCAGGCGAGCGAGCTCGGCGGTGGTGGCCGCGTCGGCCACCACGTCGAACCCCTCCCCGTCCAACACGAAGCGGAGCAGACCCTTGCGTGTCGATGGGCCCTCTCCGACGACGATGCGGACGCCTCGCGCGCTCATGCGTTCGCTGTCCCCTGTTCAGCCCCCATCTGAGCGGGAGCGTACTTCATGGTCTCACGGGAGCCCTGCAGCCAGGCGGCGGAAATCGACTGACCCGACCGAGCTAGTTCGTTCGCCGGAGCTCATGGTCCCCCTCCTGCCGAGCTGTCGTGTGTGACCGTGCTCAGTACCTCGGCTTCAGGGCGCGGAATCTTGACCCGAGAGCCCCGCCAAGGCTCGCGGAAACAGGCCGATCAGGCGGATCCGACGACCCCGACCGTCGCCAGTGCTGGAGGGAAGCCAGGGCATGTGAACGAGACGGTGGCCGACCCGGTGAACCCCGAGACGACCCAGGAGCCGTCGACGACCCCAACGTCGCTCACATCGAGGTCGATCTCGATGGGCGCCCTTGCCCGGCCGTCATCGCCGCAACGGGCGGGGCGACCCTGGACCTTTCCCGACCACGTCGACCCCTGGAGTTCGATGGGGCCCCTGAGGCTCGACCACGTCGAAGGGCACGACTCGACGTCGTCGACGCAGCCCGACGTGAAGGACCACTGATCGCTTCCGTGCTTCCCGGCGACGGGGTTCTCGATGCCGAACGCCGCGCCGATCGAGCGCGCCACTCGCACGGTGAGCTGCACGTTGTAGACGCCATCGAGGTGAGCGGCCTCTTCGGGTGGTGTGGGTACCGACACGTCCAGCGCAGACGTTGCGGCCGAGTCCCCTTCGGAGCTCGTGGCGACGACCGCATAGGTGTGGGTCGCGCCCATCGTGACCGACTCGTCGACGAACCGCAGCTCGTCGCCGCCGAGCGAGGGCTCGCAGGGCCACATCGTCACGCACGATGCGGTACCCCGTTGGTGCGGCGCCCGATTCGGGCGGGGTCCACGCGAGGGAGACGCGTGGGGCGACGACCTCGCACGGTGTGTCGCAGAACGCCGGCTCGGCCTGCAGGCCAACGGGAGCGCTCGGGGGGCCCGGCGAGCGCGTGAACAACAGCACGGCGCCGATCACCACGACCGCCGCAACCACCGTGAGCACGACCTCCACGCGGCGATCCCGTCGGGGAGCCGGATCGACGTAGGCGACCTCGTCCGGGTAGGTGATCGGGGGTCCGGGATCCATGGTCAGCCTTGGAGCGTTCCCCGCACGGCCCAGACGATCGATGCGGTGACGCACCCGGGGTGCTTCGAGACCTCGGTGATCGTGCCCTCGATCTTGGTCGCTCGCCAGGAACCGCGGACCGGCGCCGCCGCCTCGACCCGCAGTCGCACGTCGAGCGCCTCGTCGGTCAGCCGCCCGAAACAGTTGCGAACGAAGAAGGGGGTACGAAGGCCCGCCGAATAGCTCGCCCCCGACCTCCGAAGCGTGCCCTCGGCCCGTGATCTGCGGACCGTCCACCGCGCCGAACACGCCCCGCTCCCGCATCGCGGCTCGAACCTGAAGTAGATCGCACCACCACGAACCGGGTTCCTGGTGCCGGTTGCGCGCTCGACCTCCATCCGCACCACGAAGCTCCCTTCGAGCCGTGCGTCGCCCGGCGGCGGTTCGTCGGTCCTGATGGAGTCCACGGCGGGTTGGGTAGCCCGGCCGTCGGCGTCCAGCCCGGTGACGGAGTAACGATAGCGTGCACCCGGCTCGACGCCGGTGTCGCGGAACGACACCGAGACGACGTCGTCGGCGATCGTCACGCCGTCACGCCGGATCTCGTAGTGGTCGACCGTCACGCCCGCCGGGGCCTGCCAGGACAGCACGAGCCGCCAGTTGGACCCGTCCGCCTTCCACCGTGGCTCGTCGAACTCGAGGCCTTCGATCGTCACGGTCGCGGTGGATACGGGGCTCGGGGATGGCGAGGAGGGGGGGACGACGATGTCGGGAGCCGAGGTGCAGGCCGCGAGCGCGAGGGTTGTGACCGTTGCCGCACCACGCCACCCCGCGAGCATCGTCGGATGGTAATCGCCCTCCGACCGGGCCGTCGAGGCAGGCGATCGGCGACCGAGTCGACCGCCTCGTGACGTGCGAGGTCAAGCGGGTGGAGACTGCGGTCGATACCTCGCTCGCCCATGCGACGTCATACCGTGCTCGTGCTGCTCCTGTCCGTGATCCTGGTGTTCCCGACGACGCTGGCCGGCAGCCGCCTCCGGGTCCGGTCACGCAACGGCTCCAGGCCTCGACGTGGCGACCCTCGACGCGCGCATCGAGAAGGCCCAGACGCGGATCGACCGGTGGTATCCGCGCATCGAACGGTGGTACCGCCACATCCGCAGGGCCGCCCGGAGCGGTCGATCGTCTCGAGGCGATCGCGGCGGCGACGCCCGACGCCCACGCGCATGCGGGCCCCGCAGGACAGTCGCGCCGTCGATCGCCGTCGCTCGACCTCGCCGAGGCTCGGCTGACGCTGCGGTCGAGGCTGCGGTCGACATGGGCGCGACATGTACAGCAGGAGCTCGACACCTGGACCGCGTACCTGGCAGAGCTCGTCCGAGCCCGTGATCGAGCGATGCGCGCACCTGCCGACGCAGCGGCCCCCGCCACCGATCCGGCCGTTCCGGGCGGCCCGCTGACCTATGAAGGGTGGGCGGCCGCCTTCCTCGGGCGGCTCGGGGCCCCGGCCTGTGATGAGAACCTGCTGGTGGTCGTGGCCTGGGAGACGGCGGAGTCGACCGCGGCGGCGTTCAACCCGCTGGCGACGACGCGTGACATGCCCGATGCCACCGACCTGAACGCCGTCGGCGTGAAACGCTACGTGTCCGTTGTCGCAGGGCCTCGAGGCGTCGCACGACACGCTCGTGCTCGGTGCGGAGTCCTACGGGTACGAGGCGATCCTCGACGCGCTGGGCTCGTGCCGGAGCGCTGCGGTCACCGCACGGGCCATCAACGCGTCCGCATGGTGCCGGGGGTGCGTGGCGGGCTCCTACCTCACTGGACTGCTGCCGATCGTGCGAGCGTCCTACCCCACGTACGCAGTGAGACCGGTGCCGACGGGACCGTGACGGTACGCGCACAGAGGACCGGCGACCTGCCACAATGGCCCGTCGTGGACGCGCACCCCGAGACCGTGGCGACCCCCGCTCCCGGTGAACCACACGCCCCGCTGCGCGACCTGCTCGAGGCGGTGGCCGAGCGCGTCGAAGCCGATCGACGGGACGCCGTCGGCGCGTTCGCGAAGGCGTTCCTGCGGCGGTTCCCGGACGAGGACCTCGAGGGCCTCGGCGTCGATGCCCTGCTGGGCATGGTCACGACCGCGTTCGAGCTGGCCGACGGGCGCGGCGACCAGCCTGCAGCGGTGCGGGTGTTCCGGGCCGAGCCGGAGACCGATGGCTACGCGTCGGCGGGCTCGATCGTCGAGACGAACACCGACGATTCCCCGTTCCTCGTCGACTCGATCCAGGAGGAGCTGCTCGCACGCGGACTCGGTGTGAGCCGGCTGGTGCATCCGGTGATCGGCACGGTCCGCGACGGGCAGGGGCGCATCGAGCGCGTGATGTCGGGCCGCGACGCCAGCCACCGCGAGTCGATCATGCACTTCGAGCTCGACCGCGTGCTCACGCCTCAGGAGACCGAGGACCTCCATCGACGCGTGAGCACCATCCTGCGTGACGTGCGGCTCGTGGTGCGCGACTTCGAGCCGATGCAGCAGCGTGTGCGGCACATGATCGAGCTCGCACGGGCCGGCGCCGTGCGCTACTCCCCGCAAGAGGTCGGCGAGGCGATCGACTTCCTGGAATGGCTCGCCCAGCTCAACTTCGTGCTGCTGGGCTACCGCGAGTACGAGCTCGTCGACCTCGACGGCGAGCAACGCGCCGGGATCCGCGCCGTGCCCGAGAGCGGTCTCGGCATCCTGAGCGATCTGCGACGCTCGGCGTTCGCAGAGGTGACGCGCTTGTCCGAGCTCGACGAGGTCGTGCGCGCTCGCATCGAGGAAGGCGACCTGCTCGTCTTCTCGAAGACGAACTCGTACTCCACGGTGCATCGGCGCGCCCGCATGGACTACATCGGGGTGCGCGTCGTCGATGCCGAGGGCGTGATCACGGGCGAGGCGCGCCTGATCGGGCTGTTCACCTCGAAGGCCTACATGGAACCGGCGGCCAAGACGCCGTTGTTGCATCGCAAGCTGGAGCAGATCATCGCCGCCGAGGACCTGATCCCCGGCTCGCACGATTACAAGCAGGTCGTCGAGCTGGTCGAGTCCTTCCCGAAGGACGAGCTGTTCCAGGCTCCGACCGAGGAGCTGCGCCGCCTCGTCGTGGGGCTGCTGCAGCTCGAGAAACACGGCGGCATCAGGGTGCTGGTGCGCCGCGACCTCTACGGGCGGAGCGTCTCGGTCGTCGTCGCCCTGCCTCGCGACCGATTCAACGCGGCGCTGCGCAAGCGCCTGCAGCAGTACTTCCTCGAGCAGTTCCACGGCAGCACCGTCGACTACCACCTCTCGCTCGGGGAGACGGAGTCGGCGCGCATCTTCTTCACGGTGCACGTCGATCCGACGACCCAGATCCCCGAGGTGCCGTACGAGGAGCTCGAGGCCGAGGTCGAGCGGCTCGCGAGGAGCTGGGACGACGACCTGCGTGACACGCTGATCGCGCGAGCCGGCCCGGTCCGCGGTCCGGTGCTGGCCGAGGAGTACGCCCCCCGGTTCCCGAGCTACTACAAGGCGTCGGAGGAATGGGACCTGATCGCCGACGACGTGCTCGCGTTGGAGGCGCTCGAGACCGAGCCGGAAGGCTTCCTCGTCGGCATCGGCAACGAACAGCACGGTGAGCGGCTCACCCGGGTGAAGCTCTACAAGACCGGGGGCAAGGTCGACCTGTCGGCGTTCATCCCGATCCTCGAGGCGCTCGGGCTGCGCGCGGTCGAGGAGATCCCGACCCAGGTACTCGGCGAGGGCCGGGTGTACATCCACGATTTCGGCGTGCTGGATTCGCGCGGAGCCGTGCTCGACCTCGGCACCGAGGCGGTCAACGTGGCCGAGACGATCTCGGCGGTCTGGCGAGGCGAGACCGAGTCCGACTCGCTGAACCGGCTCGTGACCCTCACCGACCTGGATTGGCGGCAGGTGCAGATCCTCCGGGCCTTGCGGCGTTACCGCATGAGGGTGTCGGCCCGGTACACCGAGGAGTACCGCAACGACGCCCTGGCCGACCAAGCCCACATCGCGAGCGCGCTCGTGCGCATGTTCGAGGCGAAGTTCGACCCCGAGCGCGACTCGTCCGAGGAGGCGCTCGACGAGATCCGTCAGTCGATCCATACCGGGCTCCGCGACGTCACGTCGCTCGACCAGGACAACATCGTGCGCAGCCTGCTCGGCACGATCGAGGCCATCGTGCGCACCAACGCCTACGTGCCGGGCCGTTCGTCGCTCTGCTTCAAGCTGCGCTCGGCACGCGTGCCCGAGATGCCCAAGCCGTACCCGCTGTTCGAGATCTTCGTCTACTCGCCGCACATGGAAGCGATCCATCTGCGCGGGGGCATGGTCGCGCGGGGCGGCATCCGGTGGTCCGATCGCAAGGAGGACTACCGCACCGAGGTGCTCGGTCTCATGAAGGCGCAGAAGGTGAAGAACGCGGTGATCGTTCCCGACGGCTCGAAGGGGGGATTCATCCTGAGGCGCACCCCGGCCACCCCCGACGAGCTCAAGGCCGAGGTCTCGGCGCAGTACGTCACCTTCATGCGGGGCCTGCTCGACATCACCGACAACCTCGTCGAGGGCGCCATCGTGCACCCTCAGGGCGTGCGCATCCACGACGGCGACGATCCGTACCTCGTCGTGGCCGCCGACAAGGGCACCGCGACCTTCAGCGACACCGCCAACGCCGTCAGCGAGGAGTACGGCTTCTGGCTCGGCGATGCCTTCGCGAGCGGCGGATCGCAGGGCTACGACCACAAGGAGCTCGGCATCACGGCTCGCGGCGCGTGGGAATCGGTCAAGCGCCACTTCCGTGAGATCGGCATCGACGTGATGACCGAGCCGTTCACGGTCGTGGGCATCGGCGACATGTCGGGCGACGTTTTCGGCAACGGCATGCTCTACACGCCGCAGATCAGGTTGGTCTGCGCGTTCGACCACCGCCACGTGTTCATCGATCCCGCACCCGATCCGGCCGCGTCGTTCGCCGAGCGTCAGCGATTGTTCACGACCGCGCGCTCGACGTGGGCCGACTACGACCGGTCGCTGATCTCGGCGGGCGGCGACGTGATCGATCGCGCGGCCAAGAGCGTGACCCTGTCGCCCGAAGCGCGGACGGTCCTGGGCATCGGCGACGACGCGCCCGCCGAGATGACGCCCGCCGAGATCATCAACCGTGCGTTGCAGGCTCCCGTCGATCTGCTGTGGAACGGGGGCATCGGCACCTACGTCAAGGCGTCGAGCGAAGGGCACACCGAGGTCGGCGATCGTGCGAACGACCCCCTGCGGGTCAACGGCGATCAGGTCCGCGCCAGGGTCGTCGGCGAAGGGGGGAACCTGGGGTTCACCCAACGCGGACGCATCGAGTACGCCGGCACCGGGGGACGGATCAACACCGACTTCATCGACAACTCGGCGGGCGTCGATACCTCCGACCACGAGGTCAACATCAAGATCCTGCTCGACATGGCTGTCGGCCGCGGCGAGCTCACGATGGACGAGCGCAACGAGCTGCTCCAAGCGTGTGCCGACGACGTCGTCGCCCACGTGTTGTACGACAACTATCAGCAGGCCCAGATCCTGTCGCAAGACGTCGAGATCTCTGCCCAGCGGGTCGAGGCATACGAGGACCTGATGCTGCAGCTGGAATCCGGCGAGCGTGAGCTCGAGCGCGACGTCGAGTTCCTGCCCTCGTCCGACCAGATGGCCGAGCGCAGGTCCGCGGGTGAAGGGCTGATGCGGCCCGAGCTGGCCGTGCTGCTCGCGTACGCGAAGCGTGCGATCTTCTCCGGGCTCCTCGGATCGGACCTGCCCGACTCGCCGTACCTGGCGGCCGATCTGCGCCGGTACTTCCCCGCCAAGATCGTCGAGCGGTTCGGGCAGCTGATCGACGACCATCCGCTCCGCAGGGAGCTGGTGGCCACGATCGTGTCGAACGACGTCGTGAACTCGCAGGGCATCACGTTCGTCTCGCGCATGGTCACCGAGACCGGCGCGAGCGTGCCCGACGTGGTCCGCGCCTACCGGATCGCCCGCGACGTGACCGGCGCGGTCGAGCGCTGGTCCGACGTCGAGGCGCTCGACGGGCAGATCGATCCCGGCATCCAGAACGAGCTGATGAGCGGCGTCGACTGGCTCGTGGAGACGACGTCACGCTGGTACCTCGTGCACGCCACCGGCCGCGGACTCGACGAGGCCGTCGACGATGCGCGCGAGTCCTTCGGCGAACTCTCCGACGTGATCGACCAGATCGGACCCGAGGCGTGGCGCGAGCAGCACGAGCACCTCACGCGTCGTCTCGAGGCCGAGGGCGTGCCGGCGACCCTCGCCCGGCGCCAGGCGTTCCAAGCCGAGCTGGTGCACGGCCCCGACATCATCACGGTGTCGCACGCCACCGGTCGCACGGTGCTCGAGGTGGCTCGGGCGTTCTTCCTGTTGGGGGAGCGGTTGCAGCTGGACTGGCTCGAGAAGCAGATCGAGGACATGCCGGGTGGCTCCCGCTGGCACCGCTGGGCCTTGCAATCGATGGAAGACGACCTGTTCACCCTGCGAAGGAGCCTCGCCGAGACCGTGCTCGAGGAGTGCACCGGGCTCCCGATCGACGAGGCGGTGGAGAAGTTCCTGGAGTCGCGCGACGAGGCGTTCACGCGTCTGACCCGCTTCATGCGGAGCCTGTCGGTCGACGGGGTCGGCGATCTGGCCCGGCTCACCGGTCGCGCTGCGCCAGATCCGCTCCTTGATCGGCTGACCCGCGACGCCGGGCCGGCGGGGTCAGCTCAGTCCGGCTGGGTCAGCCCTGATCGCATCACCGGCCGTAGAAGATGACGGTCGCCCACACCCGGCCGCCCCGTTCGATCACGCCGATCCCGATCTTGGAGAACCTGGCCTTGAAGATGTTGCTGCGGTGCGCCGCGCTCCGCATGAACATCCGGTGCACGCGTCTGACGGTGCCCGCCATGCCGACGTTCTCACCCCAGATGGACGGGTTCCACGGGCGGATGAGTCGGTACAGGTCCGAGGTATGGAAGACGACCCTGCTCTGGGCCATGCGGCGGGAGTGTTGCAGCGCGTCCCTCGACAGTCTCCAATTGAGGTCGAGACCCCGGATGCCGTGCGTGCGCCTCGCCGAGTTCGTGAGGGAAAGCAGGCCTCGCCGCATGTCGTCGGAGCTCGACGCACCCGCCGTCGCCGGAACGGCTGCCACGACCACAGCAGCGATCCATACGCCTACGACGATCGACTTCGCACCCCTCATGCGATCGCACGACCCTAGCGGCGTGAGGCGAGGCCGTCCACCGCAGTCATTGCACGGAAGTAGAACGGGTCGCCGATGCTCACTCCGGCCCAAGGAGGATGGGCGTCAGCGATATCGCCACATCGGCGTGCCGTCGGCGTCGGGTCGCACCTCGCCGAACGGCTCGGCCAGGTGTGAGGGGGCGATCGGGGTCCCGGGACGCGCGGCCAACTCGGCGAGGATCGATCGGCGTGTGCTCAAGGCCTCCGCGGGGTCCGAGTCGGTTCCCGAAGGCCATGCCGGATGCGGGATCTGGATCGGATGGTTGAACGCGTCGCCGGTGATGAGCGCGAGGGATCCGCGGGAACGGACCCGCACGATCTGGTGCCCGGGAGTATGCCCTGGTGCAGGGTGCAGCTCGACTCCATCGGCGACCGTGTGGTCTCCGTCGAGCAGCTGGAGCTGCCCGGAGCGCTCGAGCGGCTGGAGCAGCGTGACCTCGATGACGCGGTCTTCGTCGTCCTCGAGGGCGAGCTGGCGCTGCCAGGCGCGGTCGGCCCCTTGGAGGAGATAGGTCGCGCGCGGGAAGGCCGGCTCGGGCACCCCGCCGGCGAAGGTCACGGTGCCGCCCAGGTGGTCGTCGTGCACGTGCGTCAGCACGACGGTGTCGATCCCATCCGGCGCCGTGCCGGCTCGACGGAGCTCGGCTGCGAGGTCGCCCGGCGCCCCGAACCAGGTAGGCCCGGGGGCTCCGAGCTCGCCGACGCCCGTATCGACGAGGACCACGCCGCTCCCATGCCGGATCAGCCATGCGCGCACGTGGAGCCGCCAGCCACCATCGTCGTACACCCCCGGTGCCTCGGCCTCGAACGAGGTGAGGGCGTCGCCCGGCACGTCGGGGAAGTAGTCCGAGATCGGTCCGCTGAGCCGTCTCGCTCCGTCGAGCAGCGCCGTGATCTCGATGTCGCCGACGGTGAGCGAGGTGCGTGGCATGACGGGGGAGTCTACGGACCGGCCGGTTCGCTTACGATAGGCGCCCGTTCGGAAGGGAGTCTCCGTTGGTGTCCACAGAGTTCGCTCCGTCGCCCTCGTTCGTGCGGTCCGACGGCAAGGAGAAGGTCACCGGCACCGGCCGATACACCGCCGATCTCACCCTGACGGGTCAGGCGTACGCGAAGTTCCGCTACGCCGACCATCCGCACGCGCGCGTCCTGAGCATCGACACCTCGAAGGCCGAGGCGCTGCCGGGCGTGGTGGCCGTGGTGACCCAGCGCGACCTTCCCGACGTGCGCTTCGGCGGCTTCGTGCAGGACCGAACCCTGTTCGCGAGCGACGTCGTGCGGTTCGAGGGCGAGATCGTCGCCGGCGTCGCAGCGCTGACCGAGCGCATCGCGACCGAGGCCGCCGCCCTGATCGAGGTCGAGTACGAGCTCCTGCCTGCGGTCAGCGATTTCGTCGCGGCGATGGACCCCGACGCCCCGCTCGTGCATCCAGACCTGGCTTCGTACGACAAGGACGAGAACATCGTGGCCGACGGCAACACCATGGCCTACCACACGATCGAGAAGGGCGATGCCCGAGCCGGTATGGCCTCGGCCGACGTGGTGGTGAAGGGGCGCTACGTCTCCGACGCGTCCCAAGGCGTGCCGATCGAGCCGAGGGCGGTGGTGGCCCACTGGCAGGGCGACGACGTCACGATCTGGTCCTCGACCCAGGTGCCGTACGCAGCCCGATCGGGCGTCGCGCAGACGCTGCAGGTGCCCGAGGCCAACGTGCGCATCGTGGTCCCGCTGCTCGGCGGCGGCTTCGGCGCGAAGTGCGACCTGCACTTCGAGGCGCAGGTCGCAGCGCTCGCTCGTGCGGCTCGCCGGCCCGTGAAGCTCGTGTTCAGCCGCCGTGAGGAGTTCATCGCGATCGCGCAACGCCGCGAGGGCATCGTGATGGAGTTCGAGACGGGCGTGATGCGAGACGGGCGCATCGTGTCCCGCACGGCCGATCTCGTGCTGGACAAGGGCGCCTACTGCGGTGAGGGAGGCTTCCTCGGGCAGATGGCGGCGATGCACGCGTGCGGTCCGTACGTCATCGACAACGTCTTCGTCGAGGCGCGCCTGAACTACACCAACAACCAGCCTTCCGGCTCGGTGCGCGCGCCGACGGCACCCCAGGTGTGCTGGGGTCTCGAGCAGCACATGGACGAGGTCGCGCGCGCGATCGATATGGACCCCGTCGAGCTGCGCCGCCGGTCGCTCATCGAACAAGGCGATGAAGGACCCACGCGCCAGGTGTTCGAGCGCATCGGCATGAAGCAGACGCTCGAGCGGGCGGCCGAGATGATCGGCTACGACCGCGATCTTCCCGACGACGAGGCGATCGGCGTCGCGGTGGGCTGGTGGCCGAGCATGCCGGCGCCGTCCGGCGCGTACATCCACATCAACGGCGACGGGAGCGGCACGATCGTGACCGGCGCGCAAGAGAACGGCAGTGGCGCGGTGATGGCGATGCCGATGTTCGTGGCCGAGGAGCTCGGTATGAGGCCTGCCGACTTCACGATCCTCTACCAGGACACCGCGGCGGCGAACTGGGACATGGGCTCGTGCGGCTCGCAGACCACCTTCAACAGCGGCCGAGCCGTGCTCGGGGCCGCGGCCGAGGTGCGCGATCAGCTGCTCGACGCCGCCGCCGACGAGCTCGAGGCCGACCGCGAGGACCTGGAGCTCGTCGACGGCACGGTTCGCGTGAAGGGCTCGCCCGATCGGTCGGTGGCGATCGCCGACCTCGCCGGAGCCGGCACGATCCACGGCAAGGGCTCGGGCGAGGTGCCCGAAGCGCCGACCGGCGATACGGGGGGATGCGTCGGTCGGCTGGGCAACGAGACCTTCCTCGCGCCGCAGCTCATCACCCAGGCCGCGCACGTGAAGGTCGACCGGGCGACGGGCGTCGTGCGGGTGCTGAAGATCGCCGCCGCGCACGATTCCGGCATCATCCTGAACCGCACGGGGGCAGATGGTCAGGTGACCGGCGGTGTGGTGATGGGTGTCGGCCTGGCTTTGAGCGAGGGCACGCAGCTCGACGACGAGGGCCGCCAACGCAACCCCGCGCTGCTCGACTACAAGCTCGTCACCTGCGCCGATGCCCCCGAGATCGAGGTCGATTGGATCCAGATCCCAGCCGAGGGCGCCGGTCCTCGCGGTTCGAAGGGCGTGGGGGAGCCTCCGCAGGTGCCGACCGCCGCCGCGATCGCGAACGCGATCACGAAGGTGCTGGGAACCCAGGTGCGACAGCTGCCGATGACGCCCGAGCGCGTGTGGGCTGCGGCGGAAGGCACCCGCACATGACCGGCTCGTTCACGTCCGCCGCCACCCTCGAGGAAGCCATCACCGCCCTCGGGTCGGGCGCGCGCCCGGTGGCCGGCGGCACCGACCTGGTGGTCGGCGCGCGCCAAGGCAAGAAGCCGCTGCCCGATGCCATCGTGGGGATCGACCGCATCGACTCGCTCCGGGAGCTCACGGAAGCCGAGAACGGCGGTGGCGGAGGCATCCGCCTGGGCTCGCTGGTGACCCACGAGGCGATCGTGGCGAGCCCGGCGGTGCGAACCCGGTTCACGGCGCTCGCCGATGCGTCGGCGATCGTCGGTTCCCATGCCACCCGTGCCCAGGGCACGATCGGTGGCAACGTGATGAACGCGTCTCCCGCCATGGACACGGGCGGCGCCCTGCTCTGCTTCGGCGCCACCGTCACGCTTCGGTCGGGCGGGGGGAGCGTACGGTGCCGATCGGCGAGCTCTGGACCGGTCCCGGCGCGACGAGCGCCGACGAGGGGGAGCTGCTCGTCGCGATCGAGCTGCCGGCTCCAGCCGAGGGCACGGGCTCCGCCTACGTGCGCCTGGAGTACCGCCGGCAGATGGAGATCGCGGTCGTCGGCGCCACGGCGGTCGTGACGGTCGAGGGCGGGCGAGGGGATCGGGTGAGCGACGCGCGCATCGCGATCACCGCGCTCGCACCCACGATCCGGCGGGTCGCCGACGCCGAGGCGGCTCTGGTGGACGCCGGCGGCGGCGACGAGGCGGTCTCGACCGCGGCCCGTGCCGCCGCCGCCGGCTCCGCGCCGATCGGTGACGTGCGGGCGTCGGCCGAGTACCGCACCGCCATGGCCGAGGTCGTCGCTCGGCGGGCGATCGCGGGCGCGCTGGCGCGAGCCCGCGGCGAGACGATCACCATCCCTGCGAGCGACGCGCTCTACGGAGCCTGAGGAGACGGTCCATGAAGGTCGAGGCCACGCTGAACGTGAACGGCACCGACGTCCCCGTCGAGATCGAACGCGCACCTCAGCCTGCTGCGAGCGGTGCGCGACGAGATCGGGCTCACGGGGTCAAAGGAAGGCTGCGACGACTCCGAGTGCGGGGCGTGCATGATGCTGCTCGACGGCAAGCCCGTGAACTCGTGCTCCTACCTGGCGATGCAGGCTGTCGGCAAACAGATCACGACGGTCGAGGGGCTGGCCGACGACGACCGGCTCGCGCCGCTGCAGGCGGAGTTCCTGCGCCACGGTGGGGTGCAGTGTGGGTTCTGCACGCCCGGCATGCTCGTATCGGCGACCGCCGTGCTGCGCGCCGACCCCGATCCGACCGAGGAAGCCATCCGCATCGCGCTCGCCGGCAACCTCTGTCGGTGCACGGGCTACGACGGCATCGTCAAGGCCGTGCGCAGCGCAGCGCAGGCGACGGGCGCTCCGCCGGGCTGACGCTCGCCTTCGCGCGGGACCCGGCCGGCGATGCCGCATCGCCGGATCACGCGTCGAGCGGCGGGCCGGCGACCTTGGCGCGTACCCGTGAGACCGGCCGGTCGACGTAGGCGAGCGGGATCTCCTCGATCCAGATCGTCTCGAGCGCGTCGGGACGCGCGCCGGCTGCTACCGCGCGCTCGCCGGCCAGCCTGGCGGCCCGGTCGAGCTCCTGCTGGCGGCGACCGTCGCCCACGTCGGCCACGAAGTCGGCCTGGCCGGCGACCGGGGCGAGCGCTGCCCCGACCGCGTTCGCGACATCGGCGTCGTCGGGTCGGTCGATGCGGCGCACACCGGGGAAGCGATCGGGCAACAGCACCGCGCCCCCACCCACCGCGATCAGATCCACGGTGTCGGCCCCGAGACGCATCCGCTCGATCGCCCCGGTGATGAGGGCGTCGGCCTCGGCGAGCGCCGGCCCGAGGGCGCCGGGCTCCGCGATGAGCGCGGCGGTTCCGATCGACGTCCTGCCGCTCGCGACGGCCGCATCGGTCAGCGTCGGTGTGGCGCCGCCGAAGACCAGCGCCTCGCTCGTCAGGCGGGCTGCCACGCTGTCGCGACCGAGGGAGCCGTCGGGTCCGACGACGGTGCCGCCTCCGACCGGCACCGAGACGAGATCCGGCATGCGGAAGTTGGTCTGCGCCCCGCCGACGTCGACCCCCGCCGCGGACTCCCGCGGGAACCCCCGCGCCAACGCGCCGACGTCGGTGCTCGTCCCGCCGACGTCGACCACGAGCGCGTCGGTGCGACCCGAGAGCACAGCTGCGCCCCGCAGGCTGTTCGATGCGCCGGCCCCGATCGTCAGCACGGGTGCGCGGCGCGCGTGAGCGAGCGACATCAGGGTTCCGTCGTTCTGGGTCATGTACGCGCGGGCGCCCAAGCGAGACGCGGCAGCTTCCAGCTCGGTGGCCAGCCTGTCGACGAGGTCGCCCAGCGCCGCGTTGAGCGTCGTCGCGTTCTCTCGCTCGAGCAGCCCGAGCCCGCCGATGTCGCTGCCGATCGACACGGGCAAGCCGGTGAGGTCGGCCAACAGCCCGGCGGCGTCGTGCTCTTGGGCCGGATCGAGCGGCGAGAACGTGCCCACGACCGCGATCGCGCGGGCTTCGCCGGCCCGCTGGATCGCCTCGGCGATGCCCACCAGCTCGTCGCGATCGGTGGCGACGACCCGTCCGTCGATCTCCACGCCACCTCGAGCGATCCACGTGCCCGCCGAGATCGTGTCGCGCAGGTCGTCGGGCCAGCCGGCGAGGATGGGCACGGCTTCGGTGCCGGGCGCGCCGAGACGGACCGTCGCCACCCTGCGCAGGCCTCGCCGCTCCAAGACGGCGTTCAACGCGTGGGTGGTGCCGAACGCGACGCTGGCGACCGGACGTCCGTCCACGACCCGATCCAGAGCCTCGAGCACGCCCGCGGCCACCTCGGGCGTGGTCGCGATCTTGACCCGGGAGCGCAGCGCCCCGTCCCCGTCGATCACGACGGCGTCGGTGTTCGTGCCGCCGACGTCGACCCCGACGCGCAACCCGGTCATCGCGGCGCCGCCTGCAGCGGAACGTATCGATGATCGAGTCCGAACGCGGATGGACCGGCGACCTCGAGCCCGCGCGCCGTTCGCCACACCGGCGCACACGGGATCGCGACGAGGTGCAGGCGCTGGCCGTGACGCAGCCGCTCGGTGGGGATCGCGGCAGCGCGTCACCTCGTCGAGCACCGTGATGAGGTCGGGAACGCTCGCGAGCGTGGCCCGCTGCTCGGTCACGGCGAGGTTCTCGTTCTGTACGAGGACCTGCAGGTTGCGGCCCGCGTCGTCACCGGTGCCCTCGATGGTGAAGCGTCCTCGTGCGAAGCCGGCCTCGGTCCGCCGCTCGAGGTCCACGACCTTGCCGGTCGCGATCCGTGTGCCCCCGGTCGCATCGAGCACGCCGCCGAGCCCCGCGGTACGGAGCGACTCGCCGATACGAGCACGCGAGCGAGATGGACCCGAGCACGGTCGAGCGCCGGGCGACGGAGGCTTCCATGACGTAGTCGGCGCCGACCGCCGTGGTGCCGAACATCACGGTGACGCCGCGCGCGAGGCGTTCGTACCAGTCGGCATCGACGGGGTGGATCGTGACCACGTTGCCGTGCTCGTCGGCCAAGAACACTGGCGATGCGGGGAGCCCGGCGACGTGCATGGCGACCTGATAGCCGAACGGGAATGCCCGTCCCATGCCGTCGGCATCGGCGATCGGAAGGCCGGTCCGAGCCGCGAGCGACACGGGCAGGATGCCGTTGCCGCCGCCGATCTCTCCCGCCATGAGGGCGCCGACCGCGCGCCCGAAGGCGCGCTCGACCGCGCCGATCAAGGTCGCTCCCTCCCGTCCCGAGCCGAGCTTCTCGAGCCCGACGGTCGGGGCGCCCCACGCCCCGATGGGCATCACCAGCGCGTCGTCGTCGAGATCGTCGAGCCCGACGACCCGCACGGGACCGAAGGAACCGATCGCGGCGCGAGCCTGCAGCACCTCGGCGCCGACGTCGCCGCCCCCTCCCGTTCCCAACACCGCGCAGCCGGCTGCGAGGTCGTCGAGCACCTGGAGATCGATGAGCACGGCAGCGCATGCTCGCACACCGAGCGCCGCTGAGCTCATCCCTACCCGCCCGACCGACCACGTCGGCCCGGACCCACGTGGTACCGTCGCGCGCCATGGACGCCGACGTCGTGGTGATCGGTGGCGGGTTCGCGGGCATCGCGGCGGCGCGAGATCTGGCCGAGGCAGCACGCTCGGTCGTGGTCCTCGAGGCGCGCGATCGCATCGGCGGCCGCACGTGGTACCGCGAGATCCCCGGAACCGGCGTCATGGCCGAGTACGGCGGCATGTTCTTCTCGAGGGCCACGCAACCGAACCTGGCCCGCGAGATCGATCGCTACGGCGTCGAGGTGCTGCCGGGGGTCGAGCCAGAGGTCTTCGCGTGGATCGACGGCGATCGACGCGCCGATGGCATGGAGGCGATCACCCGCATCCAGGCCGAGCTCGCCGCTTCCAACCTGACTGACGCACTCGCGACGACCCGCGATGCGTTCCGCAGCTCGGATCGCACGGCGCTCGGCGCCCTCGATGTGCCTGCGGCGACCTGGGTCGAGGGCCTCGATGCCGGCCCGGAAGCCGTCGACTATGTGCGGGCGTTCCTGGTCTCGATGGGTGGGGCGGCGCTCGAGCGCTGCTCCGTGCTCCCCTTGCTCTGGGACATGGCGGAGCTCGGGTACGGTCCGGCCGATGCCTTCGTCGACATCGGCGAGCTCTTGGCAGACGGCACGAGCAGCCTGATCGAGCCGATGTCCGAAGGGTTGGACCTGCGGCTCGGCGCCGTCGTGACCGGCGTGACGCACGATGACGGTGGCGTGTCCACGACCCTGCACGACGGCACGATCCTCACGAGCGACGCCGCGGTGATCGCCGTGCCGTTGAACGTCTGGGGCGACATCGCATTCGATCCGCCGCTCGCCGAGGTGAAGCGGCGAGCCGCCGACCGCGGCCACCCCGGCGACGTCTCGAAGGTGCTCGCGATCGTGCGCGACGCTCCCCCCAGCTACGTCGGCATGGGTTGGAACACGCCGATCAACGCCGGATTCGTGCTTCGCCCGGCAGGAGCCGACCGGCTGTTCATGGGCTTCTCCGTGCAGGAGCCTGTCGACCTGGACGACCACGCTGCCGTGACGTCGGCCGTCGCCGCGCACGTGCCGGGCGCCACCGTGCTCGCCACCGGCGGCCACGATTGGTCACGGGACCGCTTCTCGCAAGGAACCTGGCTCTCGGTGCCGCCGACGTGGTTCAGCGACGGCACCTTCGACGCGCTGGGCGAGGCCGAGGGGCGCATCGTGTTCGCGGGGTCCGACATCGCTCGCGAGGGCGCCGGGTGGATCGAGGGCGCTGTCGGTAGCGGCGTGGCAGCGGCCGAGCACCTCACCGCGTCGCTGCGCACCTAGCCGCGGGCTCCGAGGCCTGACGTGCGTGGCCTGTCGGCTTCCTGACCCATCGACGTTCGCATGCGACCCGGGTCGAACGGCGGCCCGAGCCAGGCACGGCCCACGCTCGGGCACCACTTCGGCCTATCTTCGAGTCATCTCGGCGGATCCGGGGTTGGAAGTTGCTCGTTGCGGCAATGGGAGGGCTCCTGGCGCGCGCTGCGCGCCCTGAGGAGGTTTCGATGACCACCTACACGAAGACCCGACGCCTGGTGCTGCTCCACGCGCTCGCCCTCACGATGCTCGCCACGGGGAGCGTGCCGCTCGGATCGGCGAGCGCGCAGGCGGGAGATGGCTACCAGCGGTTCATCGTCGAGTGCGGGTTCTCCCACGCCGCAGCCGACGATCCGATCGTCGTGCCCATGCAGCCGGGCGCCACGCACGTGCACGACTTCCTCGGCAACCGGCGCACCGATCATCGGCCCGGCTACCTGCGCATGAAGCGTGGGGACACCATGTGTGCGACGGGTGCGGATACGTCCGCCTACTGGGTGCCGGCGCTGCGCCACCGATCGACCGGCGAGCTGGTGCATGCGACGGAGCTGCGCGCGTACTACTACTCGACGGAATCCATGGACGACGACCCGGTGGTCGCCTTCCCGAGGGGGTACAGCGCGATCTCGGACGAGGCGGCCTGGATGTGCCGGAACACCGAGCGGCTCGCCGAGCCTACCGGATTGCACCGGCCGGCTGACGCAGGCCGACGGTGTCGGCTTGGTCATCGTCTTCGACCAGGTGTGCTGGAACGGCGTGAACGTCGGTCCCGATGCCGATGCCCCGTGGTCGCAGCACGTCACGGGCTTGCAGCACGGCGAGTGCCCCGCAGGCAACCGCCAGCTGCCGTGGCTCTCGCTCCAGGTGCGATACGGCGTGGTCGACGCCTCGAATCACGAGATCGTGTCGGCTCCGAGCCGCGGGCCTCACGCGGACTTCTGGAACACTTGGCAGCAGGGATCCCTGGCCGACCTCGTGACGCGGTGCCTGCAACCCGGCTCGACGGACTGCCGTGAGGTAGCAGATCGCTGATCGCGATCGCCCGCCTACCTCCTGCGTCGCATGACGAGGAAGATGACGATGACGATGATGATCACGACCACGAGCGACCCACCGGTCAGCAGCGAGTCGTTGCCCGCATTGCCCTCGTCCTCACACGCCACCAAGATCGCCAGCAGTGGTACGAACGCCTTCCAGATGCGATCCATGATGCCTCCCTTTCCCCTGTGCTCGAGATGTCACCCGGCTCCGTCGGTATCAAACATGGGCAGCCACATCACGTGGGTCGAGGCCCAGCACGCCTACTTGACCAGCCGCCGCGAGGACGGGCGCGACGACGCCGAGCAAGGCTTCGACGTGCAACGTTCGGCCGGCAGCAACGGCGCGGCGTCGGGCTGCCAGCACGATCCTCAGGCTGCTCGCGTCCAGGTAGGTGGGAGGGCGAGATCCACGACGAGAGCGCGCGGTGTCGTCAGCTGATCGAACGCAAGGCGGCGATCAGCCGAGGAACGGTGGCCAGATCGAGCCCGCCTTCGACGACCACACGAACGCTGCCCTCACTCTCGTCGATCGTGCCGATCGAGAGCTCGCGCTCGGTGTTGAACGCTGGCTGAGCCATCTCGCCTTCCCCTTCGTGGATCACATGTCGGCCGAACGCAGAGGTCCTGGAACTGCTCTTCGAAATCGGCTCATGACGTCCCCAAGGTCGTCGTAGGGATGCTGACGCATGAGGGAGTGGACGATCCTCGATCCGGCCTCGGATCCAGCCAGGTGGTCTTCCAGGTAGGGGACGATGCGCGCCGCGTCCATCAAGGCTCCTTCCGCATCTGCCGCTCGACACGCCCACGCCGCAGCCGTTCTCGCCAGGCGGCAACCAACCCGTGCGTGTTCGCCATCAACCGGTCGTCTTCTGCGTGGTGAAGATGGTCACCGGCCGTGTCAGATGCTCCGTCGTCTCGGGTGCGTAGGTCCTTCCTCGGATCTCCCGTCGTGGTGGTACGGGGCAGTTCACCCATGTCCTTCCCCCTTCTAGATTGTCTCGTCTCGTGATTCCCCACGGTCGTCTGCGCAAGCCGGAAGGTGCCTCAACTTTCACGTCTTGATGGGTTGCTCGCCCTCCTCGACGTCGATCCCGGCGAAGGCGATCAACCTCCACCACCAGAGGAACACGGCGCCGAGGACGGCAGCGAGAACGGTGATGGGCGCTGAGAGCGTTGCCGCGTAGTAGCCCGATCAGCCCACCGAGCGTGCCGGCGATTGCGCCGACGATCGCGTCGCGAACCGGACTCAACGACGACGAAGCCGCCCTTCTCCGCAGGATGAGATGCCCGACGAGCGACACCACGAGGCCGGCAGCGGCCCATGCAGGCAGGAGCAGCACGGCCGAGACATCCGATTTCGGCTCGACGGTCGGGGCGCTACCCGAGTACCGGCGCCACGCATCGGGCAATTCGAAGCAGACGAGTGCGAGCGTGACCAGCGCGCCCACTCCATGCAGCAAGATGATCCCCCGGGTGAAGGGTCCGCGAGCCGGGCGCCGTTCTGCACCGAAGGCTCCTCTCAGGGCGGCGAACATGGCGATGCCGAGAACGGCACCGAGCAGCAGTGTGAACGCTCCTACCAGCGCACCGACCGACTGGCCCCGCTGATCCTCGAACGCGGCGTAGAGCCACCACATCATGATGCCGGCCAACGCCACGGCCGCGTGGGCGGCGATCGGGCCGACGGGTGTCTCCTGGTCGCGGAATCGGCGGACCATGATCAACAAGCCGAACACCGCCGTGATCAGCGACGCGAGGAGCACTGCCACTGCCATGCTGCCGTGCTACCCCGCACCTCCCCACTCCATGCCAAGAAGCCTTGATTCGCGGCGCTGGGAACGGGGCGTTCAGGCTGCACACGTGCCGTTGCAGACGCCGGGCTATTCGAGTCTTGCGGCCGATCCGAGGAGTGAGTCTCCGAAAGGCGGTGAGGGTACTTCGGGGGCATCAGCCCAGCGAGGCTACAAGAGATCCGCGCGAGCCTGCTTGGCCCGGTCGGCACCGATGGCTGACTTGGTGTGCTTCTGCTCCTCTGGAGGAGGAAGCACCGCAGGAAGTCCAAGTGACTCCAGCCACAGTTCACGAGCCCATCCCATGGTGTGGTACAGGTGCTCGTCTTCCTCTTCCTCCACTTCTTCGTGTGCGTCCGTGAGCGCCTTCTTCTCTTCGCCAGTCAGCTTGTTCGCGACCTCCCCGATGAGCTCCCAATTCATGTGGTCCTTGGATTCAGCTTCGACGACACACTCAGCCGCGACGAGCTGAGCAGCTGACGGATCGGTCTGTAGCGCAGATCGCATCGAGGTCACCAGGGCCGCCGCCTTGTCACGGATGATCTGGCGACCCGGTGTGTCGGTCTCTGCTTCGAGTCCGAATGCATCGAGCACTCGCAGCATGACCACCTCATGGTGCTGGGTCTGCTGCAGGTACTTGTTCCATTCCTCCCTCAGATCCTCGTTCAGGGCGCACTTCACCGCGTTCTCGTAGATCTGCACGCCCCCGCGCTCCGTTTCCAGTGACTGGTAGAGCAGTTCTTCAACCTGCTGCCGGTTCATCTTGACTCCTCTCGACTCCATGCCCGCACTCAGCTGGCTCGATCGTCGACTGGCTGAGCAGGAGCTTTCTCAGGTGAGAGGTCTTCCTCGAGTTGTTGCTCGGCCGCAGCCGCAGGTGCTTCTCGCGGCTCATCCGCACCGCTGGAGACCTCCCGCGAGCTCAGACGTTCGACCTGCTCGGCTAGTTGGTGGATCAGGCCAGCGAGCACGCGGACATGATCAGCTTCATCGGGGAAGTTTCCATTCGCCAGGCGCTCCGCCGTCTCCTTGGTCTTCTTTGCCTCGGCACGGATGCCGTCGACTGAGTCGTTCACGCCGTACCTCCTTCCACTTGTCGCGGACCACGTCCCGCCGGCCTGACCACGGACCGAGGCCTACCCGACTCTCCATTTCGCGCCTGTCGGGAAGCCCGACCCTCTATCTCAGCAGCACGGCTGGGCTCAATGGTCCTTGCTGTGCGTGGCTAGTTCTTCTTCGCCGCAGCCTTGCCGCCCTTGCGGCCAGCATCCTTCTTCTGCGCGGTAGTACCTCCTTGCTTCGGGTCACCGCCCGAACCGGACTTCTTGCCCCCTCGCTTTGACGCCTCGGGCGAGTTTGCGATCTTCGCAGCCCGCTCCTTCGACATGCCCTTGTCCTTCAGGGCTTCGTACTGCTTCTCGTTCTTGACGTTGGCTCGCTTCTTCGGCATGGGCCCTCCTCGCCGCCTCCTCGCTACCCACTCGTCGAGGAAAGCAAGCATCCACACGTTTGGATCCATCGATGCAAGGAGAGGAATGACGTGCTCACCCTGATCCAGCCCAGTGCCCGTTGGCATGCCACCTCGGTGGTTTGAAGCCGGCAGCGGTATGAGCGAAGGCCACCCCCACGGGAGGTGGCCTATGTCCGCACGTGGGTGCAGCTTGGCTAGTGGCAGCAGGCTGGCTTGCGTTCAGATGCGCGCCGAATTGCTGTAGCAGGTCCGGTCTCAGCTCATCCGGCGAGAAGACCCCCTTCGTGCCAGATAGTCGCTCTCCGACGAGTTTCGCTTCTCCCCACGGCCGCGATCCCTGATCGTGCACCGGCCGCGGCCGCCCTCAGCGTGGTGGGATTTCGCCCGAGGCTCCGTCGAACGTCAGTGGACCCTTATATTCCTCGCTGTGAGCGAACAGGGCTGGATCGATTTCCTGCACGCCGAGGGCGTCGAGGACTGGGTCGTGCTCCACGGCGGCGCGTTGGCGGTCTTCCGCGTCGGGTCGATCGGCGAGGCTGCGGATCTCGCGGCAGCGATCGCCGAGGTGCCGGGCCTGGAAGCGGCCGGATCGATGCTGACGATCGCCGCCGATCGCCTGACCGTGCGGATCACGCGTGGCGTCCTGCAACTGGAGCCGACGCACGTTGACCTCGCCCGGGCCGTCTCGGCGCTGGCACGATCTCGGGGCATCGTCTCCGACCGCACCGCGGCGCAGGAGGTGCAGGTCGCGATCTCGGCCAAGCCCGACGAGGCCGACGTGGGCTTCTGGCGCGCGGTGCTCGGATACGAGGAACTCGCGGACGACAACGCGGTGGACCCTCTCGGTCACGGGTCGACGGTCTGGATGCAGTCCCTGGATCCCTCGAAGCCGCTGCGGCACGCGATGCATGTGGACGTGTCGGTCGCGCGCGAGCACGCTGAGGGGCGTGTCGCAGCCGCGCTTGCCGCGGGAGGATCGCTCGTTGACGACTCCGGTGCGCCCGAAGGTTGGATCCTGGCGGATCGTGCCGGCAACAAGGTCTGCATCGCGGCCTGGCCAGATGGCGCGATACGGTCAGGCCCCTAGTCTGCAGCGGGGGACGAGCACAGGAACCCCTTGCACCTGGCGGGAGAGCGACCACCAGCAATTGTCATAGACGTGCGGACTCCGCTCCTGCCCGCCCGCCGATAGGCTCTAGTCGGTCCTGACATGGCTCGAGGAGGTGTTCAGCGGGTTCTCTGTGTATTGGCCTCGGTCCTCGGCCCTCGGCCCTCGGCCCTCGTAGCTCAGTGGATAGAGCACCGGTTTCCTAAACCGGGTGTCGCAGGTTCGATTCCTGCCGGGGGCACCCATATGGCCTGTATCACAGCGGATCCGGATACCCGCGCTCTTGGCCACAGATCGTCTCTCGAAGCGCCCGCGAAACAGAACCGATCGCGCGCGCATCGATCGCCACCCTTGCAGGTCCTCCTTCGGTTTGACCCGGTCGGATCTCCATGGGCACTGGTCGCAGTCCCATCCACTGCAGACTCGTGATGTCTTGACTCGGATCGGCGTTGTTTTCGCATCTGCGCCAGCCTGACGGCTCTTCGACCTGAACTCGATCGACTCCCGGGGCAGGCAGCCTGATGCAAGATGCACTCGGTAGGGTTCTTCGATGCCAGCTGCGACGCTCACCCTGGGAGACGTCGAGATCACAGCCATCCTTGACGTCGACACGCCGATCCCCCTCGCCGAGGTGTTCGATGGAACCGGCGACCCCCCGCCTGGTGGATCACGGTCCCTGGCTGCGACGTATCCGGACGAGTTCACGGCCGACTCGTGGCGCTTCCGAGACCATTGCTTCCTGGTCCGTACGCGGACCCGGCTGACCCTGATCGATACGGGCGTCGGCCCGGTCGACTCTGCCTTCGGACGATGGCTCGGCGTCGGTGGGACACTGCCGAACGAACTGGACCGGCTTGGCGTGATGCCGGGCGACGTTCACGACGTCATCATCACCCACGCCCACTCCGACCACACGGGGTGGAACACGACCCAGACGTCGAGCGGATGGGTCCCACGTTTCTCGAACGCTCGGTACTACCTCCATGACGCCGACGTCGCGTGGATGCGGGGCTTCGTCGACGATGAGAACTCCCGGGAGTTCGCCGAAGCGATTGCTCCGCTCGAAGCGGCGGAGCAGCTCGACACGTCCGTCGGTGATCGTGATGTGTCCACCGGCCTGAGTCTGCGACACGCGCCAGGTCACACACCGGGACACCGGTGCGTCCTCTTGGACGGCGGCGGTGAGCGGGTGCTCTTCGCCGGGGACCTCTTGCATTTCACGTTTCAGCTGAACGATCCCGGATTCCGCTCACCCGGCGACAGTGATCCGGAGGAAGGGAGTCGCGCACGGGCCGCGTGGCTGGACAAGGCGGAGTCTGAGGGGATCACGCTCGCGACGGCGCATGTTCCACCGTCGCCCATCAGTCGCATCGTCCGAGAGGAGGAACGGCGGTTGCTCCGGCCTCGCTAGACGCTCGACGCCATGGTGGTGAGCCTCCCTCGGCACGCGTACCACGAGCGCTAGGTGGGTACCGCCCGGCCATGCGCTTGCGCAAGATCGCGGTCGCCGTGGGATCGAGCCTTTGGTTCGTGCCGGTCATGTGTGTCCTCGCGGGTGCGGCCATCTCCTTCGGCACGATCTCCCTTGACCGAGCCTCCGACTATCAGGCGATCCCACAGGCGCTCGTCGGTCGGCCGACATCGGCGAACGCGATCTTGACCACGATCGCGGTCTCGATGGTCAGTCTCGCGGCGCTCGTGCTGACCATCACGATGGTGGTCGTCCAGCTAGCGATGGGGCAGTTCTCGCCCCGGATCGTGCAGCGGATCCTTCGAGACAAACCCAGTCAGCTCGCGATCGGGCTCTTCGTCGCGACCTTCGTGCACGCCGTGTTGACGATCCGCGAGGTTGTAGACCGGGGCGATGGGACAGGGCAGGTTCCGGCCATCGCCGTGGCCACGGCCTACCTGCTCGTGATCGCGAGTATCGCCGCCCTGGTGATCTACGTGCACCACATCGGCCAGTCGCTCCGGGTATCGGCGCTGATCGAACTCGTGGGTAGCGACACGCGTAAGCTCGTCGGCCGCCGATACCCCGAAACGGGCCCGCCGCCTCCCGTTGATCCTGAGGCTCCGCGCAGTGTCGCTGCCCGAGAGTCGGGCGTCGTGACGATGATCGACACGCACGCGCTGGTCGCCGAGGCCAAACGAGCGGACTGCGTGCTCGAACTCGTTCCGGCTCTCGGCGCGTTCGTTCCCGCGGACGGACCGCTGTTCATCGTTCATGGTTCTCCCGGCGGCCTCAATGAGAACCGCCTCCATTCGGCCTTGAGCCTTCAGCTCGAGCCGACCCTCGACGAGGATGTCGCCTACGGGATGCGATTGCTCGTCGACATCGCAGAGCGGTCGTTGTCTGAGTCGCCATTTCAGGACCCAACGACCGCCGTGCAGGCGATCGACCGCCTGCACGACATCCTCCGACAACTCGCACGTCGGCCGTTCCCCGACGGGCGCGTTCCTGACGAGGACGGCGAGATCCGATTGCTCGTGAAGACGATGACGTGGGAGAACTACGTGCACCTGGCTTTCGACGAGATCCGGATGGCCGGAGCGGGCTCCCCGCAGGTCTCTCGTCGCCTGGTCGACGCCCTGACGGATCTCCGGCGCGTCGCGTTGCCGGAGCGCGTCGAAGTGCTCGACGAGCAGGCTACGCTGCTCCGGGCGGCAACGGTTGAGGCCATGCGCGACGGGCGGGACGTCCGCTTCGCGCTCAATCCGGACCGTGAAGGATCGGGAGCTGGTGCGCATTAGCTCTCACGCGAACGAGGCAACAACCGTTCGTTCGGTCACCGTTGACCGCTGTGACATCAGATAGAGCAGGGACTCCCCGCCCAGCGGCTAAGCCTTCGGTGCGACGCCTGAACGCGATACCGGCTGCCACCCATCGGCGAGCATGGGGTGATCGAGTGATGGACACGGTGAGGTGGCCTCCTCTTTCGGCGCCTTTGCCGATCCCTGACGAGACATCCTTCTGCGTCTGGGAACTGGTGTCGCGGAGTCCCCGCGACGAGGACATCCCGCGTCGATGGAGGTCTTGTCAGGATGCATCGCAACGGCGCGTGAAGTGGCGAGGCCGCCATCCGCCGAACGTACCCTTGGTGTGTGATCCGAGTCCGGCAAGAGAAGTCGAACACACCGACGAGCGTGTACGCATTGGTCGTGTGCATCGCCGGCTTCGCGCTCGGCGTCCTGACGGTGTTCGCCCAGGCGTGGCTGCCTCACGAGATGGGATCGTTGGCCAACTCCAGCGGCTCGTGGGCTCTGGTCGCGTTCCTCCTCGCGCTCCTCGCCAGCAACCGGAGCAGCGCCACGGTGTTCGGGTTCCTGGCGCTCGTCACGCTGCTGGGTGGATACGTCATCGGGGGCGAGGCCCGAGACATCGCATCATCGCGCGCCCTGATCGCGTTCTGGGGGCTCGCCGCCGTGATCGTCGGCCCCACCCTCGGCCTGTGTGCCCATTGGATCGAGACCGAGCGCGGTTACCTGGCGGCGATCGGGACCGGGGTCATGAGCGGCGTGCTGATCGGCGAAGGCGTCTACGGGCTGACGTACATCGCCGACACCACATATCCGCCGTACTGGTGGGTCGAGATCGCCGTCGGCGTAGCCGTGCTCGGTTGGGTACTCGTGCGACGAGTGCGGGGGACGTGGGCGGTCGTCACGGCGCTTGCGTCGAGCCTCGTCGTAGCTGGCGCGTTCGTCGTCATCTACAGCCGGGACCTCGTCTCCCTCTTTCCCTGACGACCTGTCAGCGTCGGCTCACAGGCGATCGGGCTTGCTAGCTCAGATGTCGACGCAGTCGTGAGCCTCGATGAGGATCGGCATTGCCGCCCCACTCGTCGACGCACATGGTCTCCGGCCCGTCCCAGCGGCCACCCAATCCGTCGCATACCGCGCGTGGAGCGACGAGCAGCGCTGCGATGATCGCGATGGCAGTGAGCATCAGGCCCGCTGATGACATGACGGCGATCCGGCGGGCACGCCGTCCCTTCTCCAGGCTGAGTCCGGCGAGCAGCGACGCCGCAGCCAGGAAGCCGCACAGCACAGCGATGTACGCGAGGCGATACATGCGAACCAAGGATGTGGCATCGTCGCGACGACCTCAAGACCGCGAGGGCCTGGCCGTGTCCGGCGGGCGACCCGGTCCGATCCGCTTGCAGGCGAGGGCCCGGCTTACATCACACCGTCGGTTCGAGGGCGTCGAGCCCGACCCGATACAGTTCGCACGCCTCCGTGCTCCGTCCATGCGCCCTGACGAGGTCTCCGAGCTCGCGGTACGAGATGGCGAGCTCGACGGGTTGCTCCCCACGCTCGAAGTAGTCGATCGACGATCGCAGCGACTTCTCGGCGGCTACCGGATCGGTCGGGCCCTGGACGAGCGCCAGCTCCCGGAACGCCCATCCGAGGATCAGCGTGTCGCTCCCTTCGAGCGGAAGGATCGAGTGCTGCAGGAGTGACGCTGCCTCGACGGCGGCACCGGTTCCAGCCTGACTGGCATCGGCGTCGTGTACGTCGAGCAACGGAGCGGCGCTCGCGTCCACGGCCGAACCTAGGCTCATCTGCGAGCGCGATCTCGTAGATGTCACCGTTCACGTGCATCACGTCGTAGATGTTCATGCGCGCTGGATCGGCAGGGGCGGACCGTGTCTCCAGCCAGGATGCGTCGGTCGTCCGAGACCCCCGGCGCGTCTCAGACGCCGGAGACCGTGTCCGGGAACCCCTCGGGTGGGGTGCCGATGACGATGGCGATCTCTTGACCCTCGCGGAGGACGATGTCAGCAGGGTTTCCGGGCTGGGCCTGGCCGTCGACGACGACCGCAACGGGCACGTCCGGAGTGCAGAACTCGTCCACACACGAGGCGTCGAGTCGGACACCCATCTCCGCGAAGAACTGGCCGAGCGTGAATCGGGTCTCTGACGGAGCCTCGATGTGGATCAAGCCATCGGGGTCGTGGGTGTGAAGGGAGAGATGCAGACCTGCTGACATCCCTGCCTCGGGATCCCACCGTACCCCGAGCCGAAGTCCTGCACGGCAGGATCGGTGATCTCGATGCCGATCCCCGCTGGGATCTCCACGGGGTTCCCATCCACGAAGACGTCCAGCTGGGCGTGCACGTGGAAGGTGAGGTACTCCTTGGTGTCGGGCTGCAACCCCGCCTCCCGGGCGATCGACATCGGATCGGCAGGGAGCGTCCACGAGGGTGGCTCGAGGTCGGAGGCAGGCGACGTCGAGGTATCGGACGATGACGACCCTCCGTCGCACGCGGCGAGGAGGAGGAAGCACAACGAGGCCGCGGCCCTCCGTGACCAGTGCATGACTCCTCCTCTCCGTCGCTCATCCGGCGTGTCGGAGGGTAGCGCTCGTGGTTTGAGTTTGAGGATGTCCGGAGCGGGCAAGACCAGCCACGCAGCCAACCGAACGCTGCCCGGGGGTCCCATGGCGCGGCTCGAGGTCGAGCTTCCAGCAAGCGCGGACGCGGCGCGTCTCGCGCGAGAGCGCCTGCATGACCGGATCCCGCCGACGAGTGGAGAGGCTGAGCGCGAGAACGCGCTGCTGCTCACCACCGAGCTGGTGACCAATGCGTTCCGGCATGGTGCGCTTGCATCCGACGATCGGATCGTGCTGGTCATCGAGGATCCGGACCGCACGCTGCGGGTCTCGATCGTGCAGCCGACCGCGGCCTCCGGTGTGAGCGTATCCCGCGACGACGGTCGAGCCGTGCGCGACCGCGCCGTGCCGGGAGGGCTGGGGCTCGTGATCGTCGACGAGCTGGCGGACCGGTGGGGTGTCGACGTGGGTCCGCCGGGTTGCGTGTGGTTCGAGCTCGAGATGCCAGGCTAGGAGCCGGCGGGATCCTGCTCATCGGTCGTTCGGATCTCGAACCGATCCATCGTGAGCGTGATCTCCAGAACCTTCCGAACGGCGGGTTGAGGATCGGCGAGCACCAAGCGCGTGCCGTGCGTCTCTACGGCCTTCCGAGCCTGGAGCAATGCTCGCAGTCCCGATGAATCCATGAATCGAAGCTCGGAGAGATCGAGCTCGACCGTCGCAGGCTTGTCGGCGATCACGCCGTCGGTCACCAGTTCGGTGAACCGCTGCTCCTCGGCCATGTCCATCTCACCGATGAGGCGGACCGTCACGTGTCCCCGGTCACCGCCGTGCGACACCTCGATGCGCAGCTGCTCGTTCACCCCTCGTCGGTCCCCCACATGAGGCAGGGGCTGAGGATAGTGGAGGGGGAGCCCGCACGTCTGTTCGGTGGCGTTCACTCCGCGGTACCCACTTCGGGCACCGTGAGCCGACAGAAGTCAAGCCTTGACGTTGCATAGACATGCATCTACCGTCGCACGGCTCGACGCGTCGGGCGGATACCGCGATCGGAGATGCGCACATGGCACACGCACGAAGAACGGGCCGCAGGATCTGGGTCGCAACCGCCGTCGCGCTCTCTCTTGCAACCATCCCCGCGGTGCCCTCGTCGGCTGCGCCGATCGTGGCCGACGGTTTCGAGACCGGGAACCTGTCAGCGTGGAGTGGATCGGCGGGGTTCACCGTGCAGCAGGCAACAGTGCACGGCGGCTCGTTCGCGGGGCGGGCCTCGTCGACTGGGAGCCCGTCGCACGCCTGGCGAGCCTTCGCGGGGCAGAACGAGCTCACCGCCGACCTGTGGTTCAACGTGACATCGCGGTCGGCGGCGGTCTATCTGACGTCGTTCCGTCCCGCGTCGGGCGGAGCCACGGTGCTCGTCGGCATCAACGGCAAGGGCCGGCTCATCGTTCGGAACAACGTGACGAAGGTGAACTACGTGAGCACCAACGTCGTGACGAGCGGCGTATGGCACCGGCTCGGGCTGCACGCGATCACCGGCTCTGGGTCGCGTTTCGACGTCATGTACGACGGCGCGTCCGTGGCCACGCTCAGCCGCACGAACAACCTGGGGTCGGCAACGATGGCCCGGTTCCACGTCGGGGATTCGACGGCGGGGCGCACGTTCAACGTGCAGTTCGACGACGTGTCGCTCGTGAGCGGTGGCGGCGGCCCGAGCGACACGACCGATCCATCGCAGCCGCAGGGCGTGACGGCGACGATCGTGGACCCCTCGACGGTCGACCTCGACTGGCAGGCGTCGAGCGACGACACCGGCGTCACGGGGTACGGCGTCTATCGCTCGCTCGACGGCACGAGCCTGGTATGCGCATCCCACACCAATTGACGGGGCGCATTGAACGTACGTGTGACGCGAACTTCGCGATCACTCGGCGCTGTAACTTCTGCGGGCTTAGGCATTGTCTTCTCCTTGGTGCTTCATCGTGATTGCGCGCCGCCGTGAGGACGAACAAGCGAACTGCGCGCCGACATGTCCGCGCTATTTTCTTGCTGCTTTGCGCTTGGACGGTTTGGCTTGGAGTTCTTCGAGCAACGCATCGAGGCGCTGGTAGTTCTGTTTGAAGATCTCGCGGTAACGCTCGATCCACTCCACGGCCTCCTCCAGTCGCCTCGGTTCCAGTTTGCGTGGACGTGAACGATATGGTCTGTCGGACGTCAATGCGTCGAAGCAATCCACGACTGAAAGAATTCGTGCGCCTATCGGGATGTCGGTGCCTCTGAGTCCTGCCGGGTAGCCAGTGCCGTCCCAGTTCTCGTGATGGCATCTAACGATTGGAACTACGGGGTAAGGAAAATCAATCGCGGTGAGAATGTCCGCACCAACGGTCACGTGGAGCTTCATCTTCTCGAATTCGGCTGCGGTAAGCTTTCCTGGTTTGTTCAGGATGTATTCGGGAACGGCCAGCTTTCCCGTGTCATGGAGGAGAGCAGCTGCTTCGATTGCTTTAAGCAGATTCGAGTCAGTCACACCAAGTCGGCGTGCCAAGCCTACGGCGAATGTCTGGACTCGTCGAATATGACCGTGGGTAATCTGATCTTTAGCGTCGATCGCCATTGCGAGTGTTTCGATAGTCGATAAGTACAGCCGATTGACCTGCTCAACATGATTGTTAGCGTCTTCAACACGGTCCATCGATGTTTTGATCGTGAAGTAAAGGACTAGCAGTAGCGGCACAATGACTCCGATAAATGGGAGATCAACGTCTCTTGTGTAGACCACCAAGAGAAGTGCAACTGAAGCGCCGCAAAAATAGTTAAGAGAAACCCACCTGAAATTGTCCCGCCAGATTAGGTAAGGCGAGAGGCCGGTCTCGAATGCGCCGTTTGTTCTCGCGACCGGAACGAACAACCAGCGCTGGAAAAGCGGTCGCAAGCGCCAATTCAGCGAACGTCTCGATTGGAGCCGGGAGCGGACTGGCTTCGGAGGTCGCAAAACGAATAGCGGCCATCCAGCCATTTAGACCAACATTGAGTTCGACCCAAGCAGACCCGCACTCCCCGACAGAGATGCGGCGGGTTGTTGCTTAGCGATCATGTTTGCCGTTCGATCAACAAAAATGGTTCGGCCTTGGAATTGGATTCACAGACTGACGGCGTTTGCGGTCGCACCGGGCTGAGGGCGACGGACATCCTCAAGCGGGCAGAACATGCGCTCGATTGCGTTCTGATCGATCTCGCTCACGTCTCGTCCTCGGCAACGCGAAACAGAAGCCGAATATACCGCTCCAAATGAGCAAGACTTTCGCGCGCCAGCTCCGCGTCATTCCCTGCTTTCGCAAGGACGAATCCTCCTTGGATGACAGTCTGTGTGTATCGAGCCAGACTTTCGGCAGTCCAATCATCTGTAACACCGCGCTCACGGCGGGCCAGTTCAATGTCGGCCTCTAGCGTCGACGCATGATCGAACATGCTGGCTCCGCACGCATCGCGGATGTTGGGGAAGGTCATGTAGGTCTCTTGAGCCATCGTCTCGACGAGACAACTGGACTCCGCTAGATCCTCCGTGATGATCGCTTTGCGAAAAGCGACATAGGCAGCATCCGCTCCAACGCATCGGGAGGGTGATGATAGGGAGCCGCGGCGAAAAAGTCCGAGGTGGTCCTGGCCCAAAATTCCGGAGCTGCAACTCCCAGGGCTTCCTTGCTACCGAGCTGTGGAAGAAGTCCCCCTTGGTTACCTCAGCCGCCCTGCAAAGATCATCAATGCTGGCCGAGGCGAAGCCTTTGGCGCGGATGGCTTCCCTTGCAGCTTCCAGGAGCCGGGTTCGGGCATCGCCGCGCTCGGGAGCATGTTTGGTTGGCCTAGACATGCGAATATTCATACCTTACGGTTGGTATGAGTCAACAGTAGAGCGCGCGTAGCTCTCGAAAACCCCGGAACCCGATATGAATTTATATGACGACGACCTTACCCGGTTTGCCGAGCATGGAGCCGCCCTTCTCCCCGCCCCCGATCGCGAGGATCGCGTGGAGCATGACGGAGCCCTATCTGGTACGCATCATTTGGCAGCGGTCCTCCCGTCATCCTGTCGCACGGCGACTCGGCCACAGCGGCAATTGGGGATATCAGGTGCCGGCCTTGGTAGCGACGGGCCACCGCGTCGTGACGATCGACAGTCGCGGGCACGGCCGCAGCACCCGCGATGACAGGCCATATTCCTATGAACTCATGGCTTCTGACGTCGTGGCTGTGATGGACCATCTTTCCCTCGACCAGGCTGCCTTCGTCGGCTGGAGTGACGGCGCCTGCGTCGCTCTGGTACTTGCCTCCAACGCACCAGCACGCGTGGCAGGCGTCTTCTTTTTTGCCTGCAACATGGATCCTGGTGGCACAAAGCAGATCGATCCGAGTCCGCTTCTCGACCGCTGCTTCAGTCGCCACAGGAAAGACTACGCCATGCTCTCCGCCACGCCTGCCGACTTCGACCAGTTCGTCAGCGCGGTGGGGCTGATGATGCGAACCCAGCCGAACTATACCAAAGAGGACCTTGGCGCCATCGAGGTGCGTCGTCTCGCACTCGGCGAGCATGACGAATTCATCAAGCGAGAGCATGCCAACTACCTGGCCGACGCTATTCCGGGGGCCGCATTAATTATTTTGCCCGGCGTTAGTCACTTTGCGCCGCTACAGCGTCCGGACGAATTGAACGCGACGGTCCTCGCCTTCATAGGCAAGGTATCGATCTGGGGTTCGGACCGATGACCAGTAGCTGGTGGTCGCGGCGACGCAGCCGGCTGCGAGGAGTCAATGATGACGACGTGCGGAGAACCAGATGAGCGAGACGAACCGGAAGCGCCGATTGCTGGGGAGCTGCTTATGCCAAACAGTCTGCTATCAGGTCACCGACGCGTTCATCTTCGCAGCAATCTGTCATTGCGCAGCTTGTCGCCGCACAACGGGGTCCGCGTTCAAGGCATTCGCCCGCATTCATGGCGAAGAGCTGACTGTCATTCGGGGTGAAGGGGACATCTCCTCCTTCGAGAAAGACCAGTTCAGCGATGAGCATTGCAAAACATGCGGCTCGCTGCTGTTCTCTCGCGTTGACAGAGGGTTCGTTCACGTCGCCATGGGGACGCTGATCGATGCTCCGTCAATTTCACTGACGGACCACATGTTCGTCGGCTCGAAAGCGCCCTGGTTCCCCATCACCGACGCACTGCCCCAGCACGAAGGACAGGTAACGCGGAAGGAAGCCGATTAGGCTCGAAACATGGACCAGTTTCCCGTCAACGGTTTCGCCACACACCAGTAGGGCACGGTCTCCACTCCGTCGGAGACCTCCTGCTTGAATCCCAATTCGGTCTAACCTGCAGAGACGATATCGCCGATGACGGAATTCATTCTTCCCGGCGAGCAGCAGGGTCATAATGCGGGTTGATCACTCTACACTGCACGAGGTCGCCTGAGATTGCGGATCCTGGGTAGTGGGCCGCCGGAGCATCCTAGACTTCGGGGGAAATGACCGCTTTGAGGACTGGAAATATCGGAGCTTAACGACCGAGCATGCGGCGCAAACCGGCCATTCGCCATCTGGCAACGAGTGGCCACTATGGGTCGCCTCGCGCCGTAGCGTGCTCGATCCCGAACGTCCTGTCGTACACATCCGGTACCACGCGTCGGGTTTTCACCACTAGCCGCGCGCGTGGGGAACACAGGTGATGCAAAGGGTGACATATACGTTGCGATCGAGGATCTCTTTGGATCCAATTACAATGATCAATTAACTGGCGACTCCAGGGCCAACCGGATCGACGGCGGACCCGGCGTCGACGTTCTGCATGGTGCCGCCGGGAACGACACGTTGATTGGAGGTATCGGCATCGACAGTCTGACGGGCGGCGCGAACAATGATATCTTTCTGTTCAACGCGCCGCTTGTTGTGGGCAACCTCGACGTGGTCAAGGATTTCAGCCGAGTCCAGGATACCATGCAGCTTGAACATGCCGTGTTCACCAAAATCGATGCGGTCGGGCACTTGAAAGCAGCTGCCTTCAAGCTTGGTGTCGAGGCAGCCGACCCCGACGATCGCATCATCTATAACAAGGCAACCGGCGTGGTGTTCTACGATCCGGACGGGAGCGGCACTGCGCCGCAAATTTTCTTCGCGACGCTCGCGACGAAGCCGATCATCAACAACCTCGATTTCTTCGTGGTTTGACCGCAGCGTTCGGCTGCCGCCAGCAGCCTACGCCCGCCACCGCCAGCGCGATCACCTTGACCAGCCGGCGCGCGCCTTCGCGCTGCTTGTCGGCGCTGGCGACACGTGACTTCATGCCCTTCGAGCCCGTCGAGCAGCAGCTCGGCCAGCGCCTCGCGCCGTCAGCCCGCGCGCCTTGAGGTCGACCTTGTTGCGCTTCGCCTCGCAACGATGGCGGCGCGGAACGTCTTCTCGCAGCCGGCTGCGCCAGACCGCGGCGAGGTCGCTCGCCAGCGTGTTCTTGCGGTCGAGGATCTCGGCGCCGTGCGGGGAGTCCATGATCGTCTTCATCATGGCAATCAGCGAGCGGTCGATCGCCGTCCAGCATGCGCTCGGTGAACGGCCCGTCCCTGGCCAGCGCCGCTTCGGCGCCTTCGGCCGAATTGTCGAGCAGCGCAGTGCCGATGGCGCGATAGATCTCGCGCCTTGTTCTTGAACAGCAGATAGAGCGCCGGGCGCGACATCTCGGCGGCGCGCGCGATGTCCTCCATCGTCACGCGCGCGTAGCCATAGGTCAGGAACACCTTCATGCGCGCCGTCGAGGATGCGGGCGCGCTTCGGGTCAGTATCGGTCTTCAGGGCGACGTCCATTTCCGTCCGCGAATCTCTCATTGACAAAATGACGGAATTTGTCAAGTTGTAAGTACTCGGCGCAAAGCGCTCGCCGCCCGGACGGCAGTGGACGACAACATAAGGGTATCCCCATGCGCCTGACCGTAGACGGAAAGACCATCGAAATCGATGCCGATCCCGAGATGCCGCTGTTGTGGGCATTGCGCGACCTCGCCGGCATGACCGGCCCGAAATTCGGCTGCGGCATCGCCGCCTGCGGCGCCTGCACGGTGCATCATCGACGGCATGGCCGGTGCGCTCCTGCTCGCTGCCGGTCGGCCAGGTCGACCGGCGAGATCACCACGATCGAGGGCCTTGGCCGACCGACGGCAAGCTGCACATCGTCCAGCAGGCCTGGATCGACGAGCAGGTCGCGCAATGCGGCTACTGCCAGGCCGGGCAGATCATGAGCGCGGTGGCGCTGCTCGACGAGCTGCCGAACCCGACCGACGAAGACATCGACAATGCGATGAGCGGCAATCTCTGCCGCTGCGGCACCTATCCGCGCATCCGCGCGGCGATCAAGACGCGCGGCCGCCGAAGATGGCGAAGATGGGATCTGAGCCATGGCGAGCATCGGAAAAATCGCGCGCCGCACTTTCCTCATCGGCGCGGCCGCCGTCGCCGGCGGCGCGGCTTTCGGCTACTACTACGTACCGCAAGCCCTATCCGAACCCGCTGCAGAAGGACCTCGCCGAGGGCGAGGCGACCTTCAATCCCTACGTCAAGATCGCGCCGGACAACACCATCACCGTGATCGCGCCGCGCGCCGAGATGGGGCAAGGCATTTCGACCACGCTCGCGGCGCTGGTCGCCGAGGAGCTGAATGTCGGCCTCGACCAGGTCAAGGTCGAGCCGGGCCCGCGTCGACTGGGCCTACTACAACGCCGCCATGCTGGAGGAGGGCGGGCCCTTCGCCTTCTACGACGAGGGCTCCGTCGCCGAGAGCGTGCGCGGGCTGATGGGCGGCGCTCGGCAAGGTCTTCGGCCTGCAGGGCACCGGCGGCTCGTCGTCGACCCGCGACGGCTTCGTCAAGATGCGCGAGGCGGGCGCGGCGGCGCGCGAGATGCTGGTCGCCGGCCGCCGCGGCGCGGCTCGGCGTGCCGGCCGGCGAGCTTGTCGACCGAGAACGGCACGATCATGCACAAGGCGTCGAGCAAGTCGGTGACCTATGGCGAGGTCGCGGCCGACGCCGCGCAAGCTCGACGTCGCCGTCCGACGTGCGGCTCAAGGACAAGAGCGAGTGGAAGCTGCTCGGCAAGCCGCAGCCGCGCGTCGACATGCTGGCCAAGGTCACCGGCGCGCCGATCTTCGGCATCGACGTGATGCTGCCCGACATGCTCTACGGCACGGTGAAGATGAGCCCGCGCTTCTGGGCGAAGCCGGTGAAGTCGGACCTCTCGAAGGCCGAGAAGATGCCGGGCGTGGTCAAGATCGTGCCGCTCGAGACGACCTATGCGTCCGGGCTTCGGCGTGATCGCCGAAAACACCTGGGCGGCGTTCAATGCGGCCGACGCGATCGAGGTCGAGTGGGGCGCGGCCGAATATCCCGCGGACAATGCCGGCGATCCGCAAGGCGCTCGACGACTGCGCTCGCCGCCGACGGATCGGCGCATGCGCGACGACGGCGACGTCGATGCCGCCTTCGCCGACGCGCCGCGCGAAAAGCTGATCGAGGCCGAGTATTTCGTGCCGTACCTGGCGCATACGTGCATGGAGCCGCTGAACGCGACGGCGCGCTGCAAGGACGGCGTGCTCGACATCTGGTCGCCGAGCCAGATACCGACGCTGGTGCGCTAGCTCTGCGCCGACCTCGCCGGCGTCGACGGCGACAAGACCAACGTCCATATGCCGCTCGCTCGGCGGCGGCTTCGGCCGGCGCGGCGAGATGGACTTTTCGCTCTACGCGACGCTGCTCGCCAAGGAGACCGGCGGGCGCCCGGTCAAGGTGACCTGGACGCGCGAAGAAGACACGCGCCACGACGTCTACCGCCCGACGGCGCTCGGCCGCTTCCGCGCCCGGCTCGGCGACGACGGCATGCCGGTCGCGCTCGACATGACGATCGCCTCGCCTTCGATCATGGCGAGCACGCTGCGCCGGCGTCTTCCCGTCGATCTCGCCGCTGGGGCCCGACAAGCTGATCGTCGAGGGTTCCTACGACCAGCCCTACACGATCCCGAACTACCGCGTCAGCGGGCACGAGGCCGACATCACGCTGCCGGTCGGTTCGTGGCGCTCGGTCGGCGCCTCCTTCAACGGCTTCTTCCACGAGATGCTTCCTCGACGAGATCGCCGCGGCCGGGCAAGCTCGATCCGGTCGAGATGCGGCGCAAGCTGATGGCGGATTTCCCGGCCGCGCTGGCCGTCGTCAACAAGGTCGCCGAGATGGCGAAATGGGGCGAGACGCTGCCGGCCGGGCAAGGCCAAGGGCTTTGCCTTCACGCTCTCCTTCGGCAGCTGGGTCGGCGAGGTCGTCGCAGGTGGCCGACACGCCGTCGGGCATCCGCATCGAGAAGGTGTGGATCGCCGCCGATGTCGGCACGGCGATCGATCCCGGGATCATCGAGGCGCAGCTCGTTTCCGGCGCGATCTACGGCCTGTCCGCGGCGATGGGCCAGGAGATCACCTTCGCCGACGGCATGGTCGAGCAGTCGAACTTCCACGATTTCGATGCCATGCGCATCCACCAGTGCCCGGCTTTCGAGGTCGCCATCCTGGAGAACTTACCACAGGATGGGCGGCGTCGGCGAAGTCGGCACGCCGCCGGCGGCCGCCGCACTCGCCAATGCGGTCTCGGCGCTGACGGGCAAGCGCGTGCGCTCGCTGCCGATCTGGAAAACAGGCCGCGTTCGCATGAGACGTGTATGCGAATCTTCCTGGCAGCTGCCGCCATCGTCGCGGCGACGGCCGGCACGGCCTTGCCGCAAGGCAGGGCGATGCGGCCGGGGGGCTCGCCGCAATGGGACAAGATCTTTGCGGTCTTCTCGCATCCGCGCTGCGCCAACTGCCATGTGCCAGGACGACTGCCCGCGCTGGTCGGGCGCTCACTACGGCGTCACCCGGGTGCATGGCTTCAACGTCCAGCGCGGCAAGGACGGCAGCGGCTTCGGCAATCCGGGAATGCACTGCCCGACCTGCCATTTCGCCAGCAATTCCAGCGTCTTCATGGACCGCCCGGCGCGCGAGAGCTGGCATCTCGCGCCAGTCGAGATGGTCGTGGTGGGAGAAATCGTCGGCCGAGATCTGCGCGCAGATCAAGGATCCCGCGCGGAATGGCGGCCGTCGCCCGAAGAGGTCGCCGCAGCATGTCAGGACGCCGCTGGTCGGTTGGGGCTGGGCGTCCCGGTCCGCGGCCGCGAACCCGCTCCCGGGTCGGCGGAAGAGACCTACCGAGCCATCGAGAGCGTGGAGTGTCCGCGGCGGGCACGCCATGTCCGATCGTGATCGAATGATGCTGACACTGCCGCCATTCGCTGCGATCAGAGCATTCGAATCGTCGTTTGCAAGATGAGCTAGCTTTTGCGGCAGGGTGATCGACTTGATTGTGTGACTATTTTGTGCCATTGTTGCTGTAGAAGCCGCGGCTTGCTCGCGCGCGCGTGCACGCGGGTTGAACACGGCTTTGTGCATGCCCACATCCGGGGCGCGCCGAAGAAGAAACACGGGGCTTAAGCCGGCGCCCCGCTCTGGACATGAACGATCATGCCGAGAGTGAGGTTCAACAAGCTCATCGCGTTCGTCGTGCTGGTCGGCTTTGCCGCCTGGATGGGAACGGGCAAGTTCTCGTCGGTCGGCAGCGCCGCGCCCGAGGATGCCGGCCAAGCCGGCCGAGGCCGAGGAGCCGAAGGCGCCGGTGCGCACCGTCGCGGTCGTGACGCCGCCGCATGTCCAGCATGCGCGCGCGATCCGCATCTCCGGCCAGACCGAGGCGGACAAGCGCGCGACGCTGGCGATCCGCGTCATGGGCATCATCGACGAGCTTCCTGTCAGGCAGGGCGATCACGTCAACAAGGGCGACCTGATCATGCGCCTCGACGCCGAGGACAAGCAGGCGGCCGTCGACATGGCCGAGGTCCTGGTCACGCAGCGCCAGGCGGAGACCGATGCGGCCGAGCGGCTGGTCAAGGGCGGCAACGCCCCGAAGCTGCAGGCCGACCAGGCGCGCTCCGCAGCTTGCCGCCGCCAAGGCGCAGCTCGAGACGGCGCGAGGCCGAGCTTGCCGCAGATCGAGATCTACGCGCCGTTCAACGGCGTCATCGACCGCGTGCCGGTCGAGGACGGAAGCGCGATCATGGCAGGCGGCGAGGTGGCGACGCTGCATCAATCTCGACCCGCTGCTGGCGATCGGCGAGGTCAGCGAGCGCGACCTGCAGTATCTGAAGCTCGGCAGCGAGGCGGACATCCGGCTGGTCAACGGCACGACCGTCAAGGGCACGCTGCGCTACATCAGCCGCGACGCCTCGACCGCGACCCGCACCTTCCGTGTCGAGGTGGCCATCCCCAACGAGGACAAGACGCTGCCCGCCGGCATGACCGCCGAGATCACGCTGCGGTCGCCGCCCGGTCGACGCGGTGATCCTGCCGCGCTCGGTGGTGACGCTGAGCGCTGCCGGCGACCTCGGCATCCGCGCGGTCGACAAGGACAACAAGGTCGACGTTCCATCCCGATCGACCTGATCGACGACACGACCAACGGGCCTGGTGCTCGGCGGCATTCCCGCCGATGCGCGCATCATCGTTGCCGGCCAGGAGCTGGTGACGGAAGGCGACGTGGTGAAGCCGGTCGAAGCCGATGCCGAGACGGTCAAGAAGCTGGCAGCGGCGCGGCGGCCGGGACGCAGTAGTCATGGATATCGTCAAGCTCGCGATCCACAACGCGCGCCTCACGATATCGATCCTGTTCTTCCTGCATGCTGGCCGGTGCGGTCGCGTACCAGTCGACGCCGAAGGAAGCGGAGCCGGACGTTCCGATTCCGATCATGTATGTGAGCCTGATCTATCAGGGCATCTCGCCGGAGGATTCGGAGCGCCTGCTGCTGCGGCCCATGGAAACCAAGCTGAAGAGCTTGAAGGGCCTCAAGGAAATGCGGTCCGCCGCCTTCCAGGGCGGCGGCTACGTGCTGGTCGAGTTCCAGCCGTCGATCGACCTGGCGACGGCGCTGCAGGATACGCGCAGCAAGGTGCAGGACGCCAAGGCCGACCTGCCGCAGGCGGCCGAGGAGCCGACGGTCACCGAGGTCAACATCTCCGAATTCCCGGTGCTGGTCGTGACGCTTTCCGGCAACGTGCCCGAGCGCGTGCTGACGGCGGCCGCGCGCGAGCTGCGCGACCGCATCGAGGAGGTGCCCGGGCGTGCTCGAGGGCACGCTGCAGGGCGCCCGCGACGATCTCGTCGAGGTGGTCATCGACCCGATGAAGCTTGTCCTCCTACGGGCTGCAGCTCGACCAGCTGATCCAGGGCGTCGGCGCATCCAACAGCCTGGTGGCGGCCGGCAACATCGAGGGCTCGCAAGGCAAATACGCCGTCAAGGTGCCTTCGCTGATCGAGACGCCGGAGGACATCGCCAACCTGCCGGTCGTCGCCGACGCCGACCGCCGTCGTCCAGGCCAAGGACGTGGCGACGGTGCGCTCGACCTTCAAGGACGCCGAGACCGTCACGCGGCTCGACGGCAAGCCGGCCATCGCCATCGAGGTGAAGAAGCGCATCGGCGCCAACCTGATCGACACGCTCGGGCGAGGTGAAGGCGCGTCGCCGACAACTTCGTCAAGGCGATGCCGGAAGGCATGCAGGTCACCTACACCCAGGACAAGTCGGTCTTCGTCAACCAGCTGCTCGGCGACCTGCAGAACCACGTCATGATCGCCGTGATCCTGGTCTTCATCGTCATTCTCTATGCGCTGTCGGGCCGCGCCTCGCTGCTGATCGGGCTTGCCATCCCGTCATCCTTCCTGATCGGCATCCTGCTGCTCGCGATGATGGGCTTCACGATCAACATGATCGTGCTGTTCAGCCTGATCCTGGCGGTCGGCATGCTGGTCGACGACGCCATCATCGTCACCGAATTCGCCGAGCGGCGGATGACGGAGGGCATGCCGAAGGAGGAGGCCTTCGCGCTGGCGGCCAGGCGCATGGCCGGTCCGGTCATCGCCGCGACGATGACGCGCATCGCCGCCTTCTCGCCGCTGCTGTTCTGGCCGGGCATCGTCGGCGACTTCATGAAGTACATGCCGATCACGCTGATCGTGACGCTGTCGGCGTCGATGCTCTACGCGCTGGTGTTCACGCCGACGCTCGGCGCGATATTCGCCAAGGCGCCCAAGCATCATGAGGACGACATCGCGACGGCTGGTACATGGCGATCGTCAAGCAGGCGGTGCGCTTCCCGATCACCGTGCTGCTGCTGACCGTGGCGCTGCTGGCGGCGTGTTCATGGCCTACGGCAAGTACGGCGCCGGGGTCGAGTTCTTCCCCAATGTCGAGCCGGACTACGGCCTGCTCTACGTGCATGCGCGCGGCAATCTCTCGCTGGCCGAGATGGACCTGCGCGACGAAGGAGGCCGAAGACAGGCTGCTCGGCTGGCCGGGCGTCAAGTCGGTCTACACGCGCGTCGGCAAGACGCAGGGCGGCGGCCAGGACATCCCCGAGGACGTCGTCGGCGTCATCCAGTACGAGTTCGTCGACTGGCGCGAGCGCAAGTCGGCGCACGAGATCCTCGACGATCTGCGCGTCGTCATGGCCGGCATTCCCGGCGTCGACGTCGAGGTGCGCGTGCCGGAGGCCGGCCCGCCGACCGGCAAGGCGATCCAGGTCAGGCTTTCCGCCGCCGATCCCGACCGGGCTCGACAAGAAGGCGCAAGGCTGTCGCGGCCCGCATCGCCCAGGTCCCCGGCGTCATCGACATCTCGGACGGCCTGCCGCCGCCCGGCGTCGACTGGGCGATCGAGGTCGATCGCGCCAAGGCGGCGCAATACGGCGTCAGCCCGACTGTCCGTCGGCACCGCCGTCCAGCTCGTCACCAACGGGCTGAAGCTCAGCGAATACCGGCCGGCCGGCGTCGACGACGCGGTCGACATCAGGCTGCGCCTGCCGGAGGACCGGCGCACGCTGTCGACGCTCGACGAGCTGCGCGTGGAGACCGCGCAGGGCTCGGTGCCGATCTCGAATTTCGTCGAGCGCAAGGCGGAGCCGACGGTCGGCATCCTCAACCGCATCGACGGCGAGCGCACGATCGTCGTGCAGGCCAACGTCGCCGCCGGCATGCAGGTCGCTGCCGTGCAGGCAGCAGGTCACGACAGGCGATCAGCGAGATGGATCTCGGCAGCGGCACCGCGCTGGAAGCTCGCCGGCTCCAACGAGGACAGCGAGGAAGCGAGCGCCTTCCTGAGCAAGGCCTTCGGCGCGGCCATCTTCCTGATCTTCCTGGTGCTGCTGGCGCAGTTCAACAAGTTCACCAGCGTCTGGCTGGTGCTGTCCTGCGTGGTCATGGCGACGATCGGCGTGTTCCTCGGCCTGCTGCTTGACCGGCCAGGCCTTCGGCATCGTGATGTCGGGCATCGGCGTGATCGCGCTGGCCGGCGTGGTGGTGAACAACAACATCGTGCTGATCGACACCTATGACCGGCTGCGCGAGGAAGGCTGGGACAAGATGGAGGCGGTGCTGCAGACCTGCCGCGAACGCGCCCGCCCGGTCGTGCTGACGGCGGTGTCGGCCATCCTCGGCGTGCTGCCGATCGCCTTCGGCCTCGGGCTGGAGATCTTCCACCAGGAGACGACGATCAACGCGCCGTCGACGCAGTGGTGGATTTCGCTGTCCTCGGCGATCGTCTTCGGCCTGTCGTTCGCGACCGTGCTGACGCTGGTCGTGACGCCGTCGATGCTGATGGTGTTCACGCGCGCACAAGCGCAAGGCCGGGCGGCGCAGCTGGCTCCAGCGCATCTTCCGGCGCGG